>CAZCGA010000005.1:1928-101535 GCA_964498075.1 uncultured Binatia bacterium (SeqCode) | reverse complement strand
GCGTGATCAGCTCGTCGCGCACCTCCAGCGTTGCCGTGAGCTGCCCGGGCGTGACCTTGACGATCTTCGCCCCCAGGAATTTGGGAAGGCCGGTGAGCGCGTCATTCGCCTTGATCAACCCGTCGGCGATGCGTTGGTCGAAGTGTTCGAAGGGGCGCATACGGGTGTCCTATCCGATGTCGCGCTGATTTGGAACCAGGACGGCCCAGACGCCGCACCGTAGTGGGCGCAGCGAGCCGACTCGGCCTCGACGGTGTTTCTCGGCACTGGACAGCCGAAGGCTGCAGCACCAGAGCACTGGTCTCGTGGTCGTTTCAGTACAGTTGACTTGGTTGACGGAGTGGGTGGAAATGGATTACACGCAGCATGGCAAGTTGATTCGCGTTGACGGAGTCGCATCAGCTTGCGCAAAGAAATGGGGCCACCATGTCAAAGCTCTTTAGCGCGCGGAGTACGCTGGTGGCGCTTGGCCTCTTGTCCTCCTCCGTGGTAAGCGGCGCTGCTGACGCGCCCGCCGCCCATCATCCCTACGCTCCGTCCGGAGGAGCGGCCGCGCTGGCGGAGTACTTGAGTGGAAGGACCGAAGTGGGAGCACCCCGCGCGCTACGCCCGGCCGGGGTCTCAGCCCCGTTCGCAGCCACACCCGGCGCGGATATTCGCATCAACGCTGCGCTCGACGCGCCGGAGCGAACCACCCAAAGTGAAACCACACTCGCGGCTTCCGGTTCGACCGTCTGCGCCGGCTACAACGACTCGGGTGGGGGTGGGATCTCGGCGATCGCACGTTCAACAGACGGGGGACAGACTTGGATGCACCAGGGCGGAGTCGGGCCCAACCACTTCGGCGACCAGGTGCTGGCGGTGCACCGGGCGACGGGCACCTTCTATGATGCCGATCTGACGGTCGTCGACGGCAAGTCTGCCATCGGGGTGTCGACGTCCACGAATCAATGCCAGAGCTTCCAGGAGACGGGGAGGGTCAGCCACAGCCTGCAAGCCGGTGATCTGCAAGACAAGCCCTGGATGACGGTCGACAATAGCGGCGGTCCGCGCGACGGGTCGCTCTACGTCTGCTGGACGCGCTTCGTCAATTATTTCTACGGGACACCAAGCGCGGCGCAGATTCGTTTTGCGCGCTCGACCGACGGCGGCCAGTCATTCATCAACGATCAGGTCATTTCTACGGCGCCCGATTTCTATGGGTTTGGGTGCCACGTGAATGTCGGACCGGCCGGAGAGGTATACGTCGCGTGGTCCAACTACTTTGGCGACGCCATTCGATTCCGCCGTTCAGTCGATGGCGGAGACACCTGGGACCTCCCCGTACAGGTCAACGCGATGCCGTTCCGCGTGCCAGGTACGGATCGCATCGTGCCCTGTGGCCAATTCAATCGCCCGACCCTCAACGGCAACATCCGGATGGTGGCGCAAGTCTGGATGGCCGTGGATACGACCGGTGGACCGTTCACCGGAAACATCTACGTCGTCTGGGCAGGGGACCCGCCCGGAGCTACTGACAACAGCGATGTCTTCTTCACCTACTCGATCGATGGTGGTTCCACGTGGCAGCCGGAAGTCCAGATCAGTGGGGATACGACGACCGATCAGTTTGAGCCATTTGTCGAGGTGGGTGGGTACGGAACCGTCGCGGTGATGTGGTACGACCGGCGGAACGACCCGGTATCCAACTTCAACATCGATGTGTACACAACGTACTCGACGGACGGCGGCAGTACGCTCGGTCCGCTCGCGCGGGTCACCGACGTCAGCTTCGGCGTCCCGCCGATCTCCGGGCAGCCCACCGCGACGGGCAACTTCGATCCCGTCGTCGATCCTTGCTATATGGGCGAGTACATTGCCGTCGCGCCATTGGCGACCGACTTCGCGTATGCCTGGGGAGATAACCGGAACCTCGTGGTGTCCGCTGCCTACCCTGGCGGGCGCCCCGATCCCGACGTCTTCTTCGATCGATTGCCGATTCCGCCGCTGCGGTGCGGCAACGGTGTGGTCGACACAGGCGAGCAGTGTGACGACGGCGACAACCGCAATGGCGATGGCTGCGACGCGAACTGCACGCCGACCGGATGCGGCAACGGCGTCGTTACGGCGGGCGAGCAGTGCGACGACGGCAACGTCGCGGACGGCGATGGCTGCGACTCCGACTGCACTATCTCCTGTGGCAACGGGCGGGTTACACCCGGCGAGCAGTGTGACGACGGCAACACCGTCGATGGCGACGGTTGCGACAGCAATTGTGCCGTCACCGGCTGCGGGAATGGTGTCGTCAGCACGGGCGAACAGTGCGACGATGCCAATACGTCAGCGGGCGACGCGTGCCCGGCCGACTGCCGGTACTCCGGCGCGCTGATTCGCGGGAGCCGAAGGAGGCCGGCGCGTGATGCGCGTGGCTGCGCCGTGGAATGGTACGTCGCCAACCCGGACAATGCGCGAGACCGCTACGTGTTGCCGAGCGCGAACCAGGTTTGCACGGACGGCGACCCGGGGTGCGATCAAGACACGCAGCCTGGCCGATGCCGATTCGCGGTTGTAGTCTGCGTCAACAACGCGGATCCGAATCTGCCGGCGTGCACGCCTGCCGGCCTGAGCGCACTCGAGGTCCTTGCCCCACGCCTGCGGCTGCGTGAGATCCCGCTCGTGCAGCAGCTCGCGGAAGCCAACGTGGTCAAGGTCCGGAACGCGCTGCAGCATCTGCTCGATCCGAACGACGTGGCGGCGGGACATACGCATGCCGCACCGCTCACGGCGAACCAGCAGAATCTCTGCAGCGAGCCGATCGACCTGGATGTCCTGTCGGGGCCTCGTGCGCATGACAGTGTGCTGGCAGCACAGACTCTCGTGGTGCGCTCGACGGGGCTTCCCGCGCCTCGGCGTCATCAACGCTCGCGCCTGCGTCTGACTTGTGGGGCGCGGCCATTACCGTAAGTGGCGCGCCTGCTACTACCGATGAACCGTTCTCGACGAGGGTTCCCCTCCTTTCCAAGGAGGGGTCAGGGGAGGTTGAAACCTCGCGTCAGTCGACCTCCCCCTAGCCCCCTCCTTGGTAAGGAGGGGGTTCATTGGCCCGACACACCAACATCTGTGTGCCCGCGGTTGCTCGATCTCTCAACGCAGCAGGTCCGGTTGCTTGAACGCCGTCCAGCCGCGGTCGCAGTTGAGCACCGCACCGGTGAGGCTGCGTGATTCGTCCGATGCGAGGAAGACCACCAGGTCGGCGATCTCTTCCGGCGTCTGCAGCCCGGTGGCGTGGCCTTTGGCGAAGCCGGCCTTCATTTCCTCGCTCTGCCAGATCACCGCGTTCATCGGCGTGTCGACGTAGCCGGGGCTGATGGCGTTGACGCGGATGTTGAGCATGCCGCAGCCGACGGCCATCGATTTCGTCAGTAGCGCAACACCACCCTTCGACGCGGCGTAGCCGTCGAGTCCGCCGAGCGGCAGGTGCGCCATCGACGACGCCGTGTTGATGATCGCACCGCCGCCCGCGTTGGCCATCTCGGGGATGGCGTAGTGCGCGCAGTAGAAGACGCTCGACAGGTTGGTGCGGATCACACGGTCCCACACCGCCGGGTCGATGCGCGGGGTGAAACCGTCGTCGAACGGCAACGCGATTCCGGCGTTGTTGTAGAGGATGTGCAACGCGCCGTAGGCTTCGACCGCCGCGCGCACGAGCCGCTCGCAGTCCGCTGGTTGGCTCACGTCGGCGGCGACGCTGCACGCCTCGCCGCCGGCGCTCTGAATCGCGGCCACCGTGGCCGCAGCGCTCTCGGCGTTGATATCGGAGACGACGACCTTCGCCCCCTCACGTGCCAGCGCGAGCGCGCCGGCACGTCCGAGCCCGGAGCCGCCGCCGGTCACGATTGCGATCTTGTTGGCGAGACGCACGGGTCACCTCCTCGCTGTTGCGACCGCATGAATCTTCTCGACCAACCAGTCGATGCGGTCCTTTCCCCAGAAGCGCTCGCCCTCGACGATCCACGTCGGCACGCCCGGGCAGCCGGCGGCTTCGAACGTGGCCAGCGCTCCATCGAGTGCATGCTTTGCATCGTCCTGCAACGCGCGGCCGAGCAGCGCATCCGGGTCCAGTCCGGCAGTGGCGGCGGCGCGGCGGACGACGTCCTCGTCGTTGACGTCGAGCCCCTCCACCCACGCGGCGCGGAACAGCGCGCGGTCGAGGAGCGCTTCCTTGCCGCTACCGACCGCCGCGTAGTACGCCCGGGCCGGCAGCTCTTCACGCGCATATGGCGATTGTCGCCAGCGCACCGCGCGCGCTTCGAACACCCCCGGCGCGAGCAGGTTCAGGTCGATGCCGTACTTGCGCGCCCAGCGCACGCAGTCCTCACGATGATACGAACCCTTGGCGGGCGGCTCCTTGCTGCCGACGAGATCCGCGACCTTCACGCCCCGATCCTTGGGGATGCAAATGGGCCGCCGCTCGACCACGACGGGCAGCTCGGCCAGGGCGCGCTCAGCCAGGAGAGCTCCCAGGTACGCGTTGGGTGAGTGGTAGATCGTGTAACAGATGACGGTGACCATCGTTGCGTCGACCATTGGTACGTCTTTCCGCGGCGCAGCTCAAACGCCGCGGGTGCGGAGCCTTGCACTAGCCCCTCTCCGAAAGAGACTGTCGATTTTCTCGCAAACAGTGCTTCGACAAGCTCAGCACGAGCGGTTGGGGATTCAATTTCAAAGAAGAATTCCGCTCACCCTGAGCTTGTCGAAGGGTCTGCCTCGCGTTTATCGACAGTCTCGAAACGGAGAGGGGAACGTTCTTAGTCCCTCGCTTCCCCCTTCCCGCCCCGGGGAAGGGGGTTAGGTTCCCCCGACCAACGCCGCCAGCACCAAGTCCGACAAGCGCTGGTGGCGATCGACGCTGTAGGAATCTTCCATCAACCCACTGGACAGGAACGCGTATGAGATGTCGCGCAGCGGATCGATCCAGAAGACGTTCGAGCCTGCACCGAGACCGCCGAAGGTACGGGGCGACGCCAAGGTGCCGAACGGTGTCGGATGAATCCCATCGCCGCGCAGGAAGAAGCCGAGGCCGAGGTAGGCGGGGAACGGCTCCCAACCGCGGAAGCCGTAGGTGTAGTCCCACAGGCTGTTGGGCCGGTCGCCGGTCTGGTTCACCTGAATGAGCTCGATCGTCGCCGGGGACAACAGGCGCACGCCATCCAGCTCGCCGCCACGGCGCAGCATCTCGGCGAAGCGATACACGTCGCCGGCCGTCGACACGTAGCCGCCCGCCGGCACCTCCGACTCGGCATCGATCAACGCCCCGAACAGCTCGATCTGCGCCGGATCGAACAGGCCTTGTCGGCGGTCGCGTGCGACCACGGGCGCCAACCGCTTGGCGAGGTCGGGGCGGACGCCGAGCGACGTCTGCTTCATGCCGAGCGGTTGGAACAGGTCCTCGGCGGCGATCTGGCGGAACGAGCGCCGGCTGCCGTCGAGGCGGCGCACGACCTCGGCGAGCACGGCATGCGCGACGATGGCGCTGTAGTTCACCCGCGTACCCGGCAAGCATTCCGGAAGCGTCGCGCAGGTGGCCGCCACCACAGCTTCGAGATTGCCCATCAGCTCCGGCGGGATCGGCGGCAGCATGGCAGGCATACCCGCGGTGTGGGTGAGCATCTGCGCGATGGAGATACGCTGCTTGCCGCGCGCCGCGAACTCCGGGATGACCTCGGCGACGGGGGTCGTCAGCGCCAGCTCGCCACGTTCGATGCGGGTCAGCAGCAGCGCGACGACGAACTGCTTGCCCACCGACATGGTGATGAACGGTTGATCCGTTTCGACGCGCCGCCCGGCAGCCCGATCGGCCCACCCCAAGGGCTCTCGGTATACGACGCGGCCGCCGCGCCCGACGATCAGCTCGCAGCCGTCGTAGCGCTCGGCGTCGATGTCCTGCCGAATCGCCTCCGACACCCGCGCCAGACGCTCAGCATCGAACCCAGAATCCTGTGCGCTGCGCACGTCCATGTGGCCCTCCTCCGTGAGCTGCGCGAGCATACTTGATGCGCGCCGCTATCGCCAAGCGGGGCGACGCGTCGTATCGGAGGCGACTACACGCAGCGCGCGGCGTCACCCGGCGACCTTGAAGAAGAACGGATCGATCGACGCCTTCACCGGGGTGGCGTTGTCGACGTCGAGCAGCGTCTGGGTGGAGAAGTTGGCGTTGCGCTGGTACGTGACGCCGTTCGGAAAGTTCGACTTGCGCGGCGTGTTGTTGGCGGAGAAGACGCCGCAAAAGGCCGTGCCGACGCCCGTCAGGTGGTCGTAGTCGCCCAAGTAGGGATCGAACTGCTTCTTCGGAGTGGTCGCCGGCACCTTCGCCAAGACGAGCGCCTTCCAGGTCTTTCCATCAGTTGTGCGCTCGATCTTCGTCACCCAGCGTCGCGCCGTGCCGGAGCCGGTGAGTTGCTGATACAGCAGGCCCACGGTCCCGGCGCTGTTGATCGCCAGCGCAGGGTTCAGCGCATTGTTGATCCGTCGCAGCTCCGGCTCCCATGTCGTACCGCGTGTCGTGGAGCGCAGCACGTGCAAGGCATAGATGGAACCCCGATCGTCGTTGTACGCGACGTAGACGACGTCGCTATCGGTCGGATCGGCCGCGATCGACACGTCGCCGCCCGTCCGCTGCAGACCGAGAAAGCCGTTGAAGTTGAACTTGGCGTTCTGGGCGATGCGCACTCCGGCCTTGCCGTCGTCGGGGTCGACGAGATCGGTGAACGGCTTTGGTCCCGAACCGCCCGTGTCGTCGCGTACCACGACGATGTCCGCGCTGCCGTCGCCGCTCTGGTCGTCGAAGCTGCGCCACGCATGGAAGACGGCGTAGACCGTGCCGTCGCTGTGCAGCGCCGGCCGAACCGGCGGGCCATCCTGGCCGGCGGTCGTGCGCGACTCGATGCGCACCGTCTTGAAGGCCGGAGTGGCGCCCGCGGCGTTGAGTGATTGATCGATCGTCGCGGTTCGTCCGCTCGCCACATTGAAGTCGTTGTCGCCGACGTAGAGGCGATCCTTCCCCTTGTCCGAGCCCTTGCTCACCGTCGTTGCCCGCACGTACGGCTGGTCGGCGCCCTCGCCGGCGCGATCGATCAGGATAGTCATCGGCGTCGCGTCGGCGAAGTTCTTGGTGCGCAGCACGTTCAGGCGAGTCACCTTGGAATCGCCGCGGAGAATCCCCGCATACAGCATGTTGCCGCTGCCCGCGAAGTGAACGGTGATGTCGCTGGTGCCGGTGTCGGGATCGGCGCCGGGAACGATGGCGTTCAGCGTCCACGTATTCCCGCCGTCGCTGGACACGTAGATCGGCGCGAGCGGCCCACCCGCCGGATCGGGCGTGAAGGCGGAGCCGGCGATCTGCAGTGGATTCGCCGGATTGACGGCGATGCACGGCTCGCTGTCCTGGTTCTCCTCGCCGCTCAACGACTTGGGGATCATGTTGACGACCACCACGCTACTGCCGGCGAGCGCCGCCCGCCGCGCCCGCCGCTTCGTCTTGGCACGCATGGTTCCTCCGCGTATGGCTTCAGTTGCTGCCCTTCTTGGGCGGCACCGCGACCAGGGCTTTCACGCCACCCGGTGCACTGAACGGTTGGAAGTCCGTCGGGTGCAGGGCGGTGTAGACGTCCACGCCGACCGCCTTCGGTTTGGCGGCCGCCGCCGCACCGCGTGCCGGCTTTGCCGGCTGGGTCTTCTCCTTGTGCAGCACGAAGAAACCCTTCTGGCCGGCGCGGAACTTCGGGGCGGCGTACCAGCGAACGTCGGTGCTCGCCGGAAATCGGACGACGACGCTCTTCTTGGCGTGGCGGCCTTTGTGCACGTCATCCACTTCAACAACCGCTTCCCGCCACTTCGGATCGTGTTCGCTGATCGGTCGGCGCGGCGCCGCCGCCGCGGCCGCCGGCTCCGCCGGCAGGCGCACGGCGGACACGCGGCCTGAGACGACGAGGTCGGCGGCGTCGAAGTGCTGCTGCACGACCCGGTGGTTTCGGCGCGCGACGGCATCGCCACCACCACCCAGGAGCGTGGCGTGTGAGGCCCGCACAGGCTCCTGACGGATCGCGCGGACCGCGACGCTGTCGCCGTAGATCCAGCTGTGGGTGTGGAAGATCATTTCCTCCCCGACCTTGACCCTCTGCCGTCGGCTGAGCCGGACGGTGATGTCTTGCCCGGCCCAGGCGGCCAGCGCCGCCGGTCCTTCCACGACGTGATCCACCCTGGCGACGACGGTCTGGTCGTCGACGGGGACGTTGGCCATGGTAGCGCTCCTGATCTTCTTCACCGTGCCTTTGAATACGAACGTGGGCTCGTGCGCTGCGCCCGGGGTGCGCGCCTTTACAGGCATAGGTCCTCCTTGCAACACGCGCCGATCGGCCCGGCGACGTGCGGACGGCGGGCGCGCTGAGCGACGCCGCTCCGGCTCGTCCCCGCGACCCTTACCTGCTTTGAACCAGGCGTGCTAGTGCGGGCTCGACACGTCACCCGGGCACCCCTTCTTGACCGACTGAGCCCGCTTGCGCGGCCGGGCCGCGATCGACTATCAGAACCGCGACGACGTGATGCGAAGGACATCACAGAAGGAGGGATGACCCCGCTGGCCACTGATCCGCAAGCGGTAGGCTTGGCCCATTACGCCAAGGTGTTTCCGGAGAAGCCTGCGCTCATATTCGGCGAGGAGGTCCTCACCTACGGCGCGCTGAACGCGCGTGTGAACCGGCTGGCGCGGGCGCTGCGTCGAGCCGGCCTCGATGTCGGCGACTCGGTCGGCGCCGTACTGCCCAACGGCTTCGAGTGGCTCGAGCTGCTCAACGCCGCCGGTAAGCTCGGAGCGCAGATCGTCCCGATCGGCTATCGCCTCAAGGGGCCCGAGATCGCCTACATGATCGCCGATTCCCGCGCCAGGCTGATCATTGGCGCGCCGGATCTGCGCGACGAGATCGATCGGGCCCTGCGCGAGCTGGCCTGGTCGGACGAGGCGCTGTGGGTCGTCGGTCGGGACGCGCCGTGGCGCGGCCGCGCCTACGAAGCCAGGCTCGCGGCGGAGAGCGACGCGGAGCCCGACGGCGGTTTCATCGGTGGCGGCTTCAACGTGCTGATCTACACCTCCGGTACCACCGGCCGTCCCAAGGGCATCGAGCGCGCGCTCGATCCGGCGACCGGGCACCTCACGCTGATGGGGATCGCGCAGCTCTGGGGCTTCGGCACGGATGACGTGCACCTGGTGAACGGGCCCCTCTACCACACCGCGCCGTCGAGCTACGGACAGATCCATCTCCTCATCGGGGCGACCGTCGTCTTCGTGCCCCACTTCGACGCCGCCGACGCTTTGCGTCTGATCGCGCGCCACAGGGTCACCACCACCTTCATGGTGCCGACGCACTTCAGCCGCATCGTGCAGCTCGACGCGGCGGAGCGGCAGCGCCACGACCTGTCGTCGCTGCGGCTCGTCCTGCACTCGGCCGCGCCGTGCCCGGTGCACGTGAAGCAGCGCATCATGGAGATCTTTCCGCCGGGCACGGTGACCGAGTTCTACGGCGCGTCGGAGAGCGGTTTCACCAAGATCACCGCGGAAGAGTGGCTGCGGACGCCGGGCAGCGTCGGCCGGCCGTGGCCGGGACACGAGATCCGCATCCTCGACGAACAGGGCAACGCGTGTCCGGCGGGTGAGATCGGATTGATCTACGTGAAGAGCCCGCGCATGGACTTCCGCTACCGTGCGGCTGACGAGAAGAACCGCAACGCCTTCCGCGATGGGTTCTTCACGGCGGGCGACCTCGGCTACCTCGACGCCGACGGCTACCTGTTCATCGCCGACCGGCGCACCGACCTGATCATCACCGGCGGCGCCAACGTCTACCCGGCCGAGGTCGAAGGGGTGCTCATCGGCCATCCGAAAGTAGCCGACGTCGCGGTGGTCGGCATTCCCGACGCAGAGATGGGCAAGTCCGTGCTGGCGGTGGTCGAGTTGCGCGCCGGCGAGCACGCCACTGCAGGAGAGATCATCGCCTTCGCCCGCCGCGACCTGGCGCACTACAAGTGCCCGCGGCGCGTCGAGTTCGTGGACCGCCTACCGCGCGAGCCGCAGGGAAAGATCCGCAAGCAGGAGCTGGCGGAGCGGTTCGCGCAGAATGCGAGACTCGGAACAGCTTGAGCCGCCGCCCCCCTTGGCGTCCGTACGGCTTTGCGCGAGAATACGCTCCCATGCATACCGACGACGAGATCAAGCTCTACTTCGACTACAAGAGCCCTTACGCCTACCTCGCGAAGGATCCCGCCTTCGAGCTGCCGCAGCGCTATGCGGTCACCGTGCGCTGGATCCCGTTCCTGCTGCGCCTCAAGGGTAAGGGCGAGCGCAGCATCTACTCGGAGTACAAGGCGCGCTACTCGTACATGGACGCGCGCCGCTGGGCGAACCGGCGCGGCGGGTTCATCATCAAGGGGCCGCTGAAGATCTACAACTCCCAGCCGGCACTGATCGGCGGGCTCTATGCGCAGCGCGAGGGCTTTTTTCGCGCCTACACCGATCTGGTGTTCAAGCGGTTCTTCGAACGCGCCCTGGAGGTCGATCTGCCCGAGCAGATCGCCACGGTGATGAACGAGCTGCAGGGTGCCGGTGACGGCTACCTCGATTACCTGCGCGGCGACGGCGCCGTGGCGTTCCAAGGCTGTCAGGAGGTGGCGGCCGAAGACCACATCTTCGGCGTACCGACGTTCATCTTTCGCGGCGAGGTGTTCTGGGGTCACGACCGCATGCCGCTGCTGGAGGAGCGGCTGGCCGATGCCGGCCTACAGCGCGCCGGCGACTGAAAGCGTCTGGCCGTCGCGACGGAGGTTCACCCCGTCGGGCGGGCAAGAATGTGCGCCAACGCGACCGTCAGCTCCTGTACAGGGTCCGCCATTGCGTGTTGAATCCGCAACGCGACGTGGCCGTCCGGACGAACCAACACCGCACCCGATGCGGCGATTCCGTAACGCGGCGCGAAGACACCGTCCGTGTCGATCCATCCGCCGCGCGCTCCGATCGAGTGCGCATCGACGCGGACGCCAAGCCGCCGCGCCGTCTGTTGGGCGGCCACGATCCACGCGTCTCCGCTCGAGCCCGCGAGCAGCGTGAAGCCGGGACCGAAGAGATCGAGCGTGGAGCTTCGGCGACCGTCTCGCTCGAGCCACAGGTGCGGCGCACGGTGCCCAGGCCGGCCACAGGGAACGTAGTCGATCACCGGATCGGCGACCGGTGGTGGCTCCGTCCCGTCGGGGATCACCGCCGCCGAGTCGTAGTGGAAGCCGAGCTCCATGCCGAGGAAGTTTCCGTAGCGTCGCGACGCCTCCACGGCCGCAGCGGGGCTCATAGCTGGAAGCTCGCCCGTCGCTGCGGCGTTGATCCGCTGCACCATCACCGAGTTTTCGAAAGATTGATCGGCGTTGAACCGCCCGACCGCCCGCCGCTCCGCGTCGAAGGTGTCGAGGAGCGATGGACCGGCAGCGCCGGTGAGTACGAGCACGAGTTTCCAGATGAGATTGTGCGCCGTCTGGATGCCGGTGTTCATGCCGAACCCGCCGGTTGGTGGCAACTGATGCGCGGCGTCCCCGACGAGAAGGACGCGGCCTTGCACCAGGCGCTGCGCGACGACGGCGTTCATCGTCCATGTGCCGATCGACAGGATCTCCGCCGCCAGCGCCGGGTCGCCGACTGCCGCCCGCAACCACTCGGTACACTGCCGCTTGTCGTAGGCGGCGAAGCTCTCGCTGCTCCCGTCGTACGCAATCTGGGAGAGCCAACGGCCGCGGGCGTCGAGCGGCTGGAACACCCCTCGTGCCGACTCGCTGGCGACCCAATAGAGGATGGCGGGGCGGTGTGTGACCCAGCGGTCGAGGTCAGCACGATAGTAGACGTTGACGAAGTGCCCGATGCTGTGCAGGCCCTCCATCTCGATCCCGAGCTCGGCACGTATCGGGCTTGCCGCGCCGTCGGCCGCTACCAGATACTTGGCCTCGACCCGATACCTCCGACCCGTCGCACGCTCCGTGATCGAGACGACAACACGGTCGTCGCCGGCGAGCGTCCCGCGCTCGACGCCGCTTGCCTCATGGCCGAACCGCAGCTCCGCGAGACCCGTCGCCTCGGCCGCGCGGCGCAGGATCGGCTCGAAGATATCCTGCGACGACAGGACAGGAACTTCTCGGCTCACATCGGGCCCCGGACCGGCGAACCCCTTGGTGGGCATGCGGCCCAGCTCTTCGCCGGCGAGCGTGCGGGTGTATATGATCTGGTCGGTCCAGCCGGGCGGGAGGTTCACGCCGACGATCGCATCGTAGACGGTAGGCCCCCATCCGCGCACGATCTCCATCGTGCGGGTGTTGAGGTTGCGGGTCTTGGGGTGCCGTGTCGTGGTGTCGTGCCGCTCCACGAGGAGGGAGCGCACGCCGTGCCGTGCCAGCTCGAGCGCCGTGGCCAGCCCCACCGGCCCTCCGCCGACGATCAGCACCGGGACGCGTTCCATCTCGCAATCGCTCTACTGCAATTGTCTGACGCGCTCAGCCGTCGAGCAGACGCCGCGGGTGGCGGCCGTCGACGTAGCCGAGGAAAGGCGGGTAGATGTTGTAGCCGAGCAGCTCCTGCAGCCGCTCGGGCAGCGTGCGGGCGATGTCGGGCGGCACCGCGAGGATGTGGTTCTCCTGCGGCCGCAGCCAGGCGGCAACGTACTCGAGGATGACCCCCAAGCGCGGGCGCTCGGTGGTGTTCGCGCCGCCGCCGTGCCACACGCTGCCAACGTAGAACATCACCGCTCCCGCCGGCATCTCTGCGGTCACCGTGGGCGTCGTCTGGTCGGGCCGCCGCTCGCCCCACCGGTGACTGCCCGGCACCAACCGGGTCGCGCCGTTGGCGGCGGTGAAGTCATCGAGGGCCCACATCGTGTTCACCACCACGTCAGCGTGCGGCTGCGGCAGCGGGTAGACGCCATCGTCGCGATGCAGCGACTGCGCGGCCTCACCGGGGCCGATGTCGATCGCCACCGGGGCGCTGAACTGGTAGTGCCCGAGCACGCGGTCGAGGACCCCGAGCACCAGCGGATGCGTCGCGGGACCGTCGAACGAGCGCGTCTTGGCGAACAGCGCGTAGAGGCGGCGGGTGCCGAAGCCTTCGAAGGAGTTGCGCCCACGCGGCGTCGCCGCCAGCAGCTCGGTCAGCTCGGCGCGGATGCGGCCCGCCTCTTGCGGATCGAGGAGGCCCTCGACGATCGCGTACCCGTCGGCGTCGAGATCGCGCAGCACGTCGCTCACCGCAGTATCCCGGGGACGCATGGTCACCCCCGTCGCATACCACGTTTCACAGCTCATGATGATGGGGGAATTTGTGACCGCGTTGTCCCGAGGAATCGTCTCTCCGATGGCCCCATGGTCCAGATAGGGGACACCCTATATCGCGAAGCGCTCCTTCAGCTTCGGCCGCAGAACCTTGCCGCTGTCGGTGCGCGGAAAGTCCTCGACGACCTCCAGTTGCTCCGGCCACTTCGGCTTTGCCAGCCCGTGACCGGCGAGAAACTCCCTGAGCGCGGCGAGGTCGAGCGTCGTACCCGGCCGCAGGCGCACGACGGCACAGGCGCGCTCGCCGCTGTTCGGGTCCGGCAGCGCGATGAGCGCAACTTCGTCGACGGCTGGATGCGCGGCAATCAAGTCCTCGACCTCCTTGACGCTGATCTTCTCGCCCTTGCGGATGATGATGTCCTTCAGCCGGCCGGTGATGCGTAGGTAACCACCCGCGTCGAGCACGCCGAGATCGCCGGTGCGAAACCAGCCGTCGCGGGTGAAGGCGTCGGCGTTGAGCGCCGCGTCGAGGTAACCCACAAAGCATTCCGGCCCACAGCCCTGCACTTCGCCTTCGGAGTCCGGCGGAAGGTTGGCGCCGGACGCGTCGGTGATGCGTACCTCTGCCGGCCAGATCGGGCGGCCTTCGGTGTCGATGCCGTGCGTCAACGCATCAGCCGCGTCGGTCGTCGTCAGTGTCGGAAACTCCGTCGATCCGTACACCCGCTTCGCCACGCAGTTGGGGAAGCGCTCGCGTGCCGCGCGCATCAATGCCGGCGAGACGGCGGCGCCACCACAGGAGAACAACCGCAGGGAACTCACGTCCGCCGGCGCCTCCGGTTGTCGAGCGACAAGGTCTTGGAGAAACGTCGGTGCCCCGACCATGTACGTCACCCGCTCGCGTGCGATCAGATCGAGCGCCGGCCGGGGCTCCCAGCGCTCCATCAGGACGGCGCTCGTCCCGAGCAACGCCGGCGTCAAGATGCCGTGGCTCACGCCGGAGATGTGCGTCAACGGCGACGGCATCAACGTGCGGTCGTCGGGCGTGAGCTGATGCACCCGCGCCAGGCTGGCGATCTCGGCGGCGAGCGTGTTGTGAGTGTGCAAGACCCCTTTCGGCTCAGCGGTGGTACCGGACGTGTACATCAGCAAAGCGACGGCGTCGGGATCGACGGCCGGCGCGGCGAACGCATCGGCGTGCAGCGCGCGCTCCCACGGCGTGTCGATGAGCTCCGCAAAGCTCCGCATGCCTGCGGGCGCATCGTCACGCGCCACCAACACCTCGCGCAGCGCCGGCAGCCCGACACGCATGCCATTCACGAGCTCGCGATGATCACAGCCGCGGAAGACGCCTGGGATCACCAGCGCCTGGGCACCCGATTGACGCAACGTGAAGCGCAGCTCCGCTTCGCGGAAGATCGGCAGCAGCGGGTTGACCGTCGCACCTATCCGCGTGGCGGCGAGAAACACCACCACCGCCTCCCACCAATTCGGCAACTGATAGGCAATCACGTCGCCGGGGGCGAGCCCCAGAGCATGGAAGCCGCAGGCGACCCGCCGGCTGAGCCGGTCGATATCGAGGAACGTCAGCCGCCGCGTGCCGTCGATGATCGAGACGCGGGCCGCGTGGTCTTGCGCAGTGCGGGAAAACAGCGTGCCGAGCGGCTGCTGCGACCAGTGCGCGGCGGCGCGATACGCCTGTGCGCGCGAGCTCGGATAGGTCGGCGCGATCGGCACGGTCCAGGGTTGCGAGCTACTCCTTCTTCGGAGGCGGAGCAGTTTCGATCAGCGTCGAGCGCGAGAGCAGCACCTTTTCGCCGCGTTGATTCGTGAACGTGGTTTCCAGCACGCCGAAGGTCATGCTGCCGCCGCGCGAGCCGGCCTTCTCGAAAACGTCGGCGACGCGCCCGGTGGCGGTGAGCACATCGCCGGCGTGTACGGGTGCGAGGTATTCGAACTCCTGCTCGCCGTGCAGCAAGCGGCGCACGTCATAGGTGAGCAGCGGGCGGTTGCGGCCGTCGTCCCAGAAACCGAGGGTCATCGAGAAGGTCGGCGGCGCCACGATGCCGCCGGCGGTACGCTGCGCGTACTCCTCGTCGAAGTAGAGGGGGTTGTCGTCCTTGATCGCCCGGGCGAACTCGCGGATTTTGCCGCGTTCGACGTGCATGCTGACGGGCTTGCCGGTGTTGCCGATTTCGCTCTTGTTCATGCGGGCTCCCTGCCGTGGCGTGATCTCGGAATCGCTTAGCCGGAAAGCCCGGCGCGGGTCAAGTGTGGCTTGGACTGGTTCAAGCAGCGGTTCTGTCGGTCACGGGCAGGTTACGGGGGCGGGCGCATCTCTGGCGTCAAACACTCCCCTTCCGGTTGCGGTCGACGCATCGCGCACGATCGTACCGCCGAACACCATGCAGTACTGACGCGCAGCCGGGCCCGAACCGGTGACGAGCCGCACGGCGAGGGCGCCCTGTGCCGCCTCATTCAACGAGAAGGCGATTTGCTTGCCTCTGCAGATTGCCTGTAGCCCGCGCTTGGTGCCCAGCACGACGTGCTTGCATGGCCCCGAGCTGAGCCTAGCGTCCACATACTTGAATCCAGTCGTCGCCGGCAGAGTCAGCTCGAATGGGCCGCGCGCGTCGTGAGTCAACGCGTGCCAGTTGGAGGCGGGAAGCGGATACGCGTCGACCTCGCCGGTCATCGGATTCCGGATTTCCAAGAACGCGCCCGCGCTGGTCGGATCGGCGGCAGACCCCGGTGAAATGCCGACGCCGTGCCGCGCCTGAAGCCGAATCGATCGTTTCGCCGGGACACCCGCCACGTCCGTGATCTTCAACCGCGTACCGCCCAGCACATCAGCGCCGTTGCCCCCGGCAAGCTTCAACACCGTGAAGTTGTAGGTGCCTATCAGGTTGTTTATGGAAGCACCGGCCACGGCGTTACCGTGGCCATCCACTGCGATGACCCCGGCATCCTCATAGGCCTCGTCAGCGAGTCGACCGTTGAAGTCCTGCTGCCAGATGACAGCGCCGCTCGCCCCGGAAAGCTTCGCGACGCGCGCGTCCGTTTCGGTGTCGGTCGTAGCCACCGGGGCGACCACCACCAGGTCGCCGGCGGCATCAAACGTGAGACTCACTGCGGCGTTGGAAACCTCGGACGCCCCGATGTCCTGGCGCCACAGCGGTGCGCCACTCGAACCAGAGAACTTGATCGCGCTGACGACCTCGCCGCCGAGGTCGGCGACTCTCCCGATCACGGCCGCATCACCATTCGCATCGAGCTGCACTCGATCGGCGGCGTCGTTCCCGTTCGCGCCGCCATTGACCTGCTGGGACCACAGCTCCGCACCGCTGGCGCCCGATAGCTTCATGACCAACCAATCCAAGTTCGTCAGGGTGTGGTTGATGACACCGACTGCGACGACGTCGCCTGCGGCATCGACCGTGACCGAGGTCCCAGCATCGACCGTGCTGGCGGTGCCGTTGACCTCGCGCCGCCACAGCTCACTGCCGGTCGCACCCGCGAGCTTGGCGACCAGGAAGTCCCGTCCGGTACCCGCGTTCGAAATCGAGCCGACTGCGATGACGTCTCCCACCGCGTCCACCACCAGTGCCGACACCTCCACGTAGTTGCCAGCTGCTGTTCCATCGATGTCTCGGCGCCACAGCTGCGCACCGGTCGTTCCGGAGAGCTTCATGACCGTGACGGTGCTCGATCCGTTCTCCAGCGCCAGCCCCCCGACGATGACGTCGCCGGACGCGTCGACGGCGAGCGCGCGCGCCACGCCGCTTCCGAGTTGGCGGCGCCACAGCAGCGTGCCGTTGCTGCCGCGAACTTTCACAACGAGAAACTCCAGCTGTGAGTCGTATCCCGCGGCAGACACGTCGCCTGCGGCGTCTTGCCCGATTGCGGACGCGGCGCCGCTAGCGCGGAAGCGCCAGAGAGGCCGTCCAGAAGCGCTGGAAAACTTCACGAGGAGGAACGCACCACGGTGGTCATCGGATCCAGCGGCGAGCACGTTGTCGGCAGAATCGACTGCGAGACTGCGCACGTAGCTTGAGCCGGTCGCACGCAGCTCGGCTTGCCATCCTTCGGCAGGCGCACCCAGGAACCCGATGAGAACTGCGGTCCCGGTCCAAAGCAGATTTGCTCGCAAGCCCCCTCCTGCTCTCTTGAAGAGATGTTGACGGACGGGCGTTGATCGGTGACGACGATACTCCCCTGCGTCGGCCGATGTCAATGCACTGGATGGAGCTCACAGCCAGTCCGCGCCAATACAAGTCCTCTCCGGCGCATCAGTTACGCGGTGCGGCTTCGAGTGCCGTGTAGCGCACTCCGGTGAGTTGCTCGGACAGCTGCCACAGGCGTACCGCAACGGCGGCATCATGGGAGCGTGCATTCGAGCTCACGCGGGTCGGGTGCCCCCACAGCTCGCCGAGCCCGTCGGGGCCGATGTAGTCGCCGCCACGTACATCGGGTGCTGTCGCGGCGTAGAGCGTCGGCAGCGCGCCCATGGCAGCAGTCTGCGCAAAGAGTTGATTGCCGGCAGCTGCCAGCCGCTCCATCACACTCGATCCTTCCATGCGCGGGCCTGCTGCCTGCAGGTTGGTGGCGGCGTAGCCGGGATGGCAAGCGGCGCTGATGACGTCGACGCCGGCGGCGCCAAGACGGCGCTGCAGCTCGTAGGTGAACAGCAGATTGGCCAGCTTGCTCTGCCCGTACGCGGCCCACTTGCGGTAGCCGTGCTGCCAGTGCAAGTCGTCGAAGCGGATGCGCCCGAAGCGGTGCGCGCCGCTGCTGACGTTCACCACGCGCGCCGCCGGCGTGCCGAGCAAGCGCTCGAGCAACAAGCCGGTCAGCGCGAAGTGGCCCAGATGGTTGGTACCGATCTGCATCTCGAACCCGTCCGCCGTGGTGCGGTAGGGCAGGGCCATCACGCCGGCGTTGTTGCAGAGCACATGCAGCTGGGTGTGCGCCGCGGCGAAGGCAGCCGCGAAGGCGCGCACCGAAGCCAAGCTGGCCACATCAAGCGGCTGCACCTCGACGGTCGCGCTCGGCTGTGCTGAGCGGATTGCCGCAGCCGCGGTCTCCGCCTTCCGCTGGTCGCGACAGGCCAACACCACATGCGCGCCCTTGCGCGCCAGCTGCAAGGCCGCTTCGTACCCGATACCGCTGTTGCCGCCCGTCACCACGATCGTCCGCCCCTTGAGCGCGGGCATGTCGTCCGCCGTCCATTGTATGTTCGCCATGCTCCCTTCCTTCCCCCAAGCGCGGGCGCGGAGCAAGAGCCTCGAACCCCTCTTCCCCTCTTTCACCGAAGCGGGATGCTGTGGTTGACAGCGACACCATGGTGATGCGACGTGAGGCCGGATGAAACGCACGCTCGCCGTCCTCGCACTCGGCCTTGCCGTCCTCCTCGGCGTCGTGCTGCTACAGGCGTCACGCTTCACCTCGAAGCAGTTGGCGGTGGACCCGGCGCCGGCGGTGACGCTCGATCGGCAAGCGCTGGCCGAGCGCTTGGCCGGCGCGTTGCGGTTTCAGACGATCTCGCATCAGGACGATCGCGACGTGAACGGCGACGAGTTCCGCGCCCTGCATCGCTACCTGGCCGAGAAGTTTCCGCTCGTCCATGCCCGACTGCAGCGCGAGACGGTGAACGACTACTCGCTGCTCTACACCTGGCAGGGCAGCGAGCCGGCGCGCAAGCCGATCGTCCTGCTCTCGCATCTCGACGTCGTGCCGGTCGAGCCGGGGACCGAAAGCCTGTGGCACTATCCGCCCTTCGAAGGACGCATCGCGGAGGGATACATCTGGGGGCGCGGCGCGCTGGATGACAAGTTCGGAGTGCTGGGCATTCTCGAAGCCGTGGAGATCCTATTGCGTGGTGACTTCCGGCCGCGCACCACCGTGTACCTCGCCTTCGGGCACGACGAAGAGCTGGGCGGCGAGCGCGGGGCCGCGCCGATCGCCGCGCTGCTGGCGTCACGCGGCGTGGCCGCGGAGTACGTGCTCGACGAAGGCGGGGCGGTGATGAGCGGCATCCTACCGAACCTCGCGGTCCCGGTGGCCTGCGTCGGGATCGCCGAGAAGGGCAGCGTCAGCATCGAGTTGCTGGTGCACGCGGAAGGCGGGCACTCGTCGGCGCCGCCGCCGAGCACGGCGATCGGAATCGCCAGCACTGCCGTCCACCAGCTCGAGGTCAACCAGATGCCCGCCGGGCTGGGCGGTCCGATGCGGTATTTCATCGCCTACGTAGGCCCGGAGATGCCGTTCGTGTATCGGCTGGTGTTCGGCAACCTGTGGCTCCTCGGCCCGCTCGTCGAGCGGCAGCTCGTCGGTGCGGCCGCCACCAACGCCTCGATCCGAACGACCACCGCCGCCACCATCATCGAAGGCGGCGTGAAGGAGAACGTGCTGCCGAGCAGCGCGCGCGCCGTGGTGAACTTCCGCATCATGCCCGGCGACAGCGTGCAGAGCGTGATCGACCACGCCCGCCGGGTGGTGAATGACCCGCGGGTGGAGGTACGGCCGATGGCGGGCGCGCGCGAGCCGTCGCGCGAATCACCCATCGACACGCCCGGCTTCGCCTTGCTGCAGCGCACCATCCGCCAGGTATACCCTGGCGTCATCGTTGCCCCGTACCTGACCATCGGCGGCACCGACGCGCGCAATTACGGCGCGTTGACCCCGAGCGTGTATCGCTTCACGCCGATCGTCGGCGATCCGAGTGACCTGGCACGCTTGCACGGCACCAACGAGCGCAAGTCCGTCGAGCACTACGAACGCACCGTGCAGTTCTTCCTCCAACTCATCAAGAACTCGGCATCCTAAGCGGATGGGTCGGTTGGCCCTGAACGGCTGTGTGGGCGCGCCGATCAGTCTCCGCAGGCGCGCTCCCAGCCTCACCGCGACGTATCGCGGAGCGGGTCGGACCGTCTGTCGACGTCTGTCGACCTGGGCTTGCTCAGTGCTGGGGCTCTCTGGTAACTTCCCGCCGCCGCACGGTGGTCCGCGGCATATTACGGGCAGGTAGCTCAGTCGGTAGAGCAAGGGACTGAAAATCCCTGTGTCGAGTGTTCAATTCACTCCCTGCCCACTTCTTTTCCCTCTCCAGTTCCACGACTTGCGCGCCAGCGCCGGAAGCGCCCTTCGTGGGCTCGGCGCTGGTGTCAGTACTGGTGTCAGTTGGTTTGCTGACGAGACGCTGAACAGCGTTCAGCTGATGCTCCGGCGACAGGTGCGAGTAGCGCTGGGTCATCACAAGGGTCTTGTGTCCGAGCAGCTCCTGCACGGTGCGGAGGTCAACGCCCTTCATCACCAGCCGGCTCGCGAAGGTGTGGCGTAGGTCGTGCCAACGAAAGCCTTCGATGCCGGCAGCTTCCAGGGCCGGCATGAATACCCGGCGCATGTAGTTGTGCGTATCGATCGGCGTTTCACCGGTGGCACTCGGAAACACGTAGGCGCTCTTCAGCCGGCTCGGTCGCGAACGCAGGATTTCCCGCACGGTGTCGTTCATCGGGACGCGCCGCGTCTCACCGTGTTTCGATCGAGGAATGGTCAAGATCCCGACGTTGAAGTCCACGTGTTCCCATTGCAGGTGGAATTGCTCCGCCTGGCGCAGCCCAGTGTTGATGGCCACCGCGACTACCGGCCATTCGGCTTCCCCGATCGCCGTGCGCAACTCGGTCTCTTCTTTCTCGCTGAGAAACCGGACTCGCTGATTGTTCTCTCGGCTGAACATCTTCGGCCGGACCGGGTTCCGATCGACCTTGCCGTCTTCGATCGCCACGTTGAACACGTGCCGCAGAAACCCGAGCTCGCGGTTGATCGTTGCTGGCGCCAAAAGCTTCTTGGGATGGCGCCCCTTACTCGGATGGTCGGTGCGCCGCTTGGCAATGTACCGCTCCACGTCGCCCGGAAGGATCTCGCGCAACGTTTTGCCGTGCAGCGCCGCCTTCCACGTGGCCGCAAACCGCTCATAGTGGTCGAACCACCGGAGCCGTCCGCGGTTGCGCTCAAGGTAGTCGTCAATCATGTCGGCAAGCAGCACGTCGCGCCGGCCGATGCGTTCGGGAAAGAAGCGCCGTTCCTGAATCTCGTTCTTGCGCTTCTGGTAGACCTTCACCGCGAGTCCCTTGGGACCCACCTTCTCGCGGTGCAAGTGGCGGTTCTCGTCCGTATAGCGCACCCACCACACGCCGGAACCGCTCGGCCGCTCGAACACGCCGCGCGCACGACCCGTTCCCTTCTTCTTGCTTCCGCGTTCGCTCATGTTGGAAGAAGCCGATGATAGCACAGCACCGATGATCTACTCCGCACGATCGGTGACGGTCCTGAGCGGCAGCACTTCCGATTTCGCGATCAACTTCTCGATCGCGCTCAGCCGGAATCGCAAGGCACCGCCGATCTTCACGTAGGCGATGCGCCGCTCGTACGCCCACTGATACAACGTGGACGGCTTCAACCCCAGCATGATCGCAGCCTCCCGAACGTTGAGCAGATGGTCGCTGTCACCGTGCGCCTTCATCACTGACCTCCTGTTGCGATCGCGGTTCGTGATTGCTATTCTCGAACACCAGAATTGCACGATGGGATGGCGATTGCAAGAGTGCAATGAGAGGCCTGCATATGGACAAGGAACACTTCGACACTGAGGCATTCTTCGCGGCGCTCGACGCCGTTCGGGAAGGGAAGGGGCGAACCTGGAAGGACGTCGCGGCAGAGTCTGGGGTGAGCGCCTCGACGCTGACGCGCATGGCTCAGGGCAAGCGGCCCGACGTTGACGGGTTGGCCGCACTCCTCGGGTGGTCGGGGTTGAAGGCGGAAGCCTATCTCAAGGGACGTCGGCAGGTCAGCGGTAAGCCGGAAACGCTCGCGGTCATCTCCAACCTGCTTCGGGCCGATCGGAAACTCGGCAAGGAAAACGCCGCGGCCCTCGATCACATCATCCGCATCGCCTACAACCGGCTCGCTGAGAAGGGCTGACGAGCTGCAGCGGATGAAACTGCGGTGGGGCTTCAAGTCTGAAGCCAACACGATTGCGCGCGATGTTCGACGGGAACTCGGACTGGGTGTGGCCGACCGCCTCGATCCGTGGCAGTTGGCGACGCACCTCGATATCCCGGTTGTCAATTTGAGTTCGATGAAGGTCGAGGTGGAGGACGCGGTGATGCAGTTCACGCGGAAGGACCGCGAGGCATTTTCTGCCGTGACGGTCTTCCACGGCTACAAGCGGCTGATCGTCGTGAACGACGTTCACAGTCACGGTCGCCAGGCAAGCAACATCGCCCACGAACTGGCTCATTCTCTGTTGTGGCATGCACCGGCACCCGCCTTCGACGGTACAGACATGCGCGAATGGAATGCGGAGCAGGAGGAGGAAGCGCAATGGCTGGCTGGGGCGCTGCTCATCTCCGAAGAGGCGGCGTTGAGTATTGTGCGTCGCAAGTTTTCGCTCGAAGATGCTGCTCAACGCTACGGAGCGAGCATCGACATGGTGCGTGGCCGCATCAACGTGACCGGTGCACGAAAGCGTGTGGAGCTCGCGGTGCACCATCGTTCGGTCTCACGGCCTACGAATGCGAGGG
The DNA here is from genome assembly GCA_964498075.1 of uncultured Binatia bacterium (SeqCode). Classification (GTDB taxonomy): domain Bacteria; phylum Desulfobacterota; class Binatia; order HRBIN30; family HRBIN30; genus CAZCGA01. The sequence continues at coordinate 78,628 of CAZCGA010000005.1, read as the reverse complement.
TGGGGATAAGTGCGAGGGGCGAGATGTGGGGCAGGGGAGGCTAGAGTTCCCAGGGCTTTTGGGCTTTTGACTTGACTTCTGCGGGAGGGTTCGTTAGGTTCGCACCCTTAGGGAGGTACGGTGCATATTGGAAGGTGAGGAACCGAGGGTGCCAAGGTTCAGAAACGGTTACGTGCAGCGATGGTGATTGCAAGCAAGGGGAAGACCTACGAGACCATCAGTGACGCAGCGGTGGAACTCGGGGTTTCAGCAAAGACGGTCCGCGAATGGATTGCGGGGGGAATCATCGATCCGCCGCCGGAGATCGAGTACGGCCGGCGGACACTGATGCACTTTCCGCGGGCTTACCTCAAAAGGGCGAAGGCGCGGATCAAGCGGGAGCGGCTGCGGCGGAGTGTCGTAAAGAATCGTAACGGCAGGCGGACAGCGAAGGGCTAGGCCGATCGGGCTGGAGTAGCCAGCGCGATGACGGTGTACGTTGGTCATGTTTGGGAGACCGGTGAAGGACAAACGATGGACCTCGCAGGCGTCATTGATACAGTTCGAGTATGCGGCCTTGGAGGGGCTGTGGCTCTTCTTGTGGCGCTCTTCGAGTATATGCTGTTGATCGGTATCGGGCGTACGACCTCAGCTGCGCTTAAAGAGCTGCTCGACGTGGCGGATAGCGAACCGAAACAGACCGAATGCAGCATCGCTTATGCTGTCAGTAGGCATCATAATGGCTTTGTCGGGCTCACCCTCTTGGCGTACGTATTCGCGATCTGCGTGTCCCAGGGTAGTGGTATGCTCACGGCGCCAGCTAAGGAACCTGGACTTTGGGGGGTTCTGTTTGTCCTGACCGTCGTGTTCTTGGTTCTCATTGGTTTGACAGCTCCTCGTATTTTGCAGGCAGAGGCACGTCGGCACGCCGCATGTCTCGTCGCCGGGTTTCCCCAGTTGAACCCGAAGGGATTTGGCCACAACTACCGTCACGGTGCACGCTTCTTTGTGGCGATCACTGGCTTCGTGCTATTTCCGCTGGCGTTCTATCTACACATGAGATAGCCCGATGCTCAGCACGCTTATAATAGCGCTGTCCATTGGAATTTTGACAGGGTTTACTTTCCTGTACTGGGTTGTCCCTGCTGCCGATCGCGTCCTGACGAAATCCGCGGAGCGCGTAGGCAGAGCAACTTTTCTCGCATCTGAGTTGTATGCAACGATCGATGCAACCCAGCTCCCTACCCGCATCGGCTATTTCATTCGCTGGTCGGGCCACCTCTATTGGCATGCTGGTGCGTATAAACAGCTTGCTGGAAATGTGGAATCGGCCGAGGCTGAACTCGACGCGTGGTTGGTCCCGGATGAGGGCCGTACGACGGCAGCAGGACTCTTGAACCTATGTGTGCCGACCGTCCCTGAATTTGCGCGTTATGAGCGCCGGATTCGAGCGCAGTATCAGTTATCTTGCCGGCGGTTTGTCGTCACATATATAGTGTTAAGGCATTTCTGATGAGTATAGTGGACAATACATTGGACCGGCTCCTAGGTGCGCTGAGCGCAGCAGGGCTCAGTGCAGCTCAGCATACTGAACTGCATCGTTCACTATCTGGGATGCGGAATGCCATCATCTTGTCGCGCGGACGAACGTGGAATGCGTTCAAGTACATTGCCGAAGTGTGCATTGCACTCCATCGTCTGGCAGACGATATCAATCGACCGCACCAGGACCGGATGGTTAGTGGTTTGGACTTTTCGGAACTGTTCGACGTCTTTCATCGGTACACAAGACGTGCGCCGCTAGCACCCTTGCTGACGTATGTGCTGACCGAGTCCAGGAGTGTGCGGGTCGCGATACCGCCGGCCGCGCTTCACGAAGCAGTAGCGTTTCTTGAGAACCACGCCAGGAAGATTACCAGCCTTGGTGCCGGTATGGCGGTGGGCGACTTAGTGGCTCGGTGCAAAGCGTATCGCCAGGCTCTGAATAAAGGAGACCCAACGGTACTTGCTGAGCGGGCGGATGAAATACTCCAGGAGATCAGCCTGGTCGACCCGACGACGCGGCGGCGGTTTATTGACGAGCCAGCAGGGGAATTCATATCGCTGCTTGCGACGAAACGCTTCGATAGCGTGAAGGACCGTCTAGCGGAGGCAGAGGAGGCCAAGATTTATGAGATAGTGTGGATCCAAAAGGCGTTCGAGGACGTCTACGCGGCGCTGTATCATAGCAGAGGTCGGGAGACAGCAGACTACGCTGATGCTCGCAATCTGACGGATACGCTGGCCTTGAACGAAGCGGGGAAGGAAGCGGGTGAGTACTATACTCTGGTAACGCGCTCACTCGTCTTGCGCGTGTGTGACTCGGTGCCGTGGGGGAGCGATCAGTCTCCGGTGAGCAGGAGCAGTCAGTATTTGTACTATCTATCAAAGTATCGCGACGGTGCTATCAGCCGAGAGCAGATCATAAGGAGCCAGGAGGAGCATGTAGCACTGCTGGTGGAAATGGGACGTGTGCTCCTGGTGGGGGGCGGTGTTGACGAAGCGGAGAGGGAGATGGACAGGGTGGTGCACGGTTTCCGGCTGGTAGATCGGGAAACCGTTGACTTCTCATGGAATGGGTTCCAGCCCATCGAAGGGGCGCGGGTGTTTACGAAGGATGAGTTGGAGCGGTTGTTGTACATCCTCGGCGATGAGAAACGCTTTAGGGAACACGTCAGTGGTGCGCACGTGACACTTGTAGAGTGGGCCTCCAAAATGTACAGGGTCACAGAAGAGTTTCTTGGGGTGTTCGATGAAGATGAGCGTCACCCTGCCCATCGGTGCTTTCGTAATTGGGTGAAGGAGGTTGCAGAAAGCCGTCCAGGGGTATCCTGAACGGCTTGGGGGGTGCGCCTTCATGGCTCGTTGGGGGCCCGGCCTAACAGCGTTGCGAGCCACCGACGCTCCGCGTCGAGTTCTCGGAGCAACATCCTGATCCAGAACATCTCTTGGCTGTGCGCTCGGAGTCGGGCGCCGAAGACGTGCTCGACTCTTAGGACCACGTCGCGGAGTGCCGCGGCGCGCGCCTCAAACGCTGGGCTGAATACGAGGCGGGCCTCCTTGATCTTGTTGGCTGCTGCCATCACGTGGTGTGAAACCTGGGGTGTGGGTTGTCCCTTGCTTTTGTCCATTTCGCTCATCCTCCTGGCAGTGGCCGTTGCGGTGGCCCCGGAAACCGCGAGAAGGATGAGCTGTTGGGGAAGTTCGCCGAGGTGGGGTAGCTACTAGGATAGAGGAAGGCATGAAGTTTGTAAATATACGGTTTGTTTAGTGATTCTATGGATTTTCTAAATGGCGATGCGCTCGATTTCGTCGAGCGTGATCTGGTCAGTGGTCCGATCGTAGAGTTTCGTCGTCCGAGGTGACTCGTGCGCCGCGATTTGCTGGGCGTGTTCTAGCGTGCCGCCGTTCTCGAGGTAGGCGGTGATGCCGGTTGCCCGGAATGTATGGCAACCGATACCGGTCTCGATGCCGGCAGAGCGGGCGCGCCGGCGGATCATTCGCCATGCGTCCGCCTGCGTCATCCGCTGCTCTGTGAGCGGCCGGCCGGGGGTGTTGGTGATTGTACGAAAGATCGGGCTCTTGTTCTGGTCCCAGAGCTGCGCCGCTTCGCAATAGGCGTCGAGGTACTCTTCTAGCGTGTGGTGGCAGGGGACCTCATGGCGTTTGCCACCCTTCTCGTGGAGCCGAAGCCACCAGCGCTTGCCCTGCGGGTAGTAGTCCTCGACCTTCATGGCGAGAACGGCACCGACCCGCGCGAAGGAATACACCATGGCGGCGATGAGCGCGCGGTCGCGAAGTCCGCTCATGGTCTCGACGTCGATTGAGTCGAGGAGTGCACGCGTCTCTTCGCGCGTGAGGATGGGCGTCTTGCCCTTCTTGACGACGTGCTTCGGTCCGCGGACCGAGTGCGAGGGGTTGGTGGGAACGACTTGCCCGGTGACGAGCCAGTCGAAGAGCATCCGGATTGCGGCGAGGTGTTGCTTCACGCTGGGCTTCGCGAGATCGGCACCGCGGCGCTCGATGTAGCCGGCGACGACTGTCGGAGTGATCTGCTCCAAGGAACGGACGCGACGCGTCTCGCACCAACGGAAGAAATCGGCGACGGCGCGAGCGTAGGCTCGGCGCGTGTTCGGGTTCCTGATGTTCGCCGTGAAGAACTCGATGAAGCGCCAGCGGGCGCGATCGCCGGCACCAGCAATGAGCGCCGGCACCTGGTCGAGGCCGGCTCGGGCAATCTGACGGTTGGACGAGATCAGCGTCATCGGCTGATGTTACGAAGACACTCGACGTGAAACGACCCCGATGCCAGGCGCACGAACAATCGTCCGTATCCGATCGGACGTCGACAGCGGTTGCATCGGGTCAGCGCACCCCATCGCTGGGCCGCACAGTCGCGGTGTCGCCGCTGGCAAATGGTAGGTCTCTTGAACTGCATACTATGAATGATAAAGGACATTATCATACGCAGTCAAGGTACGAAGACTCGCGATGGTTAGCGCGGCGGCCAATACCCTCTGGGTTAGGAAGTCGGACAGCTGGAAAGTGCGTTGTTCACCGCCCGCACGATGAGAGAGACGTCGACGGTTCCACCGGTGGGAACGCCGTGTACGCACGCGGATGGATCTGCATTGCCCAGGGCGATGTTTACCATGGTGATGCGTTCATTTACCGTGACTGCGCCGGTGCCGTCGCAGTCGCCGACGCAGTCAATCGGCGTGGCGGTTGCGGTGGGGGGCACCACTGAACAGCTACCGTTGGTTCCGCACACGGCATTGAGGACTGGGACGCCACCAACACCGCACTGTCCACCTTCGACGGCACCGCAAGCGCGAAGGGCGGGATACTCGCAGCAGGTGCCCGGTGGTAGTGGTGATGGGCTCGGCGCGGACGTGGCTGTGATCGTTGGTGAACTTGTTGCGGTGACTGTCGGCGTAGGGGTCGCGCTGAGAGTTGCTGTTGGCGAGATCGTCGGAGAGGGAGACTTCGTTGGCGTGGCGGTCGGTGTCGGCAGGTCGCAGACGCCAAAGTCCAACTCGTAAATCTTGTCATTCCTACCAACCAGGAAATGGCCGTTGTAAAGCGCCACGTAAGAGCCAAAGCGTACGTCGAAGGCCGGAACAGGATCGAACAATGGGCCCATATACCCGCCAGTGGCGAGATTGAACGCAAAGGCGGCTCCTGAACCCAAGAGTAGCGGTGAGGCATTGTAATTCGACGCTCCAACAAGGAGGATGTCTCCGGACACCGCGAAGCCACCCGCACCGGCAAAGCCGGCACTATTATCAAGGATTGGATTCTGGAAGGTGTGGACCAAAGCTCCGGTCGTGGCGTTGTACGCATAGAGTACGCCGCAATCCACGCAGCCCAAGTCCTCGCCAGAGGCGGACACAATCAGCCAGTTGTCTCCCGTGTAGACCACACCGCCAAAATTGTCCGTAGAACCGGCACCCACTTCGGGATTCGGATTAGACAGGGTACGGACATAGGCGAGGGTCGTGGCATTGAATTGATAAACGACGCCGGTCCCGCCGGTTCCAGGGGTGGTGCCGACAAACAGGGATTCGCCAGTCCCATCCATCACATTGCCGAGATAACTGGCGAACGTTGGTTGGGGATTCTGAATCGTCCCGACAAGACTCCCACTGGGCACGGTAAACACATGGACCTTGCCCGCCTTGTCGCCCGCCGAATGATCACCAATAAAATTGTGCGCCGTGACGAAGAGCCGGTCATTGCGTAGGAGCACTCTATCGCCGCCGAAGTTGTCTTTCCCAATCGGGGTGGGGTTTAGAATCTTCTGTATCTGACTTCCCGTGGCCCAGTCATAAAGGTAGACGGCGCCGGCATCCGTTGCCCCGGTGTCGTCAAACGCGTCGCCGACGACCAAGTAGGTGGCGTCGGCGTCAAAGGCGCTGCCATAGACGGAAGTGATGGATCGAATGACGGTCTTGGTCGCCAGATCAAACAACTCGTAATTGGCGAGATTGCCACCCAGATTCGTGCGGAACACGAGCCGGTTGCCAACTTTGATCCAGTTCTCAGCGCTGGGATACTCGTCGACCACGCACACATCAGCGGGGTCGCGGATAGTAAGCCGGACTGTGCGTGTGGTGTCGCCCACATGGTTCGTGTTGTTAGTGAACGTTATCGAGGTGGTGTAGACCCCAGAGGGGAAGGAATTTGGGGCACTGTTTAGAGAGAACTGAAATGAGGACTCAGTTCCGGTATTGAACGTCCCGCTGCCCGAGGAGGGACTGAGCCAAGAATTGGCGTCGAAGGAAAAACTCAGGTTCGCGGAGGGATCGCCTGTCTTGTAAATCGTGTATGTCCGGTTGGAATTGCCAAACGGCCCGCCAGGATAGCCGACGATCTCCCATGTATCATTCGGCTGAACGCTTATGCCCACGATGTCTGGAGCTGTCGGAGTTCGTGTCGGTGTACGAGTGGGGGTGGGCGTACTAGTCGACGACGACGGGGCCGTCTGAGTCCGGGTGGGCGTACGACTGGCGCTCGGAGGATTGGTTGCAGTTGAAGCACCGATCTGGAAGCTGGTTATCAACTCGGCCATGGAACCGTTGAAGAGGTTTCGATCAACAGGTTTGAAGACTCCCTGGACGTAAGAGGTGTTGCTGGTGTCGTACTGGAGGAACTCCCAGTGTGACCAACCGCCGTATCCCTCCCCAGTCTGGGGACAGGTAAGGCACGGCTGGCCAGGATAATTGGTGTCTGCAATCCAAAGAGGATACCCGTCCAAGGAGCCGCCGAAACAGGTTTCTGCGTAGGACCGGTAGGTGTAGATGACGGGCGTGACGTTTTTTGCGGCCCTGACAGTCTGGGCCCAGGTGTTGATCCATTGAGAGAGATCGCTGGGAGTTAGAGGGCAACCGGTAGTTGATCCGTCCGCCCCAACCTCGACGTCCAGAGCCGGGGCGAGGTAGGGATTTTGGAGGTAGGGGCCAGCGATGTCCAAGAAATGCTGGGCCTCCGCGGTAGCATCGGCCACCACTGGATACTGCGGGCGCGCAAAGTGATACGCGCCGGCCAGTATGCCTGCGGCCGTGGCCCCCCGGATATTCTCAGTAAAGAAGCAGTCGTCGAAATAGTATCCGTCCGTGGCGCTTCCCTCAGTTGCTTTTATGAACGCAAAATTGATCCCCGCTGCGCTAACCTGGCCCCAGTCAATGTGGTGAACGTTCTCGAAGCAGCAGGGCTGCCCTATCGGGCAGGTTTCGGAATTGCCTGCATAGACGTCAATACCATGCACAGTAAGCTGGTTGCACGGAAGGCTGGGACAAATCGGTGGAGACACCAAGGCCTGTGGGGATATCGGGGTTGCTGCGGAGAAGGAAACGACGTAGGGGCTATCGATGCGCGTCGTATCAGTGCCGAAGGCGCCGCGACGGGCTATAACCAGCACCGAAAGTGCAATCAGGACAGCAGCGAACGTTTTCATGGTACCCCACTCCTTTGCCTCACTACGCAAGACAAGATAACCAAACACGCTAGAATTGAGCAGACGCGTTTTGCCCGTGAGTCTCCTCCTCTGCGGTAGTCGAGATGTCAAGCGCCGCTGTGTCGCTCACGCCTGTTGCATGGTGAACGACAGCCTCCCCCGAAACCGGTGCGTCGCCCACCGGTCCGGTGCGTGACGGCCGGCCGTGTGGTAAACACCGGCATCATGTGCGGGCGCTTCTCTCGCACGAGCTCGCGCGAGGTCCTTGCCGAAGAGTTCGGCGTGGCGCGCTTCGTCAACGTCGATCTTCGTCCGCGCTACAACATCGCGCCGAGTCAAACCGTCGAGGCAATCATCCGTGACGGAGAGGAGAAGCGGCTGGGGCCAATGCGGTGGGGGTTCACTTCATTGTCCGCAAAGGAATCGAAGCTCGCGCCGATCAACGCGCGCGCGGAGACGGTCGCCACAGCGCCGCTGTTCCGTGATGCCCTTCGGCGACGGCGCTGCCTGATTGTCGCCGACGGCTTTTGCGAGTGGCAAAACGACGGGCAGGGGAGGACTCCGCACTTCATTCGCTTGCGCTCCAGTCGGCCAATTGGCTTCGCTGGCATCTGGTCCTCCAACCGCGACCCAGTGGGTACGCGCTTTGCGACGTGTGCGATCGTGACCTGCGCACCGAACGAGCTGATGGCACCAATCCACAACCGGATGCCGGTGATCCTTCCGGCCGCAGCGCGCGACCGGTGGCTTGATCCGAGTGCCAAGCCGGTCGATCTCGTGAAGCTGCTCACGCCGCTTCCGCCCGAAGAGATGGAAGCGTACGCGGTCTCCACTTTGGTGAATTCGCCGCGCAACGATTCACCGGAGTGTGTGCGGGGCCTGGGTCCGCAATGAGGAAACGAGCCGCCAGCTAGTGAAGCCGGCGGCTCGAACGTTCCAACGTCAATGTTCAACGCGGCTCACCAATACCCGTCGTCGACAAACGAGACGTATCGGCCGCGGCCGATGACGATGTGATCGAGGACACGCACACCCATGATCTCACCAACCTCACGGAGCCGGCGGGTGATCTCGATGTCCTCCTTGCTCGGGGTCGGGTCGCCGCTTGGGTGGTTGTGCACGAAGATGACGGCGGCGGCGCTGTGCCGGACGACCTGGGCGAAGACGTCGCGCGGGTGGACGATCGAGGCGGTGAGCGAGCCCTTGCTGACCATGACGTCGCGGATCTTGCGGTGCTTGTTGTCGAGCAGCACGGCGTAGAACAGCTCGCAGGGTTCGGCGGCCAGGTGCTCTCGAAAATGCAGGTAGACGTCACCGGATCCGCGCAACGGCTCGCCGGGTTTGAATTCCCGTTCGCCGTAGCGCTTGGCGATCTCGAAGACGGCACCCATGCGGTTGACGGCGCCGCTGGTGAAGCCGTGCTGAAGCAGTTCGGCGGGGCTGAGGGTGGCGATCGTCCGCAAATCGTCGTTCTTCGTCATGATCCACTGGCAGCTGAGCGCCGTTGATGGACCGAGCAGAACAGTAAGCAGCTCGGCATCGGTCAGTTCGGCTGGCAGCTTGCGCGCGTCGGGACGACGTGGTGGGACATCGCCAGCTTCGGCGATCAGGGGCTCACGGCGCTGTGGCGTGAGCGGCAGGGAGAGCTGCTGGTCGCTGTCGTAGGTAGCCATCAGCGGCACTCCTTGAGCGGCCGCGACTTCCAGTAGAGGTCGCGTTCGATGGTGATACCGCCCGGGCCGCGGATGGCTTCGAGTTCCTCGAGCGAGAAGTAGCCGTATTCGCGCTCGTACCCGACCACGACACCGAAGCAGAGGCGTTGTTCAGGATCGTACTCGGAAGCGTACCACCTCCAGGTACTCAAGGGTGTGAAGAACTTTACGACGGCGATCGCGTTCTCGCCTTGCTCCTCCTGGCTGTAGAGGGGTGGCAAGCGTTTCGCGATTTTCTCGGTGAGCAGTTGCATGCTCACCCTCCTTGCGCGGCGGGGCGATCGGCGTCGACGGCGTGTCGACGTCGCGTCCGGCCGCGGGGAAGGGTGAGAACGAGCGGAGCCCTTGGGGAACTCCGCTCGTTGGCGTTGGGGTGCGGCGAGCGTTCAGCTCACCGGTGTTGAAGCGCGGGATGGCTTGGGCGGGCTGAGTACGAGCTTGCCGTTCGCCGGCAGCGCATCGAGGAGCACGGTGATCGTGTTTCCCTTGTCGCTGGTGAAGGCTACGCCGATCTCGCGCCAGCGGTCCCCGCTGTCCGTCTGCACCACGGTGCTGACGGTGTAGTCGGGACGTTTTCCCTTCATGGGCTGTCCTCCTTTCACGCTGTTGGGTGATGGTGGGTGCGAACGCCGACGGGTAGCCGGCGGCCTAGTGGGGCAGCTACAGTGAACAGCAGAATCAGAAATCTGTGAAGGGCACTGACGCCCGTGGTAGGATGCAGAAATGGCTTGGAACATTCGAGGTCGCCAAACCGAGCACGCTGGCGCGAAGCACGGAAACGGGGCGTACTGGGGACCGAAAGCAATCGCCAAACACGCCAGCAGCAAGGAGCGACGAGTGAAAGCCCGTCGTGTCGTCACGTCGGTGCTTGGCGAAGTGGAGCTGACGGACACTGCGCCCGGCGGGGTCGGTCGGGATGTTCGGTGCGCAACGGGACTCGCCGCGGAGTCCGGCATGAGAATGGTCAGCGATCACGTTCCCGGCCGCGCCAGCCGACGCGTGCGGCGCAACACCCGGCGCTGGTGTCGGGGCAAGGTGGGCCATCCGCATGCGTTCGTTCTGCGGGAAAAGTTGGGCGAGCTCTTTGGACTTCCGGCGCTACACGTGTGGGCCTGCACTCGTTGCGGGCGCAAGGCGTACAACCTGAAAGCGTCTCGTGGTCGAGAAGAGAGCTGAGTTGGGTCGCCGGCCCAGTTGAGTGCGCGGACGGTGGTGGTGGCTGTGCAGTTGGGGAGGCGGCTCAGACGCGAGTCAGGCTGACGGCGATGCGCGCGATCACCGGATCATCGCGCTCGATCGGAATTTCCTCGCCGTGTTTGCGCAAGCACGCGAGGTAGCCACGGATCGCATCTTCGGCCATCGATCGAGCATCGTCGAGATCTTCACCTTGTGTGGCGATGCTGAGCGCCGGGATCCAGACAACGTAGCCACCTTCTTCAGCGGGGTCGAAGACCGCCGTGTAACCGGTACGTGGCCGGACATACTCGGTCCAGCGGGCCGTTGCTTGGCGCGCAGTGGCGCGTTTCACAGGTGTGGAAGTGCCAGCTTTCCGCATAGATGCTCAGCGTAGCGCGCCGGTGCACCGAGTGTCGAGGACGGCGGCGAAACGGCGCCGCGTCGTTCTCGGCCGTTCTGGCCGACGCCTAGAAATCGTCGAGGAGCGGCGGAAGGTTGCGGGCATGGTGTATGACCCGTGCGACGATGATCGCGGTCGTGGTTGGTTGGTAGAAAACAGAGATCGGGAACGTAGGCAGGACAGCCCGCCGCAGCTCGGGGTGGTTCGCGGTTGAGGAAGGTTGGCCGAACGCGGGGAAGGTGATGAGACGGTCGAAAATGTGGTTCAGCTCGTGGAGGAATCGAGTCCCCGCCTCGGGGTTGCGGTCATCGAGATGGGCGGCGTACTCGTCGATGTCTGCCTGCGCCTGCGGTGTGATGACGAGTTCAAGGGTCACGCGCGTTTGCGTTGTCGCGTCTTCGCGCGCGCGCGACGATGGTGGGCGAGTGCAGCGTGGCGCTCCTTCCACCATTCGGGGGTGACCCGCACGGCGGGACCAGAGTTCATGCCTTCTGTGATGAGCGCGTCGAGCTGGGTGAGCGCGTCGCGGGCGAGATCGCGGCGGACGAGTTCACGCAAGTATTCGCTCGTCGAGCTGTAGGCTCCGAGACGCTGCACCTTCTTGTCGAGCTGCTCGCGGAGCGGAGCGGGAAGGGAAAAATTCATGGTAGAGACTTTGGTCTTTTTCATCGAATAGCAGCATAGCACGCTGCCAAGAAACGGTCAAAAATGGTGCATAAATTGTTGCGCGCGGCGGTGGCCCCAGCTCAACGCAACGTAGAAGATCGGTGGGGGTGCCGCCGCTCGTAAATGCTGCGCTCAAACGCTTCGCAGTCGAGCAGGTCGGCCCACGCGCCGGAGGTCGCTCCAATGGCCTCATCCGCCCGTTCGGCACCAGCAGGCGTCGTCACGGTGACGTCAACCGTCTCACCGTCGGGAAGGGGCAGTGGCTCGGCGAGAGCGAGCGTTCCGGCCGTATAGGTGGCCCTGACCGTCTTGACCATAGTGCCTCCTGGAATTCTGCGATGCTTCTTCATACCAACGAGAGTACCCCCTGCGCTACCTGTCCGTGAGGAGCGCGGACAACTTCGCGCACCGCGCAGCGCACTTCTCCACAGGCAGATACACCGCGTCAGCGCGGTAGTAGGCCAGCTCTTGCGCGAAGAGGGTGAACGCCGCTGACGCCGAAAAAGCCTGATCGTCGGTGAAGGCATTGACCTTCACCGCTTCCGAACAATCGCTCCTGCGGGCTCCTGGTGTGTCGTTTTGTAGATCGGCGAGCTGCATGTGAGTGTTTGAGGAAAAATCATCGTTGCGCCGCTTGGGCAGGACCGCGTCTGACGACACGGCTTCGCGGCTGCCGTTGTTGACTAGGCGAAACCAGCGTGGCGATTGCCGAAACATCCACCCTCCTTAACGGGCTGCCGTCACCGGCTTCGAGATTGATGACGGCTGGAAGTCCGGGCCAACCTCGAAGCCTGGAAGGTCCGTCTTCGCAGCCGCCTGCCTGGCGGAACCTAGGTCAAATCCACGAAGACCGGCAATCGGCGTTGGCTGGTCTGAAGGGAGTGTACCGCGATTTCGAAAAGTCGGGCAGTGGATATCGAGTCATGAACTCTCCGGATTTCCTACGAGTGGAGTCCGGGACAGTTGGTGTGGACGGAGACGGGCCCGCCGTCCGCATCCGCGTTCCTGATCTCGTGCGGCTCGTTCGCCGGGTCGATGAGCTGGTGGCACTTCGGGCACTCGTCGAGGAAGAGCGGGCGCGGGTTGTCGTAGCCGATCTTCGCGGAGCGGAAGAGAGGCTCGTAGAAAAGGGCGGCGTGGTTGTCGATGCGGCAGTGCGCGAGCAGTCCGAAGTGAAAGAAGTGGCTGCCCTTCTTCTTCGGATCGACGCGGCGGACGACATCGATCATGTTGGCGATCCGTTGGTGTGTCGTGGTAAGGAAGATCACACCATCGACCGGCGACGGGTTCCAGAAGTTCAACTGCCAGTAGGCGATGACCTTCCGCAAGATTGAGGACGTGCGCAGGTTCCAGCGGATCTGGGGCTCGGTGCCCAAGTCCACCTCGATGAAGTAGGCACGTCGCGCCCCGTCGCCGGCGTCGATGACAACGTGGGCGTCCGGGCAAAGCGGTAGACGTTCTTTCACGTCGCGCATGAAGCTGATGTCCACCACAGGCGGCAGGCCGGTGGCGGCGGGGATTTCGTCGTCCAGGGCAAGCTCGAACGTCCAACCCTGGCGCTCGGTGGCGAGCTGAAAAGCGAGCGCGGTTTCGGCGGTGGCCGTCTCGTGCTCGATGAAGTGGAGTTTCAAGCGGTCGTTCTCGGCCCGTGTGTCACGCTTGCCGCGCTGAGGGGTGCCGTCGAGGCGATTGAGTTCTTGTCGGCCTCGCGGACCGACCGCATAGACGTATGAACGCGACGGCTGGCCGCCACGGAATTGCGCGGGCGGCCGATCGATGACACCGGCGTGAAAGAGGGTTGCCAAGCGACGCGCGAATGCTCGCGGGTTGTTGTCACAGGCAAGCACGGCACAGAGCTGCTGGCCGTTCACCAGGCGGTGCTTGTCGATCAGTCGGAGAATCGCGATGTCGCGCTCGGTGATTTCAACCGAGATGTTGCCGCTCGAACGCGTGCGATCGCGCTTATCCTTCCGCCCCGTCCGACCCTTCGGGAGGCTTCGCCTTGCGGGTGGCTGGTTTGAGGGTGGGGCTTGGCCGGATGCGTTTTGTTGGCTTGGTGGTTGGCTGTTGTGGTTCATCGTCCTTAGAGTGTACGGGAATCGGCCCGTGTGCGGCAAATTCGCGCGCCTGGTGCTCAAGCTGCTTGGTGCGCTCGGTGGTGATAGCGTCGGCCTGCGCCGGTGTGATAGCGCCGGCCTTGGTGGCTTGTTCCGCTTCGTAGTCGAGCACAGAAGCGACGGGCAGAGGGTAGGGCTTCACCATCGGCACGAGCACGGGCACGGTGCGGCCGTCGCGGGGTTTCACAAAGCAGTTGCGAGTGAGCTGCAGCATGAGGACGTGCGCCAGCCGTTCTTTCTGTTCCTCGCTCGTCCAGTATTCTTTTTCCGGCACGTCGTGCCGCTCTTGGTAATAGAAGGGGACGTCGGCCACCGTCTCACCTTCGGTCCAGTTCGTTTGATCGGCGGTGGTGTGGCCGGCGCTGTGCACGTCACCGCCGCCGGCGACGTCGGCGGCGGTTCGGGTGCCGATCCCGACACCGGGAAAGTCCGGCGTGCTGAGCCCGTCCTGGTGACTGAAGGTCGAGCTGGTGGCGTCAGTCTCGGTATCGCTTTCGAGATGGGCGCCGCCGCGGGTTGTGCTTTTGGTGGTCACGGTCTCGCGGCCGTACACCGGCCAGAATTGCGTGGTGTACTCGATGCGCTTGACTTCATGGTAGTCGATCTGCCCGGCGAAGATTTCATTGACCATGGCGGTTGCGTCGGCGTAGCTCAAGCCGCCGAACACGACCTTGGTTCTCGCGGCAGCCATGACCGCTTCGACAAGCCGGGCGTCTTCCGCGTTGAGCTGGCCGAGAAACTGGTGGGCCAGGATTAAGGACAAACCAAACTTGCGGCCTTGGGGTAGGATCTCGGCCACGTCGGGGCTGACGAAGTTCTGGAACTCGTCGCAGTAGAGGTAGAACGGCCGCGGCTTCGGTTGTCCGAGTCCGCCTCGGTCCCGGGCCACGTCGAAGAATTTCGAAACGAGCAAGGCACCGAACAACCGCGCGTCCATGGCGTCGAGTGTGTGCTTCTTCAAGCCGAGTCGGACGAGCAACACGGCGCCTTCGTCCATGATGCGCCTGAGGTCGATGCTCTCCGTGAGTGACAGGAAGCGGAGCACCGAACGCGCCGTCAGAAAACGGAGTAGTTTATTTTTCGTGGAGCGGAATTCTTCGCGGCGATCGCGACTGGACGCTGCTGCGAGCTCGCGCCATTCGGCGCGGATGACGTCATCGCTGATGTTGCCGGTGAGGTAGTCGCGCACCTGGTCGTTGTCGAAGAGCAAGTGACGCGCCTCGGCGATCGTGAGCTTGTTCTCGGTGATGGCGTGGTAGATACAGCGGAGAATCCGCTCTAGAGTCGGCGTCTCGTCCGTGTCCTTGATGCCCCAGCCCTTAACCGTGGCCTCGATGTTGCGATTGACGCTGGCGTGCACGTCGCCGGCGCCGTCAGAGGCAAACGCGTTGAAGCCGATGACGTGCTGACCCTCGGACAGGTTCAACGGGATGATCTCGCGGTGGGGGCGAACGTAGGCGCACCACTTCAACACCTCGTCGTAGAGTTCGCCGTGCGGATCGATGACGCACACACCGCGGCCCTCGCGTATGTCCTGGCGGATGCAGTGCTCTAGAAACTTACTCTTGCCCGTGCCCGGTGCACCGATGACGTGCATACCCGTGGCGCGCTCCTCCTCGGTGAGATGGACGCGCACCGTGGGCAATCGTGCGGGCTCGTCAGTCGGGTGCTCACGGTCGTCGGTGAAGCCGACGAAGAGGGGACGGGTCATTGCTCAGCCATTTGACAATGTGACCAGTTTAGGTGTAGGGTGACCGGTTCTCTTGCCGGCGTAACACTAGAGCACAGCACGCCGGCAATTAGAAGTTCCTTCCCAAGGTTCGCCGAGCAGACCGGCCGAGCACGATCCCGACATCTCGTCGGGACCGAATGCGGGTCGAGATCGGCGACGACAACAAATGGAGGCTACATTCATCCGCCGGCTTGCGGTGATCACGGCGCAGTGGGCTACAGAGCACGAACGGAAGCTAAACGCCGCTTACGGCGACATTGAGGCTTCGCGGGCGGTGGCGGCGTCGACGATCGGCTTGCTGGAAGCTGTGAGCGAGGAGCTGAGGGACTATGACTTGCTGGTGCGTCTCGAGCTACATCCGCGTGAGGCGGCCGGGCATGCGTGAAGCGCGAAGCTTCACGCCAACACTGAGCGCCGATTCGGGTTTCCCACCTGGACGGCGCTCTTCTCCATTCGGGGGCCGGTTCAATGGCCTCACTTCTCGATCTCTGCCTCAAGAATGCGGTCCCAACGATTGCGCCGGCGTTTGTACTCGTCGGAGTTTTCATCGTGGCCCGCGGCGATGGCGTCGGCGAGATCAGCTTGTCTCGCTTTGAGAATGACATCTCGACCCGCGCTCTTCGCCTGTTCTATGGCAGCCTTCTGGCGCATCCGGTCCTGCTCCTGCTGCTTCAGATCAACCGGCGGCGGCGGTGCCTTCGGTTTGAACTTCTCAATGGCCGCTTCGGCCTCGGCCTTCTCACGGCGCTGCTGGCTGAGCTTGGTTTCGTGCGTGACTTGCTCTAGTTCCTCGGTGCGCGCCACGACGGCTGGCGACAATGCGGGTGATGCGGCGGCCTTGGCATCACGCGTTCGCTTGTCTGCTTCGGCGCCGCGAGCGCGGTGCTCCTTGGCCTCGGCTGTTTTCTTTTGCTGTTCAACTGTGAAGTCGAGGTGAGCGGTCTGCGCCGCGGTGGTGGCATCGCGGAAGGCTTTGGAGAGATCCGCGTGCGAACGAACGAGCGCAGTCGCGTCGTCGAGCACGGCTTTCAGTTGGGTGAGGATCATCCGGACCTGTTCATCGTGGCTGGCCGTCTTCTTGGGCAGGCGCAAGATGAGACGCCACCAGCTCAAGGGTCGGTTGCGTACCTCGGCCAGGTCGTAGAGCTGAGCGTTGATGAGGTCCTCGGCCAGACCACGGACATTGCCGGTGGCCATGATCGAGATGAAGTCGGCGACTTGTGGATCGCCCGCCCGCGCGAGGGTCAAGCTCTTCCCCTGGGCCGCCGTGGCGACGCTACCCACCGCTCGGTAGCCAGCGACCACAACCGCAACGGACGGTAAGCCAAAGTCAGCGAGGAGAAAGAGCGGATGAAGCCGTTCCACCACAACGGTCGAGAAGCGCATGAACAGGCTGAGCAGGACAACGTAGCCGATGGCGCCGAAGGCCAAGGAAGGGGGGATTGCTCCGGTTCCGGCGAGGGCGACGAAGAAGATAACAAGCAACGCCCCATGGGTCAGGAGTTCAACATCATAGTCGTGCCAGGAAACAAACGACAACCGCCGCCAGGTGGTGTCAAGAAATCGCTCGTTCGTCCCGCCGCCACGAACGTAGAGACCACCGCGGTACATGAACGTCAAGTCTTTTCCCCCCTTGTCGAACAGGACGGGCTCGACCGACGCACTGTCAACCCAACCTCGGACGGGATCGGGCCTCTGTGAAGTGACCACGGTTTCGATTTTAACCATGCGGTCTTTCGGCACACCCCCCCACGGAAGCGGGTTATCAGGAGGCCGCTTCTTGGGGTCGATGTTGAACATCTGATTCCACCGTGTCTCGGAAAAGGGTTCAGCGTAACCGTAAAGACCGGAACCGTAGTGCTGCACCAGGTGAGTGATGGCAATGTCGTTCGTTCGGATCAGCCAGGGCACCGCCAGGGTGTTCAGGTATCCGCCGGTGACTGCCGGAAATTTCTCCGGCACGGGAGTGTTGCGAAGCATGAGGAAGCGAGGCGCGCCGAGTGTCGCCGCCTCGGCGACGGTGAAGCCAGCCTGCCCGTCAGGGGTATGGTCGAACGTGAACTGATCAAGAACAAGAGGCTCCAGCCAAGGCTGGGGGGCGGTGTCGAGGAGCGCCCCGAGGAGCTGGTCGCGGATGAAGTGATCGAGCCGTGAAGAGTAGAGACAGAATGCCGCCGCACAGAGGACCGGCGCGAAGGTAGAAAGCAGTCTGTAGGGTTGAGACATCTTCCCTGGTCCCGTCGTTGACACAATTCTTCTCTTGTGCTGGCGCCGGCCGTATACTGACCGGTCCCGCGAGCCGGTACTAGAGCACACCATCGACGCCGGCGGCAAGTTCTTTTCACGAAGCTCACCCGTAGCCCTGGCCGGCGCGATGTTGCGACCAACGCGACACCGATCGCCAGGCCCTACGGGTGAGACAATGCGAGAGCATGTGAGCGAAGAAGCGGCGGAGCGCTGCGTGGAACGGACCACGAAGTTCGTCCTACATGTGGCGCGCTGGGCACACAGCACCGCGGACCTGGAACGCGCTCGGCGGCTGCGGGAAGTTGCCCGCGCCTATCGGGTCAGCGTAACAGAGCAGGCGCGGGATGTGGTCCCAACGCGGTTGTTGGAAGAGCTGGTCGCCATCGTCGAAGAAGAAGCTGAGCGTTTGACACGCGAAGCCCTCATCGAGCGCCCGACGCCGGTCGAGCTGGAGGCCAACGGCCTCGAGGCGTTGATCAATGTCGACGGCGGCACCGCCTGAAAGCGCTCCAGCCCAACACAATGAGCGCCGATCAGGTTTCCACCTGGCCGGCGCTCTTCTCGTTGGGGCGGGTGGCCCTCCGCGCCGACGTGCGCAGCCCGGAGGGCGAGCAAGCGAGGGCAGGCATCGTGTTCAAGTTGGAACTACCAGCCAGCCGAGTTTGACCATGCCGGCCAAGATAAGCTTTTTGACTTCAAAGTTCGATAGCTTGGGGTCGGCTGCTTCCGACGCAATAGCGTCATCAATCCACGTCACGAGTTGCTCGGCCAGCAGTCGCAGGTCTTGGATGGTGTGCACCTTGGCAATGGTGGCGTCGGTGAAGCCAGTGGGCGCCCTGCGGAAGGCACCGGATTCCCAAAACATAGTGAAGAACTCGGCATCGGTAGCGTGCTTGTTCGCTGGTGCGGCACGCCACGCGTTGTAAGTCGCACCTTCCCAAAGCTTCATGAAGAAGTCGCCACATGTGGCAAGCTTGTTGGCGTATGGAGCTTGACGCCACGCGGCGCAGGTTGCCTGCAGGAGCGAGCCACCTTCATACCACGGTTCGTTCACAGGTTGTTGCGCTTTTCGTTTCCAAAACACGGCGGACTCCTTCCTTCAGCGGCGCTCTATCACACCACGGGGACAGGGGAAAAGTGCCGATAGGACGGGGCGCCGACGATGTCGGCCCGCGCGGAACCCGGAGGGTGAGCACGGACGCCAACTGCTCCGGGAACAAATATCAACGCGAGGATGGGCGCAGCAAGGAAAAAGGGGGCAGCAAGAACCGCGGAGCCTCCTAATGGGTTGCTTCTTTGCTAGACGTTTCGGCGCGATGAAGGTCGCCAAATGCGTCGGGCTCGCCAAGCTCGCCAAAGCGCTTGGCGATCTCGGAATAGTATTCTCCGATCTCAGCCACACCCTTCTTGATGCGGTGGGGACCAACCCACACGGCTTCAAGGCGCTGCAAACTCCCTTTGGGATTGACGAGTACGTTCAAGTCGCCAAAATCTTTGGTGATGCGTTTGGCAAGGGGGTCGTCGGGATTTTGCTCGACGAAACGCAAGACAACCTCCATTTTGGCGGTTTCGCTTATCTCTCCGAAGTTGTCGGCGTGTTCTTGAGCCTTGTACGTCGCGTCGAGGCGTTCGGCAGGAGTTGGGTCTGCGGCTTCGGGGTTGAAGCCTGGTTGTTCGGGCATACAGGAATTTGTGAGATGAGTAAGTGGCAGCGCTGCCGCCAGAACGATACACGCAGTATACCACTTCGTTGGCAAAGGTGTCTCGGCGCCGTGGACGTGTGTTGAGGCGGTGCACGGCGATCGTTGGTGCAGGGAACGCGATGTGCACACGGGCGCTCCATGCTGCGTAAAGGTGAGCGCGCCGGAGACAGATGGATCTTCGGCATGATACCCAACGCCAATGTGGTGCCCCGCAAAGGGGCGCGTCATGAAAGGTTGATTTCAAACCTCGATTGGTATCATAAGTGCATCGTGAAAAGCGTCGGCAAAGTTCTGCTGGCCATGGTGGTGGCCGGGGCGTTCCTGATCCCCATGTTCATTGCCACCCGCTACGTCACCCTGTGGCACATCTGCCAGAGCTACGTCGACAGGGTCAGCGACCTGACGGGCCTCAACACCTACCTTACGAGTGCCGCAGTCGCGCTCGTGTTGGTACCGCTATCCGTTGGTGTGAGTTGGTCTATGTCCCTCCGGAGCGAGCGGCGGCACGCCGGTGAAGCCATCCTGCTCGGACTCTTCGTCCTCTACAACGTGAGCCTTTTCTACCTTACCCAGCAAGCCTACTTCGGCTTCACCAAAGGCGAGACGCTCAAGTGGTACGCCCTGACGCCTGACGGCGTGCAACTTTACGACCGAGCCGGCGTCGATCCGAAGTACGGCATCGAGTTGAAACCGGTAACGAAGGACGTTGTGCGTCAGCTTGATCTGATGCGCCGCGGCGAGTTCAAGCCGATTGACCCCTCGACGACCACGCTCTTCAACCCGATAACAGGGCAAGCACAGGCCTGGTTCTACCGCTACCCCACGGGGAAGTTGGAGTTCTATGACAAGCCGGGTTTCCACCCGACAACGGGTGAGGCGCTGCAGCCCGTTACGAAGGAGATCTACCTCGACTGGAAAAGGGACGAAGAGGAAAAAGCGAAAAGGCAAGCTGATTCGGCTGCTCGCGAGGAAGAGAAGCGCCGTGCAGCCGAAGCCGAGCGCCAGGTGAGCGCCACACGAGAAGAAGAGGCGCGCCGTCACGAACGAGAACGACAGGTACAGGCTGCCCGAGAGGCGCAGCGGGCTGCGGTGGCAGAGCGTGCGCGTCTCATACAGCCTTCGGCACCCACCCCCACCGCAGAGGGCTTGCGTACCCATCCTTGGGCGCGTTAGCGAAGCGTTCAGCCCTGACTGGAGCACTACGCCTTGGGTGCGGCTATTGAGCGGAGGGTTGCGGAATGAGCTCGGTCGTGGACGTTTTGAAACGTGATATTGCCTGGTGCCGCTTGTTGGTCGTTGTCTTGAATTCCATAATCGGGGTATCCCCTTGGCGTGAGTGACCCCAATGGGTAGTGTTCGCGGGTGCTGGATGTTGGACCGACAGGGAACTTTCCCAACAACGTGCTGGAGTTTGAAGATCGGTTTGGGACGGAAGAGGCGTGTTTGGAGTACCTCATTGCCCTGCGGTGGCCTGTCGGATTCCGGTGCGCCACATGTGGGCATGACCGGGCCTGGCGTACGAGGCGACCAGGGTTGCGATGCGCTCGCTGTCAACGCGAGGTGGCGATGTTGGCTGGGACAGTGCTTGAGGGAACCCGCAAGCCGTTGCGCTGGTGGTTCCGCGCCATGTGGTGGGTAGCCACGCAGAAGAGGGGACTCAGCGCCAAGGCCTTCGCACGTGAGATGGGATTGTCGAGTTACAAGACGGCCTGGACCTGGCTGCACAAGCTGCGCCGGTGCATGGTGCGGATCGGGCGGGCACCCCTCAGCGGCCGGGTCGAAGTTGACGAGACGTACATCGGTGGAGAGGAGCCGGGACGCCGCGGTCGCTGGATCGAAGACAAGGCTTTGGTTGTGATTGCCGCTGAGGAAGACGGCAAGGGCATTGGCCGCATTCGTCTGGCGCACATCCCGGATGCCTCCGCTGCGAGCCTCATCCCCTTCGTTGTGGAGGCGGTGGTGCCGCGGAGCGTGGTTCATACTGATGGCTGGCGCGGTTATACAGGGCTGGCAGCCAAAGGCTTTACTCACGAGGTGTCGATCATCGCCCCCGAGCCACAGCGCGCCGCGGCTCTGCTCCCGCGGGTGCATCGTGTCGCCTCCCTGCTGAAACGTTGGCTCTTGGGCACTCACCAAGGGGCCGTCAGCAACAAGCATCTGCAGCGGTACCTGGACGAGTACACCTTTCGATTCAATCGGCGCCGCTCGCGTCATCCGGGCAAGATCTTCTTCCGCCTCGCTCAGCAGGTGGTCGTTACGCAACCGACGACATACCGGGCGCTGGTCGATTCACAGGATGATCCCTCACAATAGGTTGGGGTTGCTGGGTCGCTACTCACGCGAAGGGGATACCCCGATTCCATAATTGTCTTTGGGGGCGGAGGGTGCGCGATTTTTCGCGAGGCCCCACCGCCGGGACCGTTGGCACCTTCTATCAGGAACTCTTCGATAGTCGTCTGCTCTGGGAACCACAACAGATTTGACTGGGCAGACGTCAGAACAGTGGCTGAGAGGGCTTTGCAGGCAAGGGGAGCCAGGGTGGTGGCGTTACCTCCTGGGGAGTCTAGTTGCGCTGCTGTTGTTCACGTCCATCAAGGAAGCGAGGGCAGCAAGACCGTGGACGTACTGGCAGATGTGGCTGCGGAGGTCTCCGTAAGGGTCGAGGGGAGCAAATATACTGATACGACAACGACGGTCGACGTGCGACTCATCAATACAACTAACAGTCAGGTCATCGCGATCGGATCAGGTAAGTTCTACGTCGGAGGAGACCGCGACGCGCTTGAGGGAGCCATGCGGCGGGCCGTTTATAACCTTCCCTAAAAAGGAATTCCGTCGGTTCGGAGTTACGCTTACGCACTTTGGATCGATCATGTACGAAGCAGAGCCGCGAGGCGACATCTGACGACTCAGATAAGGGCTGACAGCCTTGCCAGTAGCCATCCTCGACGACGCTGACGTAACGGCCCTGTTCGCCGGGCTTGAATTCGCGCTCGCCGTAGCGCCTGGCAATCTCGAAGACAGCGGACAGACGATTCACCGCGGCGGTGGTGACACCGTGTTCACTTGCTCTGGAGCAAGCCCGTACAAGAGCTGTTCCGGGTCTCGTTCCCCTGGACGGCTCTCTTCACGTTCGGCCAGGCGCCGACGATGTCGGCCCGCGCGGAGCGAAGTGAGCACGGGCGCCAACTGCTCCGGGAACAAATTTCAACGCGAGGCCCCCGATTCGATTCACGCGGCGATTCGATGCGGGGTCCCTCCATCCCGCACCGATGTCGGCTCCGGCTACAGACCGGCGCGCACGAGCACGTCGCGACCAAACTGCTCGGCGAGCAAGACCTCGATGCGGTCAACGCGGTCCTTCACGGCCAGGAGTTGCTCCAAGCGGTCGAGACGTTCGTCCATGTGGTCGTTCACGCGGGTGACGACGTCGGCGACCGCCAGCATGAGGTCGTGGTGGTTTGCGTCGAGCGTGTCGAAGCGCTGGTCTACGGCGTCAAAGCGCCGGTCAAGGCGCTTCTCAAAAGCCTCGAAGCGCTCAAGGGTCAGTGATTCTGACATAGGTTTGAAGTGAAAAGAGAGTAAGAGCAGGGAGCCGCCCGCCGTTCTCCGGACGGCTCCTGCATTGTACCGCGACTAGCGGCGCGCCGTGAAGCGGCGCGCCAAGTCCTGCTCGCGGTTGAGGCGAGCAATGGCGCGCTCCGCCTCCTGCTCGGGCGTGAGTGGACGCCTCGCGCGGCGCTGGTAGTAGCGCTTCAACGCCCGGTGGAGCTGGGTGAAGTCGCGGATGATGCGGCGGAGCATACTACTCGCGCCGCGCGTCCTCGTAACCTGCGAGGTAGGCGCGCTTGAGCGCCCGCCAGTGCTCCGTAGTGTCGTCGATGCCCGACTCCTTGATGATGCTGCGCGCGACGGCGCCGGCGACCTGGTCGAGTGAGGGCGCGTAGTCTTCGCCACGCTGCTCCTTCATGCGGCCCTGCGATGGCTGTCGGCGCGGCCACGGTTGTCGTTGTTGCGGTTGGTTCATAGAATTGTGCGTTAGAATTGGATTAGGCCGTGCTGCGGTTCAGCCAGCGCAGCGGTCGTGGATGTAGGCTTCGGGCGAGTCCTGCTCGTCTGGCCAAACGGAGCGGTCGTCGAAGAGCCACTCCTCGTCGCCGATGGGTGCGCCGCAGTTGGTGCACGGCTCCGCGCGAACATCGTCCTGTGTTGTGTTCATAAGTTTTGAGGTTAGGTTCTTCTACGGCGCGGCGCGTCAGACGCAGTTCGCGTGGGCGTAGCCGAGGGTCCCGTCGCCCTCGATGATCTCGCGGCCTTCTTCCGCGCCGATGCGGTCGCCGCAGACGCGGCACTGTTCCCCGAATGCGGGATCGTGGTTGGTGTCGTTGTTCATATGCTCACCCCCTTTCTTGGTTAAGGTTTCGAAGCGCGGCTGGCGAGCGTCACCCGACAGAGCCCGGTTCGGCCCGCCGGCCGCTGGCTCGCAGCGGGCGTGGACGCGACCGCGGGTCAAGGTGGAGCGCCCGCAGCTTGCGAGGACGAACGACCTTGACACGTTCGGGCGCGGACGCGCTACGATGGGAGACGCGGCGGCGGGCAAAGCCCCGTCGGAGAGATTCGATTCACGCGGCGATTCGATCGATCGGGGGCCTCGCGATCCGATTTCCCACCGCGGGCGGCGGTGGGGGTGGTGGGCAAGAGCAGTTGGCGCAGCCCGGCCTCGTGCCTGACGTCCGGCACTGCGGGAAACCCTTATGCTTCCGTGGCTAGGTCAGCTTGTCCCGATCGAATTAAATCAATCCTGGGGCTTCCTCGTGCGTCGGGTTCGACGGAAAGCCTGAGACGGGTAAATCAGGTCATTTTGAAACGGGGTGCCTCTCTGCGAGGCGTATACGAGCCCACAGCGCCCTTCGGCTCGGCTTCACGCGACCACCCATTTCGGGTGCGCCGATCGCGGAGCCGTTCGGAGGGTACATGGATCACCTCGATCTTGGATCGGCACCATCGGATGAGGACTGCGCCCAGCTCGGCGTTGATGAGCATTACGAAGCGCGGGCGCGGCGCGAGTGTCGGGCTCTCATCGGGCAGTTCAAGCGGATCTGCGGCGACCCGCCCCCGAGCGCACGCTTCCGGATCATGGAGAACCCGCACGACTTCGGCACGTACTACTCGGTGGTGATCGCCTTCGACCCGAACGATGAGGATGCCGTCGCCTACGCGTACCGCTGCGACGAAGAGTCGCCGGACCAGTGGGATATGGCCGCTCGGCTCGAGCTCGATGCGGCGCGGCAGAAGGAACGGGAAGCGACCACGCCGGCGAGACACGGAGAGTGAGGCGATGAAAACGAGATGGTTCTTTATTCTGTATGGTGGGCTCGAACCTGGTCAGACGTTTGGACCTGCGAGTAGCGCCGCGGCGGAAGTGCGGGCGATCGTCGACGCGATGCGCGACAATCCCGAGCTCGCGGATCCCGAGGGCACAGCCGCCCTCTACCGCATCGAGGTCGACGGCGATGGTATCCCGCACGTCGCCACGTACTCGGGCAAGTTCATGAATCGCTGCCGCGCCCGGGCGAAGAGGTGAGTCCATGGACGCGAGGGTAAAGACCTTGAATCGCTGGCGGCGCGCGCTCGGGATCGCCAAGATTCTCTTCGAGGACCAGGGCTATCACACCGCCTACCTCGAGGAGATCGACGAAGCACTCACCCAGTCGAGAATTCGGCCGGAGCAAATTGGTTTCTGGTTACGTCTGAAAGTTCGTCACGGGCCACTCTCACCAGCCGACACCGCCCGCTACGGCGTCGAGTTCATCACAACGCGTGAACGCCTCCGGGAAGTCCGTCGCCGCTACCCCTGCCCCACCGCGGTGGATGTCGGCCACGGCGTCTTCGGCGCAAAGGCGGGCCTCCTGTTCGTCGACGATGAAGACGGCCGGGCGGTGGCCTACGCTCCGCCCCGTCTGCGACGCGGGCCGGTTGTCCGCTGCGAGTGGTGCCAACGGCCCACGCCCGAGATCGGCGATTGCGGATACTGCCGCGACTGCTGCGCGAGTCGCTGCACGCACAAAGGTTGCGAGTGTTTCGCGCCAGAGGCGCCTGCGCGGATAACTTGACGCTGTCAACACGGACACCGCACACTGAACACGCCGGGCGAAGGTTGCCCACTCCTTCCGCCCCGGTAGCGGCGGACGGTGAACGTCCAGCCCAGCCCTCGGATCATTTGGTCCGGGGGCTTTTCTTGTCTCGACCCACTCACCGGTGCCGCTTGGGTCAAAGTGGGAATCAAAACGGCAGAGGTTCCACAGCAAGGGGCGCACGGCGCGCTGGGGTGGTCTTCAGCCGGGCGCATCGTGCCGAGCGTCGCAGTGTTGGCGACTCAGGCGGTGCCACGCTGGGGCACCGCGAGCAAGCACCGATGGCCTCATCGGTGACGCCAAGACTGTGGCGGCATGGTCTCGGCGCGCCCGCTCCGCAGTTGGGCGGATGGGAAAGGCACGCGGTGCGCGGGATGGGTCAAGCAATTGGCGCCGGGCGCCAGCAATGTCGGAGTGAACGACATTGCGAAAAGACGAGCAATCGCTCCTCGCTCCGTTCTCCGCTGCTTCTCGGGTCACACGTCAGGAAGTGAGATGAGCGCGGAGCGCCACCCAACGCCGCAGGCGAAAAGCGGACAGCCCCGCCGGGGCGACTGTCCAAGACGGGGCACCCGGAGCGGAGCGAAGGTACGGGCAGTCACCCGACGGGGGACGGTGCCGCGCCGCGGCAGCCCATGAAGGGGGGCACCTTTCCGCCGCAGGCGGTTGCGCGCGGCCGTCGCGAGCCGAAGTCCTCCACGAACTCGACCGTACCGCGCTTGCGCGGCGTACAGCCGCGGTCGAGTGAGTGGGAAGGAGCGGAGCGACTGATAGGACTTCGTGCTTCGCGACCCCCATCGAAAACGGTCGGCGGGGCAAGTCACGACGGAGGAGTGACCGGGCCCCCGCCGACCGTAGCGGACACCGAAGCGCAGCGAGGTGGTCGCGAAGCCCGAAACGGAGCACCGCACCGCTCAACCTAGGCAGACGTTCAGGATGACAGGTAGCGGTGCGTAGTGGAGGGTGGTTTCGATGGGGGTCGCGAAGGCGACGGACAGAGAAACCACGCATGAGAACAGGGGAAAACCGAAAACAGCTTGTGCAAACGAAGATTGCACAAGCTGAATGAGGCGGTTTGCACAGGGTGCAGACCGTCGGTCGCCGTCACGGGCGACCGGTTTTCCCCCTGAATCGAACGTGGTGAGCTGTCCGGTGCCGTAGCGACGGCCGCGCGCAATGGATGGCGGCGCGAACGAAACCGACCATTGAAACGCGGAGCGGGTCGGTAGAGTGAGCCACCCGGAACGAGCCGCATCTAAACGCCCGGAGGCGGCGGCGAGTGAAGGTTAAGGTGGGGTGGATGTCAGGCCGGACGTTCGGGTTGGTCGGCGAGGGCTGCCCACCAGAGACTGACGACGTTGTCGTCGGCAGTGCGGATGTAGTCGGGGATGGTGAAGCCGCGCGTCTCAGCGTCGGCGATCATGCGGCGACGAGAGTCAGGGTGATCGTCCGTACGGCGGGCGAAGAGCTGCGCGAGGTTCTCGGGCTCGTCGGTTGGCGCGGGGGTTTGAGGAAGAGAAGCACGGCCAGCGATCGCGTGGCGTTGCTGAACTTGCTCGGTCCACATGGCGTGAAAGTAGGCCGGTCGCGAGCCCACGGCGATCTGAGACGCCGCTTGTTTGAATTCACCCAGTTCCTGGTCGAGGAATTTATCCTCACCGTCCTTCACTGCGTGGGCGGCGCGTTGGACGTAGTGGGCGTGGTTGCGATCGCCGGCGCCGAGGGTCGCGATCTGTTTGTCCACAAGCCAGTGGACCCGGCCGACTTGATCGTCGGTGAGGCCGTATTTTGATCGCAGGGCACGATCGGAGATCCTTCGTCCGGTTCCTTCCCGATTTGATTCGAGGTCGTTAGCCGTAACGGTAACGACCTCGTTATTCTGTTTCTTGGTAACTGTTTCTTGTGTGTCCGATTTTCTGCCCACGGGGTGTCCGATTTCTTGCCCTGGGGGTGTTTGATTTTCGGACACGGTGGGGGTCGCTTTTTGGACAGGGGCGGTGATGAGGTTCAGGGCGTACGTGGTGGCCATATCCCCGCGACGCGGGGCCTGGTTGCGGACCTTCACGATGATGTTCTTCTCGACCAAGCCCTTCACTGCGAGGGCGGCGGTGCTTTTCACCAGTCCGGTGCCGCCGTCGAGCCGCTTGCCGGCGGCCGTGACGATGCCGTCGGTGATCTGGCTGAGGGAAATGTTGTCAGTGGCCTTCTTGAAGCCAAACGTGCGCCGCGCGATGTAGAGCAGCACCTTCAATTCGGCGCCGGAGAGCAGCGGTAGTAGTTCATCGAACAGCTCGTCCGGAACCTGGGTGTAGTTCGGACTGTGAAAACCGCGAAATTTCTCCTGCTCAATCACATGGTGGGGGTCAGGTGAGGCTCTTCAACGCCTCGCGCAACGCGTTTGTGATGTCGTCGTGCGACGCGCGGGATTTGCGGAAGGTGACCTGCACGCTGAACGTCGGCTTCTTGGGCTTGTAGGTGAACCGGTAGGGTTTGGGGCCGGGTTGTGTCGATTGCTTCGACACGGTCCGGGCCTGCCGGACGGTGACGCTGCCGGTCTTGATCTGCTGCCAGAGGGCGAGCTGGGCCGCGGAATTCGGAACGCGAACAAGGCTCAGGAGCAGGCTTTTCGGATAATTGCCGGACGTCCGGCATGCGGCCTTGATTGCTTCCGGTAGGCGAGTGAGGAGCAGGGAGTCGTTGATGGCCTGACGGGATTTGCCGATGATGCGGGCGAGCGTTTCGTCCGTGAGCGTGCGGCGGTCCTTCAACCGCTTCAAGCTCTCGGCCTCCTCGATCGGGTTCAAGTCCTCGCGCTGCAGATTCTCGATGAGCGCGATCTCGGCCGGGTCCTCCTTCTGGCGAATGAGGGCCGGAATCTTCGCGAGCCCGGCGGCGGTGGCGGCGCGCCAACGGCGCTCGCCGGCGACGAGCACGAAGCCGTCGCCGTGCTCCGGTCGGCGGACGATAATCGGCTGCAACACGCCGCGCTCGCGAACCGATGTCGTCAGGTCGTGCAGCGCTTCCGGGTCGAAGTACGTGCGCGGTTGATCGGGGTTCGGGGTGATCGACGCCACCGGAATATTCACGATGCGCCCGGCGTCGGCGTCGTCCATGAACGTGTCGACGGGATGCGCACTGTCCGTGCCGATACCGGCGAGGTTGAGCGCTCGGATGTTAGGCCGCTTCGGCATAGGCGAGAATTTCGTCCGCCAGCGTCCGGTAGGACTCGGCCAGCGGGGATTGAGGGTCGTAAGCGAGAATGGATTGACCGGCCGCGCTCGAATCTTTGGCGCGGACCGAATATGCGATGACCGACTTGAAGGTGCGCTCGCCAAACGCCCTGCGGACCTCCTCGAGCACGCCGCGGGCGTGCCCGGTGCGCGCGTCGTACATTGTGACGAGCACACCGAGCAATGCGAGCTTGGGGTTCAGCTTCTTGCGGACCTTCTCGATCGTCGCCATCAGCAGCTCGGCACCGCGCATGGCGAGGTAGTCGCTCTGCAAGGGGATGAGCACCGAGTCGGCCGCGGCCAGCGCGTTGGTGGTGAGGAGCCCCAAGGACGGCGGGCAGTCGATGAGGATGTAGTCGTAGACGCCTTGCCCTGGTTTCAGGGCCTCGCGGAGCGCCCGCTCGCGGTCCATCTCGCTCATGAGCTGGAGCTCGGCCTGCGAGAGATCGATGGACGCTGGCGCCAGCGCGACCTTGGGCATCTGTGTCGCCCGCGTGATGCTCGCGAGCGTCACGCCGGGCGTGGTTTCGAGCAGCACGTCGTAGATCGTGGCGGTGAGTGCGCGCACGTCGAGACCGAGGCTGATGGTCAGGCTCGCCTGCGGATCGAGGTCAACGAGCAGGACCGATTGGCCCCGCTCACTCAGCGCGTGGGCGAGATTGAGGCAGGTGGTGGTCTTACCGACGCCACCCTTTTGGTTGGCGACGGCGATGATGGTGTGCATCGGTGGGAAATGAAAGGGATGAGAGTGTACCTACATCGTACGGGATGCAGGCGAGTCGTGTCAAAAACGCGCGCGTTGGCGCATGCGGAACAGATCGCGGCGCACGAGTTGCCGCGGACGACAAGGCTTTACGACAGGACGTCAGATCTGGGTACGCTCGACGAGATGGAGCGCATCGCGATTTGATACCCCAGGTGAATCTTACTGCCAGAGAACCGCGTGATACGCCCCGCTCCCAGTCTGTGCGACGCCTACGACCTGCCCGTTGCTCACGGCGTAGGCCTGGCTGTATGTCCCGCCCAACGTCCCCAGATCCACCATCCCAGCGGCTTCGGTCCAGCTGAAAGCGTGGGACGTATTGCCGTAATATACGACGCCCACGACCTGCCCGTTGCTCACGGCGAGCGCCTGGATATTAGTCCCGCCGAGCGTCCCCAGATCCACCATCCCACCGGCTTGGGTCCAACTGAAGGCGTGGAACGCCGCATCGCCGGCGGTGTATGAGTTGCCCACCACCTGACCATTGCTGACGGCGGTTGCATAGCTATAACCCCCTCCCAACGTCCCGAGATCCACCATCCCACCTGCTTGGGTCCAACTGATGGCGTGCGCCTCCTCAGCCGGAGCCTCCGAAGACCCCGCAACCTGACCATTGCTGACGGCGGTGGCGGTGCTAATACCTTCACTCCCGACCAACGTCCCGAGATCGACAATCCCACCTGCTTGGGTCCAACTGAAGGCGTGCTGCTTCCCGCCACTACCCTCCCCGCCACTATCATCGAGGACGACGGCGGTGTATGAGCTGCCCACCACCTGACCATTACTGACCGCGGTGGCGGCGCTAAGACCCCTACCGAGCGAGCCCAGATCGACCATCCCACCTGCTTGGGTCCAACTGAACGCGTGTTGGGTATCTCTCTGTACATCATGCCCATTGCCCACCACCTGGCCATTATCTACGGCGGTGGCATAGCCTAAAATTAAACTCCCACCTAACGTCCCGAGATCGACCATCCCACCGGCTTGGGTCCAACTGAAGGCATGGTAGCCAACGAATGGTCCGGCATCGGCCAAGCCTACAACCTGACCACCACTGACGGCGTAGGCGAAGCTAAACCTCCCGCCCAGTGTCCCGAGATCCACCACCCCCCCTGCTTGGGTCCAACTGAAGGCGTGATTCGTCATACATTGAGCGTCGAAAGTACACGTGAGTGTTGGAGAGTTGTCTCCCGGAAAGATACATACACCCGCCACACAGGTACCGGGGACATCCGCCCAGCCCACGACCTGGCCGTTGCTGACGGCGATAGCGGAGCTACCAGTCCCACCGAGTGTTCCCAGGTCGACCGTAGTTATATTCATTGGCACGGCCATCTTCGTTCGCGTTGGGCTCGCACTGGGCGTCCGTGTGGCGGTCGCGGTGGGCGTAACGGTCGGCGCGGCAGTCGGGGTGTTGGTGGGCGTCGAAGTGGGAACAGCACACACGCCAGAAGCGGCGCCCGCCGGTATACTGCAATGGCCCTTGCAGCAGCTCTGGTTGGTCCGGCAGTTCGCACCTTCCGGCTTGCACGCCGGCAGCAGCGTCGCCGTTGCCGTGCGTGTGCTTGTCGCGGTTGGCGTTGCGGTAGAAGTGCGCGTCGGTGTCACAGTCGGGGTGTTGGTTGGGGTCGCCGTTGGCGTGAACGTGGGAGTTGCGCACAGTAGCGTCGTGGCTTTGGTAAGAGCGTCTGCAGTGAAGCTGAGGAAGTCTGCCGCGCTGGCGACGACCTGGTCCACGCACGCAAGACCGGCAAATGGATCGCTGACGCAGACGCCAAAGACGGTGGGGGAGAAGCTAAGGTCGTCTTGCTGGGCGAGCGCGCGGATAACCGCTTCCAGCGTGTGCGGCTGAACCTGGAGCTTGGCCGCAACCGCGTCAACTAGGAAATGGTTGGCCGCCAGAAGGTCGAGAAGGTCATGAAATATGATTGTCTCGTCTAGGACTTGAGTGTGCTGATAGATTTTGAAGGCCGCCCAGAAGTCTACGAAGGTTGTAAGCTGATTGATGCAAGCAACGCAACCGACTCCACAACTGAGTACACATCCCGTCGCACCTAGCAGCGATTTGATGGAGACCGCGGCCACGCTATCGTTGCCGTATAAGCCTAGGAGTGACTGTGCGAGAGTGCTGCTGGCATTAAGTAATTCAGGGGCGTTCACCAACTGGATGATGCCGATCAGTCGGACCGCCAAATCGGTGGCCTCTGCAACAGTCGCTTCACCCCGTGCCGCCGCGGTCTCTTTTTGTGCGATTAGGCCGAGATACTGGTTGGCGGCATTAGCGGCGAGACTTTCCGCCTGCTGCCGGCAGGGTTGCGCCCACCCTCGTGACGCTGGAGTCAAGCAGATGAGGAATAGAGCAAGAAGAACGCCTCGCGTTCGCAAGAAGGTCATGGATCGTCCTTTCCGAGCGTTGTTGTAGCTGTTGCACTCCGTTTATCCATTCAGGCGATGCCGATGCGA
This sequence comes from uncultured Binatia bacterium (SeqCode), assembly GCA_964498075.1. Lineage (GTDB taxonomy): Bacteria > Desulfobacterota > Binatia > HRBIN30 > HRBIN30 > CAZCGA01. The sequence continues at coordinate 46,811 of CAZCGA010000005.1, read as the reverse complement.
CACGCTCAGCGTCTCTATGCTAAAGTATTCTCTATATGCTGGATGATCTACTATCTACGTTCAAGAAGCACTTGTTTATGCCGGTGCACCTGTACACACAGAAGAAGGAGTTCAAGTCGTTCAAAGAAATACTCTGGCTCAGTTTTACGGCAAAGGACCTTCGCTCGATGCCCTTTGCTTACTATAGACCCGGCTCCGTGGCGCCCATTGTGTTGGGTCTTTTCTGCCTCTTCCTGGCGTTCGTGCTGCCTGATCCCTTCCGCTCCCGCGTCACGCTTCTAGCCATCGTGAGCTTTCTTATGGTCCCTATCCGGTTCTTTTTTCTGGCTGTTATCAATTTACTCTTCAGGTACCGCCGGCCGGCGCGTTCAGCGCCACCAAGCGCTCCGAAACCAGAATCCTCCGACACACGAAGTAACCCGCCCATTGATAGCTAAAAGCGCCCCCCTTGCCGCCCGTTTGGTTCTCGGGCCGCCGTTATCCCGCTTTTGGATGCGAAGTGTCAATGCGTAGATCTACGGACGGCCACACGCCCAGCGGATGATCCGCCGCCGCGGCCGCGCCGCCGGCATCGAGACCGATGTCGGCTGCTTGCGGGCCACTGGCATCACCGCCTATCTTGAGAGCGCCGGCACGCTGGAACACGCACAGCAGATTGCGGCGCACGAGTCGCCCCGCAACTAGCCGCGTCAGAGCGCGATTCTGGTGTCAGTACTGGTGTCAGTTGCACACCGAAAATCATCGCAAATCGCGGAAAGCCACCGTACGCTGCCTACGCCGCAACCCCACAGCCTACAAGGAAAATCGGTGATTCAGGCTCACTTTTTCTCGTCGTCTTCTTCGCTCTGAAAATCCCTGTGTCGAGTGTTCAATTCACTCCCTGCCCACTTCTTTTCTCTTCCTAGTTCCGCGACTTGTCCGCCAGCCCTAGGCTTTTTCAACGTCGCGAGCCTACAGCCGCTGCCGGGTCGCAGTAGCTCATGCTGGACAGCTCGACGCCACCCGCGCTACACTCACCGCGTATGCCCAAGACGGCCACCGCGAGCAAATCTCCACGCCGCACGATCCCCCTCGACACCGAGCCCCTCACGCCGGCTGACTTCAAAGCCATCCGTCAGGCCGATGAGGCGTTTGCGCGTGGCGACTACTGCACGCTCGACGACCTCGAAGCCGACCTGAAAGCCGATGTGGCGCGTTTACGTTCCCACAAAGCTCCGAAAAGATCTCCGGCGAAGATTTCCCGTTAACGCTCGCGACGCCATCCTCACCGCGCTGCGCGACCTCGAGCGCGACGGCATCCACGCCGCCGGCGTCGGCCACCTCTTGCACGACGAGTACCGCTGGAAGGGCGGACCAGGCAACAACTACCGGATCCTCTTTCGCGCCACGGAATCGATCCGCTTCATCCAAGTGCAGCGCATCGAGCGCCGCACCTCGACCACGTACCGCCGCTAACCGACCCCTTGAAGATTTCTCCAGCGGCGCCGTCTTCGAGATTGCCAGGCGGTACGGCGAACGGGAATTCAGGCCTGATGAGCCGTTGCGCGGATCTACACCCGACTGATTCTCGGGCACCCCAAGGAAGGAGACCATAACGACTAGCGGCGACCCGCAACTGAACGACAGCCACCTCGCGACGTAGTGTGGCCACGGCTTGATCGAATCCCTCGCGAAGCGAACCCTCGGATCGGCCAATTCCGGGAGGGGCGCATGGTGAACGCCGCCATCATCGGGAACCCGAACACCCGCCGAGCCCACGCACGCGCCGTCTCCGACTCCTTCAGTTGGTGCGAGACGCGGCGCGTCCGATCCGTGGAGCAGGTCACACCGACAATCGTCACAGGCCACATCGAGCGCCGCGGCGCCGTTCTCGCCATGAAGGTCGAGGACTACTACCCGCAGGGAAAGCGGTGGTGGCTCCGCCTGCACGAGAAGGGCGGCAAGCGGCACGAGGTTCCGTGCCATCACACTCTTGAGGAGTATCTCGACGCGCATTGCGAAGCCGCCCAACTCTGGGACCAAGAGAAGGCTTCGCTCTTCCGCACGATCGCCGTTGCGCGGGTCGGCCACTCACAGAGCAGCCGATGACGCAAGCCGACGCGTGGCGGATGATCCGCCGTCGCGCACGCGCCACCGGCATCGAGACGGCCATCGGTTGCCACACCTTCCGCGCCACCGGCATCACCGCCTACCTTGAGAGCGGCGGCACCCTGGAGCACGCGCAGCGAATCGCGGCGTACGAGTCCCCGCGCACCACAAAGCTCTACGACCGCACCACTGACAAGGTCAGCCTCGACGAGATCGAGCGGACGAGATCGAGCGGAGTGCGATCTGACCCGCGCCCTGCTAGTGGCAAACCAACAGCTCCCGATGCCCAACCCTGTTCGTTTCGAGATGAACGACGTTGACGGTTCGACCAAGATCGAAACGGAGTTCTCGGACCAAGAGTGGGCGCTCCTCGAAGGGTTTGCGGCCGTTTTCGACGAGCTAAGCGCGTCTCCAGGTACTAGAGCAGTCGCCTCATTCGGCTTCCCGATCGAGTGGGACCGAGAGACCGGCTGGGCTCCCGTCGATACCTCTACTTTCCCTTCCACAACCGAGCTCGCCGCATTTCTCCACCTTCTCCGACCGATCATCCTGAACGACGAGCGCACCTACTTCATGAAGGTACTCGGCGTCATCTCCCAACGCGCTCCCAGCAAAGCCTGGAAAGCACTCCGCGCTCAGTTCGACGGCAAGCGCTTCGAGAGCATGATGACCATCTCGATCACCCCTGCCCCGACGCCTGATCTCCCGGACCCGAAGACGTTCGTTCTCAACTCGGGACGCACTCTGCAGAAGTGGCTGAACGCGTTTCAGTATCACCGAGATGCAGCACTCGCTGCGGAGTTCAGCGAGATTCACGCCGACGATTTTCCGACCCCGGACCACGTGAAAGGGTTGATGCTCCAACTCCTCGTCGACAAGCTGGTCGCCGCTGACAAACTGCGGCAGATCATCCGCGTCTTCCAACAGGGTCCTGGCGCCTCGTTCGAAATCAGGAACGAGTGAAGCGGCACCGCCTACCTCGAGAACGGCTGCACGCTGGAGCACGCCCAGCAGATCGCTGCGCACGAGTCACCGCGGACGACAAAGCTCTACGACCGGACCACCGATCAAATCAGCCTCGACGAGATCGAGCGGATTGCGATCTGACAAAACGGGAAAGCGCCGTGAGAGCATGCTGGCGACCGACTGCGGGCAAGCGACCGAAGGGGCAGCACTGCTTATCAAGCGCCCCACCGTTCGCTCCATTGCCGGTAAAGCCTCGAACGTGTTACGGCGTGTGACCAGTGACGCAGCACACTTCCCACTCTCGAACCACGGCCACGCTGTTCACGTGTGCCTTGGTCGCTCTGGCATCCCGGCCGACACCGCCGGCCACAGCAGCCGAATTCGCTTACGTCGCAGATGTGCAGAGTAACAGAGTCCTGGTCATCGACACGGCAACGAACACCGTGACTGCCACGGTTCCCGTTGGCAAAGCACCGACTCGTGTAGCAGCCAGTCCGGACGGTAGACGTGTCTACGTGTCGGAAACTGGGAACAACCGGCTTTCCGTCATCGATGCTGTGATCAATGTGCCTGTCACCACGATTCCACTCGATTTTCAGCCCGTTGCTGTGGCGATCAGCCCTGATGGCGCTTCAGCCTATGTCGTGAGCCAATCGATACCGATCGTTGCAGTGATAGACACGGCCTCCAACCGGGTGACGGCGACCATCCCTTGGACCACGGATGCGCAGGTGACGGACGTTGCGTTCAGCCCAGATGGCAGTTCTGTGTACGAGGTCAACGACACCGGTCCAACGGAGGGCACAGTTTCCGTTCTCGATGCCAAGACACACCTTGTAACCGCAACTGCGCCGGCAGGTATCTCACCCTTGCGGCTGGCAATCACGCCAAATGGTCGTGCCGCTTACGTCCTGAACGAATCGGCCGACACCGTTTCCGTGATCGACACCGCAACCGCGACACTGGTCACAACGATCTCGGTGGGCGACCAGCCCGGCGGTATCGCAATCGATTCGAACGGGAAATTCGCTTTTGTCTCAAATTTCATGTCAAGCAGTGTGTCGGTCATCGACACCGCAACGAACACGATCGCCACAACGATCCAAACCGGAGTTGGCCCCACGCAACTTGCGGTGACATCCGGCGGCGCGTTTGTCTACCTGAGCAACTATGGTGCAACGGGTTGCCCAGGCGGGCCAGGGTTCGTTTCGGTTATCGACACGGCCCGCACTGTCGTGACTGACACGATCCCTGTCGGGGGCTGCCCGGAAGGAATCGTGATCATAACGGTCCCAACAGCTACCCCAACCCGGACGCCAACGATCACGCAGACGCCCACAATTACTCAAACGCCGAGTGTGACGCTAACCCTCACGTTGACGCCCACCGCCACTCAAACATCAACCGTGACAGACACTCCCACCGCCACAAGAACCCCAACGCGCACGGGCACATTTACCCCAACAGTCACGCCCACTGGCACGAGCACTGTGACTTCGACTCCGACAGTGACCCCAACTCCGCGTATCGTGCGCATTGGCATAGGCTCAGCGCTCGGCGGCCCCGGCGACTTCGTCGATGTTGTGGCATCCCTGAGCACGTCTGGTGCCCAGGTTGCCGCCACCGGAAACGACATCAGCTTTGACCCGTCGGTACTTAGCCTCGATCCCTCCGCGTGTCGCGTCGATCCATCGATCAACAAGTCCCTTGTCGCAAGCACCATTCGAAAAGACGAATTCGTCGAGACGGTCCGACTGTTTGTGCAGTCGAATCAGAATGCCGGCGTGATTCCAGACGGGGAACTATACGCCTGTAGGTTTCACGTTCTCCCTGGCGCACTACCCGGCTCCTACACGCTAGCGGCAGGCACTGCAATTGCGTTTAGCCCGTCAGGTACAGAACTTTCGCCTGTGGTTGGTGACGACGGTTTCGTTACCGTGTCTCTTGTTCCTAGAATCTGCTCCGGTGACTGCGATGTCGACGGGGTTGTCAGCGCTTTGGATTTACTCACCATGGTCAACATTGCGCTGGGTCACCATCAGGGCGATTCCTGCGAACGCGGGGATGTGAACCACGATGGCCAGATCTCCGTGAACGAAATACTAGGCGCGGTCAACACTGCCTTAGCCCGATGCACGGGGCACCGTATGCCGTGACGGAGCGCTCCAGTAGGTCCCCCGATGGCCGTCTGCGAAAGGGAGCCTTGCGCATCGGTCAGGTGGGTCACGACGACGTATAAGAATCCCATGCTGTTCGTTCTTCCACAGGAGGCACGCAACCACTTCGACAAGGAGGCGGACTCGCTCGTAGCGTCGCTGAAGCCTCTGCCAAATCGGCCTCCCTCGCGGCGACGGCAAGGGTCTGACGCGCACGTACCTCTCGTCCGGACGCTCACCGAGAAGGACCTTCTAGGTCGACCTCGGGTCAGCGTGCGCGATTGGCTCGGACGACTCAAAGCCGTTGAAGTTCATGGCGAAGTCGCTGGTCAACAGATTCACGAGGTGCTTCCCGAGGCTGGGACGGAAGCCCTCGAGCGGCTTGCCGATTCCCTTGCCCGCCATCGGAGTCTGCGGACGTGCTGCGGCGTTGCTTACATCCGTAAGCATCTCATCGACTGGATGCAGCGGCGCCGGCTGCGTGAAACGGCAGATGGGTCGTGGACGGCAGACCTTCTGGCCGCACTTGAACGTGACGTTCAAGAACAGACGATCCTAGTTCCATTGGAAGGAATCGCAATCGCGGAGCCTTTCGAGTTGGGCCAGTTGGCATTCAACTTCTTCACGGAAGCCTCAATCCACGCGATGGTCCCCCCGGAGGCAGGGGCGGTTGCACCACCCGAGGTCGTGGAGGAGTTTCGCGGAATGCTCAAGGAGAGGTTCCAAGGGCATGTGTATGCACAGTACACCTGCATTGCGGAGGAGGAGCACGCACAAGAATTGGCCGTGAGGCAGACCGACGCCGTGCTAGAGATACTGCGGATGTTTGATGCAGCGGCGTTAGACATCCGAGCACGTTGCCTCATGGGCCGCATGGGACAAGTGGCTCCGGCTGAACGACATCTGCTCCGAGTGGGTGTGCCGGATCGCCTCCTCCTAGCGGAAGGCTTGGACCACGATGGCGTCGTCCGTTTTGCCCTCGACCGGGAGATTCTGGACGTCCTCCACGGGTCGGGGTTCGGCGTAGCCAGCCAACTACTCTCCAAAGAGGAACAGACCGATTTGGAGAAGCACTCTCTGGAGGCGATATCGCACTATGCTCATGGAGTCGCCTCTCCTGCCCCGCAAGACCGCCTACTCCACGCATTGGTTGCGGTAGAGTCGCTGCTCATTCGTGACCAGAACGAGCCGGTTCAAGGCAAGTTGGGGCAGCGAATGGCTCTTTTGACTGCTTCGGACTTGGCTTCGAGAAAACAAGCGGTAAAGCGCCTTCAGGCAGGTTACGGCCTTCGCTCCGCGTTCGTTCATCACGGTATCAAGCCGGGCGACATCAAACAGGCGAACGAGGTGCTCCTCCTCTGTTGGGAAACGCTAAACGCAGTTGCATTGAACACGCAGCGATTCAACAGCAGGCAGGCTCTTCTCGATTCGCTGGATGATGCGCTGCTTTCTTGAGTCGTGCGCGATGACCCGTTCACGAGCCACTTGGATCGGATACTTCTCGCACTTCCTGCGGTTCAAGTCCCGCACCGCGTGTTGGTCAGCCACCATATCGACCAATGACTTGCCAATGTGGATTGAGGATGCGCCGGGATCTCCGCGCGCCTGAAGAGCGGAAAATCTGGTGTCAGTACTGGTGTCAGTTCGTCATCGAAAATCGCTGAAGATCACCCAACGCCATCGCAAACGGCTTGGATGTAAGATCAGGGTAGTGCAATAAAACCCTTGTTACTCTTCGCTTTCATCGTCCTCTGGACTCGACTGAAGATCCCTGTGTCGAGTGTTCAATTCACTCCCTGCCCACTTCTTCTTTCGAGCCCCCCGCGGTCATTCCGGAACCCCTCAGGGCAGCGTCAGCTCCATCGCGTAGATCCGACTGCCGGTGAACTGGCCACCGACCCAGGGCCAGTCGGGGCCGTCGAGGTCGCTCGAGTAGTTCACCACCCAGTACCGGCCATCACCCAACGGCACCATGCCGGCGAAGGCGGTGTCGCCACGCGACGGCAAGTCGAGCACGGGAACGGTGCGGCGCTCCTCCGGCAGCACGCGGTACAGCGCCGTGCGCTTGCGCGTCACCCAGTAGCGCAGCTGGTACCACAGCGTCTCCAGGCGCTCCGGTAGCCAACGCTGCCCGGTGTCCAGCGGGCCGCCGAGGCTGCGCCGGGCGATGGCGTAGAAGTCGTGGCCGTGACGGAACAGCAGCGGCGAGTCGTGCCGATACGGCGTCGGCGTACAGTCCCACTTCTCCAAACGCCCGGCCGGCGCGGTGCACACCAGCGCTCCACGCGCCTCGACGCGGACCAGCGCGACCAGATTCCCGGCGGCGTCGAATTCGAAGTCGCACTCTGACGCACCGGGAAACGGAACGGGAGATTCCTCGCCGCTGATCGACTTCCACTCAAAGCCGTCTTCCGACGTCAGCAGGCGCGTCGCACCCGCGGTTCCCAGATCGTCATACAACCGCCGCCCGCGGTAGGCGCTCATGTAGGCGCGCCCGCCACGCACCTTGGCGCGCCATACCACGTGTCCGAACTCGAAGATCGGACGCGAGGCGCTCCACGTGCCGTCGGACGCACGCTCCGCCGCGCGGATCGAAATCGGCGCGAAGCCGCGCGGGTTGTCCTCCGCCTCGAAGAAGTAGAAGAGCAGGCGGCCATTCAACACCAGGAAGCGCGGCTCGCGCTCGTCGCGCCGCTCCAGGTCGAACGTCGCCTCGTGCGTCCACCGCTGCCGGTCCGCACTCGACAGGATCACCATCCGCGCGTCGTCGCTCGCAAAGTGGAACCGCGCCGTGCGGAACGCCAGGAAGAAGCGCCCGTTGAACTGCACCACGTCGAGGTTGTTGTTCGATGGACCGAGGTGCAGGTCGGGCGGCAAGCCTGGCCCGGGCACCAGCGGTACGGGCGGGGTGAGCTTGATGCGCGCCGCCAAGTCGCCGTCGAACTCGGCCGGCGCGTTGCGCGTCACGCCGTACACCAAGAGGCTGGCCACGAGCAACAACACCACCGCGAGCGCCAGCCCGATGAGACGAGCGACCAGCACGACGATGCCGACGGCGGTCATCGGCGATCAGTAGGCGTCGAGGCTCACGAGGGTCACACCAGCTCCGCCAACGAGCGAATGATCCGATCCGGCTCGACCGCAGTGGTGGCGGGGAGCCCCGCACCGGCGACGTCGACCCACACGGCATAGAGCCCCAAGCGCTGTGGCGCAGCCACGTCCCACTCCAGATGGTCGCCGACAAACCACGCCGTCTGCGGCTGCGCCTGCAGCGCCTCCAGCACGGCCACGTAGACGCGCGAGTCCGGCTTCCCGCAGCCGAACTCTCCCTCGATCAGAATGTGATCGAAGTAGTGCGCCAGATCGAAGCGCTCGATCTTGGCGCGCTGATCGGCGGCGCTGCCGTTGGTGACGAGCGCCAGACGGATGCCGTGGCGGCGGATGCGCTCCAACGCTTCGACGGCGCCGGGAAAGGGACGAATCGCGTGCGTACGGAAGTCGCGGTACGTGTCGGCGATGGTCCGCGCCATGTCGGGTAGATCGTATCCGAGCGTGTTCAGGGCGTGCTGCACGATGCGGCGGCTGGCGGCGCGCAGATCGGCGCGCCCCTGGCGATGACGCTCCGGGTCCGACCAGTACCAGGCGCGTGTCCGCGCGATCGCGGCGAACAGCGCGGCGGCGTCGAGCTCGGCGACTTCTTCCGCCGCGGCTTCGCAGACGGCATGCCACGCCGCTTCGACACTGCCATCGAAGTCGAGGATGGTGTCATCGAGATCGAGCAGGATGGCGTGTGGATCCGGCGTCTGCACGCCGGCAATGTAGCATACTTCGGCTCCGGCGCCGCGGCCCGAGCCCGGATGCGGTGCGTGCCGGACGTCGTTCGGAGCTCGCTCAGGGCGCCCACCACTGCCCCAGTGACGTGAAGCCGGGCGACCATCCTTCCGCCCGCGGGCCGGATGCTATATAGCCAGGGGCCATCAGGAGGAGCGCCGATGAGTGAGCATTACTACCACGCCGAGGACATGAAGCGGCTCCGCAAGCTGCGCGATCTGAAGCCGGAGGTGTTCAAGGCGTTCGTCGATTTCGATCGCAAGGCGTTCGAAGAGGGGGCGGTGAACGTCAAGACCAAGGAGCTGATCGCCGTGGCCGCGGCGCACATCACCCAGTGCCCCTACTGCATCGACGCGCACACCCAGCGCGCCAAGAAGGCGGGTGCCAGCGATACGGAGATTGCCGAGTCGATCTTCGTGGCCATGGCCATGCGCGCCGGCGGTTCGTGGGCGCACAGCGCCATCGCCATGAAGGCGCTGGAGGAGTAGCACCCCCACTGCACGCGATGATGCGCAAGCCTGCCCCGTTGCGGCGGGGGGACGTGATTGGTGTGGTGGCGCCGGCAGGCGCGGTGGACGAGCAGAGCCTGCAGGCCGGCGTGTGCGTGCTGGAAGCCGCCGGCTTCCGCGTGCGCCTCGGTGCGGCCGTGCTCAAGAAAACCGGCTACCTCGCCGGCACCGACCGCGAGCGCATCGACGATGTGCACGCCATGTTCCGCGATCCCAAGGTGCGTGCCATCATCACGGCGCGTGGCGGCTACGGATCCGGACGCTTGTTGCCGTTGATCGATCCCGACGTCGCCCGCCGGCAGCCGAAGATCTTCGTCGGGCAGAGCGACCTGACCTTCCTGCTCAACGATCTGGTGCAACGCGCCCAGCTGGTCACCTTCCACGGGCCATTGATCACCGGCTTGGCGCCCCGCCCCGACGCCGTGGAGTGCCTGCTCGCAATGCTGACCGGCGAGCGCGCGGTCTGGCATGAGCCCGCGGAAGCCGTGGTCCAACCGGGCACGGCGGAAGGCGTGCTCGCCGGCGGCTGCTTGTCGGTCATCGTCTCGATGCTGGGCACGCCGTACGCGCTGGAGACCGGCGGGCGGCTGCTGTTCCTCGAAGACGTGAACGAGAAGCCGTACCGCATCGATCGCATGCTGATGCAGCTGCGCCAGGCCGGCGTGCTCGATAGCGTCGCCGGCGTCGTCTTCGGGGAGATGGTTGGGTGCAGCGCCGCGGCGAACGAGCGCGTATCGGTACGCGATGTGATCGCCGAGGCCTTCGCAGGCGCGCGCTATCCGGTGGCCTTCGGTCTCCCCAGCGGCCATGGACGGGGCACACTGACGGTCCCATTCGGCATCCGGGCGCGCCTGGCGGGCGAGCGCCTCACCCTGCTCGAATCGCCGCTGGCGGAATGAAAGAAGCAGTCAGCAATCAGCGGTCAGCCGGAACCCCGAGTCCGGAACTCATGCTGAACGCTGAGCGCTGACAGCTGAAAGCTGATGGCTTCTCGATGAGCTTCGAAGCGGTCGAGCGTGAGATGGATGCGGCGGTGGGCCGCCGGGTCTTTCCCGGGGCGGTGCTGCTCGTCCGCGCCGGGACGCGGGTCTTTTATCATCGTGCCTTCGGGCACCGCAGCCTGGAGCCCGAGGTCACCTCGATGGGCGAGGAAACCATCTTCGATGTATCCTCACTGACGAAACCGTTCGCCACCAGCATTGCGATGATGCTGATGGTGAAAGAAGGAAAGATCGGGCTCGACGACCGCGTCACGCGCTTCTTCCACAACTTCGGCGTGCACGGGAAGACGCACATCACCTTCCGGCAGCTGCTCAGCCATTGCGCCGGGCTGCCAGCGTGGCGGCCGTACTTCGAGGAGATCCTGCAGATCGAGCGGCGCGGCGGTCGTATCAATTTCCTCGGCAGCCCCGGCGCCAAGACGCACGTCTATCAAGCCATCCAGCGTGAGAAGCTCGAGTACGCGCCCGGCACCAAGGCGCTGTACAGCGATCTCGGCTTCATGCTGCTGGGCGCGGTGATCGAGGAGATCAGTGGCATGCCGTTGGACCGCTACCATCACGAGCGCGTCGTCCGCCCCCTCGGCTTGCGGGCCACGGCGTTCGTCGACCTCTCGTTGTTGCGCGCGCGGCGTATCGAACCGGTGACGGAGATGATCGCCCCCACCGAACGCTGCCGCTGGCGAAAGAAGGTGCTGTGCGGCGAGGTGGACGACGACAACGCCTACGCCATGGGCGGCATCGCGGGACACGCCGGTCTGTTCGCCTCGGCCCGCGATCTCGACACCACCTTGTGCGAGCTGAAGGATTGCTACTACAACCGCAGTCAGTGGATGCCGCAGCAGATCGTGCATGAGTTCTGGACCCGCGATGCGTCGGTTCCCGACTCCACGTGGTGTCTCGGCTGGGATACGCCGTCACCGGCGGGCTCCAGCTCCGGCGCGCTCTTCTCGCCGCTCTCCGTCGGCCACCTCGGCTTCACGGGCACCTCCGTGTGGCTCGACCTGGAGAACGATCGCCACGTGATCTTGCTGAGCAACCGCGTGCACCCCAGCCGCGACAACGACTTGATCCGCGCCTTCCGTCCGTTCATTCACGATCTGATCATCAAGGCGCTGGAGTGAGACCTTGAGCAACCTCGTTCCCGAAGGCGTCCGCACCGGCGCCGCCCGGCGCATCCATCTGATTGCCGTCTGCGGCGTCGGCATGTCGGCGTTGGCGGGGATGCTGAAGCAACGCGGCTACGAGGTCTCGGGGTCGGATGAGAACGTCTACCCGCCGATGAGCACGGTGTTGGAGCGGCTGGGTATCAGCATCCGGCAAGGATTCCGCGCCGAGAACCTGGCCGACCGTCCCGATCTGGTCGTCGTCGGCAACAAGGTGTCGCGCACCAACCCTGAGGTCGAGGCCTTGCTGACCAGCGGCTTGCCGTACGTGTCGTTTCCGCAGGCGCTGGCGGAGTTGGTTCTCGCCGATCGTCGTTCAGTGGTGGTGGCCGGCACGCACGGCAAGACGACGTCGACGGCGCTGCTGGCGTGGGTGCTGCAAGAGGCGGGGCGGAACCCGAGCATGATGGTCGGGGGCGAGGCCTTGAACTTCGGCGGCAACTACACGCTGGGGAAGGGCGAGTGCTTCGTCATCGAGGGTGACGAGTACGATACCGCCTTCTTCGACAAGGGACCGAAGTTCCTCCACTACCGGCCGCAGGCGCTGTTGCTGACTGCCGTCGAGTTCGACCACGCCGACATCTACCGCGATCTGGAACACGTGAAGGAGGCGTTCCGGAAATTGATCGCCATCCTGCCGCCCACCGCGCCGTTGGTGGTTGCCGCCGACTTTCCGCATGCGCGCGACGTGGCGAAGCGGCATCGCGGCATGACCACCTTCGGGTTGGGTGCCGAGTGGGAAGTGCGCAACCTGCGCGACACCGGCACACACACGGTCTTCGACATCGTGCACAACGGGACGATGGAGTGCGGCGCCCGCGTTCAGCAACCCGGCGGCATCAACGCGCGCAACGCCCTGGGCGTTTTCATCATGGCGCGGGCGCTCGGACTGACCACTGATGAGATCCTGCCCGGGCTCGCCAGCTTCCAAGGGGTTGCCCGGCGGCAGGAGCTGGTCGGGGATTTCCGCGGCATCGCACTCGTCGATGACTTCGCGCATCACCCGACGGCGGTGGCCGGCGCCATCGCCGCGCTGCGACTGCGCTATCCGCGCCGCCGCCTGTGGGCGGTGTTCGAGCCGCGTTCGAACACCAGCCGGCGCAAGGTTTTCCAGCGCGAGTACGTCAAGGCCTTTGCCGCCGCCGATCAGGTGATCATCGGCGGCGTGTTCCGCAAGGAGACCGATCAGGTTGCCGAGGCCGACCTGTTCTCACCCGAGCAGCTCGCCGCCGACCTCGGCGGCCGCGGCATCCAGGCGCACGCGATCGCCGACGTCGACACGATCTGCGCCACGCTCACTGCGGAAGCCCGCACGGGCGACGTGATCCTGCTGATGTCGAACGGCAGCTTCGGCGGGTTGCGGGAGAAGCTGACGGCTGCGTTGCCGTCGCGTCAGTAGTCTTGCCGACGTTCTTGTTGTCGGCGCATCTGACCGCGCCGAACCGTATCGCGGCTTGGACTGGCCGGGCCCCGCCACGCGGGAGCCGCGGCAGTAGCACCACCGCGCGCCTGCGCGCAGCGTCTGCCTCAGCGCGCAAACTCGGGCATGTCACACGTCCAGCATTTCGTCTTCGGCCAGAACGCGGCCACAGGCAGCTTCAGTCCGCGACAGATGTGGACCGCCGTGTTCCTGCGGTCGGGCATGCAGTAGGGACAGGGGACGGTGGCGACCAGCTCCACGGAACCGAACCAGCGTTGCAACCAGTGACCGGGAATTCCAACGGCGATCACGACGTCGCGCGAGAAGCGCCCGGGCCCCCAGAGGAAGTAGTTCTGATGACCGCTGACGGCCGCGGGAAGCTGGTACGCCTTGCCGAAGAAGTCCACCGCGGCCGCAGGGCCGTACCAGCCTCCCCACACGACGCAACGCGACCGGTCCGCATCAGGTAGTGAGTCGTAGACGCGCGCCACCGTGCGCACCAGCTCCTCCCAGCCCAGCATGTCGGCGAAGAGTTGTGGCACCTCGCCTTCAGCCCGACGCTCCGGGCGAACGTCTCTGATTCCCAGCAGCTGCAGATAGCGCGGCACCATCTCGATCGGCAGAACCGGCAAGACGTACGGCGCCGCGATCACGCCCCCGATCATCAAGAACGCCAGCGTCGCCGGCCGCAACCAACCCCAGCCGTGCGCGCGGATCCAACCTTCCACTGCGACGGCGCCGCCCGCAAACGCGATCGGGTAGACGGGCGCCAGGTAGTACGTCTTCGCTTGACTCACCATCCCGACGACCCACACCAGCGCGAATGCCCAGCCCAGGAAGCGAAACGGTCGGCCCGCAGCCGCGCGCAGATAGAAGTACACGCCCGCAACCCATACCGGCAGGCCGAACGGATGCACCAACTGAATCTGCCCCCAGACGAATTCCAGCGGCGAGACCGGTTGAAATTGATAGCGCTTGGCATTCAGTTGCAGCTCGATGGTCGGCCAATGCTCGCGCATCTGCCACAGGAGGTGCGGCAGAACGATCATGAAGGCGACGAGACCACCGGCCCACAGCCAGCGCGTCCGCAGAATCCGGCGCTGTGGTGTGAGCAGCAGGCCGACGCCGAGGGCTGCACCGATGAAGAGCATCGAGTGTTTGTTGAGCACGCCGATCCCGGCGACGACGCCGGCCAGCAGCCAGAGCCGCGGCGCCTCGCGCTGCGCCATCTCCAGGATGACGTACGCGAAAGCCGTCCACAGCAGCGGCTCGAAGGCATTCATGGTCAGCAGATTGTTGAAGCCCAGATAGACCGGGGCGACGATGACGCAGACGGCGGCCAGCACCTGCGCGAAACGCCCGCCGCGCAACTCACGGGCCATGCGTCCCGTCAGCCACACCAGCGCGGCGCCGGCGACGGCGGGGAAGAAGCGAATCGCGAAGAGCGAGTCACCCAATAGCCAACGCGACGCCTTGGCCACGGCGGCGATCAGCGGCGGGTGGTCGACGTATCCCCAAGCCAGGTGCTCGCCACAGGCAATGAAGTACAGCTCGTCGATCCAGTAGCCGTAGCGCCCGTTGCAGAGAAAATGGACGAGCAGCTTGGCGCCGGCGAGGGCGGCGAGCCACGCACCGGCGGTGGTGAGAGACTGGAGCGACAGCCGCTTTCCCACGCCCGCACGATCGGTGAAATCGTCGCCATCGTCAACCGGCTGAAGCGCGGTCAGCCGCGGCGAAGAGCGGCCTGGAATTTCCTACGCGCCCCAGTCTTCGAGCCGCAGCGTGCGGGTGCGGACTCTCGCCGGCTCTTTTGGTAAGCTCGCGGACCATGGGCGGACAAGTACGGACGGAGCGCCGCGGCGCGCTCGGCTGGATCATCTTCGATCATCCGGAGCGGCGCAACGCCATCTCGGGCGAGATGTGGCGCGCGATCCCGGATGCGGTACAGACGCTGGAGCAGGATGACGGCGTCGGCGTGATCATCATGCGTGGCGCCGGCGAGGTCGCCTTCGTGTCGGGTGCCGACATCTCGGAGTTCGAGCACAGCCGCAGCGGCATCTTGGCGGAGCAGTACGACGCCGACAACGCGCGCGCCATCGGCGCACTGGCGCTCTGCGCAAAGCCGGTGATCGCGCTCATCCACGGCTTCTGCGTCGGCGGCGGCTGCGCCATCGCCCTGGCCGCCGACATACGCTATGCGGCCGCCGACGCCGTGTTCGCCATCCCCGCGGCACGTCTCGGGCTGGGGTACGACGCCGGCGGTCTCGAGCTGCTGGTGCGGACCGTCGGCGTCGCCGCGGCGAAGGAAGTCTTCTTCACGGCGCACCGCTTCTCGGCCGGCGACGCTCTGCACATGGGCTTGGTCAACCGCGTCGTTCCCAAGCCCGAGCTCGACGCTTATGTCGAGACGACCGCCCAGGCGATCGCGGCGAATGCGCCGCTCACCGTGCGTAGCGCCAAACTGATCCTGCGCGAGCTGAGCAAGGATGCCGCCAACCGCGATCATGAGGCGATGGCCGCCTCGGTCCGCGCCTGCTACCAGAGCGACGATTACGCCGAGGGAGTGCGCGCCTTCTTGGAGAAACGCCGGCCGCAGTTCAAAGGACGCTGAGTGTGGCCGACCGTCCTGCAGCGCCCGCCCCCGAGACCGCACCACCGCTCGCCGGCATCCGCGTGCTCGACTTCACGCGCTATCTGGCCGGCCCGTTCGCGTCGATGCTGCTCGCCGACTACGGCGCCGACGTGGTGAAGGTCGAGTCGCGCCGCGGCCGCGAGTTTCGCCTGCCCGGGATGGACCGCGACACCTACTTCTTCCTCTCCAGCAACCGCGGCAAGCGCTCCATCACGCTCGACATCAAATCCGCTGCGGGACGCGAGCTGGTGCTCCGCCTCTTGCTGCACTTCGACGTGCTGATCGAGAACTTCCGCCCGCACGTGATGGAGCAGCTCGGCCTCGGCCCGCGGATGCTGACCGAACGTTTTCCGCGACTCATTTACTGTGGCATCTCCGGATTCGGTCGCGACGGTCCGTATCGCGACCGCCCGGGCTTCGATCAGATTGCGCAAGGGATGAGCGGATTCATGAGCATCACCGGGACGGCCGACAGCGGCCCGACGCGCGCCGGCATCGCCATTGCCGATCTGCTCGCCGGCATCTTCGCGGCGCAGGGCGTGCAGCTGGCGCTGCTGGTGCGGGTACGCAGCGGACGCGGGCAGATCGTCGACACGTCGCTGCTCGAAGCCATGATCGGGGTGCTCTCGTGGAGTGCGGGCATGTACTTCGAAACCGGGAAGGCACCCGGGCCCGCCGGCCACCATCACCCGCTGTCGTCGCCCTACGGCCGCTTCCGCGCCCGTGACGGGTACCTCAACATCGCGGCGGGCAATGACGCCATGTGGACCAAGCTTGCGCGCGCGGTCGGCCGCGAGGAGTGGCTGAGCGATCCGCGTTTCACAGACGCGCTGCAGCGGCTCTACAACCGTGACGCGCTGAGCACGGAGATCGAAGCCGTGCTGGCAACACAAGACGTCGCGTACTGGGTCGAGCACATCAATGCCGCCGGTGTGCCTTGCGGGCCGGTGCTCGACCTGCAGCAGGTGTTCGCCGACCCGCAAGTGCTCGCCCGCGAGATGTTCGTACAGCTTGCGCATCCGGAAGTCGGGACGTTCAAGACCACCGGGCTACCCGTGAAGCTGTCCGTTACGCCGGGGCGCATCGAGCGCCGCCCGCCACTGCTCGGCGAGCACACCGACGAGGTGCTGCGCGAATGTGGCGTCACCGACGACGAGATCGCCGGCCTCCGCGAGCGGGGAGTCATCTGACACGGGGAGGAAAGCTGTCAGCCCTCTCGCGCCAGGTTAGCCTTCCGGCTGATGGCTGAACGCTGACCGCTGAAAGCTCTCCTACGAGAGCGGCTCCAACGCACCGCGCACTCGGCGGACGCCGGCTTCGGGGTAGATGACGATATCGTCGGGATTGGTCTCACCGCCCATCAGATAGGTCAGCGGCTCGATGGGTTCCATGATGTGCGCCGGGCTGCCGGCGGGATGACCGACAAAGTCGTGCGGTCCGACGTCGAAGCGGTCGTCAGCAACGCGGACGCGTGCGCGGCCCACGAGGATGAAGATCCACTCATCGGTACGGTCGTGAGTATGATACGCCGTCGAGTGTGCATCCGGCTCGACACGTGTCCAGACCACGGCCTGCCGCGTCAACCCTGTCGGCCGGTTCAACCGGCGCATCGTACGCCGCGCCTCGCGATCGACCGCGTGCTGAAAGTCCTTCATCGGAAGATCGTCGATGTGCACGCATTGCGTCGGATCGCCTTCCTCGGGTGGTGGTGGCTCGGCGGCGTCGAAGAAGCCGCCGCTGCGCCACCACTTTGGAACGTCGACGTAGCAGCCGACATCTTCCGCCGGCCGGCGCTCGCCGCCTTCGAGCAGCACCAGCGGCTCGTCGCCTTCGGCAAGGAAGTGGTGCGGCCGCGGTCCGGGTGGAAAACCCACAAACGAGCCCGCCCGGACCGGGGCGCGATGCGGGCCGATGCGCGCCGTGCCGCGGCCGGACAGCACGTAGACCCACTCTTCCTCGACCGTGTGGAAGTGCCGGTTCGTGCCCGCCATCCCCGGCTCGATGGTGCGCAGGTGCACGCCCATATGCGTCAGCCCCACTGCATCGCCGAGCCGCCGCACCACCGCGCCGACGCCGGGCCACGGCGTCCACCGCGGCCGCGGCTCACCGGGCAGGTCCCATGCATGCACGACGCAAACGGGCCGGGCCATGGCGCCACCCGTAGCAAGAGCCTCCTGCGGAGGGAAGACTTCCGGGAGTCAGCCGCAATCTCGGTGTCGGTCAGCAGCGCGACTACGGGATGCGCTGCAGTGCGTCCATGACGACCGACGCGGAGAGCCAGATGCGAAAGTCCCGCCGCGAATCTTTGAAGCGGACGACGCCGTCGCGGTCCAGCACGTAGGTCGTGGGATGGGGGACACCTTGCTCGATCGCTTCGTGGAACTCGTCATTGTAGATGCCCAGCCGATCAATGACCCGATGGTCCGTGTCGACCAAAAAGATGAACGGCAGCCGGTGATCGCGGATGAACTTGGCGGCCTTCGGGTTCACCTGATTCTGGCTCATGACGTACAGCACGGTGAGATCGGGAACGTGGCTCAGCACTTGTTGCAGCTCGACGAGCCGCGCCTTGGTGAACGGTCACCAGTCCAGCGAGCGTTCGAACGTCAGCAGCACTCGACTGGTGTGCGCGTACTGACTGAGCGCGACCGGCTTGCCGTCGATGTCCGGTAAAGTGAAGTCCGGCAGGCGCTCGCCGATTTGACCGACCGCAGTCGCGACGTCGACTTTGACCTCGCTGCTGCCGTGGTAGTGACGGCTCATGGTGGCGACGAGGAACAGCAGCCCCACGCAGATCACCGTCCCAGCCCATCTCCCTCGATTCCGCTTCATGTGCTCTTGCTCATCGCGGTGCTGACGGCGCGGGCCGGCGGCCGCAGCCAGATGAAGCCGAGCGCCAACAGGAGCATGATCGCCGCCTCGACGCGCGGCAGGTTCCCAACTTCGGCGTACTCGCCGGAAAACCACGCCAGCATGCGGAAGACGGCGTTCAGGACGAGCGCGACGGCGGTCGCGGTGCCGATCCCGCGGGCCGCCTCGGGGGTGCGGACCGCCGCGACCAAGCATCCGCCCCACGCGACCAGCAGCGTCCCGGCAAACCCCATCATGTAGTAGCCCCAGTAGTTGGTGACGACGGGTTGCGCGCGCGGCTGCATGCTGGCGGGCAGTAGCATGTTCGTGACAAAGGCCGTCAACAGGAGGGCGCCGAGCACGAAGCAGAGGAGCGTCATGGCCGCCGAGAGAACGCGGTACGCCAAGTAGCCGGATCGGCTCATGGCGCATCCCGCCCGTCGCCTGCCCGAAGGCCGGCTCGACGGAACCAGGCTCCTGCATATGGAAGCGGCGCGTCCGTGTGCATCGTGCATGCTCCCTAAGCACGAACCGCACGAAGATGTAAATGGTTCCGCGCGCCGCCTTGCGGGGGCGTTTCTCGTCGCCCGGCCGCTTGTCCTTGGTTTCGGATCGTAGTAGGCAGCCGCAACGATACGAGTACTCGTGTTGCTGCGTGTGGCAGGCGGCCGGCCGTCAGCACCAGAGCCTCGCGGTGTGAAGGGAAGAATCGAACGTGAGCATCGCCGCTGAACTCAGAATGTACGGGCGCTTCGCCTGGGGCCTGCGCAGCTTCCTGCAGCGGCGGCTCTCGCTCGAAGAAGCCCGGGAGATCGTGCGCCGGCGCATGGCCGAGCGTGAGAGCAACTTCCTGCGCCTGGTAGAGCGCGGCATCTTCGGCTACGCGCGCAGCCCGTATCGGCCGCTGTTGCAGATGGCCGGCTGCGAGATGGGCGACCTCCGCAGCATGGTGCGCACGAAGGGGTTAGAAGACACGCTGCAGGCGCTGCGCGCTGCCGGGGTCTACGTCACCTTCGAGGAGTTCAAGGGCCGCGAGCCCATGGTGCGCAACGGCCGAGAGATTCCGGTACAGGCCGAGGACTTCGACAACCCGTACTTGAGCCGCTACTACCACGTCACCAGCGGCGGCTCGACGGGCGCGGGCAAGCGGGTCACGATCGATCTGGAGCATTTGTTTTCGCGCGCGCCGCACCAAATCCTCGCCGACGACGCCAACGGGCTCTTGGGAGTTCCCATGGCGCTCTGGTTCGACATCCTTCCCGGCAGCGGCATGAACAGCATCCTGGCGCGCGTGTGTTACGGTCAGGTGCCGCAGAGGTGGTTCTCGCCGGTCATGAGCCGCCACCTGCGACCGGCGCGCAAGTACTGGTTGGCCAATCAAAGCATCGTCGCCGCCGGGCGCTTGATGGGCGTGCCGATTCCCTGGCCGGAGTGGGTGAGCCTCGACGACGCCGCGGTCGTCGCCCGATGGATGGCCGAGACGCTGCGCACGCACGGCGCCTGCGTGCTGCGCACGCACGTCAGCAAGGCGTTGCGCGTGTGCCTGGCTGCCCGCGAAGCCGGGATCGACCTCACTGGCGCGACGGTCTCGGGCGGGGGCGAGCCCCCGACGGTGGCGAAGGTGCGCGAGATCACGCGCAGCGGCGCACGCTACATTTCCAACTACTTCTTCGCCGAGGCAGGCCCGGTAGGCATGTCCTGTGCTCGGCCCGCCGACGGCAACGACCAGCACTTCCTCAAGGATCACCTGGCGCTCATTCAGTATTCGCGTGAGGTGCCCGGCACGGACGTGAGCGTTGACGCCTTCTACTTCTCGACCTTGCTGGCCACCGCACCCAAGCTCCTGCTCAACGTCGAGATCGACGACTACGGCGTCATCGAGCGCCGCACCTGTGGCTGCCCGTGGGAAGCGTACGGCTTCACCGAGCACCTGCGTCACATCCGCAGCTTCCGCAAGCTGACCGGGGAAGGCGTGACGCTCGTCGGCAGCGAAATGGTCCGCATCCTCGAGGAAGTTCTGCCGGCGCGCTTCGGCGGCAGCCCGCTCGACTACCAGCTGCTCGAGGAAGAGGATGAGATAGGGTTCACGCGCCTCAGCTTGGTGATCAGCCCCAGGGTCGCGATCGCCGACGAGACGGCGGTGGTGCAGACGGTTCTCGAAGCCCTCGGGCAAGGCAGCGTGGCGGCGGACTGCGCGCGCGCCGTCTGGAGCGGTGCCAAGACCCTGCGCGTCAAGCGCATGGAGCCGGTGTGGACCGCGCGCGGCAAGCTGCTGCCCCTGCACTTGGCGCATCGCGCGGCGCGTCCACCCGACGCCGCGGTCGGCTGAGCGGCTGCAGTGATCGGTCCTTCCGAAGCAGGAGGATGTGTCCCGTGAACCTGCCCCGCACGCTCATCATTGGAATGGACGGCGCCACCTTTGATCTCATCGATCCGCTGGTTCGTGCCGGGCATCTGCCAGCCCTCGCACGGCTCATGAGCGAAGGTGTTCGCGGCCCGCTGCAGGCGTGGCCGAGCATGAACAGCGCCGCCGCCTGGAGCTCGATGATCACCGGCTACAACCCCGGGCAACACGGCGTCTACGACTTCGGCAACGCACCTCCGCAGCGTGGGTATCAATGGCGCCCGACGACGGCGGCGGACCGGCGCAAGGATCCGTTCTGGCGCCTCCTCAGCACCGCGGGTCAGCGCGTCGGAGTGATCAACGTGCCGATCAGCTACCCGGCCGACCGTCTCAACGGATTCATGCTGGCCGGCATGGACGCCCCGGGGATTCATAGCTCCGGGTTCGCTCACCCTGCCGACGTGGTCGACGAGCTACGCCGTCAGGGGATCGAGTACGTGATCGACGTCTCGAATCTGGGCGCGTCCAGCCAGCAGCATCCGCATCACACACCGCCGGTCGTCGAACGCATGATCGACGTCCGCGGGCGCACGATCTTGCACCTCATGCAGAGCCGTCCATGGGATGCGCTGATGGCCGTGTTCGTCGCCCCCGACCGGATGCAGCACTTCTTCTGGCCAGACGAGAAGGCTGCCGTCGACAGCCCCAGCTGGACACCCATCCGCAACGTCTACGCGCAAATCGACTCGTTTCTCAGTCAGGCGCTGGCGCGTATCGACACCAACACCACCGTCTTGCTCGTCTCCGATCATGGATTTGGACGGTCCCGCTCGACCACGCGTGGTTTGAACCGACTCTTCGCGCAACTCGGGCTGCTGCGCTACCGCCCAAGCGGAAGCCATTTGACTGGCCGATTGCTGGACAAACTCTTGGTTCAGGGACGCAAGATCGTTCCTTTCGCGTGGCAGCAACCGCTGGCCCGCGCCCTTCCAGGGCTCCGCATTCGTGCCGTCAGCGAGCGCATGTTCGCCGGTATCGAGTGGTCGGGGACGCAGGTGTTCACCAATCCCTACGAAGGACATATCTACATCAATCTGAAGGGTCGGCAGATCGAAGGCGTCGTCGCGCCCGAGGACTATCATTCGTTGCGGGAGCGTGTGCGCGACATCCTGCTGAGTCTCACCGATGCGGCCACCGGTCGCTCGGTCGTTTGCGAGGTGCACCGTTGCGAAAGCATCTATCGGGGGCCGCATCTCGAACGGGCGGCGGATTTGATCGTCGAGTGGGACGACGACGTGTCTGCGGAGATCTTGTGTTGCCGGGTAGACGGGAAGGCCGCCACGGTTGAGCGGGGGCCCAGCCGAACCGGTGCGGCAGCGCGGTGGACCGGGGGGCACCGCTCCGCGGGTATCTTCATCGCGTCGGGTCCGCACATCAAACGCGGGGCGGCGGTGGCGGGCGCCAGGCTGTACGACGTGGCACCGACCATCCTTTACCTGCACGACCAGCCGATTCCGAGCGACATGGACGGAACGGTGCTGACCGACATCTTCACCGCGGAGCACCTAAACACGCGCCCCATCCGGCGCAGCGAGCCCGCGCACCCACGCAGCGACCAGCCGGAAGCGGTTCTGGACGCCCAGGAAGAGCGCCAGATCGAAGACCGTCTCCGAGACTTGGGATACATCGAATGACTGCGCGACTGAAAGTCGCGCTGCTGCTCCTGCTGCCCTTTGCGTTGCGCGTGCTCGTCGCTGGGGCCGACTCGGCCACACCAGGGCCGGTGCACTTGAAAGTCGTGCTCATGCCGTATTTTACCTTCGCACCACTTCTGCTGGCGAAGGCGGAGGGTTATTTCGCCGAACAGGGTCTCGACGTCGAGTTCGTGAGTCTGACTGGATCGATTGCCGCCGTGCCCGCTCTGGTGCAGGGTGAGCTGGACGTGTTGCCCGGCAGCATCACGCCGGCATTTCTGAACGCCATGGCGCGCGGGGCCAAGATCCGGTTTGTCGCGGACAAGGGGTACTTCGGCTCCGGATGTCCGTTCTTCGGCCTGCTCGCCCGGCGCGGTTTGGTCGAGGAGGGGAAGCTGAGTGGCGCGGCGCAGCTCCGCGGATTGCGGATATCGGCAACTGCAACGACGCCTTCGGAATACTACTTGGACAAGCTGCTCGCCCCGGCTGGCCTTACGATCACCGACATCCGGATGGTGAACGTTCCGGACGCCGCGGAGGTTGAAGCGCTCAAGAACGGTTCCCTGGACCTTGCCATTGCGTCAGATCCGTCGCTGACTCGCACCGTGCAGACGGGGGCTGCCGTCTTGTGGCACAGCGCCGAGCAGGTGATCCCGGACTTCCAGTACGCCTTCATCGTCTTCGGCCCCAGCTTGATCGAAAAGAACCCCGACGCCGGCAAACGGTTCATGGTCGCCTATCTCAAGGCCGTGCGGCAGTACAACCAAGGCAAGACCGATCACAACGTCGAGATCCTGGCCGCGCAAACTGGGCTGGACCGGGAGCTCTTGAAGCAGTCCTGTTGGGCGCCGATTCACAACGATGGCCGCGTCAACGAGAGCAGCATCGCCGACTTCCAGGCGTGGGCGGTACGCAAGGGACTGCTGGACAAGCCGGTTGCGAAGGACCAGTTCTGGGACCCCCGGTTCATCGACTACGCCAATCAGGTCCTCGACCAGCCGGGGAAGTGACGTCATCTCCCCGATGGGATTCTCGTGCCAGCATATCTCGAAGGCGTATCCGACGCCGCACGGGGCGGTACCCGCGCTCGAGGATGTGACCTTCAGTGTCGCCGAGCAGGAGTTCGTCTGCATCGTCGGACCCAGCGGATGCGGCAAGACGACGCTGCTCAAGATCATCGCCGGCTTGTTGCAGCCGACTGCCGGGCGCATCGTCTTTGGCGCCGAGCCGGTGGATGGCCGGCCGCGCAATGCCATGGTGTTTCAGGAGCACGGGCTCTTTCCGTGGATGACGGTGCTCGACAACGTGGCGTTCGGGTTGGAGACCCGCGGCGTGGGCCGCGGGGAACGTCGCGCCCGTGCCCGCGACTTCATCGCACAGGTGGGGCTGGCGGCCGTCGCCGAGCGCTATCCGCATCAGCTGTCGGTAGGGATGCGCCAGCGCGTCAGTCTGGCGCGCGCCTTCGTCACCGATCCGCAAATGCTGCTGATGGATGAGCCGTTCGGGTCGTTGGATGCATTGACGAAGCTGGTGCTGCAGGAAGAGCTGTTGCGCATCTGGAAGGATCACCAAAAGCTGATCGTCTACGTCACCCACGACATCGAGGAAGCGGTGCTGCTGGGCGATCGGGTGCTGGTGATGACCGGAGGCCACGGACGGATTCGTGAGGACATCCCGATCCACTTGCCGCGCCCGCGCGACTTGGTGAGTCGCGGGCAGCCGGACGTCATGGAGCTGGAGTGGCATATCTGGAAGATACTCGAAGACGAAGTGCGCCAGAGCTTGTCGATCTCGGCGTGAACGGCGGCTCTGCCCTGCCTGCCGCGCAGCCGGAACGCTGGCTGACGGCACTGATCGTCGTCGGGATCCTGGCGGCGTGGGAAGCTCTCGTCCATGCCGGCGCGCTCTCGCCGCTCTTCTTTCCGGCGCCCTCGGTCATTGCATGGACGATCGCCCGCTTGCTCGCGAGTGGTGGGCTGGCCGTCAACGTTGGCGCCACGCTATCCCGAGTCTGTCTGGGCTTCGTCGTGGGCGGCGCGCCAGCGCTGGTCCTCGGTCTCGTCATGGGTTGGTGGCCGCGGCTGCGCGCCGTCATCGATCCGTTGATTGCCGCCGCACACCCGGTGCCCAAGATCGCGATCCTGCCGCTGATCATGATCATCTTCGGTATCGGCGAGCTCTCGAAGGTGATCGTCGTTGCCGTCGCCGCGTTCTTCCCGATGCTGATCAACACCATGGCGGGGGTGCGACAGATCCCGCCAGTGTACTTCGAGGTCGCCGAGAACTACGGCGCCGGCCGGCTCAAGACTTTTACCCGCGTGGTCGTACCCGGCAGCTTGCCGCTGATGCTCACCGGCGTCCGGTTGACCCTCAACATCGCGCTGCTGATCACCATCGCGGTCGAGTTGGTCGCGGCGCAGTCGGGATTGGGGAGGATGATCTGGTTGTCGTGGCAGACGCTACGGACCGAAGACCTCTACGCCTGCTTGACTGTGACGGCCGTGTTGGGCATGAGCTTCAACCTGTTCCTCGAGCGGTTGACGGCACGCCTCGTACCTTGGCACGCAGAACGCGTGAAGTAATGGGAGCATCGAGGCGGTGGTCCACGACCAGTGTGCGTGTCCTGCTGGCGCGTGCCGTCTTCGCAGCGGTGCTGGTGGTCTTCGCCGAGGATGCTGCAGCTGAGGAGCCGTCGAAAAAAGTCTTCCAGCTGGATCAGACGGTGGTCACGGCGACGCGCACCGCGGAGCAGGTGAAAGACGTCCCGGCCAACGTGACGGTGCTCACCAAGGAAGACGTCCAGCAATCGGCGGCGCAGACGGTGGACGATTTTCTGCGAGAGGTGCCGGGCTTTAGCCTCCTCAGGCAATCGAGCAGCCTGGTCGCCAATCCCACGACGCAATCCGTCTCGCTGCGTGGACTCGGGGGGACGTCAGCCAGCCGCACCCTGGTGCTCTTGGATGGCGTGCCGTTGAATGACCCGTTCGGCGGCTGGGTATATTGGGACAAGGTGCCCTTGGAGACCATCGAGCGCGTCGAGGTCGTGCGTGGCGGCGGGTCGCCGATCTGGGGCAACCTCGCCCTGGGCGGTGTGATCAACATCATCACCGTGCGGCCGCAGGAGCGCACCGTGCAGCTCACCACCGAGGGTGGCAACCACGGAACGGCAAACATGACGCTGATCGGCAGCGACCTGCTCGGACCGCTCGGGGTGTCCGTGGCCGGCAACTACTTCAACACCGACGGCTACGACGTCGTCCGGCAGGGGCAGCGCGGGTCGATCGACCAGAACTCCAGCTCCGAGCACAAGACCTTCAGCGGGAAGCTGGAGTACGCCGTGTCGCCGAGCGCGCTGGCGTACCTGTACGGCAGCTATTACAAGGAGGACCGAGACAACGGCACGCCCTTTCAAGGCAACTCTACCGAGCTCGGCTACATCAGGACCGGCACCGACCTCACCACCGAGGACGGCAGCAGCTGGCAGCTGACCGTCTTCTCGAACTTCGACAGCTTCAAGACCACCAACTCGTCGATCGCGCCGGATCGCAACTCCGAGACGCCGGCGCTCGATCAGTTCGACGTCCCCTCAACCGCCGCGGGCGCGAGCCTGCTGTGGACGAAGTCCGTCTTTGGGACCCACCGGCTGACGGCCGGCACCGACCTCTATTGGATCGAGGGAGAAGACGATGAGGACTCCCGCTTCATGTCCGGTCACTTCACGCTGCGGCGCTTCACCGGCGGGCAGCAACTGTTGGACGGCGTGTACGTGCAGGACGTGTTCACCCCGATCGATCGCTTGCAGGTGAACCTCTCCGGACGAGTCGATCTGTGGCGCAGCTTCGATGGTTTCCGCCAGGACCGCAACCTCCAAAGCGGGCAGATCACCTCCAACGTGACGTTCCCGAACAAGACGGACGTGAGCTTCAACCCGAGCCTCGGTTTGCTCTACCGCCTCACCGACAGCGCCTCCTTGCGGGGATCGGTCTACCACGCCTTCCGCGCGCCGACGGTCAACGAGCTGTACCGGCCCTTCCGGGCGCAGGGCAACGTGATCAACGAAGCCAACGCCGATCTCGACCCGGAGCGGTTGCTCGGCGGCGAGATCGGCGGCGACTACGCCATCTCGGACACGTTTCTCGGCCGGCTGACCGGCTTCTGGAACGAAGTGGACGACTCGATCATCCAAGCCACGATCGGGGAGGCCGGCTCCACCAGCCAGACGATCCCGCCGTGCGGCTTGGTGCCCGCCGGCGGCGTGTGCCGCGAGCGTGAGAACGTCGGCCGGCTGCGGACGCGAGGCATTGAAGCCGAGATGCAGTTCCATCCGCAGGCGAACTGGACGCTGTCGACCAGCTACCTGTTCGACGACACCGACATTGTGAGCGCCCCGAATCAGCCACAGCTCGAAGGCAAACAAGCCCGGCAGGCCCCCGAGCACCAGGTCGTCGCCCGCGTGAACTACACCAACCCATCCCTGGCGAACGTCTCGGTCCAAGGGCGCTACATCGGCGACCGGTTCGAGGACGACCTGAATTCCTTGAAGCTCAACGCCTTCTTCGTGGTCGACCTCAAGCTCTCCCGCCAGATCCTCCCCGGCTGGGAGGCCTTCGTTGGCGTGGAGAACCTCTTCGACAAGACCTTCGAGGTCAACAGAGCGACCAACGGCCTCGTGGAAGTCGGTAATCCGCTGCTGCTCCACGGCGGTTTCCGGTTGCAGTTCTGAAGCGGTAGGCGCACCCCCCGTGGCCGCCAGAGGGACAACGATCTTGTCTTGACAATTTTGTGCGGAGCGGCGTAGCATCCGCCGCCAGTTTGACGGAGCGCGTAGCAGACACACACCGCCAGCCACGCTCTGGCGGGTGAAGGGAGGGGCGATGAAGGGCGCAGCACAGAGGTGGATTGTGGCCGGTATTGCCGGCTTGGCGTTGGGGTTCGCAGCGCAGGTCGCACCGGCTGCCGACGTCACAGACAACGATCGTGTGTATCGCAACTTCACCCGTGAGACGGCGACGGTCTCCGAAAATCAGATACGCCTCGAGGTCCGCGGCCTGCAGGAACAAGACGAAGAGAACACCAGGCTCAACCTGCTGGGGTTGCGGCTCAAGAATCTGTACCCCGGACGAACGCCTGAAAGCCTCACGGGCGGGATCATCGATCTGGTTGGTTCCTACGGCTTGGCGAAGAACGCGGAAGTAGGATTCATCGTCCCAGGCTACATTGAGACCATCAAGTTCAAGGATGGCAGCCGGCGCAGCAGTCAAGATGTCGGCGATCTGGAGCTGTACGGCAAGTTCAAGCGCGACGTCGCCGAGCATTGCGCGGTTGGCGCCGGCGTGGAGCTGACCGTACCCAACGGCCCCAAGAACAAAGGCTTCAGCACCGGTGAGACCAGCGTCAATCCGGTCGTCTCGACGCGCTATCAACGTGGCCCATTCGGGGTCGGCATGAACGTCGGCTACCAGTTCTTCGCCGGCGACGCGCCCGACGTCTTCAACTACGGCGCCGAAGTGATCGTGCGTGGTAGCGACCTGTACGCCATCCGCACGGAGATCGTTGGGCGCGTGTTCAACCAAGGCGTGCGGAACCACGACCTCACGATTCTTCCCGGCATCGACTTCAACTTGTCCGAGAACGTCACGATCCGCCCCACCGGCTTGGCGAACGGCACCGACACGGCGCTCGACTGGGGTGTTGGCCTCGGTGTAGCCGTAAAGTTCGCGGCGCCTCAGCTGGCCGCCGCGCCGGCACCGCCGCCTCCGCCACCGGCCCCACCGCCGCCACCTCCTCCTCCGGCCAAGGAAAAGATCATCCTTCGGGGCGTCAACTTCGACTTCGACAAGTCAGCCATCCGTGCCGATGCGCGCCCGATCCTCGACAGTGCCGTGGACACCTTGAAGGAGCACGGCAGCATCGCCATCTCGGTTGAAGGTCACACCGACAGCAAGGGCACCGACGAGTACAACCAGGCCCTGTCGGTCCGCCGCGCCACGGCCGTGCGCGACTATCTCGCCGGGCACGGCATCGACGGCAGCCGCATGACCACCGCGGGATTTGGCGAGTCGAGGCCCGTCGCCAGCAACGACACCGACGAAGGACGGGCGCAGAATCGGCGCGTCGAGCTGCAGGTGGCGCCGTAAGCGAGCCGGTCTGACTGACGGGGCGGCAAACGCTGCCCCGTCGGTTGCTCACCCGCAAGCACGATCAGTTGACCAACTTGGAGAGGAGCCTTCGGTGCACAAGATCGCGGTGATTCCAGGCGACGGCACGGGTCCGGAGGTCGTCGCGGAAGCGCTGAAGGTTCTCGCCAGCGCCGCGCAACGCTTCGGGTTCAAGTACGAGACCGTCACCTACGACTTCGGCGGCGAGCGCTACAAGCGGACCGGTGAGGTGTTGCCCGACAGCGCGGCGGACGAGCTGCGCCAGTTCCGTGCGATCCTGCTCGGCGCCATCGGGCACCCCGACGTGAAGCCGGGTATTCTCGAAAAGGGCATCTTGCTGCGCCTCCGCTTCGAGCTGGATCAGTACATCAATCTGCGTCCCGTCAAGCTGTATCCCGGCGTCGATACGCCGCTGAAGGACAAGGGGCCGGCGGACATCGACTTCGTCGTCGTGCGCGAAAACACCGAGGGCCTGTACACCGGCAGCGGCGGCTTTCTGAAGAAGGGGACGGCGGACGAGATCGCCGTGCAGGAATCCATCAACACGCGCAAGGGCGTCGAACGCTGTCTGCGCTACGCCTTCGAGCAGGCGCGCAAGCGCAACAAGGATCGCAAGCTGACCCTGTGCGGCAAGACGAACGTGCTGACCTACGCCTTCGATCTGTGGGAGCGGGCGTTTCACGAGGTCGGCGCGCGCGACTACCCGGACATCACGCGCGACTATGCGCACGTCGACGCCACGTGCATGTGGATGATCAAGAACCCGGAGTGGTTTGACGTGATCGTCACCGACAACATGTTCGGCGACATCATCACCGACCTCGGCGCCATGATACAGGGCGGCATGGGTATCGCGGCGGGCGGCAACATCAACCCCGACGGCGTGTCCATGTTCGAACCGATCGGCGGGTCGGCGCCCAAGTACACCGGCAAGGGGATCATCAATCCGATGGCCGCGATTTGCGCCATGCAGATGATGCTCGATTGCCTCGGCGAGCAGAAGGCTGCGGCAGCGGTCGAGCGTGCGGTGATCGAGGTGGTGAGCACCAAGCTCAAGAGCCTCTCGGCCGGCCAGATGGGATACTCGACGGCGCAAGTCGGCGACCTGGTCGCCGGCGCGGTAGCGCGCGGCTGACGGCGGGTACGGGCACCGCCGCTCTTCCAGGCTTCAGGATAGGCGAGGGGTACGACGAGCGCCGTGCCAGACGCGCACGATTTCAAGCGGCGACGTCGATGGCTTGTAGATGATGAGGTAGGAATAGAGGTGCCAGACGCGGTAGCGTGGTGGGAGATCGGGCCGTGTGTGTCCGATCAACGGATTCTCCGCCAGCCGAAGAAACTCAGCGTGGAACTCTTGGTCAACGCGCAGCGCCGCATCGACGTTGTCCTCGGCAATGCGAAGGAGGATCTCCTCCAGCTCTTGTTCGGCGACCTCGGCGAGGACATAGCGGTCACTCATTCCGCTGCAAGCCGACAAGCAGCTTCTTGATACGCGTTCGCGACTCGGACTCGGTTACCACCTGCCCTCGGGCAAGCTGTCTCTCCCCCTCTTCAATCGCCATACGCAGGGCTTCAGATTCTTCGAGCAGGTTGAGTCCGGCGCGCACCACTTCGTCCTCCGAGGCATAGGGACCGGAAGCAACCTTTTGTTTCAGCCGATCCTCTGTCTCTTTGGTGAGTTGTACCGCCATCGGTGGGCAGTGTATGGAGGGCGGCGGCCACGGTCAAGGAGCGTCGGTGGTCGTCGACGGAGCCGAGGATCTCGCCGTGATCGTGCGGGGGGCTTTTGAATCGGGGCGTCGCTGCAGGGAATCGCTGGAGCGCTGTGCCGTAGGGCGCAGCCGCATCGCGCTGTTTCCCGCTCGGTCAGAGCTAGGGTACTTGGAACGGGAACCTCATCGCCCATGAATCAAGTTTCGTCTGAAGACGCCCGGAGCGAGCCAACGGCGAGCGGGCCACCGCACCTTCGCTGGGCGCAGCCCGCTAGTACTTCACCTGCGTCAAACACAGCCCGCAGGCCGGCGCCGTCGGCCCGGCGCTCTTGCGGTCCCGCGCCGCCAGCAGGCGCGGCAGGTCGGCGGCGGCGCGCTCGCCGCTGCCCACTTCGACGAGTGTCCCGATGATGTTGCGCACCATGTGGCGCAGGAACGCGGTCGCTTCGATGGTGTAGGTGATCAACTGATCGGCAGCCGTGATCTCGCTGCGCAGGACGCGGCGCACCGGATGGTCGGCGTCGCAGCCTGCAGCTTGGAACGAGGTGAAGTCGTGCTCGCCGAGCAGATGCGCCGCCGCCGCCTGCATTGCGTCCCGATCCAGCGGCCGTGCGATGTGCCACGCGTAACGTCGCCAGAAGGGCGACGGCCAGCGCGCGTTCCAGATGCGATAGACGTAAACCCGGCTGCGCGCCCGGCGGCGGGGATCGAAATCGTCAGCCACGGGCTCGATCGTGCGGATGACGATGTCGCGCGGCGTCAGGGCATTCAGGCCACCGAGGAGCCTGTCCGTGGCGATCGACCGTTGCAACTGAAAGCTGATCACCTGACCCGCAGCGTGCACGCCGGCGTCGGTGCGTCCCGCTGCGACGACGCGCACCGATTCACCCAGCATGCTGCGGATGGCATCTTCGAAGACGCCTTGGATCGTCCGGCCGTTGGGTTGGAGCTGCCAGCCGACATACTCCGTACCGTCGTATTCGACGATGGCTTTGAATCGCATGCCAGCGGTGCCGCCGGTCAGAGATGCTCGCTGATCAACCGCTCGGCGATCTGCACGGCGTTGAGCGCGGCGCCCTTGCGGATGTTGTCCAAAGCGACCCAGAGATCGAGCCCGTTCGCGATGGTCTCGTCGCGCACACGCCCCACGAGAGCCGCGTCTTGCCCCACCGCGTCAGCCGCGGTCGGATAGAGTTGCGCTGCCACGTCGTCCTGCAGCAGGACTCCGGGCGCGTCGCGCCAGATCTCTCGCGCCTGATCCGCCGTGAGCCCGTCGGCCGTCTGCACATTCACAGACAGGGCCATACCGTAAAAGAGGGGCGCGCGCACCCGCGTCACGCTGACGGGAAGGTCGGCGACGTCCAGCAGCCGGCGCAAGGCTCGCACCGTTTGCTCCTCATCCTTCGAGGCCCCGCCGGCGAGGAACTCGCCGACGTGCGGCAGCAGGTTGAAAGCGATGCGATGCGGGAACCGCTCGGGCTCGGTGCCGCGCCCGCTCATCAGGTCGACGATCTGGCGCTGCAGCTCCTCGATGCCGGCCCGACCGGCGCCGGACACCGGCTCGAATGTGGACGTGACGACGCGGACGAGCGGTGAGACGGCGTGCAACGGGTGCAGTACCACGCTCAAGCCGATCGCCACCGGATCGGGGCTGACCACGAGCCGGCGCTCGACGAATCCGGCAACGTCGCCGGCATTGACCTCGGGCACGATCAACGGCACCCCAAGGTCGTCGGCGAACACTTGACTGGTATCGATGGCCACGGCTCCCGAGTCGGTGATGCGCTCCAACCACTCGACGCTGACCTGCTCTCCCGCAGCGAGGAAGACGACGTCGGTATCCGCGAAGCGCGCGCTGTCCAAGAGCTCGACGCGCGCCGGGAGGGCACCGCAGCGGACCTCGTCGCCGGCAGACCGCGGCGACGCGTAAAGCTGGATGGCGCGCAGCGGGAACTGCCGCTCCTCGAGCACCGCAACGACTTGGCTGCCGACGAGGCCGGTAGCGCCGACGACGGCGACGGAGTAGCCGGCCTTGGTCATTGCCGCACCTGCGTCGCAACGATTTCAGCGCCAGCGAGGCCGGTGGCCCCTATTGCTGCAACAGAGTAGGCGGACCTCTTCATAGCGTTACATCTCAGGGCTCGGGCCTCACGCGAACTGCGCGCGAGCGACCGTACGCTCCGCTCTCATAGCCGTTTCCGCTGTCCCTCCCAAGTCCTCCGAACGGACTCAGTTGTCGTCATTGCGCCGGTTGCCGCGCCGCGAGATAATCCCCAGCGGCGTGGTTCATTTTCTGGGACACGGGTTCCTTGCTTCCGAGCCGGCAGCGGCGACGGGATGGCAGACGGGATAGGCACCACGAAGAACACGAAGAGCACGAAGATGCAATTCGATGAGTTGTCGAATCGAGTAATCGGTTGCGCCATCGAAGTGCACCGGGTTTTGGGTCCAGGGTTGCTGGAGTCAACCTATGAGCAGTGCCTCGCTCGTGAGCTGACCCTTGCCGGGCTCGGGTTCAAGCCCCAGTGGCCGCTGCCAGTGGAATACAAGGGAACTCGTCTCGATTGCGGATACCGGGTCGATGTGCTGGTCCAGGACCGCCTGATTGTCGAGTTGAAGGCGGTGGAACACGTGCTCGGCATCCATGAGGCGCAACTGTCAACCTACATGAAGTTGGCGGGCATCCAGACGGGTCTGCTGATCAACTTCAATGTAGCGCTGTTGAGGGACGGGCTCCGGCGCTTTGTGCTGTAGCTGTTCTTCGTGACCTTCGTGTTCTTCGTGGTGTTGAATCTGCCCAGGCCCGAGAGAGTTCCATGAGCATTCGTACCCACGTCAGCGAGGATGACTACGTGCAGACTCTAGTCGAGAAGACGTGCGCGAAGATCAAGGCGAAGTTTCCGGGCGCGACTTTCGACGTCTGCCCGCATCCGGGTCAGCGTGGCGCAGTCATCGACGCTCACGTTCCTACTGATGATGACTTCGACGTGCTGGATCTGGTGAACCCAGAGCTGGATGACCTACTCGTGAAGGAGGACATCGCCATCTACGTGCGCGCCGTTGGGAAGCCCTAGTACGGATAGAACCTGGCGACGTACAGCACGGGATCTGTTCCCTTCGCGGCTTTCAGCAAGTGTGAAAGTAGCCCAGGGTCCAGAGCAGCGAGTTGCTCCAGCAAAGCCGCAGACCCGCAATGGTTTTCTACGAGCGCCACGTCGATCTTGCAGAGGACGAGAGCAATGCGCGCCTCGCTGGAGCCCCGCGTTGCAGCTTGCTCCAACCCGGCGACCAATTGATTCCGACGCCTGTCTCCGCCTTGAACCGTCACCATCCTCATATGCCAGCGCACGGCCGACCAGCGCACGTGCGCTGGCACCTGAAGGTTGCGGCTCAGCGATTCTAGGGTTTTGGTTGGCTCGTCGGCGTCACCGATGCGCAGACACACCACTATGAAGGCACCCGTTCCGTGACCAGCGCGCCCATCTCGCGACAACCCACCGTGCGGGTCCCAGGCTGGGCGATGTCGGGCGTGCGGTACCCGTCGGCGAGCACTTGCGCGACTGCGGCTTCGATCGCCGCCGCAGCCTGCGGTTGCCCGAGCGAGTAGCGCAGCATCATGGCGGCGGAGAGGATCGTCGCCAGCGGGTTGGCGGCGTCGTGCCCGGCGATGTCCGGGGCACTGCCGTGAACCGGCTCGTAGAGGCCGCGCGGGTGGCCAAGACTGTTGCGGGCGTCGCCGAGGGAGGCGGACGGCAGCAACCCCATCGAGCCGGCAAGCATCGAGGCCTCGTCGGTGAGAATGTCGCCGAAGATGTTTTCCGTCGCAATCACGTCGAAGTCGCGCGGCCGGCGGAGCAGGTGCATGGCCATGGCATCGACGAGCACGTCTTCATAAGCGACGTCCGGGAAATCTCGCTTCACTTCGTGGGCGACTTCGCGCCACAGCCGTGACGACCACAGCATGTTGGCCTTGTCGACCGAGGTGATCTTCTTGCGCCGCTGCCGCGCCAGCTCGAAGGCCGTGCGCATCAGCCGGGCGATTTCTCCTTCCGTATAGAGCAGCGTGTCGACGGCCTCGCGACCTTCCGCACCCTGACGCAGCTCGCTGGGCTTGCCGAAGTAGATGCCGCCGGTGAGCTCGCGCACCACGACGAGATCCACGCCGCGCAGGATCTCGGCCTTGAGTGGAGCGGCATCGAGCAGCTCGGGGAAGACGCGCACGGGACGCAGGTTGGCGAACAGCCCGAGACCCTTGCGCAGCCCGAGGAGCGCCTGCTCGGGGCGCACGGTGGCGCGCGGGTTGTCCCACTTCGGTCCGCCGACGGCGCCGAGGAGCACCGCGTCGCTCGCTTGCGCCAGGTGCAGCGCGCCGTCGGGCAACGCGGTGTGGAAGGCGTCGATCGCCGCGCCGCCGACGATCGCTTCCGAGAAGGTCAGGCCCAACCCGAAATGGCGCGCGCAGACCTCCAGAACCTGTCTGGCCTGCGCCACCACCTCGGGTCCGATGCCATCGCCCGGAAGCACCAGGATCTTCACGGCAGCCTACTCTTCGTTGCGTGCATCACGGAGTGTTCAGGGTCCCTCGTCCTGCACCTGCCGGTAGTGCGACCGCCGGTACTCCAGCTTGTTGAGGGCGTTGATGAACGCCAGGGCGCTCGCCTGAATGATGTCGGTGTGCGCGCCCTGGCCGGTCGCGGTCACGCCGTCCTGGGTGATGAGGCACGACACCTCGCCCAAGGCGTCGGTGCCGCCGGTGATCGCCTTCACCGCATAGCGCTCCAGCTTCGGGCTGATGTCGGTGATCTTCGAGATCACCTTGTAGCAGGCGTCCACCATGCCGTCGCCGTCACCTTCATCGCGACGCTCCGCCCCATCGACACGCAGGCGGACAGCGGCGTGCGGCAGCGTGCTGCTGGAGGAGGTCACGCGCAGCTCGAGCAGCTCAAACCGGTCGGGCACGCGCACCACCTCTTCGGTGACGATGGCCATGAGGTCTTCGTCATAGACGTTCTTCTTCAGGTCGGCCAGAGCCTTGAACCGCTCGAAAGCCTTGTTCATGTCGACCTCGTACAGCTCGACCCCGAGTTGCTTGAGTCGCTCGGCGAAGGCGTGGCGGCCGGAGTGTTTGCCGAGCACCAGCTTGTTGCTGCTGATGCCCACGGACTCCGGGCGCATGATTTCGTAGGTCAGCTTGTCCTTGAGCACGCCGTCTTGATGGATGCCAGCCTCGTGCGCGAAGGCGTTGTCGCCGACGATCGGCTTGTTGGCCGGGACCGTGAGGCCGGTGACCTGCGCGAGCAAGCGGCTGGCGGCGTAGATCTGCTCCGAGACGATGTTGGTCCGGATACCGAAGAAGTCGCTGCGCGTCTTGATCGCCATGACGACCTCTTCGAGTGAGGCGTTGCCGGCGCGTTCCCCGATGCCGTTGATGGTGCATTCGATTTGCCGCGCGCCGTTGTGCAAGGCGGCCAGCGAGTTGGCCACCGCCATCCCGAGGTCGTTGTGGCAGTGTGCGCTCCAGCAGACCGTGTCGCCGCCGGGGGTGTTGGCGATCAGGTACTTGAACAACGCGCCAAACTCCTCCGGGATGGCGTAGCCGGTGGTGTCCGGCACGTTGAGGGTGACTGCACCGCACTTGATCGCCTCGCCGAAGATCTGCGCCAGGTAGTCGCGGTCCGAGCGCGACGCATCCTCGGCGGAGAACTCGACGTAGTCGAGGTGGCGCTTGGCGAACTCGACCGCCCAGCAGGCCGCATCGATGGCTTCCTGGCGGCTCATCATCAGCTTGCGTTTGAGATGCAGGTCGGAGGTGGCGATGAAGATGTGGATGCCCGGGCGCTTGGCCTTCTCGACGCTCTTGATCGCCTGCTTCAAATCCGGCTCGCGCGTGCGTGCCAGGCTGAGGACGATCGGACGGGTCACCGCCTCGGCGACGCGGGCGACGGAATCGAAGTCTCCCGGGGAGGAGACGGAGAAGCCGGCTTCGATGACGTCGACGTTCAGCTTCTCGAGCTGGCGCGCCATCAGCACCTTTTCTTCCACGTTCATGGTGGCGCCCGGCGACTGCTCGCCGTCGCGCAACGTGGTGTCGAAGATCTGTACCGTCCCCTGATCTGTTGTCATCTCAACCTCCTTCATGGGCTCGCGCCCAAACTAAGAAGGGCCGCGGGGGAAGCTGCCCGTGGCCCTTCTAGAAACACAAACGCCACCGGCAGGTTGCCCGCCCGTGGCGCCTTCGAGTTGCGTAATGTGACCTACGCTCCCGCAGACGCACCGGGCGGGCCCAGAAGCAGCAGATCGAGCAGCAGAGAAGGCCGCGGTGCGTTGTGAGAAGCGATCATGACGGTGTGTCTGTAGATGAGGCGCCCGGCGTTGTCAAGCATCGGCGTTGCGGCCGCGGCGTCCGCGCAGGCTCACCAGCGGCGGGGGTGAGACCGGGGGCACGTCGTGCGGCTCCGGGCGCGGGCCCACGAAGCTCGCGCTGGCATCAGCCGGCCGGCCGCGGCGGCGCATCTGCGTGCGCACGCGTCTGCCGCGCACGAAGACCCAGCGCAACGGACCCGACGATGCGTACAGCACGAAGGTGGCGAACAGCATGATCTGCGGCTCAGCAATGAACAGCTTCAGCACGACGATGATGGCGATGAGAATCCAGAACGGTTGCCGGCGGTGCAGCTCGGTTTCCTTGAAGCTGAAGTACTTGATGTTGCTGACCATCAACCCGGCCAACGCGTAAGTCACCAGCAGCAAGATGAAGTGCTTGTGCGTCTCCCCTTCGCCGCCGAAGCGGTAGTACACCAGCACGATCGCCGCGATCACCTCCGCCGCGGCCGGAATCGGCAGCCCGAGGAAGTGCCGCTTCTCGGCGTTCTCGTATTGGACATTGAAGCGCGCCAGCCGCAGCGCCCCGCAGGCGACGTAGAGCGACGCGGCCAACCAACCCCACGTGCCCCACGGCTCCAGCGCCCAGCGGTAGACGAGAATTCCCGGCGCGACGCCGAAGGCCACGAGGTCGGAGAGCGAATCATACTCGATACCGAAGCGGGTCGTTGAGTTGGTCAGGCGGGCGATCCGGCCGTCGAGGATATCGCAGACGTTGGCGACCAGGATGGCGATCGCGGCAAGGAGAAAATCGGCATGCAGGCTGGCAATGATGGAGTAGAACCCGGCGAACAACCCCGCGGTGGTAATCAGGTTCGGCAGAATGAAGACGCCTTTGCGGATCGGCGTCGCGCTGCGCGCGCCTGGAACGGTCGGCTCACCACTGTCGGTCAGAGCCATTCCGCTATCACCGTCTCTCCGCCACGGGCGGTATCGCCGACGCTGACTCGCACACGCGCGCCGGGCGGAAGGTAGATGTCGGCGCGAGAGCCGAACTTGATCATGCCGCAGCGTTGCCCGCGCTCCACGTCCATACCGGAGTGAAGATAGCAGACAATGCGGCGCGCAAGGAAGCCGGCGATCTGCACGAAGCACAGGCGCCGTCCCTGCGCGTCCTCCATCAGCACCGCATTCTGTTCGTTGTCCAGCGACGCCTTATCCGCGAAGGCGCGGAAGTACTTGCCGTGGTTGTAGCGCACGTCGATGACCCGCCCGCGGGCCGGCACGCGGTTCACGTGGACGTTCAACGGCGACATGAAGATGCTCACCAGCGTGGCGTCGCTCTGCAGGAAGCGGTCGTCGTGCACCGGCGCCACCTTGATCACCCGCCCATCCGCCGGTGAAAGGATGAGCTGCGGATCAGTCGGCACGACGCGCTCAGGGTCGCGGAAGAAGCTGATGATGAAGAGAGTCAGCGCCAAGGCGGCTGCCGCGGGGATGGTCCACGCAACCAGAAACAGTACCAGCGTGGCGGCAGCAGCCCCGCCGATGAGCGGGTATCCCTCCCGCGCCAGTGGAACTCGGAACCCCGTGGCGGGCGGCGCGACGCGAACGTTCACGGCCCGCAGCCTGGCGTCAGTTCTTCGCCTTGTCGACCAGCCGCTCGCTGGCCAGCCACGGCATCAGGGCGCGCAGCTTGGCGCCGACTTCCTCGATGGGGTGGTTGCCGGCTTCTTTGCGCAGCTCGCGGAAGTGCGGCATGCCGCACTCGTACTCGGTGATCCACTCCTGCGCGAACTTGCCGCTCTGGATGTCGGCGAGAATCTTCTTCATCGCCTCGCGCGTTTCCTTGCCGATCACCTTGGGGCCGCGGGTCATGTCGCCGTACTCGGCGGTGTTGCTGATCGAGTAGCGCATGTTGGCGATCCCACCTTCGTAGATCAGGTCGACGATGAGCTTCACTTCGTGCAGGCACTCGAAGTAGGCCATCTCCGGCGCGTAGCCGGCTTCCACCAGCGTCTCGTAGCCGGCGCGAATCAGCTCGGTGAGGCCGCCGCACAGCACGGACTGCTCGCCGAACAGATCGGTCTCGGTTTCTTCCCGGAACGAGGTCTCGATCACCGCGGCGCGCGTGCCGCCGATGGCCTTGGCGTACGCCAGCCCGACCTGTTTCGCATCGCCGGCAGGGTCCTGATGGATGGCGAGCAGGCAGGGAACGCCGCGGCCCTTCTGGAACTCGCTGCGCACCAGATGTCCCGGGCCCTTCGGAGCCACCATGAAGACGCTGACCTGCGGCGGCGGGACGACGCGTTTGAAGTGAATGTTGAAGCCGTGTGCGAAGGCGAGGTACTTGCCGTCGCGCAGGCCCGGCCCGATGTCGCGATCGTACAGCTCGGCGCCCAGCTCGTCCGGCGTGAGCATCATGACCACATCGGCTGCCTTGGCCGCAGCGGCGGTGTCGAGCACGGTCAGCCCGGCAGCGACAGCCTTCCCCCACGAGCTGCCGTCGCGGCGTAGCCCGACGACCACGTCCATACCGCTGTCACGCAAGTTGTTGGCGTGTGCGTGGCCCTGGCTGCCGTAACCGATGACGGCGATCTTCTTGCCGCGCAAATGCTGCAGATCGGCGTCTGCGTCTCCGTATACCTTCATGCCGCTTTGTCTTTTCCTTCCCGTGCATTGAGGGGTCCGTTGCCGCGATGCATGGCCACCTTTCCCGTGCGCACGATTTCTTTGATCCCCACTGGTCGCAGCAGCTCGAGGAACGCTTGAATCTTCTCTTCGCCGCCGGTCACCTCGACGATGTACGAGCGCGGCCCCACGTCGATGACCTTGCCACGGAAGATATCGATGATGTTCATGACTTCGGCCCGCGTCTTCTCGTCCGCGGTCACTTTGAGCAAGGCCAGCTCGCGCTCGACGTGCGGGGAGTCGGCGAAATCCATAACCTTGATGACGCTGATCAGCTTGTTGAGCTGCTTCTCGATCTGCTCGACGACCTGATCGTCGCCACGCGTCACCAGGGTGATGCGCGACACCGTGGGGTCGAGCGTTTCCGCCACCGTCAGGCTCTCGATGTTGAAGCCACGGCCGCTGAACAGGCCGGCGACGCGGGCGAGGACGCCGAACTCGTTTTCGACGAGGACAGAGATGGTGTGGCGCATGATCAACCGGTAGACATCAGCGGACCGCCGCGGGGCGGCGCGGTCACGCCGGGTTCGCCCCTCTGGGAACCCCGCGGTGGCGGTCGAGAATCTGCATGATCCGGTCTTTGCCGCTGAGCTTGCGCTTCTGCACCTGCTTCTTTTCGAGCTCCTGCTCAGGAGTGAGATAGCGCCGCCGGTTGAAATCCGCCAGGCGCTGCTCCAGCTCGAGATGCTCGTCGTAGAACTGCTTGAGCTCCGCATCAGCGGGCAACAGCGACAGAATCAACTCTTCGTCCTTTTTCTCCATATTCATCTCCGAGGTAGGGCATCGAAACGTTTACCCCAGCGGCAGGGTCGTGTCAAAATGCGCTACGCCGACTTTCGCTCAGCGTCCGACGGGCGGACGTAAAAGGGTTCGATCCCGCGCAGCTCGTCGACAGCGCCGGCCTGCAGCCGTTCCCAACCCATGCGGGCTATCATTCCCCCCCGGGGTCCGTAGGTCTCGAACGGGAGCAGCGTGGCCCGCGGGCCGAGTCGCTCCCGCAGCACATCCACGTATCGGGCGACGGCGTCGCCGAGAACCAGGCACGGCGTGGGAAGTATCCGCGACAGCGCGTCGGGGGTCACCAACTGATCGGGGGTGAGACGTCTCCAGCCGCCGGCGTGGGATTCGAAACAGGCGGCGTACAGTTCTCCCTTGCGTGCGTCGAGCAGGGCGCAGATCACGCCGCGATGGTCCGCCACGGTGCGCGCCAAGGCTTCCAGCGTCGGGACGGCGACGAGGCGCAGAGCCGTGGCGTACGCGAGCCCCTTGGCAACGCTCAGGCCGATGCGCAGGCCGGTGAACGATCCCGGCCCGTTCGAGATCGCCACGGCGTCGAGCTGATCGGCGGAGCAGCCGCCGTCGCGTAGAACCGCATCGATGAGGGGCAACAACGACACGGCATGGCTGCCGTTCGCCATCTCGGACTGTTCCGCGGCGACCTCGCCATCAACCAGCAACCCGACGCTCGCCCGGCGCGTCGCCGTGTCGATGCCGAGGATGCGCACGCGCTAGCCCCAGCCTTGCAGCACCCGCGCGATGTCATTGTAGAAGGCGAATGCCATCAGGCTGATCAGCAACACCAGCCCGACCTGTTGCGCAATTTCGCGGTGGCGGATGTCGAGCGGGCGGCGCAGCACCGCCTCGAGCGCGAAGAAGAGGAAGTGGCCGCCGTCGAGCACGGGAATGGGCAAGAGGTTGAGCACGCCGAGGTTGACGCTGATCACCGCCATGAAGTGGAGCAGGTACTCCAAGCCCATGCGTGCCTGTTGGCCGGCCGCCTGCACGATCAGGATCGGGCCGCCGATGTCCTTGGCGGGAATCTTCCCCTGAAACATCTTGAAGACGCTCACCAAGAGGGTTTCGACCCACCAGGCCGTCTGCTTTGCACCCATGCCGATGGCTTCGAACGGGCCGACGTCTTGCTGGTCGAAGCCACGCTCGATGCCGATCACGTACGCCGTCCCGACAGTCTCGCCGAAAATGTTCTTGTCCGGCTTGGCTGCGGGGGTGACCTGCAGCTGCAGCGTCTCGTTGTCGCGCCCGACGGTCAGCGTGAGTGCCTTGCCGCCGCTGGCGCGGATGGTTTCGGACAGGGTGTCCCATTTCTCGACCGCAACGCCGTCGACGGCGGTAATGACGTCTCCGGCTTTCAGGCCGGCCGCCGCCGCCGGCATCGCCTCGATCGCGCCGCCGACCTTCGCCGCTTCGCTCGGGACGCGCGCCCCGTAGGTCATGAACACCACGCTGAAGACAATGAACGCAAAGAGGAGGTTCGCGCCGGGTCCGGCGAGGACGATGGCCATGCGTTTCCACAGCGGCTGCTGGTTGAACGCGATCTTCTGATCCGCCGCGCTCACTTCTTCCTCCGGGTCCTCGCCCACCATCTTGACGAAGCCACCCAAGGGAATGGCGCTAATGACATACTCCGTCAGACCGACGCGCCGGCCGATGATCTTCGGCCCGAATCCGATCGAAAACTTCAGCACACCCACGCCCGTGCGCTTGGCCACCAGGAAGTGCCCGAGCTCGTGGAAGAGGATGAGAAAGCCAAGGACGATGACGGCTGCAACAATGCTTGTAATCATTCGCGCTCCCGAACCTGCCGCATCAACGCAGCAAGGTCAGATGGTAGTACAGAAAGGTCACCGGGAAAAGCAGACTATCGATGCGATCGAGCACCCCGCCGTGACCTGGAAACAGCCAGCCTGACTCTTTGACGCCGAAGGTGCGCTTCATAATCGATTCGCACAGATCGCCGAGCTGCCCGAGGATGGCCATCACCGTCGCCAACACCAGCACCTGCCGCCAGCTCAGCGGCTGGAGGAAGATCAACTTGGACAGCGCGCCGCCCAGCAGGCTGGCGGCGACGATACCGACCGATCCTTCGACCGTCTTCCCAGGGCTGACGCGGGGCAGGAGCTTGTGGCGTCCGATGAGGTGCCCCACGGCGTAGCCGCCGGTGTCGCCGGCCATGCCGATGACCACCACGAAGATGACCCAGCGCGGCCCGTCCGGCCCGCTGTTGTGCAACCAGACGAAATGCGGCAGCAGCAACCCGGCGTAGACGATACCAATCAACGACAGGCCCATGTCGCTCAAGCCCTTCTCGAAGTCCGGCCGCGCGAACAGCGTCCACACCAGGCTCCCGGAGACGGCGAGCACCAGGGCAGCAACCACGTAGCGCGGGTCCTGGTAGCGCGCCGCACCCGCCACGACGATGACGCCGAAGAAGATGGTGAGTATCCGTTCGCCCATCTGGTTGGGGAACGCCATGGTGGCGTACTCGCCGACGCCGATCACGGCGGTGAAAGCCACAAAGATCAAGAGTGGCCAGGGAGACGGGTAGAGGATGAGCGCCAGCAGGACAGGGATCGCGACTGCGGCTGTCGCCAGCCTAGCGCGCAGCACGAAGCCGTTCCCTCTCCACCTGCTCGGTGACGCGGCCGAAGCGTCGCTCGCGCTGCTGATACTGCGTCAGCGCCTCGATGAACTGCTTTTCGCGAAAGTCGGGCCACAGCGTTTCGGTCACATAGATCTCGGTATACGCGCTCTGCCAGAGAAAGAAGTTCGAGATCCGCATCTCGCCGCTGGTGCGGATGAGGAGATCGGGATCGGGAAGGCCGGCGGTGTTCAGATAGTCGTCGAACGCGTTCGCGTCGATGGCGTCGGGATGTAGCCGGCCGAGGCGGACGTCGTGGGCCAACGCGCGCGCCGCTTGCACGATGTCCTCGCGTCCGCCGTAGCTCACCGCCAGCACCACGGTCATGCGCCGGTTCTCTTTGGTCGCTGCAATCGTTGCTTGCAGCTCCTGCTGCAGCGTCGGTGGCAAACGCTTGATGTCGCCGATGGCCAGTAAGCGGATCTCGTTCTTCATCATCTTGCGCAGCTCGGTGCGCAGGTAGCGGCGCAGCAGTGCCATGAGCGCGTCCACCTCGCGCCGCGGCCGGTTCCAGTTTTCCGTGGAGAACGCAAACAAGCTGAGGTACTCGATGCCGAGCTGGCGGGCGGTTTCGACGACGGAGCGCACGGAGTCCTTGCCGCGCTTGTGTCCTTCAATGCGGCTCAGACCACGTTGTTGTGCCCAGCGACCGTTGCCATCCATGATGATGGCGACGTGACGGGGGAGACGATCGAGGTCGAGACCGGGTGCCACAATCGCTGCCACGGCAGCTCAGACCTCCATGATCTCGTCTTCTTTGGCCTTGAGGATCTGGTCGATCCGCTCGATGTAGGTCTTGGTGATGTCCTGCACCTTTTCCTGGGCCTTGTGCAGGTCGTCCTCGGTGATGTCCTTATCCTTCTCGAGCGACTTGAGCAGGTCGATGGCGTCGCGGCGGTGGTTGCGCACCGAGACGCGATAATCCTCGGCAAGTTTGCGCACGTGTTTGACCAGCTCTCGGCGCCGTTCTTCGGTCAGCTCCGGAATCGGTACGCGCAGGATCTTGCCGTCGTTCACGGGCACCAGCCCCAGATCGGACTGCAGAATGGCGCGCTCGATCTGCCCGACGATGCTCTTGTCGTACGGCTGAATGATCAGCAGTCGCGGCTCCGGAGCGGACAAACCGGCGCACTGGTTCAGCGGCGTACGGGTACCGTAGTAATCGACGGTGATGCCTTCCAGCAACGCGGTCGACGCCCGTCCCGTGCGCGTGCGGGTGAGGTCCTTCCGCAGGGCCCCCGCGGTGCGTTCCATCTCCTTGCGGAGCTCCTCAATCACCTCGTCGGTCATGGTCGGG
The DNA here is from genome assembly GCA_964498075.1 of uncultured Binatia bacterium (SeqCode). Classification (GTDB taxonomy): domain Bacteria; phylum Desulfobacterota; class Binatia; order HRBIN30; family HRBIN30; genus CAZCGA01. The sequence goes on along the minus strand of CAZCGA010000005.1, from coordinate 2,539 downwards.
CTAGTGCACGATCGTGCCGATGGCGTCGCCCTGGACGACGCGTTTGATGTTCCCGTGGGTATGCAGATCGAAGACGATGATCGGCAGCCCGTTGTCCATGCAGAGCGTGATCGCGGTCGAGTCCATCACTTTCAAGTGCCGGTTGAGGAAGTCGATGTAGCTCAGCTCCCCGAACTTCTGTGCACCGGCATGCTGCTTCGGATCGGCGTCGTAGATCCCATCCACGTTGGTGGCCTTCAGGATCACCTGCGCACTGATCTCCACGGCGCGCAAGCTCGCCGCCGTGTCGGTGGTGAAGAACGGGTTTCCAGTGCCGGCTGCGAAGATCACCACCCGTCCTTTTTCGAGGTGCCGCTTGGCGCGGCGGCGGATGTAGGGCTCGGCGATCTGCTGCATCGTGATGGCCGAGAGCACGCGGGTCATCACGCCGATGCTCTCCAAGGCATCCTGCAACGCCAGGGCGTTGATCACGGTCGCCAGCATCCCCATGTAGTCGGCGCTGGTGCGCTCCATGCCCCGCACGCTGCCGGCCAGGCCGCGGAAGATGTTGCCGCCGCCGATGACGATGGCCAGCTCGCCGCCGAGGGCGTGGACGTCCTTCAGCTCGGCGG
>CAZCGA010000005.1:0-1918 GCA_964498075.1 uncultured Binatia bacterium (SeqCode) | reverse complement strand
GGCCACGGCGTGCAGCACTTGGGGATCGATGCCGTAGCCATGGTCCGCCACCAGCGCCTCACCGCTGAGCTTGAGCAGCACGCGGTGGTAACGTAGTGTCGCCGCCGACTGCGCCACCGCCGGTGCGATCGTCGAAGGGGCCGGGCTCACCGTCGTCTCACGCCGATGCTTCAGTCATCTCTCCGAGTTGGAAGCGGGCGAAGCGCCGCACCACGACGTTCTCGCCCAACTGCGCGATCGCATCGGCGACCAGCTGCCGCACCGTCCGCTGCGGGTCCTTGATGAACGGTTGCTCCAGCAAGCACGCGTCGGCGAAGAACTTCTCCAGCTTGCCGTCGACGATCTTTTCGATCACCGCGGCGGGCTTGCCCGAGCCGCTCGCCTGGGCGCGATAGATGCTGCGCTCCGCGTCGATTGCCTCCGCCGACACGTCCTCGCGGTGCACGAAGCGGGGGTTCGCCGCCGCCACCTGCATGGCAAGGTCCTTCACGAGCGCCTGGAACTCTGGTGTGCGGGCGACGAAGTCGGTTTCGCAGTTCACTTCGAGGAGGACGCCGATCTTGCCGCCGGCGTGAATGTACGAGCTCACCGCGCCTTCGCTCGCCGCCCGCGTCGAGCGCTTCGCGGCCGCCGCAAGGCCTTTCTCACGCAGGTACACCACCGCTTTCTCGAGGTCGCTACCGCTCGCCGCCAGCGCCTTCTTGCAATCCATCATGCCGGCGCCGGTCTTGTCGCGGAGCTCGCGGACCTGCGTCGCACTCACCTCGCTCATGCCATCTCTCCTTGCGCTGCTGCCCCGCCGGCCGGCGCCTCTTCCGCGGCCGGTGCCTCACCCCCCGACGCCTTCGCGCGTTCTTCGAGGAGCGCCTTGCCTTCCAGCACGGCGTCGGCGATGGCGGCGCAGAACAGGCGAATGGCGCGGATGGCGTCGTCGTTCCCGGGGATCTTGTAGTCGACGACGTCAGGGTCGCAGTTGGTGTCGACCACCGCGACGACCGGGATGTGCAGCTTGTTGGCTTCCTTGATGGCGATCTCTTCCTTCTTCGGGTCGATGACGAAGAGGGTGTCCGGGAGCTTGCGGAGCGCCTTGATGCCGCCCAGCGAGTTGAGCAGCCGGTCACGCTCGCGCGACACGCCGAGCATCTCCTTCTTGGTCAAGGCTTCGGCCATGGCCGGATCGTCCAGGGTCTCTTCGCATTTCTTGAGCCGATCGATGCTCTGCTTGATGGTTTGGAAATTGGTCAGCGTGCCGCCGAGCCAGCGGTTGTTCACATAGAACATACCGCAGCGCTCGGATTCCTCGCGGATGGCGTCCTGCGCTTGCTTCTTGGTGCCGACGAACAGGACCGTGCCGCCGTTCCCGGCGAGGTCGCGCACGAAGGCGTAGGCCTGCTCGAACAGCTTCACCGTGCGCTGCAGGTCGATGATGTAGATGCCGTTACGGGCGCCGAAGATGTACGGCTTCATCTTCGGATTCCAGCGGCTGGTCTGATGCCCGAAATGCACGCCGGCTTCGAGCAACTGCTTCATACTCACTTCTGGCATACGCGGTCTCTCCGTGTTGCGGGTGTCTAAAGCTGACTCGATATCAGAAAGTTTCGGCGCACCGCAACTCGCGCCTACTGGTTCATGGAGTCGAGAAACTCCTGGTTGTTCTTCGTGTCGGTGATCTTGTCCATCATGAACTCCATGGTTTCCACGGGGTTCAGCTGGGCCAGGAGCTTGCGCAGGATCCACACCCGCGCCAGGGCGTCCTTGCTCAAGAGCAGCTCCTCCTTGCGGGTACCCGAACGGTTGATGTCGATGGCGGGGAAGATGCGTTTGTCGACCAGACGGCGGTCGAGGTGGATCTCCATGTTGCCCGTGCCCTTGAACTCCTCGAAGATCACCTCGTCCATGCGGCTGCCGGTGTCGACCA
>CAZCGA010000004.1:0-101683 GCA_964498075.1 uncultured Binatia bacterium (SeqCode) | reverse complement strand
GATCGCTACGAGGAGATACTTGCCGACTACAAGGCCGGGTGCGCCGAGGAGCGCGGGCAGGTCATTGCCGCCGGCGGCCTGCACATCATGGGTACGGAACGCCACGAGAGCCGGCGCATCGACAATCAGCTGCGCGGCCGCGCCGGCCGACAAGGAGACCCGGGCTCATCGCGTTTCTACCTCTCACTCGAAGACGATCTGCTGCGCATCTTCGGGGCGGAGCGCATCCAGGGACTGATGACCCGGCTCGGCATGGAAGAGGGCGTGCCGATCGAGCACCGGCTCATCACGCGCGCCGTCGCCAACGCGCAGAGCAAGGTGGAAGGTCACAACTTCGACATCCGCAAACACCTGCTCGAGTACGACGACGTGATGAACCAGCAGCGCGAGATCGTCTACGGGCGCCGCCGCGACATCTTGTCCAGCACCAATCTGAAGCACGAGCTGCTGGCGATGGCGGAGAACGTCGCCGGCGGCCTCGTGGCGCAGTTCGCCAACGCCGAGACGCACCCGTCCGAGTGGGGCTGGAAGGCGCTGAGCGATACGCTGTTCAAGAGCTTCAACCTGCGCTTCAGCCTCACCGACGCGGAGGCCGAGCGGCAGACGGTCGAGAGCCTGGAGCGGCTGGTCATCGATCGCGTCGCGGCGAGCTACGGAGAGAAGGAGCGTACCTTCACGCCGCCGGTCCTGCGCCACCTCGAGAAGCTGGTGATGCTGCAGACCCTCGACGGCTTGTGGAAGGACCACCTGCTGGCGATGGATCACCTCAAGGAGGGCATCGGCCTGCGCGGCTACGCCCAGCAGAACCCGCTGCAGGAGTACAAGAAGGAAGGCTTCGACATGTTCGAGGCCATCATGCAGCAGCTCGAAGCGGACGTCGTCGAGAAGGTGTTCACCGTGCAGATCGCCCACGAGGCGGACGTCGAGCGCATGCAACAACGCCGCCGCCCGCAACCCATGCAAATGGTCATGAGCGGCGGCGGGGCCCCGGCGCCGCAGTCAAAGCCGCAAACCGTGCGGCGCGACGACAAGGTTGGCCGCAACGATCCCTGCCCCTGCGGCAGCGGCAAGAAGTACAAGAAGTGCCACGGCGCGTGAGGCAGAGCGGAGTTCCGGTGCGAACAGGCCCCCTCCTAACCTCCCCCGTTGCCGGAGATGGCAACAGGGGAGGGACCTGACCGCGTCGCAGACGAACCTGTGAAGGAAAGGATGGGCTTCCTCTTTCTCCTCCCCCGTGAACACCTCCGTGAACGGGGGAGGCTGGGAGGGGGCCGGACGATACGGCCATGAAACTGACGGTCGATAAAGTCCCCATCCGGGTGCCCGGCTTCCGCTTTGCCGGTGTGCGTTGCGGGTTGAAAGAGAACGGCAAGCGCGACATCGGGCTGATCTGTTCCGACACGCCTGCGGCGGCGGCCGCCGCGTTCACCACTAGCCGGGTCAAGGCGGCGCCGGTGCTGCTGGGCATGGAACGCGCGCCAGCCGGACGGCTGCAGGCCATCATCGTCAACAGCGGCAACGCCAACGCCTACACCGGGCGACAGGGCCTCGCCGTCGCCCGCGAGATGTGCGCCATCGTGGCGCGCGCGCTGCGCATCGACGAGCGCCTGGTCATTCCGTCGTCGACGGGCCGCATCGGTGTGCCGCTGCCGCGCCAGCGCGTGCGGAGCGGGGTGCAGGAAGCGTGCACACAGCTGTCGCCCGATGCCTTTCACGAGGCGCACGAGGGCATGATGACCACCGATGCGTTTCCCAAATTTGCCGCCGAGAAGCTCGCCATCGGCGGCCGCACGATCACCATCGCCGGCATGACGAAGGGCGCCGGCATGATCGCGCCGAAAATGTCTCTTGGGGTGCACGCGACGACACTAACCTACGTGCTGACCGATGCCGCTGTGTCGCCGGCGGCCTTGCGCCGCGCCCTCCGCGCCGCGCTGCCGGAATCATACAACGCGATCGTCGTCGACGGCGACACTTCCACCAGCGACACCGCCGTGCTCATGGCGAACGGCGTCGCCGAAAATGCACCGCTGACCGCGCGGTCGCGCGACTTCCCGCGCTTCTCCGCCGCGATCACTCGGCTGATGCGCTCGCTGGCCCGCATGATCGTCAAGGACGGCGAGGGCGCCACCAAGGTCGTCGACATCCACGTCCGCGGCGCCCGCAGCGCCCGCGACGCAGCACGTGTGGCCGACACCATTGCGCGCTCGCCGCTGTGCAAGGCGGCGTTCTACGGCAGTGATCCGTACACCGGGCGCATCGTCTGCGCCGCCGGTTACAGCGGCGCCGTGTTCGATCCGGATAAGATGGATGTCTATCTGGACGACGTACAGGTGGTGCGTCGTGGCGAAGAGATCGTCGGCCGCATCGAACGGCGCGCCGCGGCAGTGACGCGGCGGCCCGAGTTCACGCTCACCATCGACCTGCACGCCGGCCGCGCCACCGCGCACCGGGTCACATCAGATCTCAGCGTCGACTACGTCCGCTTCAACTCGGACTATCGGACGTGAGGGAAGCGGTCTTCGATCAGCTTTCAGCGCTCAGCTCAAAAGGCAAACGGGCGACCCGCTGGGTCGCCCGTTCTGATGCTGGCTGATTGCTGACCGCGGAAGGCTGCTGCTCATCCCTTCTTCAACGCCTCGTCGACCAGGGCCTTGAGGCCTTCGACGCTGCGGTCGCTGACCCGCTTGCCGTTCACGAACAAGGTCGGCGTCCCGGTAACCTGTGCCGCCTGGGCGACTTTGGTTTCTTCGTCGATCTGCTTCTGGATGTCGGGTGATGCCATGTCGGCCTCGAACTTGGCCATGTCGAGGCCGATCTGCTGCGCGTACTCCTTCAGCTTGTCCATTTGTAGGGCCTGCTGGTTGGCGAACAGCTTGTCGTGCATCTCCCAGAACTTCCCCTGCTTGTGCGCTGCCAACGAGGCGCGCGAGGCGTTGAGGGCGTTCTGATGAATGCTCGTGAGCGGGAACTGCTTATAGACAAACTTCAAGTCCTTCGGATACGCCTTCAAAACTTCGTCCACCAAACTGGGGACTTTCGAGCAGAAGGGTCATTGGAAGTCCGAGAATTCCGCCAAGAGGACCGGTGCGGCGGCTGGTCCCTTGAACGGAGAATTCCCGGCTGGGATGGTGTAGATCTTGTTCGGGTCGGGTTGTCCGGCCGGGGCAGCGGGCCGCGATGCAACCTGCTCGATCTTCTTCTCGATGTCGGCCAGCTTCGCGCGGATCTCACGCTGCCCGTCGCGAATCTCTCGCATGTCGTCGGGGCTCGCCCCGCAAGCTGCCAGCAGGGCGATCACCCCGAGGCTCATTGCGTGTCGTCGCATCTCGCTTCCTCCTGTTCTCTCTCGTCCTTGGTTGCGGCCAGCAACCTTACCTGTGGCGTCGCGAGGACACAAGAGTTTCGCGACCGGGGGTACTGTCCGAACCGGACAGTACCCGACCGGGGGTACATGTTCGTGAATCGTGCTGGTTTCTGATAGAGGCGCGTCGCCTTCGCTGCGAGCACGCGGCACGGGAACGAGACACGACCAATGCGCGTCATAGCCGGCACGGCGAAAGGACGGCGTCTGCGCGCTGGCCGCGGCCTCGCAGTGCGCCCCACGGCGGATAAGGTCAAAGGAGCGATCTTCAGCGTTCTGACCAGCCGCTTCGCCCTCGAATCGGCACACGTCCTCGATCTGTTCGCCGGCAGCGGCGCCCTCGGTATCGAGGCGCTCAGCCGGGGCGCCGCGGCGGTGACCTTCGTGGAGCAATCGACGACGGCCGCTCGCCTCGTGCAGGACAACCTGCGGCTGTGCGGCTTCGAACCGCAGGGTCGCGTGCTGCGCTCACCGGTGCCGCGGGTGCTGGCGCAGCTGGCCCGGGATGGCGCCCGCTTCGACGGCGCCTTTCTCGATCCCCCGTACGGCCACGACCTGGTCGATCACACGCTGGCCGCCTTGGCGGCGCATGGCCTGATGCAGGCGGGGGCCTGGGTGATCGTTGAGCACCACGTCGACGAAGCGCCGGCGGCGGCGTACGGCCCCCTCCATTTGACCCAGACGCGACGCTATGGAAAGACAGGCGTCGCGCTATTCGTGGATGATGAACCCATGGCAGGAACGCCGACAGAGAGCACGCTGAACCGCCGCGCGGTGTACGCCGGCTCGTTCGATCCGATCACCAGCGGCCACCTCGACGTCGTGCGCCGCGCCCTGAACGTGTTCGATCACGTGATTGTCGCCGTCGCCAGCGGCACGAGCGACCCGCACAAGGATCGCGCCTTGTTCACGGCGGAGGAGCGCGTCATCATGATTCGCGATACGCTTGTGGATGCGGGCGGGCGGGCCACCGCCGACAGCTTCACGGGCTTGCTGGTCGACTACTGCGACAAGGTCGAGGCGCGCGTGATCATCCGCGGTTTGCGGGCCGTGTCGGACTTCGAGTACGAGTTTCAGATGGCGATGATGAACCGCCACCTCAAGCCGCACATCGAGACCGTGTTCATGACCGCGGGAGAGAGCTACTTCTACACCGCGTCGCGGCTGGTCAAGGAGGTTGCCGCGCTGGGCGGTGACGTCCGTGGGCTGTTGCCCGATTCAGTCTACCAGCGCCTGCTGAAGAAGCTGCGATCGGAGCACTGACTTCCACGGCCGTCGGAACGCCACGGCGCGTTGCGGTCGCGATTCCCTTCCGATTGTGATTTCTAGAGGACTCATGAAGCTCAGCAGCAGACTGGATCTGATCAAGCCGTCGGCGACCATGATGGTGACCGAGAAGGCCGCCGCCTTGCGAGCGCAGGGAGTCGACCTCATCGACTTCGGCGCCGGTGAGCCGGACTTCGACACCCCGGAGTCGATCAAGAATGCCGCGGCCGAGGCGATGCGGCGCGGCGAGACGAAGTACACACCGGTGGGGGGCACCGATGCGCTGAAGACCGCGATCGTCACCAAGCTGAAGCGCGACAACGGCGTAGTCTACGAGAAGCGCGAGGTGCTGGCGAGCTGCGGCGGCAAGCACTCGCTGTTCCTCGCCTTCCACGCGCTCTTCGGCCCGGGGGACGTGGTGATCGTGCCGGCGCCGTATTGGGTGAGCTACACCGACATGTTGGTCCTGGCGGGTGCGGAGCCGTGCGTCGTGCGCAGCCGTCTGGAGGACGGTTTCAAGCTGACGGCGCAGGAGCTGGACGCGGCGATCACGCCGCGCACGCGCGCCATCATCCTCAACAGCCCCAGCAACCCCTCCGGCGCGGCGTACAGCGAGGCCGAGCTGGCCCCGCTCCTCGATGTGATCGCCCGCCACGATCTCATCGTCATCTCCGACGACGTGTACGAGATGATGGTGTACGGCGGTTTCCGGCCCGGGCACGTGCTGCGCCTGCGCCCCGAGCTGCGCGAGCGCACGCTGGTGGTCAACTCGGTGTCGAAGACGTACGCCATGACGGGATGGCGGATCGGCTACACCGCCGGGCCGGCGCACGTGATCAAAGCGATGTCGACCCTGCAAGGGCAGATGACCTCGAACCCGTCGTCCGTCGCGCAAGCGGCGGCGGCGCAGGCGCTGGGGGGACCGCAGGAGACGGTTGGCTTGATGATCCGCGAGTTCGAGAAGCGCAAGGACTTCGTGGTGCGCCGCCTGCGCGCCATCGACGGCATTCGCGTCCCCGAGCCGCAAGGCGCGTTCTACGTCTTCCCGAACATGTCGGCGTACCTCAATCGGCGCGCCGCCTCAGCGCCGACGACCGGTGACGAGCTGGCCGCGTACCTGATCGAGTCGGCGCGGGTGACGGTGGTGGGCGGAAGCGACTTCGGCTACCCCGAGCACATCCGCATCTCGTACGCCAACTCGATGGAGAACCTCGAACGCGGGCTGGACCGCATCGAAGCGGCGCTGCGCAAGCTCGTGTAGCCGACTGTGGGGCAGATGCCGTCAGGCCTCGTGCTCGTGTGAACCACCAGCGGGGGGGAACCATCCCCGCGGCAGGAAAACAAGCCCGGCAAACGCGGCGACCGATAAGAGGATCGTCGGCGCGACGTAGCGGTCTGGCCCCGAACCGAGCAGCAAAGCCAGCATCGCAAACGGCACCGCCAGCGCCGCGCCGAGCACCCAGCGGGTGATTGCCGATCCCGCACGCAGCGCAGCAGGTCCGATGACCCAGAACACGAACCAGGGCCACACGTGCCCAACGCCGCTGAAGAGGATCGCGGACAGGACCGCCAGCGTGGCATTGTAGAGGCCGTCGCTCCCGGGCCGCCGCCACACGCTGACGGTGTGAATCGCCGCCAGTAGCGGGAAGATCGCGAGGACACCAACGCCAAGCACGAGGAAAACGGCGGTGACCGCGGAGGGCGGCCACGCTGGACCGCCGAGCAGCTTGCCCGTCATCAGGATCCCGTCGGCCGGTGTGAAGAACCGCCAGCCCGCCATGGCGATGGGTGAGGCGAAAAATCCGGGCCCGCGGAAGAAGAGTGCGAAGGCCAACGCGGCACCCGCGGCCACCACGAGCCGCCGGCGCAGGTACGCAACGACGCCGTGGTCGCGCGGCACGGCGTACAGCGCGTCGACGACCAAGAGGGGAGCCGTGACGTACTTGATCAGTGCGGAGGCAGTGAGCGCCGCCGTGGCGCTCACGCGGTTCCCGCGCTCGAGCGCGCGCAGCCAGACGAGCAGGAGAAAGAGGACCACCACGTCGTTGTGCCCTTCGGCAACTCCGTGTACGAGGCTGACGGGAAGCCATCCGACGATGGCGATGCCGACGCACCGGCACCACACCGGTTCGGTGCGCAACAGGCGATCGACCAGCCACACCGACCCGATCCACGCGCTCGCGAGAACGAGCTTGAAGACCACCGCCGCCGAGAGGAGGGACGGTGCGATCCAGGTGGCGAAGCCGGAAAACACGGCCCACAACGGCCCGTAGGTCATTGTGAAGCGACGCTCGTCCAGCGGCAAATCATGAGCGAGCGCGGCCGGTAAGGTGACGTAATACGGATTTGCGCCGATCGCCACCATCCGCCCCCAGGCCACATACAGCCAGAAGTCTTGGACGAGCGCCGGCAAAGCCGGCGTCCCGAGGGCGGCAAACAACACCGCCCAGTACCGCAGTCGGGCCGGAACGTCCGCATCCAGACGTTCCTTCTCCCGCGCCAGCAGCACCAGCAGGGCAATGAACGCGCCCGTCGACACGGCCAGCGGCAGACCCGCCGCGAGTGCGAACCTTCGTCTGGTGGCGGCGGGGTCGCCAGCGACGATCACGCCTTCGACGGCCGCGCCGAACGGACCAATCATCCGAGCGATGGTGCGTGCGTTCTCAGCGTCAGCCGGCAGCTCGCGGTGCGCGAGCATGACGGGAGCGAGCCCGTACGAAAGCAGCGTGAGTGTGGCGAGGGCGGCGGCATTCAGTGCACCGAGCCCCGCGATCCACCGCAAGAGACGGCGCGAAGTCCCCCGCTGGGCGCCGAGCATCAGTACGACTCGGCGCGGCGATCGCCGAACACCTCGGCGGTGAACACCCGCAGCTCCGCCTCGGGGTTCTTCCACACGTCTGGTGGCAGCATCGCCTTGCGGCACAGCTCGCGGAGCAGCGTGTCGCGATCCCAGCCGTGCTCCGTTGCCACCTGCGGCAGGAAGACCCCACGATGCTCGCCGTGACGCACGCAGACACCATGGATACCGGGGAGCACGTCTTCCGGGCGGCAGGGCACCAGCGGTCCCAGACGCGAGATCTCGATTTCGAGCATCGGTAGCTCTACCGCCGCGAGCGGCGGAAAGCGCGGATCGTCAAAGGCGGCCGAGACGGCGAGCCGCACCACCGCCACATGCAGCGGGCGCTCGGCCTCCAGCGTCCCGATGCACCCGCGCAGACGACGCTCGCTATGCAGGCTGACGAACGCCGCCGCTGGCTGCGTCAGCGCCGGGGTCAGAGATGGGCAGGCCGGCGGCGCCGCATTCTCCAAGGATGCACGGATACTGTGGCGAGCGAGGAAGAGCAGCATCGCGCGTTCGGCGAGTGTGAGCGGGGAGATGAATGAGCCGCCCGCGCTCATGCGGCTCGAAACGGTCGCCGGCCGGTTCGCTCGTAGGCGAAGTAGTCGGCGAGGATCTGGCCGTGGTCGAAGGCGAGCGGCGCCGGCAGCGACTGCTCCGTGAACACTGCCGCCTCCGCTGCGTCGTCGCCGGCTGAGGGCGTACCCTCGGCGTTGCCAATGAACACCACTGCCATGGTATGACCTCGCGGATCACGGCGCGGGTCCGAGTAGACACCCAGCAGCTCCGTCAGGCTCACATCGAGCCCGGTCTCCTCGTGTGCCTCGCGCCGCGCCGCCGCCTCCACCGTTTCGCCGTACTCCACGAAGCCACCGGGGAGCGCCCAACCGGGAGGTGGGTAACGACGCTTGATCAGCACGATCCCACCGGGCACTTGAATGATCGTGTCCACCGTCGGAACCGGATTGCGGAGAGTGTCCAAAGTTGCAAACCAGCTAACACGGTGCAGGAAACGCGTCAAACCGCGGCCGCTGAGTTGACACGGTAGGGCCGGCGATGTTCACTCCGTGCGGGAGAGGAGGGCAGATGTCGCGCCACGTGCTTTTGGTCCTGGCCCTGATCGGTGCACTGGCGATGAACCCTCGGGTGTCGTCGGCGACGTTTCACCTGATGAATATCGTCGAGGTGTTCCCCGGTACCGCGGAGCGACCGGACGCGCAGTACGTCATGCTGCAGGCCTACTCCGCCTTCCAGAACCTCGTGGACCAGCAGAGCGTGCAAGTTTTCGATGCGAGCGGCGCCCAAGTCGGGTCGTTCACCTTCATGAGCAACGTCTCCAACAGCGCGAACCAGGCCACCCTGCTGATTGCCACACCGGACGCGGCATCGTTGTTTGGCGTCGCGTCCGACCTGATGATGACGCCGGTGATTGCGCGGACCGGCGGCAAGGTCTGCTACGAGAACATCGATTGTGTATCGTGGGGCGACTTCTCCGGAAGCAGCGTGCAGCCATCGCCGAGCGGGGCGCCCTTCAATGCAGACGGGGGCTTGACGCTCGGGATGGCTATCCGGCGCAACCTGGGCTCCAATGAAAGGCTGGATGCCGTGGATGACAGCAACGACAGCGCCGCGGACTTCTTCTTTGCACCGCCGGTGCCGCGCAACAACGCCGGGCAGACGGCACCGACACCCACGGCGTCCCCAACCCCCAGTCCGACGCCGACGGAAACGCCGACGCTCCCGCGGCAGTGCGCCGGTGACTGCGACAGCGATTTGGTCATCACAAACGTGGAGCTGCTCACGCTGGTCGACATCGCGCTTGGCGACGCCGCGGCGGCTGCATGCCCGGCCTTGGCTACGAAACCCGACGGCCAGCCTTCCGTGGCGGAGATCGTGCGCGCGGTGAACGATGCAACCGATACCTGCGCCCCCGTGGTCGTCCTCCCGCCCGGGCGCTAACGCGCGGGCGCTAGCGGGCGTACCCTGATTGCCCCAACGGCTCTCTAGCCGCCGTAGAAAGTCTTCTCGCCGAGATCCCGCAGCCACAGCGTCGCGTCGTCGGGCCGCCCGTCGGGTTGCTTGGCGACGCCGGCGTTCACGACCTCACCGACCATGATGGCGTGGTCGCCGCGCTCGACAGTCTCACGCAGTCGGCACTCGACGAATGCGGGGGTGCTTTCGAGCAGCGGTGCACCGGTTACGCCTCGACGGAAGCGCTCGCCTGAGACGGTGTCGCCATCGCGCGACGTGGGCTTGAAGAAGGTGAACGCGAGCGCTTGTTGGCCCTTGCCGAGGACATTCAGGGCGAACGCCGCACTCTCCTTCACGACGCCGTAGGCACTGGAGTCGGTCTTGACCCCGACGACGAGCAGCGGTGGTTCGAAGGACGCCTGCGTCACCCAGTTGATGGTGGCAGCTGCGATGCGGCCGTCGGCAGTCTCCGAGGTCAGCACGTAGAGCCCATACGGGATCATTCTGAGGGCGGTCTTCTTCACGGCGGGATCCATCACGTCCTCCTTCGTGTTCTCTCCTTCGCTCGGCGCGGCAGTGAGTCAAGCCTTTCGCTTTTCCTGGAAGGCACGAATTGCGGCGCGGTTCTCCGGCGAGCCGAGGTGCGCGGCCTGGGCCGCATCTTCGCGAGCGCGAGCGGCCTTGAGCGCGTCGGCTCGGGCCCCCTGCAGCAGCCGTTTGACGCCCCGCAGCGCCGCCGCCGGCTGGGCAGCGATCTCCTGCGCCTTCGCCAGTGCCGTTGGCAGCAGCTCGTGAGTGGGGAGGGCACGCAGCGCGAGGCCGCTCGCGACCGCCTCGGTGGCGCTCATCCATCCACCCGAGAGCAGCACATCGGCGGCGCGCTGCGGACCGATCATCATCGGAAGGAGCAGGCTGCTACCCGCTTCGCACACCAACCCCAGCGAGACGAACGGGGCGCGTAAACGCGCGCCGTCGGCGACGTACACGAGGTCGCAGTGCAGCAGCATCGTCAGACCGACGCCCACGGCCACGCCGTTCACTGCCGCGAGCAGCGGCTTGTCGAAGCTGGAGAGCTGGTCGATGAAGGGCGTGAAGGCGCGCCCCGAGCCCATTTCGTTGATGTCCTGGCCGGCGGAGAAGGCACCGGGTGCTCCGGTGATCACCGCCACCCGGACGTGGTCGTCGGTTTGTGCGTCGGCCAGCGCGGTGCGCAGATCATCGTACTGCTGGTCGTTGAAGGCGTTGCGACGGGTCGGCCGGTTGAGTGTCAGCACGAGCACGCCGTCGCGGAGTTCTTCGAGCACCGTGGCGCGGCTCATGTGCCCGCACCTGGCGTGACACGCTCGGGGTGACCCGACCACGTCCAGGCAAAGCTGGTGCGACTGACACCCATCATCACTCCCGCGAGCGCCTTGGGATGAAGGAAGAGGCTGTCCGGAACGGCGCCGTCGCGCGGGCCTGTCCAGTCGTGCGGCGCGTGATCGAGCAGCCGCGTGCGGATCGGGACGAGGTCGTGCGCCTCGGCGAAGCACATGTACAAGCTCGGGCCGCGTCTCGCGAAGAAGCGTCCCATGGTCTTGGCCGGCTCGTTGGGAGTGATGATCTCGATGCGGTCGAGACGATCGGGATGAAAAAGCGTGAGCGTCCCGTCGTAGCCGTACTCCGGTGAGCGGATGGGGACGAAATGCGACGGCTGCAACGCGAACGTGGCCGCCGCGCTCTGAACCACCCCGGCGAAGTCGTTCACCAGTAGCGTGACCTCGTACAGATGCTGCAAGAGACCGACGCGTGGGCGAGTGCGCTCCGCGGAGAGCACCGCGCGCAACCCGGGCATACGTGACGTATCGGGTGAGAGTAGCAGTTGATCGCCTTCCTCCGCGAACGTCGCCCCGCATTTCTGAAGATGGGCGCGCAGCTTTGGAAGCTCCGGGGTTGCAAAGCCGGCGGCGAACAGCCCGCCGTTCGTCTGCGCCAAGAAGTCGGCCACCAACCCCGCGCCGTCCGGTTCGAGCAGCTCCAGCTCGCTGCTTCCCAGCCGAAGAACCGTGCGCCGCGCGGCAAGCGTGCGCACGGTGTCCTCCCGTGTGACCTCGGCGTCGAGCAGCCGCGAGAACGCGGCCGCCGCCCTGGACCGCTCGGTGACGACAACCTGCACTCGATCGACTCGCGTCAGCATCGTTGCGTCCTTGTCATACGGATGCGCCGAAGGTGTCACTAGGCCTTTCCACTGGAGATGGACTCAAGAAAAGCTGCGCTCTGCTCTTCGAGAAGGGCGCACCCCAGGAACGTGTTGCGCGTTTCTGGGTTCTCTTCGTTGTGGGCGAACGACCTCCAGGTTGCCGCACCGAGGTGCTCGCCTTGGGCTTGAAGGATGAACTGCTGATCGAGCGGATAGCCCGCGAAGAGCGACCGATTGAGGTCGATCAGATCGGGATTCCCGGCGAGGAGGTCACGCTGGATTGAGGCTGCCGCGGGGAAGAGCGCTTCAATGCAGCGTGCGATCTCCTCCTCCCGATCGGCGCAAGCAAGCAGCCCAGACCTCAGATCGGGCTCGGTAACCTCGCTCGCCCAGCCTCGATAGCGCTCGGCGGCCAAGCGTTCGGCGAGGGCGATGAGGAGAGGCTGCTGCGCGCGAGACACCCGCTGGAGGACTGGGCCGAGAACCTCGGCAATGTTGGGAAGTTCCTTGTGGGGTGACACGGCTGCGTCCTCCGTTGGCCGTCTACTACAATCCCCCCCGGAATAAAACCGCGATGGCCGTGGGGGGCAACAGACGGCGCGCGACCCAGGTCACATCTCTGTGTCGTCGTAGTGGGCGAGCTGCCGAAGCTTTTGGAAGTCGTGGATGACGATATCGCGGCCCGCGGTGGTGATCGCCCGCTTGTGTTTGAGCTTGCTCAGCAAGCGGATCGCGGTCTCGGTTGACACACCGACCATCTCCGCCAGCTCACGCCGCTTGTAGCGGACGCGTGTGCCGTTGGCGGGCGACGTCGGTGTGCTGCCGCGCGCCAGCTCCACGAGCAGGCCCGCCAAACGACCTTCGGCGCTCTTCAGTGCGAGGTCGCGAACCTTCCGGCGCGCGGCCGCCAGCTCGCCGCTCAGCGCGGCAATCAGGTGCATGCCACTCTTCGGGTAATCACGCAGGAACGCGGGCAATCGTTCGCGCGGCAAGAAGCACAGCTGCGACTCGCTCAGCGTCTCCGCGGAGACCGACAGGCGCTGCTCAGGATCCGCGGGCAGTTCGCCGAGCACCGCACCCGGACCGGTGACTTCGAGAATGTGATCATGTCCGAAGCGATCGGAGTGATACAGCTTGACGGCGCCGTGGCAGAGGAGATAGAGCCCGGTGG
Organism: uncultured Binatia bacterium (SeqCode); assembly: GCA_964498075.1. GTDB lineage: Bacteria > Desulfobacterota > Binatia > HRBIN30 > HRBIN30 > CAZCGA01. Next base: position 88,893 of record CAZCGA010000004.1, on the reverse strand, counting down.
CCGGACTGCCTTCCGTGAAGACGACCTGGCGCGGCTTGTATACCGCACTCGCCGTCGCCGCGCGGAAGTCTTGCAGCGCCTGCGCAGGGAGGTCGCTGACCAGGCAGCGACTCCGCACGGCGCATGTCTCGCACTGGATCTTCCGCACGTCTTCCTCCGCTGACTACCTGACGCTCCGTTCGCCCGCCGCAGTGGCGCGCCGGAGTGACGGGTAGAAGCACACGCGACTCAGGTCGCTGGCCCGCGTCACCTCCCGGATGGTGATCATCGGGCTGCGGTCAAAGCTCGGATCCGGTTTCACAGCGACTAGCGTAGAGCAAGTGGCGCGCCGCCGTGAGTCGCTGGAGGGCACGCGACAAGGCAGCACGCGATCGTCTCACGACTGAGAAAAAGTCTCAGCTGGTTTCACGCGGCGTGCGAATGCTGAAGATCAGGGGCTTGGCATGCGCGACGAATCATCGCGCGGCGGCGAGGGCCTTGCTGCGGCCGTGCTGTTCCCGGTAAGATCCCTCGACTCGCCGCTCCACCGCGCCCCCGTAGCTCAGGTGGATAGAGCACAGGATTCCTAATCCTGGGGCCGCGCGTTCGAGTCGCGCCGGGGGCATTGATTTTCAAGCGTTTTCTCCAGTCGCGAGGGTGGGAGCACCACCAACTGCTACCAAACTGCTACCAAGGGCACCAAAGACGGCCCCGGCGACGGCCGCCATGGTGCCCGCCGTCTTGCGCGTGTTGAACCAGTGCGCGTAGACCGACATGGTGACGGTGGGCTTCGCGTGTCCGAGAAACTTCGCCACCTCCAGGCAGTCGGTACCAGCCAGGATCAACGCCGACGCACAGGTGTGGCGCAGTGAATGCAGCGTCACCTGTGGCAGGCCCGCCGCGATCAGCGCCGGCCGCAAGCCGTGGTGCGTGATCGTGCTCCGGTGCTTCGGCGTGCCGTCTTCGGTCGGGAACACGAGGCTGAGCGGCCCCTTCGGACACGCCAGCTTCCAGGGCTTCAGCGCTGAAACCAGCTCCGGCGCCAAGTCGATGGTCCGCTTGCCGGCTGGCGTCTTGGGCTCATAGAACCGCGGCTTGCTGTCCTTCTGGTCCCGTAGCTTCGCCCACGAGACGGAGCGCCGAATGCTCAGGCGCCCGGTGGCGAAGTTGACGTCATCCCAGGTCAGCGCCGTCAGCTCGCCGACGCGCGCACCGGTGAGCACGGCCGTGAGCAAGAAGGTCTTGGCGAAGCCCGGCGCGGCCGCGGCGATCAGGCGCGCCGCCTCTTCCGGTGAGAGCACGTCGCCCGGGCTCACGCTCTCGTTGCTGTCGTCGGCGTCCGTGAGCAGCGTTTCCATCGCCAGTTCATCGGCGTTCAGTCGGCAGCGCTCGGTCACGGTCGCGGGATTGCGTGTGATCAGCTCCCGCCGTTGGGCACAGGTGAAGATCGCGGCGAGCGTTGTCAGGAGCTTGTTGACGGTTTGCGGCGCCAGACCTGCCGCGCGCCGATTGTCCCGGAAGGCGTCCACGTCCGCCACGCCAATCTTGTCGATGCGACGCTTGCCCAGCGCGGGCAGGATATGCCGGTCGAGATGCACTTGCCACCCGGCTTGGCTGCTCACCCGATGCCCGGCCTTGGTCGCGAACCAGTCGCGCGCCACGGCTTCCAGCGTCGGGAGCGCCGATGGCGCCCGATAGGTGCCTTGCCGTACCGCCGGCACCAGCTTTGACAGCGCCGCGTCGGCCTCATCACGTGTCTCGTAGCTCTGCCAGCGTCGCACGCCGTCTTGATCCCGAAAGTCAACTACCCAGCGGTTCCGTCTGCGCTTCACACACGCCATGGTTACTTGCCCCTTTTGCCGGCCTTGGGTGATCGGCGCCCGGTCTGCGCCTTGCGGCCCAAGAATTCGGCCAACGCACGGTTGAGCAACTCGGTCGCTGTGGTGCCCTCTTCGAGCGCCCGCACCCGCAGCGCGCGCCACAGTTCGGGATCAACAAACAGGTTGGTTTTCTGTGTAGGTTCCATCGTATCTGTAATGATACAGACACCTGTATCGTCTGTCAAGCGGCCGGGTTTCGGCCCCGAGAAATCACACCTTCGCCGCTCGCGTCAAGGGCGCGCCGGACACACTCCGCATCGAACCGCGTGTAGCGGCCAACGTGCACACACGGGATTCGCCCCCGGCGCGCGTGCTCCCTAAGCCAGCTCTCGGGCACCTGGAGGCACTCGGCCATGGCCTTGGCATTGAGCAACCGGCCCGGCTCAGCGGCGGGTTGGCGTGACTCAGGAGTCGTCAGCCGCACCCACGCCAGCGCCTTTGCCGCTTCCAGTTCGCCCACCAGCGCCGGCAACTCTTCCGCCGGTAGCGCGGTCGCGTAGCGCCTCAGCGTTGTGGCCAGCGCGCCCAAGCTAGGCAGCGCCGGTGCGATCGGGAGGACGCGCGCCATGGCTACAGCTTCCGCACGGCGGCGACAGCGTCGAGGGGCAGCTCGGGCATGGGGTCGGCGTGCTCCGCTTGCCGCTCCTGGCTGGCGCGATAGCGGGCGATCAGCTCGCGCCAAACGGCGGCATGGGCAGCCAGGGCCTGGCGGAATTCCGCCTCGGTCGGTCGTGCTCCGGCCAGGCGATCAATGGCGGCCTCGGTGTCCCGGAACCGGCGGGCCAGCTCGGGCAGGTTCGCCATGGCCCACGGCAAGCCCCCCTCGACGTAGGCGGACCGAAGCTCGGCGTGCAGCTCGGTGAGCAGTTCGAGGCAGTCGGCTGGGCTGAGCACTGCGTTGGCGGTGCCCGGTGACTGAACTTTAGCCGCTCTAGCCACTTTAGCCGGGGCAGCCTCGTGATCTCCGCTTTTCAGAGTCTGATCCGGATTGCTCTTCTGTTGCTCTGCCGCATCATCGGCCGGCGCAAAACCACCCTCTCCTGCGGCTAAAGTGGCTAAACCGGCTAAAGCCGGGCGGCCGTGTCCCGTGAGAAAGGCATGCGGGTCGAACTTCTCGAACGTTGGCATGGTCACGACTTCCGAATCCGCCACACGTCTTGGCGGCGAATCCCAGCTACAACATGCACGCCGTCGAGGCGCACGAGCCAGGCATGATCCTGCAGAATGGTAGCCGCAGCAGTCGCGTCGGTTTTGTCGCGAATCTCTCGGGGGCCGCGTTGGTAGATATCAACGAGTGAGACTACCTCCTCTGCCCAGGATGTGTGCAACCAACGCAGAAGCCGCGCAGCTTGCTGCAGATCGGCGTTGACTTTTGTGCCCTCGTGTAAGCGGACCGCTTCGCTCAGATAGAACTGAACCAGCTCAATAGCCGCCGTGAGCGCTACCGCTTGAATTTCGCGCCCGTCCGGGTCTGCGATGATCTTCAACACCCCGGCAATGCGCGCCGAGTGCTCTGCTGCTTTGTTTGCGAGTCCCCGGATGCCGCTCAGCGCGCCTTCGGGAGCGATTTGCTTCTCGATCGAGTCAGCAAAGGCAGTCCACAATTTGCGCGCAGTCGGCGTGAGGGCCATGGCGGGCAACTCTTCGTCGTCCCCAACGGTCGAGCGTCGCAGATTGTCGAGCACCCTTTGCGAGTAGAAATCCAGCGCCCGCCGGCTCTGGGGCTGCGGCTCTTTCCAGAAGCGAGTCCCCGACGCCGGCGGCGGTGCAGCTACGAGAATCCTTGAGAGGAGGCCCTGGTCCCGCAGCAACGGGTCGGCGAGAAGCTGACTCGCAACCATCGGCTGGACCATGAGGTTCAGTGTCACCCGCCGATTCGGAAGCACGATCAGACCATCACCGCCACGCACCCGTTTCCACGGCTTCCCGTCCCATCCCTCTGACAAGCCCGCTGCGGTCTTGAGGCGGTTCTCCTCGTTCAGAGCATGGCCGCCGATCAGTTGGCCACCTTCATTCGAGAAGATGCCGACGCTGTGCTTCCCGAAGCGAAGCAAGCGAAACAGCCCCTCGTAGGTCGGCTCTGGGCAGACAATCATGGGAAAGGGCGGTGGCTCCGGCTTACGTCCAAGATCCGCAAGCCCCTGTCTCTTCGCGCCGCAGGATAGTTTCCTGTCGCTCGCGATCTTCTTCCACTCCGCTTCATACACCGCGCTTTGTGCTTCGTGCTCCACAAGATCGGCCTTGTACGCGATCGCAAGTTCGGCTTCGCGCAGCCGAATCGGTTCGCTCGCTATGTCGTCCGCAGCGGTTTTTCGCTCCCCCGTTTCTGCGACTGCGACATGGAAATTTGACAACGGCCGCACGGCGCCATGCGGCAACCGGACATTCGCCACTCCCTGGGCAGCCAGGGTCGCCGCCGACAGAACGCTCTGTGCGCACAGCGCGAGCGGCGCCTGCGTGATGTCGTGAATCGCACGCGCCGCTTGAGCGAGCACGTCATCGAGAGCATCGACAGGAAAGGGCTCTGGATCAGGAATCTCGCGAAACAACGGACGAGGAGGCGGTGGTGTGTACTCGTTCGCGTTCGCTGCAGCCTCGCGAATCGCTTCCGCTCCTTCGTTCATGCCGCGCCCCGCAGCAGATCGTTGAAGTCGGCCCCTGGCTTTGGGGGGAGGGCTATGCGCACAAATCGGCCCTCCCCGTGCCAGCGGCTGGCTGCTTTCTCTGCGGCCGCGATGCCTGCCGAATCGTGGTCCGCAAAGATCAGTACGTCCGCCGCGGCTGGGCGCGGCGGCAAGATGAGCGAGGCAATGCCTGGCGCGGACAACGCCGCCCACGTCGGGAGCCCTGTCGCGACGTGAACGCTCAAGGCCGTCTCGATGCCCTCGGCGATCACCAGAGTCTCGCTGGCCTCAGTCAGACGCACCGCACCGCCCTTGGTCGGACCGAGCATCTTCTTCGCCGGGTCGATCTCCGCCTTGCTGGTGCCGTCTGCTCGCAAGTAGGTCCGATGTATCGCCACCACGGCGCCGCTCACGTGCTGCACCGCCGCCACCATCGCGGGCAGCGTTCTGTCGTCGTCGTACCGCAGTGCCGGGTGGTAGCGCACCATCTCGGGTATGGCCGCGATCTCGATGCCGCGTGATCGGAGATACTGCTCCACGAGGGTGCCGGCCGCAGGCTGGGACTGGCCCCAGATACGAAGCGCTGCCGCCGTGCGCCTGTTGAGCTCTGGCGCCGGCACGTCATCCCGGCGCGTGCGCAGCGCTGCGCGTGCAGTGCCTGCCGCTGGCCACAGCCCGCGCTCGTGTAGAGCTGTGATCACCGCCGCCTGCGAGCACCCCGCGTGGCAGTGCAGGAGCATGCGGCCGTCGCGTTCGGCGATGGACAGCGACGGTGTGCGGTCATCGTGCGCTGGGCAGCGCACCAGCCACCCGTCGCCACTCCGTCGCCCCTCGACGGCAGCGGCGATGTCTGCCGCAGTTGTCGGCGTGTGCTCAGCTGCCCGCGCGCCGTCCATCCGCCGCCCCACCGGTTGGCTCTAGTCGCACGACGTACTCGCGTAGCGCGGCGCGAACAAATTCACTCAAGCGCTGTTCGCGCCTCGCCGCGACGCGGGTCGCGCGTCGGTGCAGAGCGGGACTCAATCTCACTGCGATGAGTTGCGTATAACGCTTGTTTCTCATAGGTTCCTCCTGCGCGGTAAGAATTGCGAGTCGGAGGGCATCAGTCCACCCGGCGTGATTTGAGCGTGACGCATGAGACGAGCGACCACCCTCATTGATAAACCCACGCAGTGGGGGAAGTGGTGGGTGCCTCCTCCCCACGAAGTTTGCACGGACGGAGAGTGGGTGCGGTGGCCATTCGGGCGCTTGTGTCGGGAGGAACATACGGTCGCCGGATCGTTTAGGTCGGCGGAAATCGAGGAATCTGACCGCGGTCGGGAACGCTGGGAAGTCAGCTTAGTCTTTCGCGAGTTCCTTGCGCTAGAGGACAAGACGGCAGCGGATGTAGTTGCGTTCATCAAGCACCACGGAGCGCTTTATCTTTGCGATCATGGGCGCGTCATGACTCATCGCTGGGGTGCAGGGGCCGTGCCGACCGATGAACTTCGGCGGGCTAGTTTCGTGCACTGCTTTCCCGAATCCGACAGGTTTGAGCCCGGTGCTGATGGACACCCGGTAGAGTGGGTTCGGGAACCCGTCAGAGGTTACCAGCATTATGCACGAGAGGCGGCGTCGTTGTGCCGCATCGCTGGCGCGCTCAAGGCGGGGTATCCTGTAAGCCCCGAATGGTGGTCGGCGCTCGGTGGGCCTCCCCCTCCCCAGAACGCCCGGTGGCAGATGGTCAGTCAACACGTCAACGTGTGGCTTGAAGACAGTGGCCCTACGCTGCGCGTGAACAGCTCGTCAAATCGAGCACCACAATTCAATTTTGGTGGTGGACATTTGTTTAGTTTCTTGGCGTTTCAGCTTGCGATGGAGATTACCGGCGTACGTGCATTGGCAACGTGCCACTGGTGCAGGCAATTCTATTCCCCATCGCGCTGGCCGAGAGCCGGTGAGCGCAGTTTCTGCGGGCAGTGCGGTGTGAAGGCTGGCCCGCGCGCGAGATCTTCGGCGTACCGCAGAAAGAGAAGACGACACGCCGAGACGTGAGCAGCAACGAAAGGGGGCTTCAATGCGTGCAACGGGGATGGTGGTAGCGTTTGCAATCCTCGGGTCGACAACTCCGACTCAGGGGCAGCCCTCGGGCACAACAGCGAAGGTCCTAGCGTACATCTTGAGCAAACCATTGTCTGTTGTTGATATCAGCACCAACACCGTTACGACGCCCGTTCCGACGTTCTCCGACGGTTCCGGTGAAGATATCGCGATCAGCCCAGACGGCGCATTCGCCTACGTTGCCAACTATGCCGGCACTGTTCCAGGCATCACGTCGGGCAGCGTTACTGTAATCAACACCGCCACCAACGCGGCCGTGACTACTATCCCGGTACCCGGCAATGGATTCGGCATTGCCATCACTCCCGACGGCTCCGCCGCGTACGTCGCGAACTGGAACACGCCGGGTACCGTCTCCGTAATCGATACGGCCTCGAATACCCTCGCAAGGACCATCCCCGTCGCGGCCGGCCCGTATCGTGTCGCCATCACACCTGACGGAGCTCATGTTTACGTGACGCAGCAGGTTTTCCACCCAGGTTTCGTCTCGGTCATCGACACCGCAACGAACACGGTTACGGCTACGGTATCGGTGGGCAACAGCCCAGAGGGTGTTACCGTTAGTCCAGACGGTAGCCGCGTCTATGTCACCAACAACAACTCGGACAGTGTTTCGGTCATCGACACTGCGACAAACATGCTCAGCGCTACGATCCCGCTAGGGTCAGGCCCTAATGAGGGTATCGCAATTACGCCTGATGGTCGTCACCTGTACGTAACCACCGGCAACGACGTTCCAGCACCGGGACGCGGAATCTCGGTGATCGACACGGCTAGCGATGCCGTCATTGAAGTGATTCCCGACAACGACGAGCCTCGCGCTGTTGCCATCACCCCCGACGGTGCGTTTGCCTACGTGACGCATTTGGATTCCGCCACTGTGCTTGTGATCGATACCGCTATCAATACGGTGGTGGACAGTTTCGACGTGCCGTCCGGGTCTCTCGGCATCGCCATTGCGTGCGTCGAGAATTGTCCAACGCAGACTCCGACCGCCACGCCGACGAACACGCCGACGCCGACGAACACGCCGACTTCTACGCCGGCCTGCGGCGACGGTATTTTGCAGCCGAGCGAACAATGCGACGACGGCAACGCTACCACCGGTGACGGATGTTCCGGCGCCTGTCAGGTGGAAGTCGATAAGCTGATCCCCGGCAACGGCGCTCGCGCCAACTGCACACATGAGTGGCTGACCGCTTCCGTTCAAACGCCCGGCAGCGACGGGCTCCCACCGAACCGCATTCATTGCACGGATGACGACCCGACCTGCGACTTCGGGGGCGGAACCACCGACAAAGCATGCACGTTTCACGTCGCGCTCTGCTTCAACGTTGTGGATGCACGATTCAGGTGCACGCCGAGCGAAGTGCGCGAGGTGCAACTCCTGCGGCCGCGCGCCGGTACAACCGATGGGACCGATGCAGCAAACCGTCTGGCATTGCAGGCCGCGCTTTCTAGTCTCGGCCAGATGGTGCAAGAGGGGCAGTGCATGAATTACGGCCCACAGTATTACCGCGGCTGTATGGGGGATCGTGACTGCGACTCCGTGCCGGGAAGAAGGGACGGGCATTGCCGATCGACGACTATTTTCATCCCACCGTTCGAGACCCAGAACCAGTGCACACGCTCGGTGTCAATCAGAGTTCCTCTGCGCCAGACGGCCAGTGGATTCACGAGAGGCGAAAGGATTCTGCGGCTCGCCGCCAGAACGTCCAGCGGCCCGCTGACGCGACGGCGACTTGCTAGCGACGTCGACTCGCTGAGCCTCGTCTGCAAGCCGCAGCTGTAGAGTTGGGAAGGGAATCAATCTTCGACGTCTAAGCAGCTCCGGTTCGCCCGCCATAGCTGCGCGACATCGCCAACACCGCCCATTGCGTGACGGTGGCTAGCCAGCGCGCGAGCGCCGCGGTTCGGGAAGGCGTCGATTCAGTCGCGTACCTTGCGCCCCGTGTTGCTGCATTCCCAGCAGGCGGTGGCTTCAAGGTGCGCGCGTAGCGCGATCGCTGCTTCGTCAGTGCCCCAGTTTTCGAGCGCCCATGCTGGAGGGGGATCACGACTTGCGCTTGAGCCGTGGCACGCCGGGCACGGGGGCGGCTCGACCCAGCCCCTTCCGCCGCATTCCTCGCAGCGGCGGCCGGCCGGTTCGGGCGGCTTGCGACGGTCGCAGCGTCCACAGCGCTGAGAAAGTAGAACAACCGCCTGAGGCAGGCAAGATTTCGCCAACACCTCGCCGAGAAACCAGCGAGCGAAGGCACCCGCCAGGGCGTCCAAGTCGTGCGGCCGGATTCGCTGCTCTAGCTTCTCAACTCGTCGCGATAGCCGTTCCGCCATGTCATGGCCGCTGGGCTCCCTCCAGCGCCTCTACGCGTGCTGCCAGTTCGTCCCCATCCGCCTTCAGCGCAGCATCAAGGAGCACCTGTGCGGCTCTGACTCGAACACTCTCGCCCTCAGCCTTGAGCGCAGAACGCAAGGTATCGATTGCGTCCGCGGCTCCCGCGCGGAGCTTGCCGACTGCGTCATCGAGCAGGCGCCTCGACGCTTCGCGATACGCCCGCCGGAAGGTCTTGTCGGCCAGCCAGCGGTAGAGGGTGCGCTCGGCCACACCGCAACTGGCTGCTGCAGCCCGTGCACTTGCCTCCGATAGCAGCGCCACAATTGCGCGTTGCTGGCGCGGCGTCAGCGTCTGCCGTTCTCTGCCAGAGTCGGCCATCGGAGGGGCTCGGCGTGGTAGCAGGGCGGTAGCACCTTCTCGCAACAGAACGGATTCGCGTGAGCTTTTTTCAGTCACGGGTTAGCCAATCCTGTGCTCAGGCCATATTCGGCCGGCTGCGTAGCGTGGTCCGTGCGTGCGCGCCCATCCCCGCGGTTGCTACCATGCTGCTACCGCGCTAAGCCGACGTGAGCTTGCATGTGCACACGTGGCAACCAGAAAGTTGCGGAGTTTTCGCCTGCGGTGACGTGGCGTGATGCGCCGGGACACCGTCGGCGGTCTTCCTAATCCTGGGGCCGCGCGTTCGAGTCGCGCCGGGGGCAGTTTCACCCTTGTTCGGCGAAAGCGCAGCTGGATGTGAGGAGGTGACGTCAAATCTGCCATTCGATCATCGAAATCGCTGCTTTCGGCGTTTGTGGCGATTTCTTGTTGACGGATGGTTTTCCACTGTGGTACGCGACTTAAAGGCCGTGGGTGGAACGCAGGAGAGGCGTCGGCCATTCCTACTTGAAGATGGCGGACCCACCGATTGGCATGGTGTAGTTTGGAAGCCGGAGCCCCAGGGAGCCAGATGCGCAAGGTAGGACGGATGCGTGTACGCGAGATGCTCGCGGCGTTGGGGCTTGCGCTGCTGGCGCTGGTCCTGACTTTCGCCGGAGCCCAGCCGAGCTGGGCAATCGGCAGCACCACGTGCATATCCGACGACAACCACGTGTACTTCGTCATCCGTGGTACGGTCAGTAGCGCAGGTACGCAGATCAGCAGCGTAGCGCTGGGCACCGGCGGTTCCTCGCAATGTTCCGAATCGCCGCCAGGGGACGGCATCTTGACTGCCTTCGCTGCAGGGGTGTCGGGGCAGGGGAGTAGCGAGATCCTGCTGCCGAATCGAATGCGCACCACCGTCCTGAGTGGATTCGCTAGCAACTCGGTGAGCTGCTCGAACTTCGTATCGAGCGCTGCCGGTGGCAAGGGGCAGCTGACGCTACCCGATGGCCGCACGGTGAGCGTCGATCCGGCATTCAGCACGGTTCCGCTCGTCGATGTGCACACAGCGGATCCTGGTGTGGGAACGGTTCCTACCGCAGTGCCTGCAGCGGTGGACATTGGAACCGGCGTAGCAGGAGATCCAGCCGTGGTCCGTTCCGTGGGCGGAGGCACCTGCATGGGTGCGACCATGGTGTTTCCGTCCGCGCAGCCGGCGCCGTGCGGTGGGTCGCCCGCGATTGTTCAATCGTCCCCCGCGTCCGGGGAACAAGATTGCCAGACCGTAACGTTGGACGACACACTGAACAGCGCCGTTGGAAACCTCCCGGGAGGTACGAACCCACATACCGTCGGTACCACCCAGAGCATGCGCGATGGTTTCCTGGTGCAAGGCAACTGCACTTCAGTCAACACGTGCCAGATGATCGTCTTCGTCGCCAGCCGGGACGGCTCACCTGGCTTCGGCGTGGGTGCGGCGGGGTTCAAAATCGACGCGACGGGTCGGACGTTCGCAACCGATGCGGCTGGAACGAATGACGCCTTCAACTCGACACCGACGCCGACGCCGAGTCTCACGCCGACACAGACGCCAACGCTCACGCCGACGTTGACGCCGTCCAGTACCCCGACGCCGTCGCGAACCCCGACGCCGACGCCGACCATGACACCGACGCCGACCATGACGCCGACGAACACGCCGTCCAGTACCCCGACGCCGTCGCAAACCCCGACGCCGACGCCGACCCTGACGCCGACGCCGACCCTGACGCCGACGAACACGCCGTCCAGTACCCCGACGCCGTCGCAAACCCCGACGTCGACGCCGACCCTGACGCCGACGCCGACCCTGACGCCGACGAACACGCCGTCCAGTACCCCGACGCCGTCGCAAACCCCAACGCCGACGCCGACCCTGACGCCAACGCCGACCCTGACGCCAACGAACACACCGACGGCAACGCCCACGATGACACCGACGCCCACATTCACATCGACACCCACATTCACATCGACGCCGACACACACACCAACCGAGACACCGACAGCAACGCCGACCGAGACGCCAACCCCCACGCCCACCAACACGGTGACTGAAACGCCAACGCCAACACCAACGCGCACACCAACCGCGTCGCCCAGTCCTGTCCCGACCTGCAGCGGCGAAGACAATGACTTGATTCCCGGCTACTGCGGCTCGCTCAAGAACGATTGCGCCATGGAGTTCTGCTCCCGGCCGGGCCCGCCGCTCGACAGCAACGGCGTGCCGATAAACCCAACCTTCCTGACCTGCTTCGACGATGATCCGTTGTGTGACTTCGGAGCGACCCCCGGCGATACGACGTGCACCTTCCGGATCGCACTGTGTTTCGACATCACTGACCGTCGCATTCCCTGCAAATCAACCGGGATGGTGGAGCGCGTCCACCTGAATTCACCGAGAGAAGAACGGCCTGCCACCACAACCGACGTGAGCAATCGAGATGCGCTGGAAGCGGTGCTGGAAGCCCTTGGTGGTGTGCTCGGCGGACACTGCGGGAATCGGGGTTCGCTCGGCAATTCCTGTATTCAGTCTAGTGACTGCGACACGGCACCGGGCCGCGGAAATGGGAAATGCGTCGGCCGCGACGTGGTCTTCAATCCCCCCCTGACGACGCCCAATGTCTGCTCAGGCTTCGCGGAGATCAAGGTGCCGCTGCGGCGCGGGCGTGGAACGGCCCGCAAGCTACTGCGTATCCGGATGACGCCGCCCAAGGACGCGGTAACCAACCTGCGGCCGCCCCAAGACGGCGACCGTCTGCAGCTCGTCTGCAAACCGCACCCGTAGCCCTGCGCCCCGGCGGCGTGTGGCGTTCAACGAATGTTGTCTTACGAACGACGCGTCAGCCGGTGGTACGCCCGCAGGTGATGCATCGCCCGCGAGCGCTGGCCCAAACGTTCCAGCAGCTGCGAGAGGTTGAAATGTGCATCGGCGAAATCCGGGTCAAGTTCGAGGGCGCGTTGATAGTGGGCCAGCGCAGCGGCTGAGCGCTGCTCGTCCTCCAGAGCCAAGGCGAGATTGTAGTGAGCGATCGGATCGCTCGGTTCGCAATCGAGGGCGTGGTGGTAGAGCCGTGCGGCCTCCACCGACGCACCCGCTTCATGGAAGAGGCGTCCCAGATTGATGTAGGCATCGCCCAGCGTCGGGTCGAGATCGAGGGCGCTTTGGTAGGCGGTACGTGCCCCCTCCGGATCGTCCTGCTCCTCCAACAAGAGCCCGCGTTCAAAGCACGCCGCAGCGTCTTGCGTCGACGCCGGCTTGACCGGCTTGGCGCGCGCGCGCTGGCGGCGCACCGGTATGACCACCCCTGCCTGGCGCGCCAGCTCGTCCACGGCAAAGGTGAAGACGATCTGTCCACTTTCTGGTCGCCATGCGGCGCGGCGATCGCGCGCCACGACCTGCCGGCCGTCGGCGTAAATGCGCACACCGGACAGCGGCCGGTCCGACGGCAGCTGGCGGGCGAGCTGGGCAAGCGCGCGCCGGAGACGCCGTGTCGGGACGTTGGCCTCTAGGAGTCCCTGAGCGGCGCGCAGGAGCACGAGGTCCTGAAACGAGAACTGCAGCAGACCTGCGCGGCGTGTTGGCTGGCACAGCCCGGCACGCGCCACGGCGCGCACGCGTTCCGCCGGCATGCCGAGGATGCGTGCGACCTCTGCAGTACGAAAGACCCGAGCCGCTGGGGCGGGAGAGCCGGGATTCGGGACCGTCACCTTCATCCCCATCCCCTCCGCACGCCCCAGCCCCGACCTCCAAGCCGGCGTGCAGACCTACTTGGCTTTGGCGGTGGGCTTCCTGGCCCCCGCCGCGGTTCCCTTGGCACGAGCGGGTTTGCGTGCCTCGGCATCCGGCGGTTGCGCCGGCTGGCGCTGCTTCGCTGCCAAGCTCGCCTTCAGTGCCTCCATCAGGTCGATGACTTGGGCCCGCGGAGCCGCAGTGGGCGCCAGTACAACCTCTTGTCCAGCCACCTTTTGGTCGATCACTTCGAGCACCCGCTCGCGGTACTCGTCCTGGTACTTCCCCGGATCGAACGATGGCGACGCGAGTTGTTCGATGAGTTGGATTGCCAGCTCGATCTCTCCAGGTTTCGGCGTTACCGACTCGCCTCGATCGATCTCGGCGAAGTCGCGCACCTCGTCCGCGTAAAAGAGGGCGTGCAGCATCAACCCTCCCTGCGTCTCGCGCAGGATGACCAACTGCTGCTTGCCGCGCGTTGCGAACTTGGCCACTGCTCCCCTTCCCGCCTTGTGCATGGCCTCACAGAGCAGCCGATACGCCTTCTGCCCGCCCTTGTCCGCACCGAGCAGATACGCCTTCTCGAAGTAGACCGGATCTACCTGACTGATCGGCACGAACTCCTCGATCTCGATCGACTGCTCGGTCTTCTGTTCCAGGGCCCGCAGCTCGTCGTCGGTGAGAACGGCGTACTGCTCCTTGGCGTACTCGTACCCCTTCAGCATGGCGCTGCGCTCGACGACCTCTCCACACGTCGCACAAATGTACTGCTGGCGCAGGCGCGACTTATCCTTGGCGTGCAGCAAGTTGAAGGATACGCTCTTCGACTTGGTGGCGGCGTAGAGCTTCACCGGTACGGAAACGAGCCCGAAGCTGATGGTTCCAGAAGCAATAGCGTGCGCTGGCATGGTCCCACCCTTTGCAGATCAACGGCCGCGAAACATATCATTGTTTCGATGACGACGCGAGGACAAGTAGCGCCCCGGCGGAGCGCGCCGCGCTGGCGACGGAGACTCGCGGATGGCTGACCGTTCTCTCCGGCAGTATCGCGACAAACGCGATCCCGCACGGACACCGGAGCCGTTTGGAGCGGAGGAGGGGGCCGGCGCCGCCGCCAGTGTCGGGCGGTTCGTTGTCCAGCAGCATGCGGCGCGACGGCTGCACTGGGACCTGCGACTGGAGATCGATGGAGTGCTGGTGAGCTGGGCGGTGCCGCGCGGACCGTCGGTGGATCCGAAGGAGAAGCGTCTCGCCGTACAGACCGAAGACCATCCATTGGGGTATGCGGACTTCGAAGGGTTGATCCCCGCCGGGAACTACGGCGCGGGGGCCATGATCGTCTGGGACCGGGGTGGCTACAGCACCGTCGATGCGACACCCTGTGCCGACGGGCTGGCCCGCGGAAAGCTCGATATCGAGTTGCATGGCTACAAACTACGGGGGCGATGGGCGCTCGTCCGTACGAAGGGTGGCAAAGGCAAGGAGTGGCTGCTGATCAAGAAGGTCGACGCACAACCGAGTGCACCGGAACCGGCGGTGACACAGCCGGCGTCGGTCCTCTCGGGGCTCACCGTCGACGAGCTGAAGCAAGGGGTTCAGCGAACGGCTGAGCTCGCGGCGCGTGCGCGCGCGGCGGGAGCGGCCCGCCGGGCGGTGGATGTTCCTGCAGCGGTCGCACCGATGTTGGCGGAGACGGCGGAGCGTCCGTTCTCCAAGCCCGGCTGGTTGTTCGAGTTGAAGTACGATGGTGTGCGGGTGCTGGCAGCTCGCGACAGTGGCGGCAGCGTACGTCTGCGTTACAGAACCGGACGCGATGCCACCGCTACTTTCCCGGAGATCGCCCGCGCTGTCGACCACCTTCCATGCGATGCCTTCATCCTCGATGGAGAGATCTGTGCCTTGGATGCCCGCGGCGCCAGCTCGTTCGAGCTCTTGCAGACGCGTCTAGGACTCAGCGCCGCGACCACGATCGCCCGCGCCGAGGTGGAGGTTCCGGTCGTGATGTTCTGCTTCGACCTGCTGATGGTTGCCGGTCACGATGTGCGTCCGTTGCCCCTCAGCACGCGTAAGGATCTGCTGCAGGCGCTCGTGCCGCATCTCGGGCCCCTGCGGTATGCGGAGCACTTCGCCGAAGACGGTGAGGCGCTCTTCGAGACGGCGAGTGAGCTCGGGCTGGAGGGCATCGTTGCCAAGCGGGCAGCATCCGCTTATCAGACTGGGAAGCGCTCGCGCGACTGGCTGAAGATCAAGTCGTTGCGGACGGCGGATCTCGCGATCGTCGGCTACGTGCTAGGTCGCGGCGCGCGGCGCGACCTCGGTTCACTGATGTTGGCGTGGAGTACCGAAGGACAGCTGGTGTACGCCGGGAATGTGGGGACCGGCCTCGCCCCCTCCACCATCACCGCACTGTTGCCGCGTCTCCACACCGCCGTCCGGAGCACTCCGGCGTTCCGCGGTAAGCCACCGGGGTCGCCGCGCGTGAACGTGTTCGTCGAGCCGGCGATGGTGGCCGAGGTCCGCTACACCGAAGTGACGGCGAGCGGCGTGTTGCGGCACCCTGTGTTCCTGCGCCTGCGCGAAGACAAGACGGTGGCCGAGTGTGTGGCGCCGTCATCACGGCGGGCGCTGGCGGAGGTGACCATCACGCCAGCGGCGAGCCCACCGGCAGAGCTGCGGTTGGTCAACCTCGACAAGGTGTTTTGGCCGCAAGACGGATACACAAAGGGCGACCTGCTGCGTTACTACGAGCAGATGTGGCCGGCGCTGCAGCCATACCTGCGCGAGCGCCCCGTGGTGCTGACGCGCTATCCCGATGGCATCGAGGGTAAGAGCTTCTTCCAGAAGAACGCGCCGGCGTTCACGCCCGATTGGGTCGAGACCTGTCGCATCGAGGACAACGACTCCTTCATCTGCAACGACGTCCGCACCCTGCTGTACGTGATCAACTCCGGATGCATCCCGCTGCACGTGTGGAGCGCGCGGCGGAGCACGCTGGAGCGGCCGGACTGGGCCATTCTCGACTTGGACCCGAAGGGTGCGCCGTTCCGCCACGTCGTGGCCGTGGCCCGTCATCTGCACGCCCTTCTCGACGAGCTACAGGTGCCCAACTTCGTCAAAACTTCGGGGCAGGACGGGTTGCACATTCTCGTTCCGCTCGGCGCAGCCCTGACGCACCCAGAGGCGCGGATGTTTGCCGAGTTGCTCGCCCGGGTCGCGGCGGCGGAGCAGCCAGAGATCGCGACCGTGGCGCGTCCGTTGGGTGCGCGCGACGGAAAGGTGTACATCGATTTCCTCCAGAACGGTTTCGGAAAGACCATCGTCGCGCCTTTCTCCGTGCGGCCGCGCAGCGGGGCGCCGGTGTCGACGCCGCTGCTGTGGCGCGAAGTGGGAGTTCGTCTCGACCCGAGACGCTTCACCATGCGGACAGTTCCGCCGCGGTTGCGCACCAAAGGTGACCCGATGCAGGCGCTCCTCGAGACGCGGGCGGATATGCACGGGACACTTGCCGCGCTCGGCGAACGCGTTATCCACCTCGACGGACCCGCTGCACCGTGAATTGCAATGGTCTCGACGCGTCGCTTTTTGCTTTCCTTACTGCTAAAGGCCAAGTAGATTGAGCTTCCAAATCCCGGGCTAGACATCCCGGACGGCACGGGCGCACGTCGCCGTGCACAAGAGTTCGCTCGCCGGCTCACGTTGAGGGTGTCTGAAGGCAGAACGCGGGCGCGCCCCTAGATCCCGCTCCCACGGTGCCACTGAGTTGCGGAGAGCTGGCGAGTTATGGACACAGGAGAAGAGGAGACCGATTGATGTCGACGAACGGCCGCGGCGCTGCGGATCACTCCAAGGTGCCTGAGAGTACTTCCGGGCCCGCTCCCGCGGACGCGGATCCGCGGCGACGTGCGGAAGCCTGGCAATCCGTGGGGCAGCACGGCTCGGGCTACGATGCGAATTCCGGGGCCGGTGGCTCGCGCCGCCGGCGGCGGCAAAGGTCCCAACGAGGCAAACCCCAGCGGCCACCGCAGGGAAGCCGTGGTGTGCAGTTGGACGTCGTCAGCCGCGAGCGGATCTTTCAAGAGCTCGAAGGACTATTGCGGCAGATTCGTGAACAAGCCGAAGAGTCGGCGGACTGGGCTGAGGATCAGCTCAGCGAAATCACGAGAACGGTCACCAGCTTCACCAAATCGCTGGAAGAGCAGGCCGACCCGATTCCCGAGCGCGCTCGCAGCGAGTACCAACGCATTCGCGAAAAGCTCAGCCAAGCACTCAAAGGCACCGCGGCCTGAAGGAGACAGCTCGCCCCGAACTTTAGCAAAGGGGCACGGCTCGCGGGGTGAACCGAGAAGGAGATCATCGCACATCGTGCTCCTTCGCCTCGTCGAGGTCCGTAGCTGTGATCAGGCTGCCTTGGTTGGAAGCGACGGCGCGTGAGACTCTGAGCGCCAGATCATTGATCGCCCACCTTCGGCCGGCAAGAAAGGCGGCCGCATCTTCCGAGAAAACGGGCGCAGCTTTGCCCTGTGCTGCGGCGAAGCAGTCGCCCAAATGGATGGCAATGGCGAGTATCTCGTCCCTGACGAGGGGCACTGGATGAATCTGGAGGACGCGGCCAACGCCGGTTTCGCGCGACGATGGTTTGAACGGCTTGGGATTCGGCGCGCCGCGCAGCTGTGTCAACTGAGATTTGCGTCGTCGCATTGGAGCCGTGCCGGAATTGCTGCGGTCATCGCGCACTACGGAAACACCAAGCTGCCCCGATGCAGCCGAAGTGATGCGCTCTGCGATAAGGTGAAGCCGTTGATGACAAGCGACAGGCTCATGATCGAGTCCGCGTTCGCCACGCTCAGCCCGGTTGCGAAGATGGACAGGCTGAAGTTCGGCTGGCGCCTCAGTTTCGCGATCCGTACCTTGAAAATCGCCCCACTCCCGTCTGCGGCGGCGACCGTGAATCGCGCCCGCCCGCGAAGAGCAGCAAACGCGTTGCTCGCGGCCGTGACGAACACGGGGCCTTTGGCGCTGCGCAGCGCGGCTGCAAATGAGTTCGCTGTCTGATCCAGCACCGCACCGTCCGGCAATACGAAAACCGCGCGTAGAGACACGGTCGCGCCGGAAAGTCCTGGGCGGACGGGCGCCGGCAGTCGGGCATGTTTGATCAGCAGCCCAACCCCCGGGGTTACGTAGACGTGAACCGCTTTCGACAGCTTCGAGTGTCCGGCTGCATCCGAGGCTCGAACGCGCAGCGTGTGCAAGCCTAGATTGACGGGCGTGGTGTCCCAAACGAAGCCGAAGGGGGGAGCGGTGTCGCTGGCAACCACTGATCCGTCGACCATCAAGTCCACCGCGGTCACGCCCACATCGTCGAGGGCGACTGCGTCAACACTGGCGACACCGTAGAGGAGGCTATTGCTCACGGGCGAAGTGATGCGCACCACCGGTGCGAGACGGTCCTCAACCGGGGCTGGGCTGGGAGCTGGTGAGGGTGACTGCGCGACGCCCAATGCCGCCGCGACGTCCACACGTCCCCATCCCGAGAACGGATCCCATCCGGAAACCCCGAGGTCATGCGCCGCGCCGGTCATCCGGTCAACCGCCTCGCTCGGCGACAGCTCAGGGTGCGCGGAAAGCAGCAGCGCGAAGGCCCCAGATGCAAAGGCGGCCGCCGGTGACGTGCCGCTAGTGCCACCGTAGGCAGATCCTCCGGAAGCACTCCAACTGGTCGTCATGACGTTCGTCCCTGGGGCCGCAAGACGCAGCCACGACCCGTTGTTTGAAAAGCTGGTGACCGTGTCCGTTTCATCAGTCGCGCTCACCGCGACGGCGTTGTTGCATGCGGCAGGGTAGGTCGGGTCGCCGCTCCCAAAGTTTCCGGCCGATACGACTACCAGCGCACCGCGCGCCGTCGCATAGTCCACCGCGCTCTGCAGCAGCGACGACGGCGCCGTTCCCGCCAAGCTCAGGTTGATGACGCGCGCACCGTGATCGACGGCGTACGTGATGCCGTTGGCGATGGTACTGTAGGAGCCGTTGCCATCGGGCCCCAGGACCTTGATCGGCATGAGCCTGCACCCCGGTGCGACTCCGGCCACGCCGGCGCTGTTGAAGGCTTCCGCCGCAACGATCCCCGCCATTCGCGTACCGTGCCCCTGGTCGTCTGCTGGATCTGTATCGTCGTTGAACAGGTCATAGCCCGGTACGAGTTGGCCGCGGAGATCCGGATGCTGCAGATCGACACCGGTGTCGACAATGGCCACGGTCACCGCACTGGACCCGAGGGTGAGCTCCCACGCCACCGGTGCGCCGACCTTCCGCAGACCCCACTGTAAGGGAAATTCTGGATCGTTCGGCAGCTGCGTCGCGGCGGCCCGACCGTCCTGCTCGACGCTCTTGAAGTACCCCGAGCGCCGCAACGCGCTCGCAACGCGCTGCGATTGTCCGTGCGGCGTCCGGATGATGGAGGCTCCCAACGCGGAAATCCGGCCAAGTTCTTGCGCGCCGTACGCCGCCAGCAGTCCGCGCCGCAGCGCCCGGTGTAGCCCGGCCCGCGAGCGCACGACGAGCTGATCGGCTATCGCGCCCCGAACCAAGCGGCTTCGCGGTTGCGCTCCATCCTCATTTGCAGCGCGCGTGACCGGCGTCCCCAAAAGAAGGAGGACGGCGATGATCAACTGAAGGCGGAAGGTCGTGGGGCTCGGTGCGTGTGCCATTGTGCTCGCTTGGCGAATCGATCGGACCGCCACCGCAAGCGATATGCCACACGTCACAACGAGTGCTGCGAGCGTCCTTCATGCAGCGTTCAAATGAGACTCGCAGCGCGCGCGTCTCTTTGTTGGCGCTGCGTCGAGTGGATCGCGCCTCGCCTTCGCCATGCACACAGCAAGTGCGCACGCTCGACGAGCGCGGGACTCGACGGCGTTGGCCGCCGCGGTTCACGCCGCACACGCTGTGAATGTTGACGCAGCAAGTGCGAGATGTCGTTGGAGGAGATGTAGTGGTGAGGGACGGCGCGCCGAACGGCGCGCGCCCTTCAGCTCTGTTTCGGCGAGATGCCGTGTTTCTCGAGGCGGTAGCGGAGGGCACCCCGTCCGATGCCGAGCAGACGCGCCGCGCGCGTCAGGTTGTGTCCGGAGCGATCCAAGGCTTGCATGAGGAGGCTGTGCTCCAGCCGGTTCAGGTCGATCCCGCCGGCGGGCAGATTCCCATCGCCCGCTGGAGGCGAGTGATCGGTTGGAAAGTCGGCGGCCGCGATCAAATTGCCCCGGCTGATGATCACGGCGCGCTCGATGGCGTTGGCTAGCTCGCGGACGTTGCCCTCCCACGCCGCGCTCATCAGGTAGTCGACGGCATCCTGCGAGAAGCCCGGCAGCTCCTTCCCCGTCTCACGTGTCAGCCGGTCCAAAACCTGCTGGGCCAAGGGAAGAAGGTCTTCGCGGCGCTCGCGCAGCGGCGGAATGTGGATTGGAAAGACGTTGAGCCGAAAGAACAGGTCTTCGCGAAACTGCTTGAGACGCACGCGTTGCCGGAGGTCGGCGTTGGTGGCGGACATCAGGCGTGCTCCGACGCGGACGGGTCGGGTCCCGCCCACCGGGATCATTTCGCGCGTCTCGATGACTCGCAAGAGCTTGGCTTGCGCCGGCAACGGCAAGTCACCGATTTCATCGAGCAGCAGCGTGCCTTGATCGGCCTGCTCCAGGAGGCCCGCCTTGCGTTGATGTGCCCCCGAGAAGGCCCCCTTCTCGTAACCGAACAGCTCGCTCTCCACCAGCGTGTCCGGGATGGCGGCGCAGTTCAACGCAAAGAATGGGGCGCTACGGCGCTCGCTGTTGTAGTGCACCGCACGCGCCACCACCTCCTTGCCCACGCCGCTTTCGCCGGTGATCAACACGACCACGTCGCGCTGGGCCGCTTCGCGGGCGAGACGGATCACGTTCTGCATCTGCGGCGACCGCGCCACCAGGCGAGAGAAATCGAACTGGTGCCCCACGGCCTCCCGGAGCCGACGGTTCTCCGCGACCAGGGCATTGAGGTCCATTGCCTTTTCAACCTGCGCGAGCAGCACCTCGCCGCGCACGGGCTTGGTGAGGAAATCCAGCGCGCCGGCTTTCATGGCTTCCACTGCCCGCTCGACCGACCCGAACGCGGTCACCATGATTGCCTGCAGGTGCGCGTTACGCTGGCGCAGGTTCTTCAAGAGCGTGATGCCGTCCATCCCCGGCATCGAGACGTCGATGAGCACCAGATCGACCGCCTCCTCGTCGTACACGCGGAGTGCCTCATGCCCCGACGCCGCCAGCCGCACGGTGTATCCCGCGTGGCGCAAGGTCACTTGAAGAATCCGGCGGTTGTCAGCGTTGTCGTCAACAACCAGTATGCACCCCTTCGACATGACGGTATGAGGCATCGTACCAAAACCAAAATTTGCGGCGCAAGGGCTGCGGTCCGAACGGTACGATCCTGGGACAGTACCGTTCGATCGGGCCTGCGTACGCCAGGGGAAATTGCAACCTCGGCGCACTGTCGATATGGTCGGAGGCGATGGCGGCGGTGAGGCGTTCCTGCATGTGGCTGGGTACGGTGGCTACCGTTTCGTTGGTGCTTTCGCTCGCAGTGATGCTGTTTCTGGTGGAAACGCCGCAAGTGGCCACGTGGTTTCTCGCATCAGCCGCCTTGGCGGCTGCCGCTTATCTGACGGCCCTTGCCGTTGCGTACTTCGAGCCGTGATCTCCACCGCCCGCCGCCTCCAGCAGGTCCCGCGCTTTGTGGAGCGCCTCACGCTCCTGAGCGGACACGCATGATCGCGCTGCTGCAACGACTCGGATGGAGTCTGGTGATCCTGGTCGGCGTCACCTTCCTCACGTTCGCCATCGCCTTCCTGATCCCCAGCGATCCGGCGCGCACCGTCGCCGGGCCGAAGGCTGACCGCGAAACGCTGGCGGCAATCCGCACGGAGCTGGGTCTGGATCAACCGTGGCCGGTGCAGTACGTGCGCTATGTGGAACGGCTGGCCCACGGCGACTTCGGCCGCTCCTACCTGACGCGACAGAACGTGCTGCGGGCCATCGCGGAGCGCCTTCCCGCCACGGCGTACTTGGCCATCGCCAGCCTCGCGGCCTCCGCACTGGTGGGGATCATGCTCGGCAGCTGGACGGCGCTGCGCCACGGTTCCGCAACGGATCTCGCCGTGCTCGTCGGCTCCTTAGTGGTGCTGTCGCTGCCGGTATTTTGGGTCGGCATCATGTTGCTCTACGTGTTCGCCTATCGCTTGCGTCTCTTCCCACTCGGCGGCTTCGGACCGATGAACGTGGTCCTGCCGGCGTGCGCCCTCGCGCTCAACGGCGCCGCCTACTACGCGCGGTTGCTGCACACCAATATGCGCACCGTCCTGGACCAGGACTACGTTCGAACTGCGCACGCCAAGGGCTTGTCGCCACTGCGAGTCTACGGCAAGCACGCGTTGCGCAATGCGCTCATCCCGCTGACGACCCTCCTGGGTCTGGACTTCGCCGGGTTGATGAGCGGCGTCGTCCTCACAGAGACGGTGTTCAACTGGCCGGGACTTGGACGCCTCGCGGTGGATGCGGTCTTCAACCAGGACATTCCCATGATCATGGGGACGGTATTATTCAGCGCGATCCTCGTCGTCGGCGCGAACATCGGCGTCGACTTCCTCTACCTGCTGATCGATCCGCGCATCCGCTACCGCCAACAGTGAAGCGACCCGCCGGAACCAGGCACCGATGACAGCGCAGGGGAGTCAGCGCTACTTGGCAATTGTGGGTGGCACGATGGTCATCATCTTGGTGCTCGCCGCCGTCGCGGCACCGTGGCTCGCTCCGTTCAGTCCTCTCAAAGCCGTCGCCGACAGCTTCGGCGATCCGTTTCCGCCGCACCGGCCCTTCTGGCTCGGCACTGATGAGCTGGGGCGTGACTTGCTCAGTCGGTTGCTCTATGGCGCCCGCATCTCCCTCCTGGTTGCCGTCGTCGCCACGAG
The DNA here is from genome assembly GCA_964498075.1 of uncultured Binatia bacterium (SeqCode). Lineage (GTDB taxonomy): Bacteria > Desulfobacterota > Binatia > HRBIN30 > HRBIN30 > CAZCGA01. The sequence goes on along the minus strand of CAZCGA010000004.1, from coordinate 65,855 downwards.
CCTGACGCTGGTCATCGGAGTCAGCGTCGGGGTCTGCGCCGGGTACTTCGGCAGCTGGGTCGACACCATCCTCATGCGCCTGACCGACGTGGTGCTGTCGTTTCCGGCGCTGCTCCTGGCGATCGCGTTGGCGGCTCTCTTCCAACCCGGGCTGACCTCGATCTTCGTCGTGATTGCGGTCGTCAGTTGGACCGGCGTCGCCCGGACGCTTCGCGGTGAGGTGCTGTCGCTGCGCGAGCGTGACTTCATCTCCGCCGCCCGCGCCCTGGGTGCGCCCCCCTTGCGGCTGATCTTGCGCCACGTCCTGCCGAACGTCCTGCCGACGATCGTCGTCATGGGCGCGCTGAGCACGTCGAACACGGTGCTGCTGGATGCCGGCCTCAGCTTTCTCGGACTCGGTGTGCCGGTGCCCACGCCCAGTTGGGGACGGATGATCAGTGACAGCCAGACGTACTATCGGCTCGCCCCGTGGCTGATGATCTTTCCTGGTGTCGCGATCGTCTACGCCGTGGTCGCGTTCAATTTCCTGGGATATGGCCTGCTGGCGCTGAGCGCTCGACGGGACGGCCGTTCATGAGGCACTCTGCGCTTTTGCTCGGCCTGCTGTGTTTGACCGGATGCGTGTCCTCGTCGGGAGGAAGCAAGACGTCGCCCACGCCGTACTTGCGGGTGGCGGATCAGGACGACCTTCCCACGCTCGATCCGGCGCGCGGCTACGACACGGCCTCGTGGCAGTTCGAAGAAATGCTGTTCAACACGCTGGTGGACTACGATGCCGAGGGCAACCTCGTGCCCGAGTTGGCGATGCGCTGGGAGGTCTCCGCGGACAATCTCGCCTACACGTTCCACTTGCGTGACGATGTCCGGTTCACCAACGGCCGCGCACTGATCGCAGCGGATATCCGGAGCTCCATCGAGCGCGTGCTCAATCCGCGCACGCGCTCGCAGGGTGCCGAGTTCTTCCGCGGTCTGGTGGGTGCCGATGGCTGCATGGCGGCACAGTGCAGCGTGACGGGCATCGAGACCCCCGACGCACACACCGTCCGCTTCGTCTTGCGGGAGTTTGATCCGCTCTTCCTGCACAAGCTCGCAATGCCGTTCGCCGCTGCGGTGCCCGCCGAAGAGGTGGCGCGCTGGGGCGAGGACTTTGCCCGCCATCCGGTTGGCAGCGGCCCGTTCGTGCTGCAGGAGTGGGCGCCGGGACAGCACCTCCTCTTCGTACCGAATCCGCACTCCTTCGTGCCCGGGGTCCCGCGCGTCGCAGGTGTTCAGCGGCTCGTCGGCGTGAACGACGAGTTGGAGTGGCTTAAGTACGAGTCGGGTCAGCTGGACGTCTCCAACATTCCGCCGGCCGAATTTCCGCGGGTGGTGCGCGATCCCCGCTACGAGCCGTACCTGCGCCGGGAGACCACGATGCGCACGAACTATCTCGGCATGAACTGTCAGATGGAGCCGTTCACCGATCGGCGCGTCCGCCAGGCGATGAACTCTGCCGTCAACAAGGAGAAGCTGTTGCGCCTCATCAATAATCGCGGGGTCGTCGCCAAGGGTTTCGTGCCGCCGAACATGCCGGGCTACAACGCCAACGTTCCCGGGTATCCGTTCGATCCGCAGCGCGCCCGGCGGTTGCTCGTCGAAGCCGGATATCCCCACGGCTTCGCTACGACGCTGTGGGCACGCTCGGATGAGACGACGCTGCGCCTGGCGCAGGCCGTGCAGCAGGATCTGGCGGACGTGAACGTCATCATCCAGATCAAGGCGATCGCCTGGGGCCCGTTCCTTGAGGCCGTGCGCCTCCCCGATCTGGTGCCGCTGTTCTTCCTCGGATGGGAGGCCGATTTCCCCGACCCCAGCAACTTCTTGGAGGTGCTGCTGCACTCGAAATCCATCGGTTCCAACAACAACAGCAACTATCGGAATCCGGAGATCGACGCGCTGCTGGACGAAGCGGCGCACACGGTCGATCCGGCGGCGCGCCTCCGGCTGCTGCAAACGGTCGAGCTGCGCGCGATTGACGATGCGCCGTGGGTGTTTCTCTTTCACCCTGTCACCTACGCGATCATCGGTGCCCGAGTACGTGACTTCCAGCTGCACCCGTTGCGCCCGGCGCGGTTTGAACAGGTGTGGCTGGCTGATGCGCCAGTGTCCTGAAGGTAAGCATGGCGAAGTCACGCGGACTCGAAGACACGCTCGCCGCGCTCCATCAGCTGCGAAGTGATCCGCTGACCGACCAAGCGATCGCCAAGTTGCGCGAGGTGTTGGCCGGCAAGAGCGCGCACGCCGCCGCCAAGGCGGGGCAGATCTGCGGCGAGTTCGAGATCGGCCAGCTCACCCCTCAGCTGGTCGCAGCGTTTGGCCGCTTCATGATCAACCCTTCGAAGACCGATGCAGGGTGCGGCGCGAAGGCAGCCATCGCCGAAGCGCTGTACCGCATCGGCTACGATGAGGCGGGCGTGTTCCTGCAGGGCATCCATCACGTCCAGATGGAGCCGGTTTACGGTGGCAAGGTCGACACCGCCAGCGCGCTGCGCGCCGCATGCGCCATGGGTTTGGTGCGGATGGGCTACCCCGATGTGCTGAGCGAGCTGGCGGACTTGCTTGCCGATCCCGAGCCCCCGGCGCGCGTGGCCGCCGCGCGGGCGATCGCCTACAGCGAAAATGGCAACGGAGCGCCTTTGCTCCACCTCAAAGTGCTGAGCGGTGACGCGGAGCCCGCGGTTGTTTCCGAATGCCTCACCGCCCTCCTGCAGCTTGCGCCCGCAGCCTCGGTGCCGTTCGTTGGACGCCGCCTGGATGCTTCGGACACGGCGATGCGCGAGGCGGCAGCACTGGCGCTCGGTGGCTCGCGGCTTCCCGACGCGTTCGACGTCCTGCGGCAGTGGTGGGAGCGCACACCCGAGCCCAGTCTGCGCCGGACGGGTCTGCTGGCAATCGCGATGCTGCGGCAGGACCGCGCCATCGAGTTCCTGCTGTCGCTGATTGCCGAGGGCATCGGCCCAACCGCACGCGACGCCATCAGTGCGTTGGGCCTGTACCGGCACGACGACGCCGTGTGTCGTCGCATTCGCCGGGCCGCCGAGGAGCGCACGGATATCGACTTGCGGGAAGCAGTCGCCAAGGCGCTATGACCGTCACGTCCTGTGTCCAAAGTCCTCCACTCGATTGTACCGAAGTGTACGGCGTCCTCCCGGAGTTGCGCAGAGTCGGAAGCGGAGCCCTGGCACGGGGCTTGTTTCCCTGTCGCTTGCCCAACAGGGAGGTACGGATGCAATTGATTGCTACCGGGAGATGGTCGGCGGCTGAACAGCGGTGGAAGATGGTGGTGGCGCTACGGCGCTCAGGCCTCGCAGTTCCCGGTGCGCAAGCAACCCAGCCCGAACGGCAGAAGAGTTCGCGGCTGCCGACTCGCAAGAGTCCGGGTACTTCAACCTGACCCCTCTTTTCCCCCCCAACACCGCCCGGCGAGGCAAGCTCTTCGCTCTCGCCGGGCGGCACGCCTCTGCTAGCGCGCCGCGTCGCCCGTTTCTCTCGGTCGTGCGTAGATCCGTACTGGAATGATCCGCTTGCACGTCGGGCAGGGCAGGTCCTTGATGACCGGATAGCTGGTGATCGCCGCGGTCACACGCTTCACGTATTGATCCCGCGCCTTCTCGCAACAGGGTTGTAGTTGGTCAGCCATCGCCCCTCCGGGCAAAGATCGTGTCGTCTTTCGAGATCCCGGTCAAGGAGCGTCATGGTCGCGGCCGCGCTGAAAGCGGGCGACGGCGTGGTTGTGCTCCTCGAGCGTGCGCGAGAACGCGTGCGTGCCGTCGTTGCGTGAGACGAAGTACAGATACGGGACGTGCGCCGGCGTAAGCGCCGCCTGCAGCGCTGAGCGGCCCGGATTACAGATCGGTCCCGGCGGCAAGCCGTGGTGCAGGTAGGTGTTGTACGGCGAGTCTACGGACAGATCCGCGGCCGTGGGTGGGCCGCTCCCGTCGCGCCCGTACATGGCGGTCGGGTCCGATTGCAGCGGCATCCGTATGCGCAGTCGGTTGTGAAACACTGCGGAGACCAGCGGGCGTTCCGCTGCGGTGCCGGTTTCTTTTTCGATCAGAGAGCCCAGGATCACCATGTCGGGCTCGCTGATGCCGGCTTCGATCCGCTGTGCCCGTAACGACGCCACCTGGGCGCGGAAGCGCTCCACCATCGCGGTCAGGATCTGGTCCGCCGGCGTGCTCCAGGCGAAGGCGTAGGTGTCGGGGAACAGATACCCCTCCAAGCCGCGGGCCGGGAGATCGAGCCGTTGCAGGAATTCCGGATCGCTTGCCAGACAGAGAAACTGATCAGCCCCACCAAAACCTGCGGTCGCCAGGAGTCCGGCGACCTGGTTCAGAGTGCTGCCCTCCGGGATGGTCACCCGGTGGAGCGACGCCATCGGCGAACGCAGCACCGCCAGGACCTCGAGCGGCGACAGGGCCTGCTCGAAGCGGTACTCGCCGCTGCGGATGACTCGATCCAACCCGTACCGGCGCGTCCACAGGCGCAGCACCCAACCGTGGCGCACGATGCCGGCGGCTTGCAGCCGGGCGGCGGTGACGCCGAAGGGCTCGCCCGGCGCGACCGAGATCAGGGCACCGCCGGGGGGCAGCAGTGCAGCCGTATGCAGATCGACCCAGAGCCAGTAACTCGCCCCGCCGGCACCTGCAACCAGCACCGCGGCCAGCGCTATCCAACGCGACAGTCTCATCCGCTTGTTGCCGTCATTCCATCAATGGATCGATGGATCAATCGCTTTATGGACCGAGCTCCTCCGCCTGGAAGTTGGTTGACAATCGGGCGCGCTGCGGCCTACGTGTCTGATGCTATCGACGGCCCGGCCACATCTTCGAAAGCACCAACCGTTCTATGCTGGACGACCAACTGATCGGTTCCTCGGCGAGGTCGACGACAAGCGCAAGGCCGAGCTGTTCGCTGGCGCGCACGCCCATGGAAAACATCCGCAGGCGCGATCTGCTGCGGCTGATCGAATCCACGATTTGTGCGCGACGCCCATGAACGTACTCCTGATCACCACCGATCAGCACAAGGCGACGACCATCGGCGCCTACGGTGACCCCCTCGGTGCCACGCCGCATCTCGATCGCCTGGCAGCGGCGGGAACGCGCTTCACGCGTTGCCGCACGCAGAACCCGTTCTGCCAGCCGGCGCGCGCGAGCATCCTCACCGGCACCTACCCGAGCACCCACGGCGTGATTCGCAACGGCATCGACTTGCCCGACGAAGCGTCTGCCGACTCTGTGGCGACGATGTTGACCGCGAACGGCGTCGCGACGGCACTGTTCGGGAAGGCGCACTTCGCGTCGTTCTTCCCCGACTATCCCACCGGCCGTATCGAGTCCGTCGTCGATTCCGCGCTCGTGCCGGCGGATTGGTATGGACCCTACTTCGGTTTCCAGCACGTCGAGCTGCTCACCGACGTGCACAACATCCGCCTCGCCCCCGGCGTCGGACAGTGGAACTGGGGGTTCGGTCCGCCGCCGATGGGTCTGCACTACGCACGCTACCTCTTCCGCGACGGTCGCGCGCGCGGTGTCGAGCGGCTGCGGCGCATGCAGCCCGAGGCGGCCGGGCGGGTGTGGGATCACACGCAGACCTGGAGGAACCAGCTCTCGGAGGAAGACCATCACACGACGTGGACGGCTGACCGGGCGATCGCCTGGTTGGAACGCGTCGACCGCCCGTTCTTCGCATGGGTGAGCTTCGCCGACCCACATCACCCCTTCGATCCACCGCAACCGTGGTGCGATCGCTACCAGCCCGCAGATATGATGCAGGTGCTTCCGGCGGCGCACCCGCAAGAGCTGGCCGCCAAGCCGCCGTTCCACGAGATGTGGTCGAAGGGCTTCCGGGGCACACCCTTCGAGTGGGCGAACCCGGGCTGGGCGCTGCTCAGCGAAGAAGAGCGGCTGACGATTCTCGCCGCGTACTACGGCATGATCAGCCAGATCGACCACAACATCGGCCGCATCCTGTCCGTGCTCGACAGCCGCGGATTCGCCGGCGACACCCTCGTGATCTTCACCGCCGACCACGGCGACTACATGGGCGACCACCAACTGATCTTGAAGGGTCCCATTCACTACGAGGCGCTCATCCGCGTCCCGCTTATCGTACGTGGGCGCGGCTTTCCAGCCGCCGCCGTCGACGATCCTGTCGGCACGATCGATCTCGCGCCGACGATGCTACGCGCCTGTGGGGTGCCGGCGCCGGCGGCGATGCAGGGCCGGCCCTTGCTGGATGGGCGGCGCGAATACGTGCTCACGGAGGATGACATCATCCGCGGTGGAATGGCGTTCCGCACGCTGACCACGCGCGCGTGGCGGATCACGCGGAACGAGCACGATCCGAACGGTGGGGAGCTGTACGACCTCGTCGACGATCCCGGCGAGCTGGTGAACCGCTGGTCCGACAGCGCGTTGGGCACCGTGCGGTCCGACCTCCTGGCGACCCTCGATCAGGTCATGCGGCGCGACCTGGGTCGCGACTTGCCGCAGGTGTGTGAGGCAGGGTAGTAGGGGACGCGCTCAGCGCGGCAGCGCGAGGATGCGCGCCGCGTCGGCTACGGTCGCCAGCGGGCGGCCCACTTCGCGAGCGAGCGTGACCAGCTCTTCCACCAGCTCGGTGTTCGTCGGCATGCGCGGGCCGGTATAGTCTTCGAGCCCGACACGTACGTGTCCGCCGCGTTCGAGCGCCAGGCGCGCCAGGCCGGACGCCATAACGTCGCCACCGAGCACGGCGACCGCCCACGGCAGGCCGCAGCCCTGCAGCATTTCCACGTACGCCTCGAGTGCCGTGCGCGTCGGCGGCAATCCGAAGTTCAGCCCGCCGGCATTGCCGCCGAGGTAGCCCTGGTCGCCGCCGAAGTAGAGCTTGATGAACGCGCCGCGCGGCAGCCGCCCGGCTCGGTGGTATGCGAGCGCGGTGCGCAGAAAGCCCGGCTCGAAGATCGAGACGCTCGGGCCCAGCCGATGTCGGTCGAGCAGCTCGGCCACGTAGCGCACATCGCTGTAGCTGTTCACGTAGACGAACTCGATCGGTCCCGGAAGACCGTCGTCATCCGCCGCACCGAGGTTGACCGAGCCCGGATCGAGCACGCCCATGCGCATGAGTCCCGATTCGGCGAGCGCCGCCACGTGTGCGAAGCGTTCTTTGATCGAGCCGCCGATGGCGACGGTAGAGTAGAGGATGGCGTCCGGCCGCTGGCGGACGACCGTTCGCCACGCTTCAAGATAGCGCTCGGCGGCGGCGACGCCGCTGAGTGAGAAGTCGTCGATGTGGTTGTGCACGATGGCCGCGCCCGCCGCGAAGCAGGCGAGGGCGTCGGCGGCGATCTCTGCGGGCGTCAGCGGTACGTGCGGGTTGCGTGTCTTCGGCGTGGCGCCGTTGATGGCCGCCTCGATGATCACCGGCGTCATGGTACCCTCCAGCGTTTCAATGGGTGCTCCTCCTACCACGCCGGCGAGCCGCGCCGCAATCCAGCTCGTTCACGGCGCTTCAATCTTCGGATCTTCCGTGGCTCAATCCAGGGCAACTCGCGACAGGATCAGCCACCGCATCCGCCCGGGGCGGCGTTGACCGCCTGAATGATCATCGTGATGTCGACCGTGGCGCCGCTCGGAACGCCATACGGGCACGCCGATGCTTGTGCGTTGCCCAGCGCGATGTTCATCAGCGTCATGAGATCGTTGGTGGCCACAGTCTGGGTCCCGCCGCAGTCGCCGACGCAAGCGCCAGAAGTTTTCAGCGGCGTCGGGGTCTGCGTGGGCGCCGGCGTTGTCGACGCCACCTGGGTGCTCGTCGGAGTCTCGGTCGGTGTGCTGGTTGGCGTTTGCGTATTCGTCGCCGTCGGCGACGGGGTGGGCGACGCCGTTTCAGGCGCTGCCTGGATCGAGATGTCGGCGCAGTGATGGTAGAAGCAAGGGGCGCCGTGGTTGGACATGAACTCCAGAACCTGCAGCGTGCACTTGGTGCAGGTGACGTTGGTCGGAAGCGTGACCGCAAAGGTCTGAGGCGCCCCGAACGCTTGCGTATGCGGCAGGACGTTGTCGGCCAGAATGGGAAAGGTCGGAGGACTCTGAAGAGCGGCGCTGGCACACGGGTCGTTCCGTGTTGGCGTCACCAGAGGTTCCGGCGGAAGTTCGCTGCGGTGGTTCACGGCCAGCGCGACGCGATAATGGCCGGGATGAGTCACGACTTCGTTGATGGTCACCGCGATCGTCTGGCCCGGCCGAAACACTGTCACCTTACCGGTCGGCGTCCCACCGCCTTCGTCACCGCAGGGTCCGAGCTTCTCGGGAAGTCCGAGGGCGTCTTGCGACATCCATGCGTCCGGCGTGACCAAGACGAAGTGCGCGTGCGCGAGCACGGGCGCGAAGACTCCGACTGCGCCGGCGAGCAATGCACGGCCAAGCGTCTGCTGCCGCTTGGTCCGTCTCGCTTTGAATCCGAGCATGGGAAGACTTCTCCTCCGCGTGCGATGAGCGATTCATACCACTATTCGCAAAGATCGAGGATGCGCCGGTGCACGGCGGGCCTCGTTGCCATGACGGCCTCTTCCCAACCGCGCGCTTCGGCGATGGCGGACGCGATCGGTCGACGATTCTGTCGAATCCAGTTCATGGCCCTGACGACGTCTTCCGTGGAGATCTTCGCCATCGGCGTGTCTGCAAGCGAAGTCGCGAAGCCGAGTTCCTGGCACTTCCGGGCCAGCGCCGGCTGGTCCCAGATGAACGGGTAGGAGAGCATCGGGACGCTCTGGAAGACCGCTTCATGGGTGGAATTGAGGCCGTGATGGGTGACGAACACATCCGCTTCGCGCAAGACGCTCCACTGATCGACATAGTCCTCCACTGCGACGTTCGATCGTGTCAGCAGGGAGCGGGTGTTTCGGTCGATGTCGGTCCCGCCCAGGCCGATCACGGCCCGCGCGTGGTCGTCTCGCTCGAGTGTATCGACGAGGGTGAGCATCGCGGCCAGCGCCTCGGATTTTCGGTAGTCCCAGATGTTCGTGCCGAACGAGATGTAGACCCTGAGGGATTCGTCCGGCGCGTCCGCGAACAGGCTCTTTTCGAGCGAGGCTTCCGTCACCCGATCGTCCGGATGGAGCGATCCGTAAAAGGCGATCGGCTCGAATACGGCCCGATCGGCCTCGTCGAGGAATTCCGGCGGCTCGCAGTAGACGTTGAGATGGCCGCTCAGCTCCGACAGGTAGGAGAAGGGCGACGCGTCGTGCATCCCGTAGCGCGTGCGCAATGTCTCGACCGCGGCGTGACACTCTGAAGCGACCTTGACGATCGGCAGCTCCCGCATGATCGCCAGGAACCGCTCGGGAACGATCGCGTGGCCCGCACACACGTTGACGTGCGGCAGCCCCAGAGCCCTCGACACCACGCTGCCGATCACCGCGAAGGTATCGTGAACGATCAGCGACGGTCCGACAGCCCGGACGTCCCGGCTGATCGCCTCCGCGTAGTGAGCCGCGAAGCTCACGAACCGAACCGGCAGCGGCCACGATTCGCGGTCGGCGCCATCGATGGGATACTTCGAGAACAGATCGACGAACGCGCCGCCGGCCTGCTCGATTTCGCTGCGAAAGTGCTGATGCGTGAATACCTGAACCGGCACCGAGAGGTCCGACAATCCCCGGATCAACGGTCGCAGGCGCTGAAAGTGGCCGCGATCCGGCATGCAGAAGAACACGATGGGACGGTGCATATCGGTGAATTCTAGCAGTCAGTCGGACTTGGCAGCCAGCAGCGACCCAACGGGGAGCGGGCCACAAAAATGACGCCGGCCGCAGGCCCTAGCCGTCCCGTCTGCGGGTATCCACCGCTGGGGTCGACCCTACGGAGTCATCCGCTCCGATCCGGGCGCGAAGAAGCGAACCCGCGGTTTTGTCCCGCGATCCGCCAGATGTGATATCAACCCGCTGTGGATTCGCACCCCCGCAACCTTCGGCGCGTATACCGACATCACGGGATGTCGCTTTCCGTGACCGCACCCGCGGATGATCTCGCGTGGCTCGAAGAGTTTTTCGGGCCGGCCCTGATCGAGAGTAAACGGAGCCCGGCGCTCGCCAGGATCTGCTTCGGGAAACGCCCACTGGGTGAACCGGCGCGGCAAGCCGAAGAGCCGATCGTCGCGTTCGCCCTCGACTCCGGCCCCGTGCGGTTGCGTCCCGCTCCCAGCGCTGAGGGGTCGTGCTTCACCTCGCCATGGGCGCGTGTGACGTTCACGGTCTGCGACGCGGGCCGCAGCACCCGCGTCGGGTATCACCGCGACCGGCTGAGCGGCCGGTTCTATCTGATGCGCGTCGTGCGGGAATACGCGCACAACCACGCCGTCCGCACCGAAGGACTGATGCTGCGCGCGGCTGGCGTGACACTGGACGGCGTCACGATCGGCATCACGGGCCCAAGATCCGCGGGCAAGACCACGCTGCTGTTGCGGGCGTTGGCGACGCCGCATTCGTCGTTCCTCTCCAACGACCGTCTGCTGGTTCAGCCGGGGCGGCGGCCGCTGGCGGTCGGGGTTCCGAGTGTCATCAGACTCCGTCCCGGCACGCGGGAGCTGTTTCCGGAGCTCACCGCGATGCTGCGAAGGGCCGGAGATTTCCGACGACACACGGCTGAACGGGATGCGCTCGGGCCGGCTCCGCCGGAGACCTTCGGCGAAGCCTGGCATCTGAGTCCTCCACAGCTGTGCGCCGCGCTGGGCCGGCCGGTCTGCGCGTCGGCGCCGCTTTCGGCGCTGCTGTTTCTGGGTCCGAGGGGAACCGATTCGCGGCCGCGCCGGCTCGCGCCAGACGAAGCGAGCAACACCATCGCCACCAATTTGCTCGGTCGGCGCAGCGGCGCGCTCTGGTCGGACCTGCTCGTGGCGACGGACGACGACGTCCCGTCGGAAGCCCAGATCCTTGCCAGTTGCCGGAAGGTGGCGTCGAGCATCGTCTGTGTCGCCGGCTCGCGGGATACGGATCTCGCGGACGTGAAGGCGCTGTTGCGCGAGTGCGAGACGTGAACCCCCGACTCGTCGCCAGACTGGCAGCGAAGGGCTTCGTCGTCCGCCGAGCCACGGCTCTGTCTCGCGGTGGACACGTTCCGGTGTTTCGACTCGAGCTCGACGACGGCCGGCACGTCACGCTGAGGCAATTCAAGACGGCGGCGGCGGCGAGCGAAGTGTGGCGGCTGCTCAACCACCGCAGAACCTCTGCGCTCCCGCGCCCACTGCTCCAGATCACGCGCGCCCTGGTCGTCGAGTACGTAGAAGGAGTGCGATTGGACCGGCACCTGAGCCAAGCCGGCCCGGCCGAGGAACGTCGACAGATCCGGGCGGCGGGCGAGCTTCTCGCTCAGCTTCACCGCGGCGCTCCGCCGCGCGGATACGTTCGCAGCATGTCGGAGTACAAGCGCTTGTTGACCCGCATGATGCGCCGTCTGGCGAGGCAGCGCCGGCTCGATTCAAAGCTCGCGGAGCGGCTGGCTGGAATCGAGCCGCCCGGAAAGGTCCGGATCGCTCGAACCCACGGGGACCTCAGTCCGGTGAACCTCATCGTCACCGCAGCGAACGGACTGCGCGCGATCGACGTGGAGCGACTCGCAGCGAGGCCGGTCGCGTTCGACCTGGCGCGAACCGTTGCGCTGTGGCCGTTGACGGCGAAGCAGGAGCGGGATCTGATCACCGCCTACCAAGACGGAGGAGGTCGGCCGGACCACTACCTCGCCCACCGATCGTTCTGGACGGCGGTGGCGCTTGCCACGAGTACCGCGTTTCGGCTCGTCTACAAGCCCGACAGCCTTCGTCCGATCGTGACGAACCTCAGGAGACTCGCCGCCACGATCGACTAGGGGCGGCGTGAACTCGACCGATCGACGGATCGGCGTTCCCGACGGCTCCGGTGGTTGCGGGGTGGTTTCTAGAGCAGTCCGCCGGTCGGAGCCGGACGCGCCCGCTGGTTGTAGGGGAGCTTCCGCACGCGCTCGATCTCTTGTTGTCGAAGCTGGCTGGAATCGCGCTCTCATCGCCGCAACTTGGAGTTGACGGGGAAGTCACGATACGGCTGGTCGGACGGCGCCGCTCGCCTGGGGATACTCTGATGCCGAACCTTTTGGAGGCAACAAGTCCTCGTGTCAATTCCACGAGAATCTCGCTGCGCACGAAGTCGATATCCTTCACCCGTAGTCGCAAGCACTCCATCAAGCGGAGACCCGAACCGTAGAGGAGCATTGCCATGGTCCACGCCGTACCGTCAAGGGCCGCCAGCAGCGCCGCCAGAGCGCTTCGACCTCTTGTCGGCTAAGCACTTCGGGCCACCGCCGTGACCCTTTCGCCCGCAGGCCGCACCGCCATCCAGCCCGCCCGCACGGACGCATTGACAGGCCGTTTCAATGCAACGATCATTCGGTCCATCAGTGACGGTGATGCCTCTGACGTGTTCGGCATGCGCGTACGAGAATCGCGACACAGCGAAGTTCTGCTTGCGGTGCGGGCAGCGGCTGTGCCTGGTGTGCGCCGGATGTGGCGCCGAGCTGCCCGGCGGCGCGCGCTTCTGTGACGAGTGCGGCACGGCGGTCACGCCGGCGCCCGCATCCACCGCAGTGCCCGCGCGTACCACCGGTTCGCCGGCCTCGTACACTCCCAATCACCTTGCCAGCAAGATCCTCAAGAGTCGCAGCGCGTTGGAAGGCGAGCGCAAGCAGGTGACAGTGCTGTTCGCCGACGTCGCCGGGTCCACCGCCCTCGCCGAGCGCCTCGATCCGGAGGCGATGCACGACATCATGGATGGCTGCTTCCGGGTCCTGATGCAGGAAGTGCATCGCTACGAAGGCACGGTGAACCAGTTCACCGGCGACGGCATCATGGCCCTGTTCGGTGCGCCGATCGCTCACGAGGACGCGCCCGAGCGCGCCGTGCGTGCCGCCATCGGCATGCAGGCCGCGCTCAAACGTTACAGCGAGGAGCTGCGCCAGCAGCGCGGGATCGACTTCCACATGCGCATCGGCATCAACAGCGGTCCGGTCGTGGTCGGCAAAATCGGCGATGACCTGCGCATGGACTACACCGCGGTAGGCGACACCACCAATCTGGCCGCCCGCCTGCAGACAGCGGCGGCGCCCGGGACCGTCCTGATCAGCGAGCACACCGCCAAGCTGATTGCCGGCCGGTTCGTAACGCGATCCGTCGGGCCGCTGGCGCTCAAAGGGAAGTCGCGGACGACGGTCGCGCATGAGGTGCTGCGCGCACTACCGCGGGCGCCCTTGGTGGCCCCGTCGGAGCACGGCCTCACGCCGCTCGTCGCCCGCGCCGGCGAGCTGGCTGCTCTCGAGACGATCTTCGCGCACGCGCGCAGCGGCCGCGGACAGGTGGCGTTCGTGGTCGGTGATGCCGGGATCGGTAAATCGCGCCTGCTGCACGAGTTTCGGAAACGATTGGGGGACCAGGAAACCGCCTGGCTCGAAGGACGCTGTGTTTCCTTCGGACGGTCGATTCCATTTCTGCCGATCACCGACATTGTGAAGGCGGCATTCGGTATTGAGGAACCAGACGGCGAATCGCTGGTCGCCGACAAGATCCACCAAGGCCTGGAGGCGCTCGGTCCAGCTCTGCAGCCAGGCGAAGCGTACTTCCGTGCGCTCCTCGGCGTCGACCCGGGTGATGCCGCCGTCCGAGCCATGGATGCGAGCGCGCGGCGCTTCGCCACCTTCGATGCGCTCAAGCGCCTGTTGCTCGCGGGCGCCGCGCGTCAGCCGGTCGTTCTGCTGATCGAGGACCTTCACTGGATCGATCAGGCTTCGGAGGAGTTCCTCACCTACATCGCTGACGCGTTGGCGACGGCCAGCGTCCTCCTCATCTGCACCTATCGACCGGGGTATCGGCCGGCCCTTGGCGAGCGCAGTTACATCACCCGCATCGCGTTGCAGCCGCTGTCACGCGAGGAGGCAGCCACCATGGCGACGGCGATGTTGGAGGCGTGGGAGATCCCGGAGGATGCGTGCGCCCTCATTGCCCAGAAGGCCGAGGGCAACCCGTTCTTCATCGAAGAGGTCACCAAGTCGCTGCTCGAGCTCGGCGTGTTGCGTCTGACCAGCGACGGCTACGTTCTCGATCGACCGGCATCGGAGATCGTCATCCCCGACCGCATTCAAGACGTGATCATGGCGCGCATCGATCGCCTCGGTGAGGAGCCCAAGCGCGCCATGCAGATCGCCTCGGTGATCGGGCGCGAGTTTGCCGTGCGGCTGCTGCAGCGTGCGAGTGAGGTGGGGGAGCGTGTCAACGCACTCGTCGGCGAGCTGCGCAGCCTCGAGCTGATCTACGAGAAGTCGGGTGTCCCGGAGCTGGCGTACATGTTCAAGCATGCCCTCACCCACGACGTGGCGTACGAGAGCCTGCTGCTGCAGCGCCGCAAGGAGCTGCATCGGATCATCGGCCTGGCGGTGGAACAGCTGTATGCCGATCGCCTGACCGAATACTGGGAGACGCTGGCACACCACTTCTATCGCGCCGAAGAGTGGCCGCGGGCCTTCGAGTACTTGGTGAAGGCCGGCGACAAGGCGCGCGCGGCTTTCGCGAACAGCGAGGCGGCGTACTTCTACGATCGCGCCCTGGAGGTGGCCGAGCATCTGGACGTCGCGCCGCAGCAGCGCGTCGCGATCTGCGAAGGCAAGGGCCAGGTGCACTTCTGCCTCAGCGAGTTCGCAGAGGCGGTGGCGGCGTACCGGCGGGCACTCACGAGCGTCACCGCAGACGCCGATCGCGCCCGGATCAACGCCGCGCTCTCCGAGGCGCTCTTCTGGGCGCACGAGTTTGACCAGGCGATCGCGGCCGCCAACGAGGCTTTGGTCATCGCGCAGCCGTCCGGACAGCTGGGCGCGGCCGCGCAGGCCATGTTCATCCTGGGGTTCGTACCGCAGGTCCGCGGCCAGCTCGAAGAAGCCGCGGGATGCTTTGCGGAGGCGGTGCAGCTGGCGGATGCCGGCGGGCAACGCGTCCTGCGCGGCCAGATCGAGCTGTACGACGCCATCCAATACAACTGGCGGGGTGACTACGCGACGGCCATCGAGCGCATCGAGCCGGTGGTGTCGATGTTCCGGAGCGAGAGCCAGCTGCTGCACCTGGTGGAGGCGTACAGCACGTTCACCATGACTCTGGGCGGCGCCGGGCAGTATGAGCGGGCGCTTGCCCTGCAAACCGAGGGGATCGCGCTGTCCGAAGCGATTGGCGACAAGGTGTGGCGGGCGCGCATGTGGAACACGCGCGGCTGGCTGCTCGGCGAGCTCGGTGCGTTCGACGAGGCGGAGAAAGCCAACCGCTGCTGCATCGAGATTGCGCGTCACGTCGGTTCGCTGCGGATGGCGTCCGAGTTGATCGGCAACGCCGAGGCCAACCTGGCTGATCTGGCGCTGGTGCGTGGCGACCTCGTGGGAGCCGAGCCACATTTGGCCGAGGTGGCCGCCATCCTCAGTGACCGGCACAACGAGTGGCTCACCTGGCGGTACACGATGCACTACCACCTGAGTGCCGCCGAGCTGGCGCTGGCGCGCCGTGACCTCGGCCACGCCCGGCAACACATTGAAGCCTGCTTGACGACGGCACGTCGCACCAACTCGCGGCGCCACCTGGTGCGCGCGACGCGGCTCCTGGCCGCCTGCCACAGCGCTGAAGGAAATCTGACGGAAGCGGAGCGACTGCTTGCGACCACGGTGGATGCTGCTCGCGCCCTCGGCAACCCGCCGCAGCGTTGGCTGGCGCTGCTGGCGCACGGCAGAGTGCTGCACAGCCTCGGACGCCGCGACGAGGCGACCGCCGCGTGGCGCGAGGCGCTCGAGGTTGCGGAAGCTGTGACGGTCGCCCTGCCGGCGGACGTGCAGTCCGCGTTCCGCAGCTCGACCGTCACCACGACGCTGCACGAGCTGAGTCAGTGAGTGATCCGCTGGTTGGGCAGCGCACTCCGGCGTCCGTCCAATTCGAGAACGAGATGGAATTCGTCGACGAATCGCCCCGCCCACTGGAGCGCGCGCGGCTCTCGGCCCCACAACTGGAAGCCCGCCGTCTCGTACAACCGCCTCGCAGCGACAGCGGAGTCGGTGACGCTGAGGTGCAACTGTTCAACCGTGGGCCACGCCCGCGCGTGCTCGATAGCGGCGTCGAGCAGCATCCGCCCGACCCCCTTGGTCCGGGCATGCGGAGCAACGTACATCCCCCAGATGTCAGCCCTGTGCCGTCGCTTCACTGCAGCCGCTCGAAGTACTCCGACCATGCCGGTGAGGTTGCTTCCATCGAAGTGCCCGAACACAGCTTGCTCATCCTCGTCGGCCAGAACACTGCGGACGAACTCAAGCGAGAGGCCCCGGTCGTCCGTGGTCGACGCTCCAAAGGCCAGGGGATCGTTGTCCAACGCGTCTCGACGGAGTGCTACCAAGGCAGTGGCGTCCTCGGGACGCAGCCTCCGGATGTTCGACTCAGCGCTCATCTCGCGCCTCCGCCCGCCCCGTCTGCGAGAGCTGCACGACGGCATTGAGCTTCGGGTTCACCTCCTCGATGCGCTGCAGGTAAGCGTCGACGACTTCTTCCGAGGAGACCTGTTTGGTGCGAATGGCCTCCGCGAGCGCCGTTGCTGATGCGTAGATCAACTCGTCCACGATCCCCTTCCTGTAGTGAGCCGTCTGACGTCGTCGCGCATCAGCGGCCCGCGCCGACGCGACGGTGGAACGGTAGCCGAGACGGTGAATCGAAGGCAAACGGACGGTCGTTGCTCCCTGTGGAGCTAGAACGCGATTGAACTCGCGGAGTGCCAACGGCCGTTCACAGTGTTCACTCGTCGAGCGCGCTTTTGACACCGGGGGGCAGCGCTTGGTGTTGCGGCAGATCATCAAGGATATCGTACCAGCCGGCCTTGGATTCGACGTTGATGTGCATCACGGGACTCTACTCGGGCTCCTCGTCCAGGGTAGCGACCACGAGCAAGAGAAACTTTAGGGTGGACATGGGGCGGTTGAAGAGCCTCCCACCGCACTCTCCGCAGAAGTACCTGAAGCCCTCGGCGCAGTTGATCCGCGTACCTCGCAATCGCACTACTGGTGTGCCGTGCAAAGACGGCGATTTCCAGTGGGTGAGACCCGCCGGTTCCACCGGGGTATTGGCGACGGCATGCATGACCTCATAACGATGCTACCCTGTCTCGTGGGACCGGAGGCATTACTTGTACGCGATTGCGGCGCTGCATGGACCTGCCAAATGCAAGACTTCATAACGCTTGAACCCCGCTACTCGACACCAGCCCCAAAAGTCCTTGCCCGTGAAGTCGAAGGCGTCTCCGAATTCGATCAGCATGTTGAGCGACATCAGCAGGCCGAATGCATTCTCCCGCCGCGCATCATCGATGAGGTTCTCGACCGCAATGAAGGCCCCGTCATTCGGCAACGCCTCGTAGGCGAGCCGAACGAGATGTTTTTTCTTC
Organism: uncultured Binatia bacterium (SeqCode); assembly: GCA_964498075.1. Classification (GTDB taxonomy): domain Bacteria; phylum Desulfobacterota; class Binatia; order HRBIN30; family HRBIN30; genus CAZCGA01. The sequence goes on along the minus strand of CAZCGA010000004.1, from coordinate 48,355 downwards.
TCCAGGTTCCAGTCATGGAGAATCATTCCCATCGTGACGACATCGGCCTTGGGCAGCCCATCTTTCAGGAAGTCGCCGGATACGGCGCGAACGCGGTCCGCTAGCGACGCTTGGGCGATCCATCGCTTCGCAATCGGCTCCACTTGCGGCAGATCGAAACTGATGCAGCGCAGATGCGGATATCGTTTCGCCACAAGCGTTGAGAGCAGCCCGGTTGCTCCGCCCACGTCGCAGAGAGTGTTGTACTTCGAAAAATCAAACTTTTCTGCAAGCGCCTGGAAATTCCCCATCGAGATGCCGCGCATCGCTCCCATGAATTGTTCGAGCCGCGGAAGGTCCTCATAGAGCGTCTCGAACATCGCCTTCTGGCTGTGCTTCACTTCATTCTGCGGCTGACCAGTCTTGAGCGCCGGCCCCAGATCATTCCAGAACCGAAACAAACGCGCGTTACACATCTCGAGGAAGCCGCCGAGGTAGGTGGGCTGATTCTTGTCTAGAAACCGCCCGGTGGCTTCTGTGTTGCGATACCGCCCTGCGAATCCTTCGCCCTCGCGTTCGAGAAAACCGAGTGCCACCAGGGCATCGAGAAAGTCCCAAATGCCGCGCGGGTGGAGCGCCATTGCCTCGCGCAGCTCCTCACCTGTCATCGCTCGGTCGCCGAGAGTCGTGAAAACTTCGAACTCGATCGCCGTCAGCAGCACCTTGGATGCCCAGAAACCAAACCCGACTTCCAGGATTCGTGACGGATCTTGTGCGGCGTTCATAGCATCTCCCTCCTCCTTGACCCCGGCACTTGAGAAACCTCACCGGCGTGATGTCGGACGTGATCGAAAGGAGTCTTGACCCCGTAACGGGTCAGGTGCCACGCTCCCCGAGGCTCTCCAGAAGAACACGGGCCAACCGCGCTCGCTGGGTCGCTGACAATCGAAGGGCCTTCTGCTCAAGATCTGCCTTCCGCGCGTCCATGGCAACCTCCGACTTGTTCGTAGCACGGCTCCCCTGATGTTGCACAACTACTTACTGACCCTATTTATCCGTACGAAACGAATCGGCGACCCACGCCAGGTTGGGCGCCGTTTCGCGGTCTTTCGTTTTCCACTTCGTCGCGCGAAGTGCGGGCGTTTTCGAGCGGTTGTGGCCTACACCTTCCATGGTCATCGAATCCATGAGTGGATAGCACTTGGCTTCGTATCACACGGCGGCTTCACCGCGTCGTGAAGCGCGACGGCGCGAGCTGCGCGGCGTCGTAGCGCTCGGTACGACCGTCGAGGAGCAGGTCGGCAGCGATCTGACCGACCGCGGGGCTGGTCTCGATGCCGCAACCACCTTGACCGGCTAACCAGAAGAAGCCGCTGACCAGCGGGTCTTCGCCGACTACCAGGACGCGGTCAGGGGCGAAGGTGCGCAAGCCGGCCCAGGTGCGACGCAAGGTCTTCGGGACCAGTCCCGGAGCCAGCTTGCCCAGACGGTCGATGGTCTCGGCAACTACGACGTCGTCCGGCTGCACGTCGCACGGCTCCATCGGCTCCTCGTCCATCGGGCTCGCCAGCAGGCCGCCCGACTCCGGGGCGAAGTAGAGATGGTGCGACTCGTTGTCGACCAGCGGCCAGCCACTGACGTCGAGGCCCTCCGGCGCCGCGAACGTAACGATGGTCCGCCGACGCGGCGTCAGCGCAATCGGCGCCGCACTGGCGAGGACGCCGATCTTCCCGGCCCAGGCACCCGCAGCGTTGACGACCCAGCGCGCCGCGAACTCTCCCGCGATGGTGACCACACCAAGGCGGCGTCCGCGCTCCACACGGATGCCCTGGACCTCGACGCCACACTGCCGCTGCGCGCCGCGCCGCGCCGCATGCTTGAGGTAGCTCCACAGCAGCTCGTGCACGTCGATGTGCCCGTCCTCGGGAAAGAAGACGCCACCGTCGAAGTACTGCGGCGACAGCACCGGAATCTTGTCGACGACCTGCGCGGACGACAGCACTTCGATGACTGTGCCTTGCTGCGCGAGCAACGGCGCCACTTGTGCAACCGCGCTCCACATGGGCTCCTGAAACGTCACCAGGATTCCAGACGGATGCAGCACGCGCTGCTCGGAAAACCCAGGCGGAGGGTTGCGCAGAAACGCCGCCCCCAACACCTTGAGCTGATGTAACGCCGGGATCGGGTCCCACTCGACCAGCGACGCCGCGCTGCGACCGGTGGTGTGATAGCCGGGTTGCTCTTCACGCTCGACGAGCAGGATGTCGGTCAGCCCCCGCTCGGTCAGGAAGTAGGCGAGAGAGGCGCCGGCGATCCCGCCGCCGATGATGATGACCTCGAACTCTCGTGCCGGCATGGCAGACCCCCCTACAGGTCCGCGAGCCGCACGACCTTCGTCGCCGGATGCTCCGGCAACGCGTCCGCCTGCAGCCAGCGGCAGAAGAAGAGACCGTCGCGGTGGCTGGCCGTATCCAACCAGTTGGGGACGCCGGGATTGCGATGCGCGATCACCACCCGGAAGGACCCGTCGGGCTCCAGCGTGGCCTGCGCGCCGTTGATCGACACGCGGTGGTAGCGGTAGTCGAGCGACTGCATGTAGCGGTTCCACAGCTGCACGCCCCAGTACGTGCACGGCGGCGAGCGGCCCTCGATCACCAGCGCCTCGTCGGGTTCGAGCTGAAAGGCGCCGAGGGCGTAGATGTTGTCCGGCGTCCCCCAACCCCGCACCGTCGGGCTCCATGGCATCGGCGGCAGCAGCACGTTGGCCGCCGGCAACGGCGGGATCGGCGCGAACTGGATGGTCTCGCGCACGAACGTGGCGACGGCTCGCAACCGCGCCGCGACTATCGCGTCGCTCAGCGGCAGAGGAGGGGCGACCGGTTCGATGGCCTCGATGACGAAGTGCGCCGGTTGCGCGGCGCGCAGGTCGGTGTAGTACTCGCGCGAGATGACGCAGACCGCATCGGGGTCCAGCTTCACCCAGTTGGCGCCGCTGCCGAGCCGCTGCGGGCTGAGGACCAGCTCGAAGCGGCCGTCGGGTCCGAAGGCGATGTCGCGCTGCGAGACGTTGGCGACGACACGGTCGGACCACTCGCCGTCGGGCTTGCCGCCGTACACACAGAACGACAGGTACACGTCGTTGCCGCGCGTGCCGCGGATGCGATAGGCGCGCGTGCCGTCGAGCGGCGCGAAAAAGTAGCGCGAGTCGACGTTGTCACCCAGGATCTTGCGCGTCGGCGACGCCAGCGGCGTGAAGCTGGAACGGTCGGGGTCGGCCTCGAAATAGAGATCGAACGCGTAGCCGAGCAAGTGCGTCAGGTGGCGGTAGCCCTCAGCCACCCCCAGCTCGTCCATGCCGCTGCGTGGGCCGCTGAGAAACGTCTGATCCGCGTCGCGCAAAAGATCGAGCAGCTCGCGGAAGGCCACGCCACTTTCGCTCAACGGCTTCGACTCCATCGGATGCTCCTCTCGTGCTTCACACCACCGCCCACACGTTCGAGGGCTGCTTGGGAAACAGCATGTCCAGCACGGCGCGCGCATCGTCGGTGCGGACCAGACAATCTGGGAAGGCGTGCTGCAGCTCGTCGAGCGACCGATAGCCGAAGAGGAGCTGCAAGAACGTCAAGCCAGGAAACGCCGCGCCGGACCGTTCCGCCGTCGTCTGCTGCAGTCGTTCGACGCCAGCCAGCTGCATCGACTGTCGCCACGGGGTGACCTCGCGCAGCCGCCCGCGCTCGAACGCCAGGCGCACGCCGCCGCGATAGAAGCTGAGGCGCAGCTCACCCGTGTGGTCGGCCAACGCCGACGTCGCGAGCCGCCGCTCGAACACCGGAGCGACATGCCGCAAGAAGCCCGGCAGGTCGGCGACCCGCAGGTACCACGCATAGGCGCCTTCATCGCGGGGCCCGAGGTCCTGAATCAACTCATACAGCGGATGCGCCGTGCCCAACCAGAAGCCGATGCGCGCCTGCCGACTCGACGCCGCGCTCTCGGCAAGCGCTTCGCCCGTGCTCCGCAGGTAGCGCAGGATGCTCGGCGTGACCGCGAGCCAGTCTGCCTCCGGCGCCAGCTCGTACGCGACGACCGCCAGGCTCGTCGCGAACAACCGTGGGAAGTGTGCGATGAACCCCACCGGCCGGCCGTCCGCCGCCTCGACCACACGGAGCGCGATGCGATGGGCGTTCAGCGGGCCGCGGCCCCGCAGCTCGTAGCGCCAGGCCGTCGCGTCGCGGCAGCAGGTCATCAGATAGCGGGCGGCGGCGCGCGCCGCGATGGGCGCGATGAACGGCACGTCGGAGTCGGTGGCGGGACGCACGCGGTATGGCTCGACGGCGCCCGCATCGAGCCGCGGTACGCGCGCCGCGTCGATGCTTAGCTCCCCACGCAGCTCGAGCGCCATCTCGTAGCCGAACTGACGATAGAACCACGGGACGCCGTCGATCGCGAGCAGTTGCTCGCCGCGCGCCGCGCTCACTTCGTGCATCAGCTCGAACTGCCGGCGTACCAACCCCTGGCCGCGGTACGCCGGCAACGTTCCAACCAGCTCGGGCTGGCCGACCCTGACGGGAACGCCGCCGTACGACCAGGATTGCGGGATGACGCACAGCGACGACACGAGTGCGCCGGTGCGCGTGTCGTCGACGACGAGGAAGTCTTCGGCACGACAGGTCGGATGGCCGCCTTGCATCAGGTCGCGGGTCCACGCGCCGGTACGCTCGTCGGGCTCCTCGGCGTCCTGATGGCGCAAGATGTCCGCGTTGAACGCCACCAGCGCTTCGGTGTCCGCCGCCGTCGCGCGACGCACTAAGAATTGAGTCATCGGCTCATCGAATCATTGGATCATTGAAGACAATGAATCAATGAGCCGATGGCTCAATGACTCAACGCTTCCTGGCTGCGAACACCATCACCTCATGCCGGTCCGCCGGCTTGCTGAATCTTGCGCCGGTAGAACACCTGGTCTTCGAACGGCTCCTCGCCGAACCACAGATCGTCAGCCTCGGCGGCGAGGCCGCGGTAGTCCCAGTCCGATTCCATCGGTCACCTACGCGAGCTCGGGGGCGATGTCCTCGAGCTCCTGCTTGGCGGTTTCCGGCAAGAACAGCGCGATGATCAGCGGCGCAATGGGTGTAACCACCAACATGGCCGTGATCGCGCCCGCATGGCTGCCGAAGCGGGAGTACAGCCGCCCTTCGACCCAGAAACCGAGCGCTGCACCGAGCGTCGCGACCACCGCGCGCACGCCCGATGCGGTCGAGCGGTACGATGTCGGGAACAGCTCGCTGCCCAGCGCCGCGAACAGTACCAGGGACATGGTGAGCGTGAGCAGCATCACGCCGAAGATCGGCGGGATCCACCTGCCGCCGGTGTTGTAGAAGAGCCCGATGGCTGCGGCGTTCAGCAGGATCGAGGCGGCCAGCACGCGCTTGCGCCCGAATCGGTCGGCCAGCGAGCCACCGACGACGTTGCCGATCGGCGCCAGCGCGCCCATCGTCAGATTGAGCAGCGCCACCCCGGCGGGAGAGTAACCGTGCACCTGCTGCAGCGACTTCGGCATGAAGATCATGGCCGTTTCCATCACGAAGACGAACGGGAAAAGCGCCGCGCACAGCGCCACCATGCGGCCCGGATACATGCGCACCAAGTTGCGGAACGGCTCCAGTGCCGTCTGCACCCCGGAGGTCAGACGCGCCCGTTGGTGCGTCTCGAAACGCTGCGTCTCCCCGAGCGAGCGCCGGAACCACGTCAGGAGTACCAGCGGCGCGGCGCCGAGCACGTACAGCATGCGCCAGCCGAACGGCAGGACGTTGACCACTGCGAAGATGATCGCCGCGAGGCCGTGGCCGAGGGTACCGAGGGCGCCCAGGATGCCGATGCCCCAGCCGCGTGTCTCCGCGTCGAACTCCTCGGCGATCACCACGACCGCCAGCATAGCTTCGCCGGCGATGAACATGCGCGCCAGAAACTGCAGCACCGTGAACTGCTGCGGGTCGCGGGCGAATCCGGTGAGGAAGGTGCACGAGGTGAGGCCGACGATCGTCCATAGCAAGAGCAGGCGGCGGCCGATGTAGTCGGCGAGGACCGTGAACAGGATCGCCGGGATCACGCCGAGGCGCACCAGACCGATGACGCCTCCAACCTCCGCCTCGCTCACCCCCAGCCCGCTCTGGATCTGCGGCAGTGCCAACGCCATCAGCGCCACGCCGTAGTTGTCGAACAGGTTGGCGGCGCCGACCATGCCCAACAGCTGCCACTGGTGCCGTGTCAGAGCCGGGGCACGGCCGAGGTGCGGCTGCACCTTCAGCCACCACGGTTTGCGGGCCGTGCGCTCCGCCGGCACGCCTGGCGCTGACGCCGCGGGATTCACGCGCGCGATGCTAGCCGAGCGCTGCGCGCGAAGCCACCGGAACTGCGGCGGCCGGCCGCTGGCCGCCGAGGTCCTCCATCACCATCGTGGCCACCCGCCGGCCGATCTCCACGGCGAAGTTCGTGCCGCGATCCCACGGATACACCTGGCTCATCGAGGCGAAGTACAAACCCTTCACCGGCGTGCGGATCGCCGGGATGTTGCGCGAGTGATTCACCGGCGGCACCGGCTGCGCGTAAGCGGTCTTCCACAACCAGCTCGCCTTCACCCAGCTGCGATCGAACTGCGGATTGAAGCGCGGCAGCGCCGGCAGGAAGCGCTCCAGCAGCTCCTCCTTCGACAGCGTGAAGTGCTCGTGGTCGGGGTTCAGGTAGTCGCCGCAGTAGATGATGTGGTCACCGCCGTAGTGCTCCGCACCGATGAAGTTGGTGTGCTCGACCATCGCCAGAAAGGGAAAGCCGGCACCCTTGGGGAGATTGTGCCAATAGAACTTGGTGAGCTGGCGATCGAGGGTGAGGATCATCACCACCGCGCCCATGGACTTCAAGGCGCGCAGCTTCTCGGAGTACGCGGCCGGCAGGTCCGGAGCCAGACGGGCCGTGAGCGCCGGCGACGAGGTGGAGATGACCGCGTCGAAGACCGCGGTGCCGCCGGCCGACTCGACGCGCAGCGTGTCGTCGCCGTTCTTCTTGATCCCGGTGACCGCACTGCTCAGACGGATCTCCGTCCCGTGCGCCCGCACCACGTCGGCCAGCTTGTCCATGAACGCCTGGAAGCCGCCGACGAAGGTGCCGAGACGCGTAGTCCGCGACTTGATCCGCGCCCAGAGCCAGGCCATGTTGACGACGTTGAGGTTCTCTTCCCCGAACTTGCCCACGAGCATGGGCTTCCAGACCGCGTCGTAGATGCGTGGACCGCACCAGCGGCGCATCCATTCGTCGGCAGTGACCCGTTCGAGCGGCTGCCAGCGTGGCGTGAGCTTCAAGTACACGCCCACGAGCCCGAAGCGGATCACGTCGAGCAACGGATAGTGCCGCAGGAAGAAGGTGAGGGCGGTGAGCGGCGAGTCGGACGGGTAGAACTGCCCGTCCTGGTACAGCACCGTGATCGGCCGCGGGAACAGGACCTGGTCGCTCCAACCCAGCTCCTTGATGAGCCCGAGCATGGCGGCGTCCGACTGGAACCAGTGATGGTAGAACTTCTCCAGCGTCCACTCCCAATGCGGCGCTTTGAAGCCCGCGGCGAGCCCGCCAACGGTCGGTGCGCCTTCGAAGATGGTCACCCGGTGCGGCGCGCGGCTGAGGTCATAGGCGGCGGCCAGCCCAGCCGGTCCCGCGCCAACGATGGCGATCCGCATGTCGCAGCTGATAGCTGAACGCTGCAGGCTTTCCTATGGTGGACTCGCCTTGACTAGGTCGGCGTTTCACCCTACAGGTGCAGGCGGTTTTCGCGCAGATCGGTCGTGTCTGTCTGCAGCGAGAACGGTGCGTGGGTCGCCTACCGCATACCATGCCGCCCCACGGAGGAGACGGTGTAATGAAGCAGAATGGCGAACGGATCGTTGACGCCGACGGGCATGTGCTCGAGCCGCCGACAGGCATGGCCGAGCGTGCGCCGCAGAAGTTTCGCGATCGCATCTGGCAGATCGTCACCAAGCCCGACGGCAGCGAGTGGCTGCGCTACAACGGCGGCGAACGGCCGGCCGGCGGCTTGGCGCTGGCGGGGACCGCGGGCATGTCGCTGCAGGACCGCGAGCGCGCCCGCGCCGGGAAGCTCAAGTACACCGAGGTGAAGCCCGGTGCCTACCAGCCGCGGCCGCGGCTCGTCGACATGGACACCGACGGCATCGAGCAGGCGGTGCTCTATCCGACCATGCTGCTCGGCCTGCCGGGCCTGGCCGACGCCGAGTTCGCCGAGGTCCAAGCGAATGCGTACAACGAGTGGCTCAGCGACTACTGCACGGCCGCGCCGCGCCGCTTGTTCGCCGTCGCCGCCGTGCCGCACCAGGACATCGAGCGCGCCGTGCGGGTGATCCGTCGCGCTAAGGAGCTGGGACACGTCGGCATCTTCCTGCGACCCAATCCGTCGATCGACGGCAAGAAGTTCAACGACCCGGTGTACGACCCGATCTGGCAGACGTGCCAGGACCTCGACTTGCCCGTCGGCCTGCATCCGTTCCTCGCGCCGGACATGCCCGGAGCGTGCCGCGCCCTCGGCTACTTTCAGCTCAAGGCGCCGGGCGTCGACATGGAGAACTTCGATCGTGCCAGCCCGATCCGCAACATGGCCAACATCTTCTTCAGCCAGGCGCTGTCCAACCCGTTCGACATCATGGAAACGCTGTCGATCATGATCTGTGGCGGCGTGCTGGAGCGTTTCCCGCGGCTCAAGCTGATCTTCCTGGAAGCCAACGGCGGCTGGATCGTCCCGTGGCTCGAGCGGCTCGATCATCACTTCGAGGTCTTCCGCTGGGATGTGCCGTGGATGAAGCGCAAGCCGTCGGAGTATTTCCGCCGCCAGTGCTGGATCTCCTTCGACCCCGACGAGAGCACGCTGGCGTTCACCGCCCGCAGCCCGCTGGTGGGTGCCGATCGGATCATTTGGGCGAGCGACTATCCGCACCCCGACGCGAAGTTCCCGGGCGTCGTCGATGAGCTGCGCGAAAGCACCGCCAGCCTCGACGCGGCGGCCCGTGGCCGGATTCTCGGCCTCAACTCGGCGGAGCTCTACCAGCTGCCCCCGGCGCAGTAATCACGGCAGCGAAAGGTCGCGTCGCGCGGCGGTTGCGGGGTGGGGTGATGCTCTTACTGGCGGGGTTCGTGTTCGGGGCGGCGATCGGCAGCTTTCTCAACGTCTGCATCCACCGGCTGCCACTGGGCCAGTCGATCGTCTTTCCGCCATCCCACTGTCCGGGGTGCGATGCCCGCATTCAGAACCGCGACAACATCCCATTGCTCAGCTACCTGCTGCTGCGCGGCCACTGCCGCGCCTGTGGCGGGCAGATCTCGCCGCGCTATCCTGCCGTGGAGGCGCTGAGCGGTTTGATGCTCGTGGTGTTGCTGGATCGCTTTGGGCTGTCACCGGCGGTCGCGATGTACGCGGCGTTCGTGGCGGCGCTCATCGTCATCAGCTGCATCGATCTCGACCATCAGATCATTCCGGACGCCATCAGCCTGCCGGGCATTCCGATCGGCGTCGCCTGCGCAGCGCTCGGGTACGGACCGTCGTTGATGGACAGCGCGATCGGCGTGCTGATCGGGGGCGGCACTCTGTGGGCGGTCGCAGCCGGCTACCACGCGCTGACCGGCCGCGAAGGCATGGGCGGTGGCGACATCAAGCTGCTGGCGATGATCGGCGCCTTCCTCGGCTGGCGCGGCGTGCTGGTGACGCTGGTCCTCGGCTCGTTCGTTGGTGCGGCCGTGGGCATTGGGTTGATCGTCCTCCGCGGCGGCGACACGCGCGTCCCGATTCCGTTCGGCCCATTTCTCGCGGCCGGCGCGGTGTGTGCCTTGCTCTTCGGCGAGCAAATCATTCACTGGTATCTCCATCTCGCCATGCCAGCGTAGTGTATGGATATATAGTCAAGTCCCTTTTACGTTTGCAATTAAGCCGCTACATGCAGTAGTATCCGCCGCACTATAGGAAGGTGTGGTCGTGAGGGCTACGTGCAGACGCGACGGGGCAGCTTTCGCAATGCCGGAGGGGAGCGGACTCACGCTCCTCGAGCTACTGGTTGTGCTGGCGTTGGCCGGGATCCTGGGCGGCGTCGCGGTTCTCGGCCATCGCGCCCTGCGGCCAAGCCTGGATCTCAGTAGTGCGACGCGGCAAGTGGTGATGGATCTGAAACTGGCGCGCGTGCGCGCCGTGACCGAGCACGTCAATCACCGCATCGTCTTCGCCGAAACGGGTGGCAGCTATCAGCTGCAGCGGCTGGAGCGCGATGCGTACGCCGATGCCGGAGTGCCGGCTCGACTGCCGCAAGACATCGCCATCAGCGACTGTACGGCGCGCGACCGGGCAATCGGCTTTCGGCCGCGGGGGAATGCCGAGAGCTTCGGCACGGTGACGCTGCGCAACGGCACCGGTAGCGAGCGCAGCGTCATCGTGGACATCGCGGGGCAGATCCGGGTGCAGTGATGCCGGCTACGCATCGACCCCACGGCTTTACGTTGATCGAGGTCATCGTCGCCGTCCTGCTGTTGTCGGTGATCGCGCTGGCATTGACGACGACGCTGATCAGTACGCAGCGCGCCCTGGTGGCGAGCAAGAAGCGGATGGAGGCCACGCAACTGGCCGCGGACGGCCTCGAACGCCTGCGTACCGGGCAGCCGCTCGACGCCCTGCCGAGCGCCGGCGGCTTCGACCGGTCCGGGAGCGACGCGCCGTGGAACGGGCATCAGGGGTTGCATCGGCTCGAGGTGACGGTCTCGTGGAACGACGGCGGCCCACAAGACGTACACCTGGCGACCCTGGTGCGACGGTGAGACGCTGCATGACCAGCGAGCGCGGCACGAGTCTGGTCGAGCTGCTCACCAGCCTTCTCTTCGTGTCGATCCTCAGCGCCATGTCGTACAGCTTCGCGCGGGCCGCCTTCCTCAACGTGCGCTTACAGGAGGCGCAGAGTGAGGTCCAGGAGGTGACCGTCATGGCGATCGACGTGATGACGCGCGAGTTGCGGATGGCGGGGTTCAGTGCCGCGGGCACGCCGGTGACGGCGGTGCGCGTCGCCGGCCCCGAGCGGGTCGACGTCGCCAGCGATCTGAACGGCGACGGCGACACCGCGGACAGCAACGAGCTGATTGCGTACGTGTTCAATCCCGGCAAGCATCAGCTGCAACGGGCGACCGGCGGCGGCAGCCCACAGCCGTTCGCGCGCAACGTGTCCTCCGACGGCGTGCGCTTCTCGTTCTTTGATGAGACCGGCGCCGAGATCCCGGCGGTGCCGAGCGGGATGCCCCCTGAGGATCGCGCCCGGATTCGGCGCATCGACGTCCGGCTGCAAGTCGAGCTGCCGAATCCGTCCGCGCTCGTCGCTGCACCGCTGACGTCGGTGCTGTCAAGCACCGTCTATCTGCGCAACCACTGAGGACACGATGAACCAACGCGGCGCCGCACTGGTGTCCACCCTCGGCATCGCCATGATTCTTCTGCCGCTGGGGGTCTTCGTGGCCATGCAGTGCCGCATCGATCTGATGATTCAGCGCAACCTGCGTGCGGAGATGCAGGCGTTCTACGTCGCCGAGGCCGGGCTCGAGCACGCGCTGGCAGAGATCCCTGCCGGCAGTTCCTTCGATGCCATACTCGCGGGCCCCGACCGCACCCTCGGAACCGGCGATGACGGTGCGTTCCCGTTCACGGAGGGTCCCGTGGCTGACTTTCCGGACGCACCGTTTCGCTATGAGGTCCGGGTCACGAAGGTCGGTAGCGCCCTGATCCGCCTGGTCAGCCAAGGACAGGGCGTGCATGGCGCGAGCAAGGTATTGGTGGCACTGGTGACGCGTTCGCCGATTCCATTCACCCCGGCCGCATTGGTTGCGGAAGGCGACATCACCGCGCTCATGGGCAGTGCCCGCTTCTCGCTCTCCGGGCTGGACCACCGCATCGGCGACCCGGCTTCACAGCCAACCGGGTCTGCCGCTGCGATCCCCGCGGTCGCCGGCCCCAGTGCCGCTGGGTCGTCACTCGACCTGCACGCGTGCGCCACCGCGGTTGCCCGGCGGAGCGAAGGCGTGACGCTGTCGGCTCCGCTGGCTGACGACGCGACCATCGGGCTGCGATCCGCGCCGCAGATCTCGGTGGTTCCGGGGGACCTGGAGGTGTCGGGCTCGCTGAGCGGGTGCGGGATCCTGGTCGTGAGAGGTACGCTGCACGTCACCGGACGTCTGGCATTTACCGGCCTGGTGCTGGCCATGGGCGGCGTGGTGTTCGAGCCCTCGAGCACCGTGACGGTGACTGGGGCGCTGTGGCACGCCGCCGACACAGACGAGCGCCTGGATTTGCGGGGCAGTGGGTTCATCGTCTACAGCAGCCAGGCCCTGGCTGAGAATGACCCGGCCTTTCCCGGACTGCTGCCGCACGCCGCCGTTCTAACAGGCTGGCAAGAGCAGCTCTGAATCACCGGCGTCAGATCGCATCGGAACAGCGACGCGCCCTTTACACGCCGTTGGCTGGACGGATATAAGACTTCCGAGACGCGAGGGAGGCCGTGTCCACGGTGCCGGTGAAGGAAGTACCCAAGAAGATCTTGGTGGTGGAGGATGACACCGACAATCGGCGCATCGTCACGAAGGTGCTCGCCGTCGAGGGGTATCTGGTCATCGAAGCCACCGACGGGGTTGAAGCACTGGCGCAAGCCCGCGCCGAGCTTCCCGATCTGATTCTCATGGATCTGGCGCTGCCGACCATGGACGGCTGGGAAGCAACGCGACGGCTCAAGAGCGATCCCGACACCCGCCGGATACCCGTCGTTGCGCTGACTGCCGTGGCCATGCGTGGCGATGAGGAGCAGGCACGTGCGGCAGGCTGCGACGATTACATCCCGAAGCCGGCCCGCCCGGCCGCCATCCGTGCCATGGTGCGCAAGTACATCGGGGGCTCCTGATCGCAGAACGACCGCGCGTGTAAGCCCACCTATGAAAGACACGATCTTGGTTGTCGACGACAACGCCGACAGCGTCACCATCATGCGGACGATCCTCGAGAGCCGCGGTTACGAGGTGGCGGTGGCGTGCAGCGGTGCGGAGGCCTTGGTCGTGCTCGCCAAGCAACCGGTCAAGCTGATCCTGCTCGACGTGATGATGCCCGAGATGAGCGGCATCGAGGTGTTGCAGCACGTCAAGCAGAACACCGCCACGGGACGGTTGCCGGTGATCCTGGTGACCGCAAAGACCCACGACGAGGACCTGCTCAGCGGCTATCAGTACGGCGCCGATTACTACATCACCAAACCGTTCACCGCCAAGCAGCTCCTGTACGGCATCGAGCTCATGCTCGACAAAGGGGAGTCGGTTGAGTGAGCGGGGGCGCCTGATCGCATTCGAAGGGATCGAGGGCGCCGGCAAGTCCACGCACATCCGTTCGGCGGCCGTCGCGCTGCGCGACCGCGGCCTCAGCGTCGTCGAGACGCGTGAGCCGGGCGGCACTGCGCTGGGTATCGAGCTGCGCCGCATTCTCATGCATCTGCCCGGCGCGCCGCCGGCGCCGTTGACGGAGCTGCTGCTCTACCTGGCGGACCGGGCGCAGCACGTGACCGAGCGGATCGAGCCGGCGCTGGCGCGCGGCGACATCGTGCTCACCGACCGCTTCTCCGCCTCGACGATCGCCTACCAAGGATATGCGCGCGCATTGGATGTCGACGTGGTGAGCCGCCTCGATGCGATCGCACGGCAGGGGGTGTCGCCGGCGCTGACCGTGCTGTTGGACTGTCCGGTTGCCGTCGGGTTGCAACGTGCCCGCGGCAACGACCGTTTCCACCGTGAAGAGCAGGCGTTTCACGAACGCGTCCGTGCCGCGTTCCTGCGGTTTGCGGGCCAAGATCCTGAACGCTATCGGGTGATCGATGCGACCGCGGCGGAAGAACAAGTTCGGCGGCGGGTCATCGACGCGGTGATGCAATGTCTCGACTCGCGGTGAGCGGCTTCGCGGCGGTTCGCGGACACGAGCGGGTGTGCGAGCGCCTGCGCACCGCCGCGGCCGCGGAGCGGCTGGCGCACGCCCTGCTCTTTGCCGGCCCCGACGGCATTGGCAAGCGCGGCGTGGCGTTGGCCCTGGCGGCGTGGCAGCAGTGCGAGCACGCCGGCGATGACGCGTGCGGCAGCTGCGGGTCGTGTCGCCAGATCGCCGTCGAGAGTCATCCCGACTTCCAACTGATTGCGGTCGCGTCGGGCAAGAAGGAGATCGGCATCGAGCGCGCCCGGCACGTCAAGCGCTTCGTGCAGCTGCAACCGATGCGCGGGAAGGTCAAGATCGCCGTCATCGACGATGCGCACATGCTCACCGTGGCGGCGCAGAACGCGCTGCTGAAGACGCTGGAAGAGCCCCCGGAGCACTCGCTGTTGATCCTGATCGCGAACAACCCCGACGCCCTGTTGCCGACCGTTCGTTCCCGCTGCCAGCGCGTGCAGTTCGCGCCGCTGCCGGCCGAGACCGTCGGGGAGATCCTGATCGAGCGCGCCGGGCTCGATGCTACAGCTGCCGCCGAGCTGGCGGCGCTGGCGGAGGGCAGCCCGGGGCGCGCCCTGGCACTGAGCCAGGGCCTGGGCGGTGACGACTCCGAAGCGCTCGCGTCCCAACTTGCCGGGCTGCATCAAGCTCGCTATGTTCGCGTCGTGCAATTGGCCACTGAGCTGAACCGTCCGGAAACCCACGCCGCGGTCAAGATCGAGATGCTGTTGTCGCACTATCGCGATGACGCCGTCCGCGCGGTCGGCGCGGCACACCTGGCCTTGCGCCGTCAGGTTGCGCCCGTCGCGGCGACCGATCTCCGGTCCGCCATGCGGCGCACCGACGCTGTCCACAAGGCATGGGAAGGGCTGCGGTGGGGCAACCCGAACCGACAGCTCCTGCTGGAAGCGCTGCTGCTGCGCTTGGCGCGGGCGTGATGGAAACCACCGAGAGCGCTGTGGCACCGCGCAGTGTGAACTTGGTCGGCGTCCAGTTTCGCGACGCCGGTGCGATACACAGCTACGATGCCGGTCACCTGTGGTTGCAGTTGGGCGATCAAGTCGTGGTCGACACCGAGCAGGGCACCATGCTCGGCACGGTGATCGCCCTGCCGCAGTCGACCCCTGCGCCAGCGCCCGGCAGCAGCGTCCGGCGCATCATCAAGAAGGCCGACACGCGCGAGTTCGACAAGCTCGAGCGCAACCGCACCAAGGAGCACGAGGCGGTGCGCATCTGCTTGCATCGGGTGCGTGAGCGCGGGCTGCGCATGAAGCTGATCAAGGCGGAGCACGCCTTCGATGCCGGCAAGGTGACGTTCTTCTTCTCCGCCGAGGGACGCGTCGACTTTCGCGACCTGGTCCGCGAGCTGGCGCATGTGCTGCACATGCGCGTCGAGATGAAACAGATCGGTGCCCGCGACGAGGCCAAGGTGATCGGCGCCGTCGGCCCGTGTGGGCGCGAGCTGTGCTGCTCGAGCTGGTTGCGCGACCTCGGCGCCGTGTCGCTCAAGATGGCCAAGGCGCAGAACCTGTCGCTCAACCCCTCCAAGCTCGCGGGGATGTGCGGCCGGCTCAAGTGCTGCCTGCGCTACGAGTACGACACGTACGTCGAGCTGGGGCGCAATCTGCCGGCGATCGGTGCCACGGTGGTGTCGGTGAAGGGCGACGGCGTGGTGACGCGCCAGAACGTGCTCAAGCAGACGGTCATGATCCGCCGGGAAGACGGCGTCGAGGCCGAAGCGACACTCGAAGATCTGGTCGAGAAGAAGGCGCAGTAGGCGGCTGCGCAACGGCACTCCGGTGGGCCGCTTCTACATCACCACGCCGATCTACTACATCAACGGCGAGCCGCACCTTGGCCACACTTATACCACGGTGATCGCCGACACGCTGGCGCGTTTCCATCGTGCTCGTGGCGACGAGACCTTCCTGGTGACGGGCACGGACGAGCACGGCGACAAGATCGCCACCGCCGCCGCCGCCGCTGGTGTCAGCCCACAAGTGTACGCCGATCGCATCAGCCCGCTCTTTCGCCAGACGTGGGATGCGTGCGGCTTCCGCTACGATCAGTTCGTGCGCACCACCGATGCGCAGCACGAGCGCCTCGTGGGGGAGTTCCTCAGCCGCGTTCACGCCAACGGCGACATCTACTTCAGCCGCTACAGCGGCCTCTACTGCACCGGGTGCGAGCGCTTTCTCACCGAGAAGGAGCTGATCGACGGCAAGTGCCCGGACCACCACACCGCGCCTACGCCGATCGAGGAGGAGAACTACTTCTTTCGGATGACCAAGTACTTCGACCGGGTGATCGCGCATCTGGAGGCGCATCCGGATGCCATCACGCCGGAGCGCTACCGCAACGAAGTGTTGGCGATGCTGCGCAGTGGCACGCTCGGCGACCTGTGTATCTCGCGACCGAAGCAACGGCTGGCGTGGGGTATCGAGCTGCCGTTCGATTCCAACTACGTCACCTACGTCTGGTTCGATGCGTTGATCAGTTATGTCAGCGGGCTCAAGGCGCACGGGGACGCCGCCTTCGAGGCGCTGTGGCCGGAGGCGCATCACGCCATCGGCAAGGACATTCTCAAGCCGCACGCCATCTTCTGGCCCGCCATGCTCATGGCCTTGGACTTGCCGCTGTTCAAACGGCTCCTGGTGCATGGCTACTGGCTGAGCGGGGACAGCAAGATGTCCAAGAGCCTCGGCAACGTGATTCGCCCGTTGGACATAAAGGCACGCTACGGGATCGACGCGCTGCGCTACTTCCTGCTACGCGAGATGGCGTTCGGCCAAGACGCGGTGTTTAGTGAAGACGCCCTGGTCACGCGCATCAATGCGGATCTCGCCAACAACCTCGGCAATCTGGTGAGTCGCACGCTGTCCATGCAGCAGCGCTACTTCAACGGCGTGGTGCAGCCGCTAGGTCCGCTGACCGCCGATGACGGCGCGTTGGTCGCGGCGTTCGAAGCGGCGTACCGCACCGTGCCGCGGCTTACCGAGGAGCTGGCGTTGCACCGCGCCCTGGAGGCGCTCTGGCGGGCCATCGACCAGGCGAACAAGTACATCGTGGTTACCGCGCCGTTCACCCTCGCCAAGGATGCCGCGCAACGCGAACGGGTCGGCACGATCCTGCATCATCTCCTCGAGGCCCTGCGGGCGACCGCCGTGCTGCTCAGCTGGTCGATGCCGGAGACCAGTACGCGGATCTTCGAGTTGCTCGACCTGCAGGCGCCGGCCACGCTGCCTGCGGAGCTGGCGTGGGGGACCCACTGCACTCCCGGGCGGCAGACGCGGCCGCCGGTCGCGCTCTTTCCGCGCATCGAGACGCGCGCGGCGTGAAGCGCCATGGCGTCACCGGCTGCAACGCTGCCGCCCGGCGCGAGCCTGATCGACTCGCACTGCCACCTCGACGAGGCCCGGTTCGCTGCCGATCGTGACGCGGTCATCGCACGGGCGCAGGCCGCGGGTGTCCGTGGCATGGTCACAATTGGCGCGAGCGACGCGATGCGTGCCAACTTCGACGCGGTGGCGCTGGCGGCGCAGCATCCCGGCATCGTTGCGACCGTCGGCGTCCACCCGCATGACGCGTCCATCGTGTCGCCGGCGGTCATTGACGAGGTCGAGCGGCTGGCCCGGATGCCGAAGGTCGTGGCCATCGGCGAGACGGGTCTCGACTACTATTACGACAACTCCCCGCGGCCGCAGCAGCAGGAGGCCTTCCGGCTCTTCATCCAACTGGCGCGACGACTGGCCCTGCCGTTGGTGATCCACCTGCGCGACGCCTACGAGGACGCGGTCGCGATCATGCACGAGGAGAAGGCCGCCGAGGTGGGTGGGGTCATTCACTGCTTCAGTGGCGACCGGGTCGCGGCGCGCGCCTTCCTCGATCTGGGCTTCGACTTGTCGTTCAGCGGCATCATCACGTTCAAGAACGCCGACGAGCTGCGTGCCGTCGCGCGCTTGGTGCCGGCCGACCGGTTCATGGTCGAAACCGACGCGCCGTTTCTCGCGCCCGTGCCACATCGCGGCACGCGCAACGAGCCGGCCTACGTGATCCTCACCGCGGCCGCCGTCGCGGCAGTGCGCCAGCAGCGCCTCGACACCGTTGCGGCGCTGGCCTGCGAGAACACCGTCCGTCGTTTCCGCGTGTCGTTGTGAGGCAGCCGCTCTACGCGGCCGCACGCGCGTCGCGCAGGAGGCGCAAGACCTCGTGGATCTGCGCCGCCGTGCAGGGTTTGCTCAACGTCGGTTGCGCCGGCAGCTTCTCGCGCAAGCCGCGACCGCCGATGCGCCACAAGCCGCCGGTGACGAACACCACGCGCTGCGCCAGCTCCGGGCGCTCGGCGGCGAGCCGGGCGTAGACCTCCGGCCCCGGGATGTCGGGCAGGCGCACGTCGAGAAAGATCGCATCGAACGATTCACCGCGGAGAATCGCCAGCCCCTCCTCCCCGCTGGCGGCCCGCTGCACCGTGAGCCCCTCGCGCGCCAGCATCGCCGCCAACGTGTCGGCGACCGCCGGGTCGTCATCGATGAGCAGGACGCTGCGCGGCCGCTCGGCCGGCGTGTCCGCCACGGCCGGCAGCTTCAGGGTGAACGTCGTGCCTTCGTTCAGGGTGCTGCGCACCGTCATGTCGCCGCCATGTGCCCGCACGATGGCGTAGCTCACGCTGAGCCCGAGCCCCGTCCCCATGGCTTTGGTGGAAAAGAACGGGTCGAAGACGCGCGGCAGCACCTCCGGATCGATGCCGGTTCCGTGGTCTTGGACTTCGAGGCGGACGACACCGGCGGCCGGCGCGATGCTCACCGCGAGCACGCCGCCGCCACGTGGCTCCATCGCCTGCATGGCATTGGTGAACAGGTTCACCAGCACCTGCTGGATCTGCTTCGCGTCGGCCAACACCGGCGGCAGCTCCGGTGCGAAACGCGTTTCGCTACGGACCCGGTTGCGACCAAGGTCGTGCGCCATCAGCGCCAGGGTCTCGCGGACCAGGGCCCGCAGATCGATCGGCCCACGTTCCGGCGGCTGCGGGCGGGCAAAGCCCAAGAGCCCTTGGACGATGTCGGCAATGCGCCGTCCTTGGGTTTCCACGCACTCCATGGCGGCGTGCAAGCTGTCGACGTCGGCGCTGACGCGCGCCGACTCGGCTTGTCCCAGAATGCTGGTCAGCGCGTTGTTCACCTCGTGCGCGACACCCGCGGCGAGCTCGCCGGCGGCGGCCAGCCGCTCGGTGCGCTGCAGCTGCTCCTGCAAGTGCTTCTGCGCCGAAATGTCCTCCACGATCGCCACCACCCCTTCGATCTGGTTGTCTTGCGTGCGGATCAGGTTGACGTGCAAGGCGGCGGGAAACGTCGCCCCGTCCTTGCGCCGCGCGACGGCCTCGCCACGCCAGCTCTGCTCGACGACACTGCGCTCGACGTCGCGCAGCCATTCGGGGTCCATCCCGCCGGCCAGGGTGAGCGAGTCCAGTCCCTTCACTTCCTCCCAGGTGTACCCGAAGACTTGCAGGAACGCCTGATTCGCAAAGACGACACGCCGGTGGCGATCGGTGATCAGCACCGCTTCCTGCGTGCTCTCCACCGCGCGCACCAGGCGCCGGCTGGCTTCGAGCAGCCGCGCCCGTTCGATGGCAACCGCGGTCTGTCGGGCGATACCGTCGGCGATGGTGAGATCGCGCTGCACGAAGCTGTTGCCGCCGCGGCGGGCGAACTGCACGACGCCGTAGAACTGCCCGAGGCTGAGCAGCGGTGCGGTGAGCAACGTCGGGGTCTCCGGTACGCCGAGCCGGGTGGGACCGCGCGACGGGATCATGGCGCAATGCCCGAGCTGGCGCACCCACTCGAGGTCGGGAACCTGGTCCGGGGTCAGCTGCATCTTGGTGAGGTGATCGGCCAGGTCTGCGGGGATGCCCCCGGCCGCGGCGCCGCGGTAGGTGCCGGTGTCCTCATTCCAGAGAAAGATGCCGCAGTAGTCCACGTGCAGCACGCGCGGCGCGATGTCGACCACCTTGTAGAGGATTTCCTCCAGGCTCGTCGGGCGGCTGACGGCTTCGCTGACTGCCAGCAGCGCCCCAGTCACGGCGGCTTCGGCGCGCTCACGATCCGCCGCGTCTTTGGCGCGCCGCGCTTCCAACAGCAGGCGCCGGTCCTTGTCAGCCACTTGGTTGAACATCCACGTCGCGGCGACGAGGATCATACCGAGCACGGAGACGCGGAAGACGAACTCGATGCGTCGCTCCAGGGTCTGGTCGAGTATCACCATGTCCCACCACCCCAGCACCTCGCCCAGACCGAGCCCGCCGAGCCCTCCCAGAGCCAGTACGGCGGCAAGCGTTCCGGCTTGTGGACTGAACACCAAGGCGTAGGCGGCGACCTTGAACAGGCTGATGAGCACCAGCGGGCTGGCGAGCCCGCCGGTGTAGCGCGCGACGAGGGTGACGGTACCGAGGTTGATGGCCACGTCGAGGAAGACCATCAGGTTCGTGATCTGCCCGTAGCGGTAGCGCAGGCACAGCGCGGAGTTGATCAGGAAATAGGCGACGAAGACCAGGTGGAGCGGCCACACATCCGGGGCTGCAGGCAGGAACAGCTCGTTGAACAAGAGCCACGCGGCCAGCCCCTCGAGCACGCGAAACACCAGGACGAAGAACGCCGTCTGCTGGATGAGGTCGTGCTTCAGACCCTGGCCGAATGACTTCCACCGCAGGCGCGCGACGGGGTGCACGGTCACAATAGTACTGTGGGCTTACCCAGGTTAGCAAGCGTTCTCCGCCCGTGGCGCGGGCGAAATCGCTCAGGGCTTCTTCCCGTTCCGCTTTTCCACGCTCGCCGGTGGACCTTCACTCGCGGCGCACGGGTTGTAGGATTCCGGGAGCAAGTAGATAGCGAAGTAGTCGCGGCTCTTCCCGGAATCAACGCGTGCGCCGAGATCAACGCGCAGCGGTTTTTTCGCCTTGGGTTGCACGGTAGGGCCAACCATCAGGCGGTAGGTGCCGTCGTCGCCGGTCTTGCTGCGCACACTCCAACCGTTGGTCAGGAAGAGCTTCACGAAGCGGTCCTTTGCCGGTTGTCCCGACTGATCGACGAGCTTGCCGGTGAAGTGCATCGAGTGTCGAGACTGCCAGCGCGCGTTCGCATTCGCGCTGAGCAGGCACTTGCCGCACGGCTTGCCGTCGACCCAACCGGTCTCCGCTCCGCCGGTGCAGGCCGCCTTGGATGTGCCAGCCCCCGACTGGCACTCACTGCATACGACGGTCATACCCAGGACGGTTCCATCGTTGTCCTTGATGATCTGCACGTCCGGCGCCGGCGCCGCCAATGCTCTCGCCATCGCCACAAACATGATGATGCCCGCGATCCACCACGACTTCATGCACGCCTCCTGCTTGTCCAGCCGCACGCGGTGCGCGCGGCTGCGTTGAAATCTCCGGCGTCTTCCTATACTGCAGCGCGAAGGCGGGTCAACCCGGACCGCTGTGGCGAGGGAGCCGGGCAGCAGGACGTCACGCATATGCAAGCCGACACGCTCACCGCCGACATCGAACGTGCGGCGGAGGTGATCCTCCGAGCCCGATACGTCGTCGCTCTGACCGGCGCCGGCATGTCGGTGGAGAGCGGCATTCCACCCTTCCGTGGTCCCGGCGGTCTGTGGACCAAGCACGGCGAGCCGCCCATGAACGGCTATCAGCGGTTCCTTGCCGATCCGGCGAAGGCGTGGCGCGAGCGGCTCTCGCCGAGTGGTCCGATGCGCGAGCTGTGGGAGACGCTGCGCGCGGCGCAACCGAACCCCGGGCATCACGCCTTGGCCGAGCTGGAAGCCGCGGGCATTCTCCGCTGCGTGATCACGCAGAACATCGACAATCTGCATCGCGCCGCCGGCAGCGCTCGGCTGGCGGAGATCCACGGCAACGCGACGCTCATCCGCTGCATTCAGTGCGTCAGCCGCTTCGCGCGTGAGGAGATCTCGACCCACGAGCTGCCGCCGCGTTGTCCGCGCTGCGACGGCGTCCTGAAGAGCGACACCGTGTCCTTCGGCGAACCCATCCCCCCCGACGTGCTGGAGCGCTGTTTCGAGGAGGCGGATCGTTGCGACTGCATGGTGGTCGCGGGCACCTCCGCCACGGTCTATCCGGCGGCGCAGTTTCCGCTCGACGTGCGGCAGCGCGGCGGTGACGTCATCGAGATCAATCTCTACGAAAGCGAGCTGACGCCGTACAGTTCGATCAGCCTGCGGGGGTCGTCCGCCACCGTCCTGCCGCAGCTGGTCACCAGCATCGGGCAGCGGCGCGGCGCGTAACCGCACGAGGACGGTTTCCGTTTCGATGCTGTCCACCTGGAGACGCGGCGCCGTTCTGCTGCTGCTCGCGCTGGCGGTGTGGGGATTCTTCTCCGCGCTCGGGGCTGCGCCACTCCTCGACGATCCCAATGAAGCGGAGTACGCCGAGGTGGCACGCGAGATGGTCGAGAGCGGCGACTGGATCACGCCGCGGCTCAACTACGTGCTGTTCCTGAACAAGCCGCCGCTTGCCTACTGGTTGATCGGTCTCTCCGATCTCGCGTTCGGGATCAACGAATATGCGGCGCGTCTGCCGAGCGCGGTGGCCGGGCTGGTCATCGTGACCTTGCTGGTCCAGCTGGGGACGCTGCTGTTTGATGTCGAGACCGGGCTGCTCGCCGGCTTCGTCTTGATCGCGACTGCCGGATTCTTCCTGGAGACGCACGAGGTGCGGCCGGATCTCATCCTGACGGCGAGCATTGTCGGTACGTTCGTGGCGTTCACGCAGTTATGGTGGGCCCCGCCGGCGCTGCGGCGCGGGCCACTGATCGCGCTGCAAGTGTCGGTTGCCGTCGGGCTGCTCGGCAAGGGTCTGCTAGCGGTGCTCGTTCCGGGCGTTGTGTGTGCCGCGCTGCTGGCCATCGAGCGGCGTGCCGACCTCGTGCGGGAGCTGCTGCGGCCGCGAGCTTGGTGGCTCGTCGTCTTGCTGGTCGCCCCGTGGCATGTCCTCGTGGGTCTGCAGCATCCCGGGTTTGCATGGGACTACATCGTCAACCAGCATCTCCTCTTCTTTCTCGATCGGAAGTTTCCGCGCGACTCCGAGCCGGTATCGCTGGCGGTATTCTGGAGCGCGTTCGCGCTGCGCCTGTTTCCGTGGACCCTCTTCGCCCCATTGGCGTGTGTGACCGCGATGCGGCGGGTGCGCGACACCCGGCAGGGGTACGGGGTCCGTCTGCTGCTGGCGTGGGTTGCGGTCGTGCTGCTGTTTTTCTCAGCGGCCGCATCGCGCATGGAGCACTACAGCATTCCGGCGCTCCCGGCGGTCGCGCTGCTGGTGGCGAAGCTGTTTCGCGACTACGCGCACGCGTCCGGCGTCCGGTTGGTGCGGGCGGTGACCGCGCACGTTGTGGTGTGGGGGCTGCTCATCCTGCCCGCACCATTCATCGTTCCCGGCATCATTACGGCGCAGCCGTGGTTGGCGTCGGTGCATGAGATGGTGCCGCTTGCCCGCACCACCTTCGGGATCGCGGCTGCCGGGGCGCTGGTTGCGGCGGCGGCGGCGCTGCTGGGGCGGCGAGCGTGGGTGGCCCCGCCCCTGATCGCGGCATTTGCCGCCCTCATCCCGTGTGTGCACTACGGCTTGGAGCTGGTGGCGCGCGTCAATTCCAGCGCCCCTCTGGCCGCTGCCATCGGTGCGCTGGCCGAGCCCGAAGAGCCCGTGGTCTTTGAAGCGCCGGTCGAGTACCAGCAATGCGCCACGATGAATTTCTATTTGCGTCGCAAGCTCGTGCTCGTGCGTCCGGCGGGGTTTGTCGAGCCCCCGTACTTATCGCCGCACCTCGACGATCTGTTCATCAGCCGCGAGCAGTTCGAGGATCGGTGGCGGAGCGAGCGCGTGTTCTTCATCACCGACCCGCTGCTGGTGCGTCCGCATCTCGACGGCGCGGTCCCGCATCCGTACTACATCCTGGCGCGCGACCGCGTGCGCTGGGTGGTCACCAACCAGCCGTTGCACTGAAGACGCCGCGGGGGTTGTCGATCGCTTGCGATAGCTCGTGCGCCGGCGCTATGGTTTGCCGTCCGCCGGATACCGCAATGTCACAATACGTTGCCGAGAGCGGCGCCCCGATTCTCATCGACCACTACGAGCAGCTGGTCTCGTACTTCGAGGCCGCCTGTAAGCCGCGCGCCACGTGGCGGATCGGCACCGAGTACGAGAAGGTCGCCGTGTGGGCGGCGAACGGGCAGGCCGTCCCCTTCACGGGCGGCATCGAAGAGGTGCTGCGGCGGCTCGCGGATCGCCACGGGTGGCAGCCGGTCATTGAGGATGGACGCACGATCGCCCTGCAGGGTCCCGGCGCCTCCGTCACGCTGGAGCCCGGCGGTCAGCTCGAGCTCAGCGGCATGCAATGCGAGAGCGTGCATTGCACACAGAGCGAGTTTGCCGAGCACGTGCAGCAGATCGTCGGCATCGGTGACGAGCTCGGCATCGCGTTTCTGGGTCTTGGGATGCAGCCGCTGAGCACCCTCGAGCAGATCGAATGGGTGCCCAAGCGTCGGTACGGCATCATGGCGCCGTACATGCTGCGGGTGGGCAGTCTCGGCCAACGGATGATGAAGCAGACGGCCACGGTGCAGGTGAACATCGACTATGGGAGCGAGCGTGACGCGATGCTCAAGATGCGGGTCGGCATGGGCATCGCGCCGCTGCTGACCGCGATGTTCGCCAACTCGCCGCTGAGTGATGGGCGGCTCAACCACTTCATGAGCTGCCGCGGCCACATCTGGACCGACACCGACGCGGCGCGTTGCGGCCTCTTGCCTTTCGTCTTCAACGCCGCCTGCGGCTTCAGCGAATACGTCGAGTACGCCCTCGACGTCCCGATGTACTTCTTGGTACGCGGCGATCGCTGGTTCGACATGACGGCGCTGACCTTCCGTCGCTTCTGGACGGACGGCTACCAGGGGGAACGCGCCACCCTGGCCGATTGGAATGCGCACCTGACGACGCTGTTTCCGGAGGTTCGCCTGAAGGGATACATCGAGGTGCGCTCCATCGACAGCCAGCCACCCGAGCTGATGCTCGCCGCACCGGCACTGATCAAGGGCATCTTCTATGAGGAGGATTGCCTGCGGGCGGCCTGGGACCTGGTGAAGCGGTGGCGCTGGGAGGAACGCCTCGAGCTGTACCACGCGGTCCACCGCCAGGCGCTGAAGGCCCGCATCGGTGGGATCGAAGTGCGCGAGCTGACGTGGGAGCTGATCAAGATCGCCGAGCAAGGACTGGCGCGCCAGCGGCAACTCAACGGCGATGGCGACAGCGAGGCGTTGTACCTCGAACGCCTGCGGGACCAGGTGCGACGAGGTCGTTGCCCAGCCGATCTGGTGATTGAGAAGTGGGACGGCATCTGGCACCGAGAGGTCTCACGACTCGTCGCCGGCAGCGCGTACCGGATCGCCGCGTAGGCCGCCTGCGGACGATGCCGCCGCGGATCATTACCCTGCTCACCGATTTCGGCATGGCGGACGCCTTCGCCGGGATCATGAAGGGCGTGATCCTGGGCATCAACCCCGATGCGCGCCTCGTCGACTTGACGCACGCCATTCCCCCGCAGGCGATTACGCCGGCGGCGCTGGTGCTGCGCAACGCCGTCGGCTGGTTTCCTCCCGGCACGATTCACGTCGCGGTCGTGGATCCCGGCGTCGGCTCGGAGCGTCGGCCGATCGTCATCGAGACGGACAGCGCCTGGCTGGTCGGACCCGACAACGGCGTGCTTGCGCCGGCGGCGGCGGTTCTGCAGCGGCGCACTGTCCGCCGGATCCAAAACGAACAGTTGTTCCGGCATCCGTTGTCTCAAACCTTCCACGGGCGAGATATTTTCGCCCCAGTGGCGGCGCACCTGTCGCGCGGCGTCGCCGCAGACACCATCGGGCCGGTGCTCGAATCGATCGTCGAGCTAGAGCTGCCGGTGCCGCGCTCCACCGCCTCCGGGATCACCGGCGCGGTGTTGTACGTGGACCACTTCGGGAACCTCGTCACCAATATCGACGCGCCTGCTTTGGCACGCTTCCCAGGGCAAACAGTTTCCGTTAGCATCAACAACGCGCGCGTTGCCGGGCCGGTTGCCAGCTATGCTGCGGTTCCGGAGGGTGCGCCGCTGGCGATTGTGGGGAGTTGGGGGATGGTGGAGATCGTGGTGCGCAACGGCAGCGCCGCGCGAACGTTTGCTGCGGGACCGGGAACGCCCGTGACCGTGGTCGTGGAGTCACGTGACGTATGAGAACCGGCGGTCCCGATCCCACTGTTGATACCTACCGGGTGCCCTCCTGGGAGCGACCGGTCGCCGTGCACCGGGCACGTCGTGTTCCCGTCATCCACATTGTGCTTTTTGTGGTGACGTTCATTACCACTGCCATGGCCGGTGCGTTTCAAGTCGGGGCCGATCCGCTCTCCGATCCCGGCAGCATCCGGGCGGGTTTTCCGTTTGCCATCACCCTGCTGTCGATCCTGCTGATTCACGAGCTGGGTCACTACGTGCTGTCGCGGGTGCATGGGGTGCGCGCGACGTTGCCGTATTTCATTCCGGCACCGCCGGTGTTCATCGGCACCTTCGGGGCCTTCATCCGTATGAAGTCGCCGCCCGAGACGCGGCGCGCGCTGTTCGACGTCGGCGCCGCGGGACCCTGGGCAGGGCTGTTCGTCGCCATCCCTGCTGTGCTCATCGGCTTGCGATTGTCCGAGGTGCGGCCGCTGGGCATGCATGAGGGCGGCTTGGTGCTCGGGGATTCAATCCTCTTTTCGTTCCTCACGCGCTTGGCGCTGGGCACGACGCCCGAGGATGCCACCATCGTGCTCCACCCGATCGCACTCGCCGGCTGGTTCGGGCTGTTCGTGACCTTTCTCAATCTCCTGCCGGTTGGACAGCTCGACGGCGGGCACGTCATCTACGCGATGTTCGGCCGCTGGCATCGTTGGATCGCGCGCGTTTTTCTCGGGGTCATCGCCGTCCTGGGCTTCGAAGGCTGGCAGGGGTGGTTTGTCTGGGTCGTACTGCTGATGCTCATCGGGGTCGACCATCCGCCCACGATGGATACGTGGACGCCGTTGGACGCTCGTCGGCGGCTGGGGGCGTGGCTCACCATCGGTGCATTTATCGTGACCTTCATGGCCGAGCCGCTGTCCGTCACACCGCCGTCACCGGTCTTCGACGGTGCGCAGACACCGGTGGCGTGGCAGCCGCACCCATCGACGCACCGGCACGGCGGCGCCGTCGTGCCGTGGCGCGTGGCACGTCGGGTCCGGGGGATTCCGCTATGAACGAGCGGCCGAGCTGGGATCAGTACTTCCTGACGATCACGCGGCAGGTGGCCGAGCGGTCGACGTGCACCCGCGCCAAGGTAGGTGCCGTGATCGTGCGCGACAAAAACATTCTGGCCACCGGGTACAACGGCTCACCCGCCGGTTTGCCGCACTGCACCGACGTCGGATGTCTCATCTACAAGTCGGAGACGCCGGCGGGCGAGATCGAGGAGAACTGCTTTCGCACCATTCACGCCGAGATCAACGCCATCGCGCAAGCGGCGAAGAACGGTGCGGTGATTCGCGACGCCCACATCTACATCACGCACACGCCGTGCATCCAGTGCTTCAAGGTGCTCATCAACACCGGCATCGTGCGCATCTGCTACGAGAAGGAATACAAGCTGCACACCCTGCAACCGCTGCTGCAGTTCACGCCGCAGGTCCAGCTGCAACGCGTCGCGCTGCCGGAGCGCACCGCCACTCCCCAATAGCGCTGAGACGCACACCGCTGCTTGGTTCGGCCCATGATGGATGCAACACCGACGGACACCAATCATCGGCTGATTGCGGAGGAAGAGCACGGGTTCCTGTTCTTCTCGTCGCTGCTGAACCAGCCGGTTCACGACGCCGACGGCACGCTCGTGGGCCAGCTCAGCGATGTCTCGGTGTCGGTGGGGTCGATGTTCCCGCCGGTGGTCGGGTTCGTCGTGCAGCGCGGCCGCTGGGAGCCGTTCGCGCTGA
This sequence comes from uncultured Binatia bacterium (SeqCode), assembly GCA_964498075.1. Taxonomy (GTDB): domain Bacteria; phylum Desulfobacterota; class Binatia; order HRBIN30; family HRBIN30; genus CAZCGA01. The sequence goes on along the minus strand of CAZCGA010000004.1, from coordinate 20,312 downwards.
CCGGCCGCTGGAGCGACGTCGCCGACATCACCGCTGAGGCGATCCGCCTGCGCGTCGGCATTCAGGCGCTCACCCCGTCGAAGCTCGGCACCCCCGGCGAAATCCTGGTGCGCGAGACGTTGCTCGACAAGCAGATCGTCGACATGAACGGCGCCAAGGTGGTGCGGGTCAATGACTTGCACTTCCTGCGTCTCGGGCGGTGTGACCTCCGCCTCGTCCACGTCGACGTCGGCACGCGCGGCTTGGTACGCCGCATGGGGTGGGAGCACGGCATCGACACGCTGCTGCGCCGCTTCCGGCCGCATGCGCGCTACCTCAGCGCCGAACGCCTCATCCGCTGGAACTACGTGCAGCCGCTGTCGCTCGACGACAAGGCGCGGCGCATTCGGCTCAGTGTCATGCAGCGCCAGCTCAAGGAGCTGCATCCGGCCGACATCGCCGAGATCCTCACCGACCTCGACTTACACGAACGGGCCACGGTGTTTCGCTCTCTCGATCCGGAGACCGCGGCCGACGCACTCGCCGAGGTCGAAGATCCACGCATTCAGACGCAGTTGATCGAGACCGTGTCGCAGGACTATGCGGCGGACATCCTCGAAGAGATGCCGCCCGATGAGGCCGCCGACCTGCTCAACGAGCTGCCGCAGGAGACCTCGACGGCCTTGCTGCGCAAGATGGAGGTGGACGAGGCGCAAGACGTACGCGAGCTGCTCACCTACCCGCCCGACACGGCGGGCGGCATGATGACCACCGAGCTGGTCAAGCTCCCCGCCGACCTGACCGTGGAGGAGACCTTTGCGCGGCTGCGGACCGCCGCCCCCGACGTGGAGAACATCTACTACCTCTTTGTCGTGGAGCCCGACGGGCGGCTGGTCGGCGTCCTCAACCTGCGTCACCTCATCATGGCGCAACCGCAGGCGCGGCTGCGCGAGATCATGATCCAAAACCCGGCGCGCGTGCACCACACCGACAGTCGCGACAGCGTCGCTGAGATCGTCGAGAAGTACGATCTGCTGGCCCTGCCGGTCATCGACGACGGGGAGGCGCTCATCGGCATGATCACCGTGGATGACGTGGTCAGCCACATCGCCAACCAGGCATGGAAGCGCAAGCTGAAGCTGTGAAGCCGGCGGTGCGCCGCGGCATGCGGGCACGCCTGCGTGCCCGGCTGCGCACCGGCGGGCTCGCGCGAATCGCCGTGGTGGTGGCGGTGATCGGGCCCGGGATCATCACCGCCAACGTCGACAACGATGCCGGCGGCATCTACACCTACTCGCTGGCCGGCGCGCAGTTCGGCTACAGCCTGCTGTGGACGTTGATCCCGGTCACCGTGGCGCTCGTCGTGGTCCAGGAGATGTGCGCCCGCATGGGTGTGGTCACGGGCAAGGGGCTCGCCGACCTCATCCGCGAGCAGTACGGCGTGAAGGTGACCTTCTACCTCATGGTAACGCTGCTGTTTGCCAACCTCGCCAATACGGTGGCCGAGTTCGCCGGCGTTGCCGCAGCGTTGGAGATCTTCGGGGTGAGCAAGTACGTTTCGATTCCGGCGTCGGGCTTGTTCGTCTGGTGGTTGATCGTCTACGGGACGTACAGCCGCGTCGAGAAGGTGTTTCTCGTCGCCTGCGTGTTCTACGTCGCCTATCTCATCTCCGGCTTCATGGCGCGTCCCCCGTGGGGCGAAGTGCTCGTGCGGATGGTGGTACCGGAGTTCCACTGGCGCAGCGACTACGTGGTGATGCTGATCGGCGTGGTCGGCACCACCATCGCTCCCTGGATGCAGTTCTACCTGCAGGCGGCCGTCGTCGACAAAGGCGTGCGCCTCGCCGACTACCGCTACACGCGCTACGACGTGATCGTGGGCTGCGTGGGTGCGGTGGTTGTGGCGATGTTCATCATGGTGGCTTGTGCGGCGACGCTGCACGAGCAGCACCTCCCCATTCAGACCGCGCAAGACGCGGCACTGGCCCTGGCACCGCTCGCGGGGAAGTATTGCGCCGGGCTGTTCGCCTTCGGTTTGTTCAACGCGTCGTTGTTCGCGGCGTCCGTGCTGCCGCTGTCGACTGCGTACTACGTCTGCGAAGGCTTCGGCTGGGAGGCGGGGATCGACAAGAAGTTCCGCGAGGCGCCGCAGTTCTTCGGGCTGTATACGGCGCTGATCGTGCTCGGCGGGCTGTTCATCTTGTTGCCGCGCTTTCCCTTGCTCGCGGTCATGTACCTGTCCCAAGTCCTCAACGGCATACTGCTGCCGTTCGTGCTGATCTTCATCTTGCTGCTGGTGAATCGCCGTGACCTCATGGGAACGTACGTCAACTCCGGGAGCTACAACGTGATCGCGTGGGGTACTTCGGTCGCCATGATTGGGCTCACAGTCGTGATGGTCGGGAGTCTCGTCTTGGGATATTAGCCGGGGAAGGTTGCCATGAAAGCAATGGCGCTGTCGCGGCCGGCACCGATCGATACCGCGCCGCTGCAGCTGCGCGATCTGCCGATTCCCGAACCCGCCGCGAACGAGATCCGCGTGCGCGTGCACGCCTGCGGCATTTGCCGCACCGATCTGCACGTGGTCGAAGGAGAGCTGCCGCCGCGGGTCGACCACATCGTCCCCGGTCATCAGGTCGTGGGTGTCGTCGACCGGCGCGGCAGCACGGCGCGGCGCTTCAACGACGGCGATCGGGTCGGCATCGCCTGGCTGCGCTCCACCTGCGGGGAGTGCCGTTACTGCCGGGCCGGCAACGAGAACCTCTGCCTGCAGGCGCGCTTCACCGGCTATCACGAGAACGGCGGCTACGCCGAGTACGCGGTGGTGCGTGATGACTTCGCGTACGCGCTGCCGGCGGCGCTCGGCGACGCCGAGGCGACGCCGCTGCTGTGCGCCGGCATCATCGGCTACCGCGCCCTGCGCCGCGCCGAGATCCGCCCGGGGTGCCGGCTCGGCCTCTACGGCTTTGGTTCGTCCGCACACATCGCCATTCAAGTGGCGCGACACCTCGGCTGCACGGTGTACGTCATGACGCGCGATACCCGCCATCAGGCGCTGGCGCGCGAATTGGGCGCATCTTGGGCGGGTGGGGCGGATGCAACCCCGCCGCAGAAGCTGGACAGCGCCGTGCTCTTTGCACCGGTGGGCGAGCTGGTCTTGCCGGCGTTGGCAGCGCTCGAGTACGGCGGTACGCTCGCGCTGGCCGGCATCTACCTGACCGACATCCCCACGCTCAACTACGAGCGCCATTTATTCCATGAGAAGAATCTGCGCAGCGTGACCGCGAATACGCGCAGCGACGGCGACGCGTTGCTGCGCATCGCCGCCGAGATCCCCATCCGGCCGCAGACGACGGCGTTCCCGCTCGCCGACGCCAATCGCGCCTTGCAACAGCTGAAGCACGACGGCATTCAAGGCTCGGGGGTGCTCCGTGTCTGCGATTGAGATTCCGGCGCCGGTGAGTCTCGATGCTGCCGAACCCAGGGCGTCGGCCCGGCGAACCATCATCGCGGTCTCCGGCCTGCTCGGTTTCCAAGGCTTCATGATGTCGAACCTCGGTGTCGGTGCGCCCTGGATCGCCAAGAGCTTCCAGCTCGATCAGTCGGGGATTGCCCGCCTCTATGCCTGGATCGCGCTCTCATCGCTCGGGGCGTTGATCCTCTCGCGCCTGGCCGATCGCGTCGGGCGCCGGCGCATCGCGGTATGGTGTACCGCGGTCACGCCGTTCGCGGCGCTCGGTGCGGCGCTGTCGGTCACGCAAGTTCCTTTCGCGATCTTCGAAATCCTCTTGTACGCCCTCAGTGGCGCGACTGTCGCCGCCGGCGTGGTCATGCTGGCGGAGGAGCTGCCGATCGGCCTGCGCGCCAAGGGGCAGAGCTTCGGCGGGCTGGCCATGGGTTTGGGTAGCGGAGTGTGCGTGACCATCATGCCGTTGCTCGCGGGTGCGGACCATTCGTGGCGCTGGCTGCTGGCGGGCGCGCCGATGGGGTTGCTGATCCTCCCGTTCCTCGCGCGGATCATCCCTGAGAGTCAGCGCTGGCAGCGCGTCGCCGCGAGCGGCGCGACGGCGCGGACGCACTTCTACGACGTGTTCAGCTCGCGCTACCGGCGGCGCGCCGTTCCGGTCCTGGTATGCTCGCTGATCGGTACGATCGCGAGCAACGCAGCCAGCAGCTGGAGCTACTTCCACGCCGTCTCGGTGGTCGGGCTGTCGGCAGGCGCGGCCACCCTGATGGTCCTCGCCGGTGGCGCGGTCGGGATGCTGGGCTTTCCACTGGGTGCGTGGACGTGCGAGCACCTCGGCCGGGTACCCACGGTGGTGGTGTCGAGCCTGCTGGCGTCTACCGGCGCGCTGGGCTTCTACTGGGGCCCACCGGCGCACTGGGCGCTTCCCACGTTGTGGCTGGGTGCGGGCTTCGCCTGGTTCACGGCCGCCGGCAACGCGTTGGTGGTCGGTGGCAACTCCGCCATCACCGAGCTCTTCCCGACTGCACTGCGCGGCACGATGATCGGCTGGTTCGCGTTGATCGCCGCGGTGGCGTCGGTGTCGTCGCAGGCGGCGATCGCCGTGCTGGCGGGGCCCCTCGGCGGCCTCTCCACCGTCGTCGGCTACTTGGCGCTGCTGGCGATCCCCAGCGCCGTCATCTTTGGACTGTTCGTCGACGAGACCCGCGGCCTGTCACTGGAAGCCGCCTCGAAGGAAGCGTGACTCAGCGCACCTCCAACGGGATTTCCACGTAGTCCTTTGCCGCCTCGTCCCAGGCAAACGCCTTGGTGGCGCGCACCGTGCCGGCACGCACCGACATCACGATTTGCGCGGCCTGGGGGTAGTTCGGTTCGTCCCATCCGCCCATCGCTTGCTTCTTGTCCTCGGCCGAGAAGTAGGCGTCGTGCTCGGGGTGCGAGTGATAAATGGCACGCAGGATCAGCTCGCCGCGTTCGGCACCGATGAGGATCGGTGCGGCTTCACGCCCCATGGTGTAAGCGATCCGTGCCGTGCGCGGGAATTGCTCGGGGTCCTTGGCATGCAGCTCGTTCTGGATGTTCGTGACCCGCACCACTTCCTCGCGCCCGTTGCGCTCGATGATCATCCCGCAGCACTCGTCTGGGTAGGCTTCGGTGCCGTGTGCCTGCAGCATCGCCAGGCTCGCCCGGCTCATGACAAGTCTCATCCTGACTTCCCGACTCCCGCCGCCTCGCGCGCATGCACAAGGCGGGTCAACAGCTCGTTCGCCGGCGTGACGATACCGTGCGCCGCGCCGCGCTTCCAGACCTCGCCGTTGATGGCATCGACCTCCGTCGGCCGCCCGCGTTCCAGATCCTGCAGCATGGAGGAGCGATGATGAAAGGTGGACGGTACGAGTCGGTCGTAGAACACGGCGCGGTAGTCGGCCGCCGACGCCCAGGGCAACGCCACTCCTTCGGCAACCGCGACGCGGAAGGCTTCGTCAATGACCGTATCCATGATGGCACGCGTTTTCGGATCTTCGCTCAGGGCGCCGTAGTGCACGCCGAGCAACGCGCCGAGTGGGTTCAGTGCTGCGTTGTAAAGGATCTTGCCCCACAGCGCCGCCTCGATGTCGTCGCAGTACGCCGATGGAATATCGGCGGCGGCGAAGCGTTCCGCCCACTGACGTGCGGCGGCCACCACGTGGTCAGCGGTTCCCGGGCGCCAAGCGCCCACAAGCACCGGGTCTGCATAGACGGTCACCCGCACCCGTCCCGGTGTAGTCACCTCCGCACCGAAGATGACCCGCGCGGCCAGCACGCGCTGGTCGCCGACGTGCTCGGCCAGCACCTCGACGTTGCCCAAGCCATTCTGCAGCGAGATCATCACCCCGTGTGGCGCGAGCAGAGGTGCAACGGCGCGCGCCATGGCGCCGGTGTCGTACGACTTGACGGTGATCAACGTCACATCGAAGTCCGGCCGCAACTGTGCCGCGCCGGTGGCAAGGTGCAGATCCTCGACATCGTGCTCGCCCCAGAGCCCCCCGATGTGCAACCCGTGCGCGGCAATCGCCTCGATGTGTGCGCCGCGCCCCAAGAGCGTGACGGCGTGACCGGCGCGTTGCAGCAAGCCGCCAAACACCGACCCGAGCGCTCCGGCGCCGGCGACCAGGATGCGCACCAGTTGCTCCGCTGGTTGGGTCATGCAAGCCGAAGATGCGTGTACAGCTCGCGCAGGTCGTGGATCGCGGCGCGCGGTCCGCCGCCCGGCGATGCGCGAGCGATCAGCACGCCGCGGAGCCCGGCGGCCTCGGCCCCGCGGACGTCTTCGCTGTCGCTGTCGCCGACGTGCACCGCTTCGGCCGCCGCAACGCCCAGACGATCCAGCGCAATGGCGAAAATCTTCGGGTCCGGCTTGGCGCAGCCGACGCGCCCGGACATGACGATGCCATCGAAGCAGCCGGCGATACCGAGCCCGTCGCAAATTCCGACCAGACGGCCGTCGAAGTTCGAGACGATGGCCAACCTGAGACCGCGCGCCCGCAACCCCGTCAGCGCCGGCTGCGTGTCGGGAAACAGCTCCCAGCTGTCGGCGCGCGCGAAGTGCAGGAAGAGGTCCTGAAAGAAAGCATCGAAGTCGCTGAACCGGAACCCACGGAAGACGGCAGCGACGACGGCCCTCCACCATTCGTGCTCGCGCTGCGGAAGCTCCGCCGCGGCCACACCCGGGAAGCCCAAGGGTGGCATCGCTCCGAACGCGGCGCGGAAGCGCGGCTCGATCTCCGCGGGCGCCACGACGACGCCGTGCCGCCGCGCCACGGTGGCGTACGTATCGCCGACCGAGCCGCGCACGCGGAAGAGCGTGCCGGCTGCATCGAAGAGAATCGCCTTCACTCTCGAGCCCTCGACCGCCGCGCCGACCGAGCTTCTATTTCAGCAGCCCCGGTTCCTGCCAGAACTGGATCAACACTCCGTGCGCGCTGCGCGGGGAGATGAACGCCGTCTTGCGGCCGTTGCGGAAGTCGGTCTTGTCGACGATGCGCACGCCATCGGCTTCGAGCTGCTCGATCAACGGGTCCAAGCGGTCCACGTCGATCGAGAGATGATGCAAGCCTTCGCCACGCCGCTCGAGGAAGCGCATCACAAACCCGGCGACCCCCTCGGCCGGCTGTATCAGCTCGATCTTGTACCCGTTGAGCGTGAAGTTGGTCAGCGCGAAGCTGCGCTCGTAGCCGACGTGCGTGCCCCGTCCGGCGTCGATCGGGAAATAGCGCCGGAAAAAGCCGAGCGCGACGTCGATGGTGCGGACCGCGATCGACACGTGGTCGACGCGCATGCGGATGGTCTCTCCCGAGCGCAGTCGAAAAGGCACGGTCCGCGGCCGCTCCGGCGTCTCGACGTGCGGCACCTGCCAGAACTGGATGAGCACGCCGTGGGCGCTGCGCGGCGAGATGAAAGCGGTCAGGTCGCCGTCACCGGCATCGAAGCGATCTACGATACGGACACCGTCCGCCTCCAGCCTGGCGAGCAGCGGTTGCAGCTGCGCGACCTCGATCGACAGGTGGTGCATGCCTTCGCCGCGCTTGTCGATGAAGCGGCGCGCAAAGCTGTCCGGCCGCGTCGCCTCGATCAGCTCGAGCTTGAACTGCCCGACGTAGAAGTCGCACCAGTTGAAGTCGTCGGTATAGCCCGGCCGCTTCTCGACGTGCATCTCGATCGGCAGGCAGCGGCGGAAGAAGCCGAGCGCGGCGTCGATGTCGCGCACGGCGATCGAGACGTGGTCAACGCGCATCATCTGAGTTTCATACACACGCGTCGCACGCTGGGTCAATTCGGGGAACGAGCAGTTTTGCTCGCTTTCGGCAGAATGCTAGCATCCCGACCGATGCCGTTGCGAAACATTCGCATAGTGCTGGTGCGACCGTCTGGGGCTGCCAACGTCGGCGCGGTGGCGCGGGCGATGAAGAATATGGGCCTGCTCGATCTGGTGCTGGTGCAGCCCGCGCCGCTGCGTGAGTTCTGGTCGAAGGCGATGGCCGTGCACGCCGAGGACGTGCTCGATACCCTCCGCCGCTTCGACTCACTCGCGGCTGCAGTTGCCGACTGCGGGCTGGTCGTGGGCACGACCTGTCGCGGCGGGCCGTATCGTGCAGCCGCCGAGCCGCCGCACGCAGTTGCCCCGCGCATCGTTGCCGCGGCGGCGGTAAACCGCGTGGCGGTAGTCTTTGGACCCGAGGACCACGGGCTCAGCAACGAGGACCTCAAGCACTGCCCGCAGTTGATCGTCATTCCCACGGACGCGGGATATCCCTCGCTCAATCTGGCGCAGGCGGTGATGGTGTGCTGCTACGAGATCTTCCTCGCGGCCGGGAGTGCGCGGGAGCCGGCGCCGGTGCTCGCATCGGCGGAGCGGGCGGAGCTGATGTTTCAGAAGCTGCAAGCGGCGTTCTTGTCGATCGGCTTCCTGCACGCCGACAATCCCGACCACGTCATGCTGGCATTCCGGCGAATGTTGGGGCGCGCTCAACTGGAGGAACACGACGTGCGCATCCTGCTCGGGTTGGCTCGGCAGATCGAATGGTTCGGGACGGTCACCGGCGGCGGGAAGGCGCGCCGCGCTGCAGGAGAGCGGTAGGGTAGGGCATGGCGGTCATCGTTCCGTTCGAGGACATCGTCCGCTCCCGTCGCCGGCAGCGGGAGCGGCTGTACACCGAGCATTGCATTGCCCTCATCCAATCCACCATTGAGCTGGCGCTGCAGATGTTCGATGACGCCTCGCCGGCCGAGCGGCCGGTGTATGCGCGTCGGGTGCGGCAGCTGAGCGAGCTGCTGGAATACGCGGTGCGAACCCTGTGACCGCGACGTTTGGAGTCGGCATCGGTCTGGGTCTTCTGGCGGTCTTGCTGGTGCTGCTCTTGCTCGGGCAACGGCGCACCGCGGCGCGCCTAGAGGCCCTCAACGCGGCGCGCGATGCGGATCGCTCGTCGTTGCTGCTGCAACAACAGCTCGACGGCCTGCGCGCGCAGTTCGCTCAGGCGCTCGACGCCAACGCACAGACGGTCAACCAGCAGCTGGGCCAGGTGATCGGCGCCGTCAACCAACGCCTGCAGGAGAACGCGGTGTTGCTGCAGCAGACCAATCAGACGCTCGGTGAACGGTTGGACCGTACGGCGCAAGTCGTAGGCGACGTGCACCGCAGCCTTGGCGGCTTGGAAGAAGCGAATCGGAAGATCTACGAGGTGGGCAAGGACATCGCGTCGTTGCAGCAGATCCTGCGGGCGCCCAAGCTGCGCGGTGGGCTGGGCGAGCTGCTGCTCGAAGACCTGCTGGCGCAAATCCTCCCGGCGGAACACTTCACCATCCAGTATGCGTTCCGCGGCGGTCAGAAGGTCGATGCGGTGATCAAGCTGGGCTCCGGATTGGTGCCGGTGGATTCGAAGTTCCCGTTGGAGAACTTCCGCCGCCTGCTCGACGCGCAAACCGACGACGAGCGGGCGCGCGCCCGGCGGGCGTTCGTCGCCGACGTCAAGCGCCACATCGACGCAGTGGCGTCCAAGTACATCCTGCCGGACGAGGGCACGTTCGACTTCGCCTTGATGTATATCCCTGCGGAGAACGTCTACTACGAGATCGTCGTGAAGGACGATCTCACCGCCGAGGCCGGGATCGGCGAGTACGCCCTGGCGCGCCGCGTGATTCCCGTATCGCCCGGCTCCTTCTACGCCTACCTGCAGGCCATCGTGCTGGGCTTGCGGGGCCTGCGGATCGAAGAGCAGTCGCGCGAGATCCTGCAACAGCTCGGCGGTTTGCGCGCCGACTTCGATCGCTTCCGCGACGATTTCCGTCTGCTCGGGAAGCATCTCACCAACGCCGGCAGCAGCTTCGCCGGCGCGGACCGCAGGCTGGAGCGCTTCGATGCGCGATTCGCCGGTGTGACCGGCAGAGACGATGTCGGCGCTCCGCAGGTCGACCAGGGCCAGGTCACCGAGCTATTCCCCGCCAATGCGGACGCTTCGAGCAAGAGCCGCTAGGCGCATCGTCCCAGGCCTGCTGCACGGGCTCGTGTGGATGCTCGTGTCCGGGGTGCTGTGGCCAGGCGTGGGAGCCGCGGTGTCGAGCAGCGACGAGAAGGAGCTGGGAAGGAAGTTCGCGCTCGAAGCCCGCGCCAAGCTGCCCTTGATCGACGACGTGGAGGTCGTCAGCTACGTCAACCGGATCGGCCAGCGCATCGTCGCGGCCCTCGACGATCAGACCTTCACCTATCAGTTCTTCGTCGTGCGTGACCCGCGGATCAACGCCTTCGCGGTGCCCGGCGGGTACATCTACGTGCATGGCGGGATGCTGACTCGGGCGGTCAACGACGACGAGCTGGCCGGAGTCCTCGGTCACGAGATCGCGCACGTCAACGCGCACCACCTGGCGCGACAGCAAGAGGCCACACAGCTGATGAACTACGCCACCTTGCTCGGTGTCCTCTTGTCCGTGGTGCAGCCGGCGATCGGCGCCGGCGCGGTGGCGGCGAACGCCGCGACACAGCTGCAGTACCGGCGGGAGTTCGAGCAGGAAGCCGACTACCTCGGCGCGCGCTACATGCGCACGGCGGGCTACGATCCGCGCGGGATGTTGGACTTCTTCAAGAAGATGCTCGACGAGCAGCGCACGACGCCGACGTTCGCGCCGCCGTATTTGCTGTCCCATCCGCTCACCGACACGCGCCTCACCAACTTGGAGGCGGTGTTGCACGCGCGTCAATGGGACCAAGGGCCGCGGCAGCCCACCAGCCTGGAGCTGGAGCGCGTGCAACTGCTCATTCGCGCGCGCTCCGAACCGGTGCAGGACGTCGTCGCGTTCTACCGGCGTGAGGCCGAGAGTCACCCAACCAGCGGCCGCGCCCGCTATCTCCTGGGATTGGCGTACCTCGAAGCGGGGGTCTTCGATGCGGCGCGGGAGAGCTTCGACGCGGCGCGCGCACTGGGGTTTGCCGGTGTGGACCGCGAGATCGGCCGGACGTTGCTGCGCCAGCGGCAGCTGGAGAAAGCGCGCGAGCTGTTGAGTCGCGCGACCGAGACCGATCCCGACGATCCCGTCGGCCACCAGGAGCTCGGGAAGGTGCTGGAGTCGCTCAATGACAGCAGCGGCGCGATGCGCGAGTACGAGCGCGCACTGCAGCTGGCGCCGCACCTCGAGGAGGCGCACTATGCCGTCGGCATTCTCGCGGGCCGCGCCGGCCGCCAGGGCGAAGGCTTCTACCACCTCGGCCAGGCCTTCATGCTGCGCGGCGAGTTCGACAAGGCGCTCAGCCAGTTCGAAAAGGCCGAGCCGCTGCTGGCGCCGGGCAGCGAGCGGTTGCAGGAAGTCCGCGCCGAGATCAACGAGTTGAGCGACTACTTACACCACGCACGCCCCCGGTCGCAGTGACCTGCGCCGCGCGGCGGGTTGACTCACGGTGGGACGGCTGTTACCGACGTTCGGCAGATCCGTAGTCTGCTGTCTGTCATCTCTCTCGTCCGTCGTCTGCAAGGAGGAACCATGAGTGAAGCGTACATCATCGATGCCTGCCGAACGCCACGCGGCCGACGCAAGGGCAGTCTCTCGGGCGTGCATCCCATCGATCTCTTCGGCGTGCCGTTGAACGCCATCATGCGGCGCACCGGCGTCGATCCCCGAGAGGTCGACGACGTGGTGGTGGGCTGCGTCACCGAGACCGGAGAGCAGGGCACGAACATCGCGCGCGGCGCGGTGCTGGCCGCCGGCTGGCCCGTCGAAGTGCCGGGCGTCACCTTGAACCGCTTCTGCGGCTCCGGCCAGCAGGCGGTCAACTTCGCCGCGCAGGCGATCAAGGCGGGGGCGCAGGACCTGGTGGTCGCGGGTGGGGTCGAGAGCATGACGCGCGTTCCCATGGGCGCCGACATGGGGCCGCTGCCGCCCAGCTTGCTGGAGAAGTACAACCTGGTGCCGCAGGGTCTGTCGGCGGAGATGATCGCCGAGCAGTGGAACTTCAGCCGCGAGCAGTTGGACCAGTTTGCGCTCGCCAGCCAGCAGAAGGCGTGGCGCGCCATCCAGGAGGGCCGCTTCAAGAAGAGCATCGTGCCGGTGGACGCGACCCACAACGGGGAAGCGAAGCGCTGCGACACCGACGAGCACGTGCGGCCACAGTCGACGCTGGACGGATTGATGGCGCTGCAACCGTCGTTCAAGCCGGACGGCAAGATCACCGCCGGGAACTCGAGCGGCATCGTCGACGGCGCCGCGGTCGTCCTGCTGGCGTCGGAGCGGAAAGTGAAGGAGCTGCACCTGAAGCCGCGCGGTCGGGTCGTGGATCAGGTGATCGTCGGTTCCGAGCCGGTGATCATGCTGACCGGACCGATCCCGGCCACTCAGAAGGTGCTCAAGCGCACCGGCCTGAAGATCGACGACATCGACGTTATCGAGATCAACGAGGCCTTCGCGCCCGTGCCGCTGTGCGTCATGCAAGAGACCGGGATGGACCCGGAGAAGGTGAACGTCAACGGCGGGGCCATCGCGCTGGGCCATCCGCTCGGCGCCACCGGCGCCATGCTGATCGGGACGCTACTCGATGAGTTGGAGCGCCGGAACAAACGCTACGGCCTCTCGACGATGTGCATCGGCATCGGCATGGGCATCACCACGATCATTGAGAGACTGTGAAGAACGTGAATCGTGTTCGTGAATCGTGCTCGTAGGGGAAGCATCCTCAACCCCTCACGACCACGACTCACGATTCACGAACACGACTCAGGCCACGCTCAAGTTGCGGCTCGGCACGTCGTTGGTGAGCACGCCGGCGGCGTCGTCGCTCTCTTCCCGAATGCGCTCGACGCCGGCGCGCACCTGACGGCGCGTCATCAGAATCCCGTAGCTCTCCAGGATCTGCTTGATCAGATCGTAGTTCTGCTGGATCGATTCGGTGACCGAGATGTAGCCGTATTGCCCGGCTCGCAGCCGCTGCCAGTACGACATGGCGCTCAGCTGGAAGAAGTGCCGGTCGGTCTCCTTCGGCTCGATGACCACGATGTCTCCGCGGAAGTTCGGATCGTCCTGATACTGACGCAGCCCGTATTGCAGCCGCGAGTGCAGCAAGGTGCGGAACACCTGGTTCAACACCGTCAGGATCCCGGCCTCGGCGAGCCGTCGCCCCTCGATGTGGTACGTGCCGTTCTTTTCCATGCGGCGTACGCGATTCGAGAAGGGACGGAACGGGTTGTAGCAGATGACCAGCTGGGCGCCGTGCTCGATGGCGACGTCGATGTTGGCGGTGCGGCGCACGCCGCCGTCGACGTAGTCGACGCCGTTGATGCGCGCGGGCTTGTAGAAGCCGGGCAGGGCCGTCGACGCCTGCACCGCCTGCGACACGGTTGCCGACGTATCCTCGTCGTAACCGAACACGACGCGCTCCGCGGTATCCAGGTTCATCGCGCCGATGTAGAGTTCCTTCTTCGTGACCCGCTGCAGGTCGCGGAACTCGTTCGGGATGCCGGCGCGTTCCAGGTTGCGCCGCAGGTAGCGTTCGATGCTGGCATTGTCGAACAAGCCGGACGGCAGATAGTCGAGCGGCGACGGCAGGGCGCGCCGTTTGGCCAGCGCTTCGCCGATGGGTGTGAGGACATCCTGCACACTGTTGAGGCCGGGTTGCTCCCAGACCTGCGCGAGCGGCTTCTGCAGCGCGGCGGCCAGCTGCGGCAGCTGGCTCAGCAGGTCACCCACCGTGCCCGGCAGATACGTCAACACGTCAAGAGCGAAGCGAGCCGGCTGCGCGATGAAGTCGCGCAGCGCCGGCGCGTAGACGTCGCCTGGACCAAAGCGATCAAACTGTGACGATTTTCCCTCGAGACTCTTCAGCATTTCCGCTGGAGTGACGCCTGCCGCCAACGGCGCGGCGAGCACGGCACCGGCGCTCAACCCCACGTAGGTGTCGAACTCGATCGTCTTCCGATTGACCAGAAAATCGTCGAGGGCCTTCAAGCCGCCGAGCTTGAAGGCGCCGCCCGTGACTGCGCCGCCGGCCAGCACCAAGGCGATCTTCGGATTCTTCTTGCGGACCGACAGATCACTCTTTTGAACGACGGTGATGCCCATCGCCACCTCGCAATTCAATCAACTGCTTGATCTATGAAGCGCATGACGCACTTTGTCAAGAAACTTCCTCCTGGCGTCCTCCCATCACTCGACCCGCGAGCTCGTGCCGGCCCGCGGCGAGATCACCCGGGGTGTCCAGCACGCGCCAGTATCCGTGATGCACGAAGCCGTAGAGCGACTCGCCGGCGCGCAGCAAACGCGGCAAAACGTCGCGTGTGACGCTGTATACGCCGGCGTGCAGGTAGTCGAACACGCGCGCCTCGAAGACGAGCACACCGGCGTACATCAGGCGCGCGGACCGATCCGCGCCCGGCGGCGGCGCGCCGCGGGTGTGGCCGAGAAAGCGCCAGACACACTGCCCGGCGTCGACCGCGATATCGTCTTTACGCAGCGCGTCAGGATCCGGCCGCAGCACCATTGTGACCGTCGCGTCGTGCCGCTGGTGGAAGTCGAGCACGTCACGGAGCCGCAGGTCGACCACCGTGTCGGCGTTCAGCACGGCGAAAGTACCGCCGCTCAAGAACGCGCGCGCCGCGGCGATCGCTCCCCCGGTATCCAGAATGGGATCCTCCTCGGAGTAGGTGATGCGCATGCTGTAAGCGCTGCCGTCGCCGAGCCGGCTGCGGATCTGGTCGCCGAGGTGATGCAAGTTGATCACGACTTCCTCAATCCCCGCGTCGCGCAGCAGCTGCAAAGGGAACGCAATCATCGGCCGGCCGGCGACCTCCAGTAACGGCTTCGGCACCATGTCGGTGAGCGGCCGCAGGCGCGTCCCTTTGCCTGCCGCCAGAATCATGGCGCGCATGGGTTCATCGCGGCAAATGGCGTCGCAAGATATCTGCCATCTCGCGAAGCTCAGGGAAGCGCGGCAAGATGCGCTCGATCTGTCTTACGATTGAAGGGATGTAGCGCAGGTACCCAGGCTTCTTCTTCTCAAGGTCGAGAAAGTGGAACCGGCCGACGACCTTGAGCGCCTTCTGCAGCGCACAGAGGAAGTAGATGTCCTCGAACTCGGCCTGGTCGAGTGCGGCACCGGACATCTCGTGCCAGCGTCGCCGATAGTAGTCGAGGAGCGGCTGCTCGATGTCCGGCCGCACCACTTGGGGCGTATCGCGGTCGCCGAGGAGGGTGGCCAGATCATATGGCCCCGGAGCGAGCAGGGCGTCTTGAAAGTCGATGACCCGGATAGTGTCAGCCTGCACGAACAGATTCCAGCTGTGGAAGTCGCGGTGGTTGAGGACGCGCGGTTGCGCGTCGAGGCGGTGCGCGATGGCGGCGAAGTGGGCGCGCAGGGTCTGCGCGTCGGTGTTCGGAAGCGGCCGGCCGGTGCGGCGTTCGATGCCGTACTCGATGAAGTGCTCAAACTCCCAGACGAACAGGCGCTTATCGAAGCGCTGTTGAAACGCAATGCAGCTCGGATCGGGCCGCCGCGTGCCATCGATCTGGATGAGGAGCAGCTGGTCGATGGCCCGTTCATAGCAACGCCGGACGCCGTCTGCGGACTGTTGCTGTACGGTGTCCCAGAGCGCCGTGTCCCCAATGTCCTCCAGCAGGAGCACGCTGCGCTCCGACGCGTCGGCGTACAAGCGTGGCACGGCCACAGCGAGTCCGCTGAGGAAGCGGTGCACGTTCAGGTACGGCAGTTCTCGGGGCGCCTCCGTGAAGACAGCCAACTCGTCGGAGGACATCGCGATGCCGCGGTCGGCAAGGATCATCGCCACGACAGAAGCCGGCGCGGCGGCCCCTTCGAGCCACAACCGCGCGTAACGCCGGGTGGACGCGTCACCGGCAAGCGGCGCGACGCGGCGCACCATGGTCGTGGTGCCGAAGCAGCCGCGCACCAGCTCGTCGAACAGCGGTGCCAGATGCGACTCCACGTAAGGCCGACTAGCAACCGCGATGGCCGATGTCAAAGACGCTTCGCCCAGTACCATCGGATGAAGAGGCTTCCTTGATCCGCGTTCACCTGCGTGCACCAAGGGTTGCTCGATTCCTCTTCCGTGGACGATAATTTGAATCGCCGTAGCCCTGCTGCTATGAGACCGAGGCCGAGCGTTCTTTCGGCGCCAGCGGTCAGCATAGGATGGATTATAAGAGCACCCTAAATCTGCCGAAGACCGATTTTCCGATGCGGGCGAACCTGCCGGTGCGCGAGCCGGCGATGATCGCGCGTTGGGACGAGATCGGTCTCTACCGGCAGCTCCTGCAGGCCAACGCCGGGAAGCCGCAGTACGTGCTGCACGACGGCCCGCCGTACGCCAACGGACACGTCCACCTCGGCACCGCGCTCAACAAGATCATCAAGGACATCGTGGTGAAGTCGAAAGCCATGGCCGGCTTTCACACCCCATACGTCCCGGGGTGGGACTGCCACGGCATGCCGATCGAGCACCAGGTGACCAAGGAGCTGGGGGGCAAGGCAGGGCAGCTCAGCCAGCTCGACATCCGCCGCCGCTGCCGCGCCTACGCCGACAAGTACCTCGCGATCCAGCGCGAAGAGTTTCGCCGCCTCGCGGTGATCGGCGATTGGGAGCATCCGTATCTCACCATGACGCCGGATTACGAAGCGGCGATCATCCGTGTCTTCCGGCAGCTCGTTGAGCGCGGTTTCATCTATCGTGGGCTACGGCCGGTGCACTGGTGCCCGGTGTGCGCGACGGCACTGGCGGAAGCCGAGGTCGAGTACACCGACCACACGTCGCCGTCGATCTACGTCGCGTTCGCGTTCAGCGGATCCGCCGAGGAGGCCGGCGCGATGGCAACGCGGCCCGAAGACGCCGCCGAGCTGGCGCCGCGGCACCGCAGCCTGGCGGTGGTCATCTGGACGACGACGCCGTGGACGCTGCCCGCCAACCTCGCCGTCTGTCTCAACCCGCATCTGGACTACGTCGCGGTGCCCGCGGACGGCGCGTACTACATCGTTGCGGCGCGGCTGGCGGACGCGTTTCTCGCGGCGACCGGACAGACCGAGCAGGGACGGCGGATTCCGGTGAGCCTGGCGCGGCTCGACGGTCGCGACATCTTCCGGCACCCGTTCATCGACCGGCCGGCGCGCCTGGTGTTCGAGTCGCACGTCACCGCCGACGTCGGCACCGGCTGCGTACACACGGCGCCCGGCCACGGCTACGAGGACTTCGCCGTCGGGCAGAAGTACGGCTTGCCGGTGCTGACGCCGGTCGATGCCGGCGGTCGTTTCACCGACGAGGCCGGGCCGTACGCCGGCCGACCGGTGTTCGAGTCCAACGACGCGATCGTCGACGAGTTGCGCACGCGCGGGGCGTTGTTGCACGTCGAGCGCTTGCGACATTCGTATCCGCACTGCTGGCGGTGCAAGAGTCCGCTGATCTTCCGCGCTACCGAGCAATGGTTCTTGCGCGTCGATCACGCCGAGCTACGGGGCAAAGCGCTGAGTGAGATCGATCGTGTCGAGTGGGTTCCGGCGTGGGGGCACGACCGCATCCACCACATGATGGAGACGCGTCCCGACTGGTGCCTGTCGCGCCAGCGCGCCTGGGGCGTGCCGATTCCCGCCTTTCGTTGTCGCAGCTGCCAGGCGTTCATCTACGAGCCGGCGGTCATCGAGAACGTGGAGAAGATCTTCGCGCAGCACGGCGCCGATGCCTGGTACGAGCTGCCGGCCGCCGAGCTGATGCCGAGCGGGTACCGCTGCGCGTGCGGGGGCGATCAGTTCGACCAGGACGACAACATTCTCGACGTGTGGTTCGACGCCGGCTGCTCGCACGAAGCCGTGCTGCGGCAGCGTGATGATCTGCGCTGGCCTGCCGACCTCTACGTCGAGGCGGTGGACCAGCATCGCGGCTGGTTCCAGGTCTCACTGATCACCTCCGTCGCCACGCGAGGCCGGGCGCCGTATCACACCGTGCTGACGCACGGCCTGATCCTCGACGAGGCGGCGAAGAAGATGTCGAAGTCGCTCGGCAACGCCGTGGCGCCCGAGGAGGTGATCAAAGCGCACGGGGCGGAGATCTTGCGATTGCTGTTTGCGTCGGTCGACTACACCGCGGACATGTCCTTCTCCAAGAGCTTGATGACGCCGCTGCTCGAATCGTACCGCAAGATCCGCAACACCTGTCGCTTTCTGCTCGGCAACCTGCACGACTTCGACAACCAGCGCGATCGGGTGCCCGCCGCGCAGTTGCCGGAGCTGGATCGCTGGATCCTGCACCGCACCGGAGAGCTGGTGACGCGGGCGCGCCGGGCGTACGAGGCCTTCAGCTTCCATCTCGTCGTGCAGCAGCTCGTCAACTTTTGCGCCGTCGATCTGAGCGCGCTGTATCTCGATATCGTCAAGGACCGGTTGTACTGCTCGGGCACCACGTCGCGCGAGCGTCGCGCGGCGCAGACCGCGCTGTGGCAGATCCTCGATGCGTTGACGCGCGTAATGGCGCCGATCCTGTCGTTCACCGCCGATGAGATCTGGAGCAGTCTCCCGGGTGGCGATCGGCCGTCGAGCGTCCTCCTCGCCGGCTTTCCAGCCGACGTGGCGCTCGACCCGGAGCTGGCGGTGAAGTGGGAGCGGCTGTTGGAGGTGCGTGCCGCGGTAACCAAGGCACTGGAAGAGGCGCGCCAGTCGGGGTTGATCGGCCATTCGTTGGATGCGCGCGTCCAGCTCGGTGCGGCGGACGGGTTACGTCCCCTCCTCGAGCAGCAGCAAGACCGCCTGGCGGAGCTGTTCATCGTGTCGCAGGTGAGGTTGACGCGTGACCTCGGCGCGCCGGCGGTGAGCCCGTTGCTGTCCGATCTCCGCGTGCAGGTTGAGCGTGCGCGCGGCGGCAAGTGCGAGCGCTGTTGGATTTACCGGGAGACGGTGGGGTCCGACGCGACGCATCCTGGCTTGTGTGCGCGCTGCCTGCAAGTCGTCGCCGCGAGCCACGCATGAAGAAGTACATCTTCGTCCTCGGCGTGGCCGCGGTCGTGCTGCTCCTCGACCAGGCGACGAAGTGGTACATCCGCCAGACGGTCAGCCTGTACGAATCGATTGCGGTGCTGGAGGGCATCTTCTCGATCACCCACGTGCGCAACAGCGGCGGCGCGTTCGGGTTCCTCAACGGCACCCGCAGCGCCCTGCGCCTGCCGTTCTTCGTGGTCGTTTCGATGGTCGCCGTCGGGGTGCTGTTGGTCTTCGTCCGTCGGGTCGAGCCCGGACAGCGCGGGTTGCTGCTGGCGCTCGGCGGCATTCTCGGTGGAGCCCTGGGCAATCTGGTCGATCGGATGATGGCGGGGGAGGTGACCGACTTCCTCGACTTCCACTGGCGCGGCTATTACTGGCCGGCGTTCAACGTCGCCGACTCGTGCATCACCACCGGGATGTTGATCCTGCTCGTCTATTCACTGCTCGTCCGCGACGACGACGGCGCGAGCCGGCGGGCGTGAATTCTTCCGCCTGCGATGTATCGCCAGCTCGATCCAGAACGGATCGTCGAGACCGCGGAACGGCTGCAGCGACGCGTGCACGAGCGGTTTCCGGACTCGGGCCTGAGCGCCGTGAGCGCGGAGCTCCTCGCGGTCGCTCGCGCGGCGGAGACGAGATCCGAAGGGGTTGCCAGACCGCTCGTCGCGCTGCGGTTGGGGCTCGGGGTCGTCGTGAGCGGCATCGTCGTCGCCGCGGTGTGGGCCGCGGTGTGGATCGCCGTACAGAATGCGCCGAGCACTTGGGCTGAGTTCGCGCAGGGGCTGGATGCGGCGCTGAACGTGGTCATCCTTTTGGGCGCAGCGATCCTTTCCGTGATCACCGTCGAAACCCGGATCAAGCGCCGCCGCGCCTTGAAAGCCGTCAATGAGCTGAGAGTGCTCGCCCACGTCGTGGAGATGCATCAGCTGACGAAGGATCCGGAGCGATTGCTGTTCCCCGAACAGCGGACGGCGTCTTCTCCGTCGTTCACGATGACCGCCTTCGCGCTGACCCGATACCTGGATTACTGCAGCGACATGCTTGCAGTGATCAGCAACCTTGCCGCGCTCTACGCGGAACGGTACGACGATCCGGTCGCTCTCGACGCCGTCGATGCCATCGAACGTCTGACGACGGGGTTGTCCCAAAAGATCTGGCAGAAGATGATGATCATCACCACGACGGTCACCGGGAGCACCGAGGTGAAGTTGCGGGAGTAGTCGGCTCGGGTGCCGTGCGCAGCGCCGCCCCCGTGACCGCGGTCGCCCGCAAAAGCAAAGGGCCGGCAGCCTCTGCCACCGGCCCTTTTGCGTCGCGTTGCTCGTCAGAATCACGCGTCGAAATACAGGGCGAACTCGTGCGGGTGCGGGCGCAGCC
>CAZCGA010000003.1:90901-106670 GCA_964498075.1 uncultured Binatia bacterium (SeqCode) | reverse complement strand
ACGTTGTGCCGCTTGACCCGAATACGTTGCCGAACTTATGAACCAGAGTACTAAGGCGCCTGGGCCACGCGAACGGCCGTGGCGAGCCGTAGACGAGGACGCGTCGGCAGCCTTATGTTGACCCGTCCAACCCCCTCCACTATCCTGCCGACGCGACGAACGCTGCGAATGTTATGCCGGCGATTTCACTGGGTCTTGCCGAGGTTGAGGAGCGCGTGCAGGTGGTGCGCCGGCGGCTCAACTCGGTGGCCGCGCAACACAGCGCCTACCTGAGCCTCAGCGTCCTGCTGCTCGTCAGTACGCTAATCATCATTTCCGGTCTGCTTTCCTCGGCGGTCGCCTTTCGCATCGCCACATGGGGCGGGACCGCGGTGTCGATCGGCGTGATTGCCGGCGCGGTCGTGTTGGCGCGACGCCGCTGGTTGGACTTGCAGGCGACGGCGCAACTCATCGATCGGCGCGGGCAGCTCACGGACCGGCTGACCACGCTCGTCGACCTTCGCACCAGGCCGCGCGCCTCGCGGCTGGCGCCGGTTTTGGTCGCGCAAACGCTGGCGCTAGGAGCGCGATGGCAGGCGCAGCGCATTGCGCCACGGCGCGTGCCGCGGTCTGTCTTCGTACTGCTGGCGTCGCTGCTCGCGCTGGTCTCGACCGTGCTCATCGCGCGGCGCACGCCGCCACCGCCTGCGTCGGAGGAATCCGACGCCGCGACATCTCTCGCCTCACAAACGCTCGACCACCCGGCGTCGCTCAAAGCCCCACAGCGCGCCGCCGGGGGCGCGCGCGGCGAGAACAGCGGGCCCGGTAATGCGTCGCTGACCTCGGGTAGTGCACCGCCTCACGGTGAACCCGACACAGCAACCGCCGCGAAACTGCGCGCCGGGCAGTCACCACCCGAAGGATCGTTGCCTGAGTTGGACGGCTCCCAACCATCCTTGTCTGAGCGGCTCCAAGAAGCCATTCGGCGTGCCTTTCATGCTGAGGCGATGGATCGGCCTCACGACCTCGCCGCCAAGCCCGCGGCGGGAAGCGACAACCCAGACCATCGTCGCGACAGTAGCCAAGGCGAGCACGATGGGCAGGGACGTAATCCGTCAGAGAAAGGCAAGCCAGGCGCACAACCGCAGTCGGCACAGCAGGGCGCTGCGAGTGCGCAGCAGAGGCAAGCGGGCGGCACGAACCCCGGGCAATCCAAAGGGGAACAAGTCGCCCAACGGCAGGACGGCAGTGTGCCGGATCAGCACCGTGATGGGGCCGCACCGGCAGCGGGTGACGGCTCGAGTCCGGGAGGTCTGATGGCCGCGAAGCCCGACGGTACCGCCGCCGGTCCCGAAAGCCCGAAGACCTACAAGCTCACCATCAGCTCCTTCCTGCACTCGATCGACCAGAAAAGCACTCAGCCGCGCCAGCAAGGCAAACGTCCGGGTACGGCGGCAGCCGAAACCGGCAGCACGGCGCAGGCCGCGCTCAGCGAGCGGCAACTGAATGATGACGCCTTGCGCAAGGCCGAGATTCCGCCCGAGTATGAGGATCTGGTGCGCCGCGTCTACTCCGTGAGAGCCGATCAATGACGCACCCGACGCCGCAACAGGCGGTGCAAGAGTTTCAGGACGTCTTCCAGCGACTACGCGACCAGCTGCACCGCGTCATCGTCGGACACCGCGAGATGTTGGATCAGATCCTGGTGGCGTTCTTCGCCAGCGGCCACGTGCTGATCGAAGGTGTCCCCGGTACCGGCAAGACGCTGATCGTGCGGACCTTGGGTGAGGCGCTGAACCTGTCGTTCAACCGCATTCAATTCACCGTCGATCTGATGCCCGCGGACATCACCGGCACGCGCATGGTGATGGAGCACAATGGCCGGCGCGAGTTCACCTTCGTACCGGGGCCGCTGTTCTCGCACGTGCTGCTGGCCGACGAGATCAACCGAGCGACGCCGAAGACGCAGTCAGCGCTGCTCGAGGCCATGGCGGAGATGCAGGTGACGGTGGCCGGGACGACGTACCGTTTGGAGCCGCCCTTCTTCGTGCTCGCGACGCTCAATCCGATCGAGATGGAGGGCACGTACCCGCTGCCGGAAGCGCAGCTCGACCGATTCTTCTTCAAGGTGGTGCTGAGCTACCCCGACCACGGCGAGATGCAGCGCATCATCGGCAGCACCACGGGGGCGAGCTTGCCGAAGGCCGATCCGGTGTTTGCACCCGACGAGGCGGCGGCGCGCATCGAGCAGCTGCGTATGCTGGTGCGCGAGGTGCTGGTGGCACCGCATCTGGAGGAATATGCCGCGGCCGTGGTGCGCGCCACGTTGCCGACCGGCTCGAAGTTCTCACCCGGCGGGGCGGCGCTGCTGCCGGTGGATGAGCAGGTCAGCAAGTACGTCAGCTTCGGCTCCAGCCCACGCGGCGGGCAGGCGCTGCTACTCGGTGCGAAGGTCCGGGCCTTGCTCGACAGCCGGGTCAACATCACGTACGACGACATCGACCAGGTGGCGGTCCCGGCGCTCAACCACCGCCTGGTGCTCAACTTCGCCGCGGTTGCCGACGGGATCGACCCGCGGGCCCTGATCGAGCGCGTGCTGCATGGAGCCCGGCGACTCCGGCATTGACACCGCTGCCGCGCTCACCGCGGTGCTGACGCCGGGCTTCCTGCGCAAGCTCGATCGCTTGCACCTCACGGTGCGCCATTCCCTGAGCACGCGCCCGGGCAACACTCCGATGCCGCGCGGCGCTCAAGGCTCGGGCATCGAGCTGGAGAGCTACAAGGCGTACGGCGCTGGTGACGACCTCCGCCATCTCGACTGGAACGCTTACGGCCGGCTGGATCAGTTGCTGATCAAGACGTTTCGCGCCGAGCGCGAGGCGCCGCTGCATCTGTTCATCGACCTGTCGGCGTCGATGGCGTTTCCCGCCGCCGACAACAAGATCGGCTTCGCCTTCGGGCTGGCGGCCAGCCTGGCCTACGTCAGCCTGCGCAACAGCGACCCGGTCCGTCTGGTCGCGGTCAGCGAAGGCTTGCCGCACCAGTACGTCGCCTCGCCGTTCTTCCGCCATCGACAGGCCCTGCAGCGTCTGCGTGACTTCCTGCTGCCGCTGCGCCCGCACGGCGCCACGGCGATCGCCGGCGGTCTTGCGGCGGCGCTGCGTGAGCATCGTTCCCCCGGTGTGGCCATCGTGTTGTCCGATTTTCTGGCGGACCCGAGCGGGTATGAAGCGGCGCTGGGAGATCTGGTGGCGCGCCGCTTCACGGTGGCTGCGGTGCGCATCATCGGGCCGGGCGAACGCGACCCCGCCACGCTGTTTCGCCGCGGCCAACTGATCGACGCCGAGACCGGGCGGCACCGATTCATCACCCTCACTCCGAGCAACCGCGCCCGCTATCAACATGCCCTCGCCGAACAGCTCGCCCGCCTGCAATCGTTCTGCACGCGCGGTGCGATCGTCTTCTCCGTCGCCGATACCGCGGCCGGTCTGGAGCAGAGCCTGTTTCACGATCTACCCGCGTTGGGATTGGTGCACTAAGTCACATGGGCGTGCTGGAACCGCTCGCACTCGTCTTCAGCGGCCTCTACGGCGTGCTGGTGCTCTTCTATCTGTGGGAGCGCTGGCGCCGGCGCGTGGCGGTGCCGTCGTTGCTGTTGTGGGAGGCGGTGCGCGAAGATACGATCCGAGCACGGCGCTTCCGTCCCGATCTGCTGTTCATGCTGCAGCTCCTGTTGCTGAGCGCTCTGATCGCCGGGCTGGCGCGTCCGTACCTCGCCGGCCCGGGCGGCGTCGACGTCGGGGGGCGTCACATCTTCGTGCTCGATACCTCCGCCAGCATGCAGGCCCGGGAAGGGACCAGCTCGCGATTCGACGAAGCCCGTCGCCAAGCACTGAAGCTCTTGCACGGGCTGCACGACGCGGACGAGGTGATGCTCGTCGACGCCGGCCACACGCCCGAGGTCATGATCAACTTCACGCGCGACCACCAGGCGGTCGCCACGGCGTTGCAGCAAGCCGCCCCCACGGACACGGCGGGGGACCTCGCGCTGGCGCTGGCGTTCGTCGAACCTGCCCGGCAACGTGAGGACGTCCCGACCGAGGTCGAGGTCTTCACGGACATCCCGCGCGCGCAACTGCCGCCGCGGCTCCGTGACCAGGTGAGCGTCTTTCAGGTCGGCGAGAGCGACGACAACCTCGCCATCGAGGCCCTGCAGATCTTCCAAGGGCGCTTTCAAGACCCACGCAGCGCGCGCGCGTACGTGCTCGTCGAAAACTTCGGACATCGCGATGGGCACGGCTTCCTCACGGTGCAACTGGAAGATCAGGTGGTGAATCGCAACGGCTTCACGATCGCGCCGCGCGAATCGAAGGGGTTTCTGATTCACGACTTCCCGGGGCCCGGACGCGTCATCGCGCAGCTCGAAGTGGCGGATGCGCTGGCGGCCGACAACCGCGCCTACGGCTGGATCCGTCCGGTGACCCCGACCCGTGTGCTGGTCGCTTCCCCACCCTCGCCGTTGCTCGACGACCTGCGCGATCTCGCCACCGCGACCCCGGGTCTGCAGCTGTCGATCGTCGACCCGGCCGACTTCAGCGTCGCAGCGGCCCAGCAGGTCGATCTCGTCATCTTCCATCGCTTCGTCCCCGCGGCTGGGCCGGGGGTGAATGCGTTGTACATCTACCCGCCGAAAGACAACGGCTTGTTCCCGGTGGCGGCGGACGCGGAGAACATTGAAGTGCTGGATTGGAACGCCCGGCACGCCGCGCTGCAGTCATTGCGCCCACTGGCCTCTCTCCCGTTGCAGCGCGCGCGCGTCCTGAGCGTCCCGGCGTGGAGCGAGCCCTTGCTGTGGTCGCGGACCATCGAGCGGGAGTTCCCGCTGGCGTTCGCCGGCGAGCGCGACGGTCACCGGGAGGCGTGCATCGCCTTCGACCTCGAAGCCGAGCGTCTGCTCAGCAGCGACAACATCAATTTCTTTCTCTTCTTCATGAACCTGCTCGGCTGGCTGACGCCCGAGAGCCGCACGGCTCTGGTGGTGGACACCGGGGCGGTGCAAGCCCTCGACGGGCTTCCGGCGCACCCGGTGCGGGTGCGCGACCCACACGGCACCGTGCGGGCGCTGGAGGCGGGGCACCTGACCCTGCAGCCGCTGTACGCCGGCGAGTACCGGATCAGTGCCGACGGAACCAGCCGTACGCTGCTGGCGAACTTCTTCGATCCGGTGGAGTCCGATATCGGGAGAGCGGCCAAGGAGCCGCCGGTCCGACCTGCGTCCTCACCACCGACTCGCTCTACCACCGCAGGGCCACGCAGCGAGTACGGGCGTTGGCTCTATTACGCGGCCGCCGCTCTGCTTCTTCTGGAATGGGCCGTGGCGCGGAGGGTCGCACCGTGACCGCGGGACTCTCCTTCTCGTATCTGTTCGCCCATCCAGAGACGTTGGGGGTGTCGCTGCTCCACCCCAAGGCGCTCCTGTTGCTCGGCGTGATCCCGCTGCTCGTCGTGCTGGCGCGGCGTGACTTCGGGCGTACCCGACTGGCGTTGACGCTACGGATCGCGGCGTATGTGACACTGGTTCTGGCGCTCGCGGGGCTGGCCTTGAGCGCGCGTCTGCCGACTGACCGCCTGTCACTCATCGCGGCCGTGGACGTGTCGCAGAGCATCGACGCCGGTGGGCGCAAATGGCAGGAGCACTATCTCGATCAGATCGCCGCAGCGCTGGCCCCGGGCGACGAGCTTGGTGTGGTAGCGTTCGGCCGCGACGCGACGGTCATCCACCCGCCCGGACCGCCGGCACGGATGACGCTGGAACGTCCCAGCGTGTCGGACACGGCTACCGACATCGGGAAGGGATTGCAGACGGCCATGGCGCTGTTCGGTCCGGACAGCGAGCATCGCTTGCTGTTGCTGAGCGACGGCAACGAGACGCGCGGCAGCGGCGTGACCAAGCTGGCGCAGGCGCAGCGCTCGGGCGTCACCATCTATGCTGCCGTTCCGCCGCACCAGGGAGCCGCCGACGTTGCAGTGGAGAAGCTGGCGGTGGCGCCGCTGATTGCGGAGGGCACCGTCTTTCCGGTGCGCGTCATCATTCGCAATCCCGGCAAGAGCCGGTCCGCACTCTTCAGCTTCTTCGTCGATGGTGACGCGGCCGGCAACGAGACCATCGAGCTGCAGCCCGGTCTCAACTCGCTGGAGATCCCCTATCGCATGCACGGCGGCGGCAGTCACCGGCTGCGGGCGCAAGTCCTCGCGGTGGGCGACCCGATCTCGGGGAACAACTACCGCGAGACGGCGGTGATGATCGGCGGGAAGTCGCACGTCCTGCTGGTCACGCCGCGCTCACGTTCGTCCCTCGCCAGGATCCTGGAGCGCAAGGACATCGACGTCACCGCGATCACCCCCGCAGAGTTCCCGGCGCGCGCCGAAGACCTCATCGGTTATCATTGCGTCATCTTTGCCGACGTCAGCGCCAGCGCGTTCACCGGGCGCAAGATCGAGGCGCTCGAGCGTTACGTCAAGGACCTCGGCGGCGGCTTCATCGTCGCCGCCGGCGAGAAGACCTACGGCGATGCCGGCTTCAAGAAGACCGCCGTCGAGCGCTTGCTGCCGGTGACCCTCGAGCCACGGCGCCCGCCGCGCTCCGAACGCGAGCCGCTGGCGCTGTTCATTCTCATCGACCGCTCCAACAGCATGGGGTACGACATCCGGGATCGCCTCAAGCGCAGCGAGACGCAGGCCAAGTTGTCGTACGCCAAGCGGGCGGCCTTGGCGGTGGTCACCCAGCTCAAGGACACCGACATGGTCGGGCTGATCGCCTTCGACTCGCAGCCGTTTGAGGTCTCTCCGTTGCGGCCGCTGAAGGAGAACCGCGCGACGCTGGAAGAAGACATCCCCCGCCTGCAGCCCGGCGGCGGAACCGACTTTTACGAGGCACTGGACTCGGCGCGGCAGCAGCTCATCGAGTCCGGCGTGAGCACCAGGCACGTCGTCCTCTTGACCGACGGCGACACCAACCGCGGGGCGCCGGATCACTATCCCCTGATTGCGGCACTCGCCAAGGCCGACATCAGCGTGACCACGATCCGTATCGGCGACGACACAGTCAATCTGACGCTGCTGAGTGACGTCTCGAGCCGCACCGGCGGGCAGTTCTACCACGTGGAGAACGTCGAGTCGTTGCCCGAGCTGTTGCTGAAGGACACCAGCGAGGCCGTGGCGCAGGCGCCGCGGCGGGACGAGACCTTTGCGCCCCGCGTCGCCGGCGTCAGCCAGGCGCTGCGCGGCATCAAGCAGAGCGATCTCCCAAGCCTCAACGGCTACGCCTACGCACGTCCCAAGCCGGGTGCCGATGTGCTGCTGTACGTCGCGGCCCATGACAAGAAGGATCCCCTGCTCGGAGCGTGGCAGTACGGCCTGGGCCGCGTCGTCGCGTTCACCGCCAGCCTCGAGGACGACGCCGAGACGTGGGTCGGCTGGGACGGTTTCGGAAAGCTCTGGTCGCAGCTGGTGCACTGGGCGGTGCGCGAGCAGACACCGTGGGACTATGCCCTCGACGTACATCGCGCCGAGGGGCGCACCACCCTCACCGTACACGCCTTCGACGACATGGATGACGGTGTCCTCATGGCGCGGCTCTTCGCGGACCCCGATCATCCCGTAGACGTGGCGCTGGTGCCGCGCGCCCCGCGCGAGTTCACCGGGCGCCTGCCGAGCCTCTCGGGCGGCCGCTACCCGTTGACGCTGACGCAACGCAGCGGCAACCGCGACGTCAGTCAGCGCACCGAGGTGGTGAGCGTCCCCTACCGCGACGAAGAACCGCAGGAGGAGTTCGAGAGCGACCAACCGAACCTGGCCCTCCTGAACGAGCTGACTGCGGCCACCGGCGGTGCGCTGAACGCGCCGATCCGCACCGTCGTCGGCCGAATAAGCGGGACGCGGCGCGTGGATCATCCGTTGGACTGGTTGCTGATCCCCGCCGCGATGTTGCTCTTCTTGGCTGACGTCGGGCTGCGCCGGCTGGGAACCCCTGCGGGTCGGCCGTAAGCGCCTGCCGGATTCTTTCGGCACCCCCCTTTGCAGAGGCCAGAATGTCGTGCTACACAAGGCGCGTCTCGGTCAACTCAAACTCGCGATTGTCCAGTTCGATGAAGCGTACCGTACAAGAAGAGCGGCGCAACCGCGACGTGTTGGCAGTGGTGAACCGCATCCACGAGCGCCTGGATTTCCGCTTTCCGCCGTTCCGCTTCGAGGATTTTCTCGCGGTGCACGACTCGTACAAGGTGTTCGAGGTCGACCTGCCGCAGGGTCTCGATGGCCGGATCTTCCTGACCCCCGACGGGGAGCAGCGCACCATCCACCTGCGCCGGCACAATGCACGACCCCGCATTCGCTTCACGCTGGCACATGAGATCATGCACGCCGAGCTGCATTTCCCCAGCGGCCAGCTCAGTAGCCTGGCGGCGTGCCGGACCTCCGAACATCATCGCACCGGGCGGCGCAACGCGCTGGAGCGCGACGCAGACCTCGGGGCCGCGGCGCTGCTGATGCCGCTATGGATGATCGACCGGTACGTTCCCTACCGCGCCCGGCGCGAGTATCCCGAGCATGTGGTGAAGGATCTCGCCCGCCTCTTTCGCGTCAGTGACAGCGCGATGCGCATCCAGCTGAAGAACTACATCGCGCATCCCGGAGAGTTTCGCACGCCATAGCAGCGTTCGTGACAGGCCCCGTTCTCGTGGCCGATGAAAATCCTCTACTTCGACGCGTTCGCCGGCATCAGCGGTGACATGACCGTCGGCGCGTTTCTCGCGCTCGGTCTGCCGCTCGAACAGCTCCAGCAGGAGCTGGGACGACTGCCGCTCACCGGCTACACGATCACCGCGACGCCACGCCAGGTATCCGCGTTGTCCGCGACCAAGTTTGACGTACAGGTCGCCGTCAACGGCCACGCACACCGAGCGTTCCGCGACATCAAGGCGATGCTGGAGCAGAGTGGACTGCAACCCGCGGTGCAGCGCGTCGCGCTCGCCATCTTCACCAAGCTGGCGGAGGCGGAGGGGCGCGTGCACGGCGTGGCTCCCGACGACGTCGAGTTCCACGAGGTCGGGGCGGTCGATTCCATCATCGACATTGTCGCGACGGCGATCGGTCACACGTTCTTCGGTATTGAAACCGCGTATGTGTCGTCGCTGCCGTTGGGTTCAGGGTTGGTGCAGACCCAGCATGGCCCGCTGCCCGTGCCAGGCCCCGCCACGGTCGAGCTGCTGCGCGGCTTCACGACCCGCGCCGGTGACGGCGAAGGCGAGCTGGTCACGCCGACTGGCGCGGCGATCCTCGCCACCCTTGCGGTGACGGATCCGGTGCCGGAGATGCGCATCCTGGCCGCGGGATACGGCGCCGGGCAGCGGGTGCTGCGCGACCGACCCAACGTGCTGCGATTGGTCCTTGGCGAGTGTACGGCCCCGGCCGGCCGCGACGAGGTGGTCGTCATCGAGACCAACATCGATGACTACAATCCCGAGTTCTACGAGTACGTCATGGACGGGTTGCTGGCCGCGGGCGCGCGCGACGTCTACCTCGTTCCTGTGCACATGAAGAAGAATCGGCCGGGAATTGTCTTGAGCGTGTTGTGCGCCGACACCGATCGCGAGCGTCTGGCGGGAATGATCTTGAGCGAGACCTCGGCGATCGGCATCCGCTACTACTCGGCGCGCCGCCTGGTGCTGTCGCGCTCGACGCGCGAGGTGCACACGCCGTACGGTCCGGTACGCGTGAAGGTCGCGGTCAGCCCGGACGGCTACGAAAACATTGCGCCCGAGTACGAAGACTGCAAGCGCGTGGCGCGCGAGAAGACCGTGCCGATCAAGGTGGTCTACCAAGCGGCGCTCACCGCCGCCGCGAAGTGAGGCGCCGACCGCTTACCGCTCGAACGCGAGTGACTTCACGTTCTTCGGCTTGATGCGACCCTTCGCGTCACGCTCGACGACCCAGATGGAGTGGTCGATGACCAGCCGCGGCAGCCGATCCCCGACGCGTGCTTGCGGGTGTGGGGACACAAAGATGAAACTGATTTGCTGCGCGCTCACGGAGAGCGTGACGCGCACGGGATCGTTTCGCCCGCCCGTCCGCATCCAATAGGCATCGATCGGCAGGTCCAGATCGCGCACCAGCTCGACCGCTTTGATCAGGCCCTTGCGGAAGATCGGTTCGATCGGTTGGGAGCGTCGCCACCAGCCGCGATGCGTCTCGTCGAACCAATCGCGCCGCAGGTGGTCTTCCTCACGCTGCGTGCGGACGATGCCCAAAGCAAGGCCGATGTCGACGAGGTTCCGCTTCGACCGCAATTCTCGGAGCACCATGGTGAGATCGAGGCCAGCTCGATTCTTGGCGGCCTGATCGATGCCGTTGAAGATGGGACCTTTGTTGAACAGGGAGGGGTATCGAGGCATGACTTCTCCTTTCAGCAACGAAATGGTGAGCGTCGTAACGCTCAGCGACCACGGTTACGGGCAATCAATCACTTTCCCACTGCACGGCGTAGAGACGAAAGCGCTCGGTGAAGCCTTTCAGGGCAACTCGGCCGCGGGCCGTAAACCTCACGCCTTTGCCGGCGGCCAGCTGCCGGACGACATCGGAAACCAGAATCTGGCCCGGCTGGGCGCGGCCGCAAATACGTGCGGCGGCGTTGACCGCTGCACCGAACAGCTGGCCGTCTTCTGCAACAGGCTCGCCGGCCGCCAAGCCGATGCGGACGCGGAGGGGGGTCTCGGGGTATTGCTGGTTGTGCTGCGCGAACGTTTTCTGCAGCGCGATCGCGCACGCGATGGCGCCGGCGGCGGAGGTGAACGACGCCATGACGCCGTCGCCCGTGTAGTTGAACTCTGCACCCTGATGTGCCCGCAAGCCGTTGCGGATGATCGTGTTGTGGGTGCGCGACAGCTGGTGGGCGCGGTCGTCGCCCAGGCGCTGAATGAGCGCGGTAGAACCCTCCAAGTCGGTCGCGAAGATGACCTGGAAGGGCGGCCGGTCGGGAAGCGCCCTCGTCGCCGGAGACGGCGCGTGGGCCGCCGAGACTTCCTCGGGCGGCCTCTGCGGAAGCTCGATGTGCAGACGTTCGGCGAGCTGCGCGGCTTGTCGGACGAATGGTTGCATCCCCAGCTCGTCAAAGATGGGCGCGGCCTGCTTCACCAGTGTGAAGATGCGGCGCTGATCCTTCTTGTGGCCGCGCGCTACCAGCATCCGCGCGTAGTCGAGGTACGAACGTCCCAGCTCCGGCCGGGCGCCGGCCTGTGTGGCGGCGTCGATCGCGGCGCGGAAATATGCGTCGGCGCGATCCCACCAACGATTCAGGGTCGCGAGCACGCCCAGCACGCGCGGAATCAAGAAAATCCAGGCGCTCGAAAACAGCACGCCGCGCTCCACGGCCAGCGACAGGCCCTGGTACAACGGCTCTGCCATCGCGGGTGCGTCGATGTAGTCGGCCACCTCTACCAAAGCGCAATAGGCATCCAGGGCGTACACGTCGGGAGATTCGGTGGGACGCAGGGGGAGTGAGCTGGTGGCAAATTGCTCGCGGACCGCGTCCACAACGCCGGCACGTGCCAGCAGGAGCTGGCGGTAGATCCAGGCGACGAGTTGAATCGACTGCCCCGGTTCCTCGAACACGCAGCCGGGCTGCACGAGCATTTCGACCGCGGCGCGCGCTTCGTCCCATGCGCCACGCAGGGCGCGCGCGCAGGCCAAGGCTGGGAGGGCTTCGGCACCGCCCCAGGGGTAGCGCGAGCGGCGCACCATGGTCATGGCCTCGTGTGCGTAGCGCTCGGCCGCATCGAAACTCCCGCGTGCAACCGCGACCTGCGTGCGCGCGGCCAACGCCAGGGAGTACTCGCCCCAGTCGTGCATCTTGCCGGTCAGCTCGCAGGCCTCTGCGGCGATGACCTCCGCTTCCTCCAACCGTCCCAGCCGGGTGAGCACACCCGGGATGCGTTGCAGGGCGCCGCCTTGCAACCAGAGATCATCGACGCGCCGCGCGTGCAGCAGCGCGGATTGGTAGCTCTCCAGCGCATCCTTGACGTCCATGCTCTGCATCTGCGCCAGGGCCAGGCCGACGCTGGCCTCGGCGCACAAGCGGTCATCATTGATCCGGGTACCGATCTCTACGGCGCGCTGCGCGATCTCCTTGGCGGTACCCGGCTGCCTCGCGGTCCAGTAGACCTGTGCGATGGTCGTCCAGATGCGCCCTTGCAACGCCGGCTCGCGATCGCCGAGGGCATCGAGCGCGTCGCGCAGCGGTTGAATGTCGATCAGCGTGCCGTAGGGCACCGAGGCCAGCGTAAAATGGGCGCGTGTCTGTTCTTGGAGCGCGCGCGCGAGACCCACGACGTCGCCGCTCTGGCGATACGCATCGATGGCCTTGTCATACTGGTCGAGGCAAGGGCCGGCGTCCCAGTTGCGGTAGTGAGCGAACCCAGCGCGGTAGTGCAGCTCGGCACGCTGCACGGCGGAAAAACGGCCCGTGGCATCAGCCGCGGCCAGGGCCGCTTCGTAGTAGCGCGCGGCGTCACCCCAGGCGAATAGCGTGAGCGCCTGATCGCCGGCGCGCACGCTGTAGCGCACCACCTGTTCCGCGTCGGCCGCAGCGCTGGCGGCCACCAGATGATGCGCGATCTCCAGCACGTGGTCATCGAGCCGATCTGCGTAGAGCTCGACGAGGGTCTGCGCGACGTGCGCGTGCATGAGCTGGCGGCGCGCGGCGCTCGGCTCGCTGTAGAGCACGTGCCGGATCAACGGGTGGGCGAACTGGAACGCCTGTCCCTCGCCGACGACGAGGCGCTGGTGGAGCGCCTCTTCCAGCTGATCGAGCAGCGGCTCCTCCGCCTGTCCGCTGACCGCACAGAGCGTCGGCAGCTCGACGCGATCGCCGAGAACGGCTGCCAGCGTGAGCACGCCGCGGCAGCCGTCGCTCAGGCGCTCGACGCGGGCGGTGATCGCGCCGGTCACTTGTTCGGGAAGGTGGAGGTCAGCTGCCGACACGGCGCTCACCAAGTGCCCGCCTTGTTCACGGAGCGCGCCTTGCGCCACCAGATCGTGGACGACTTCCTGAATAAAGAGCGGGTTACCGCGGGTGGCCTCGCTGACGGTGGTGACCAGCTGGTGCGCCGGATGCAAGAGGCCCAAGCCTTCGATGAGCTCGTCGACCTCTGATTCGCTGAGACCGCGGATCTCGAGCGGCCGATAGATGGCCTCCCGTTGCAGCCGGGCGACGACATGGGCCAGGGGCTCTTCCGGCTCGACGGGCCGGTACGTGCCGATCAGCATGAGTGCGACGGGCTCGCGGCCGCTCACATCCGCAGCGGCAAACACCAGGTGCGCAAACAAGTCGAGAGACGACCGGTCCGCCCAGTGGAGGTCGTCGATGATCAGCAGCGTGGGGCAGCTTTGCGCCAGCCGAATCGTGGCGCGCGAGACGGCAAGGAAGAGCCGCAGCTTCTCCTGGTCGGCCTGCAGGGACAACGACGGGCCGGCGTCGGCAGACGCCGCGGGATCCGCGCGCAAGAGATGGCGAATGACCTCGGCGTCACCGGCACCCGCGGCCACGTGTACCAGCCGCGACAGCAGCGGCTCCACCAGCGGCAAGTACGGGAGCGCCAGATCCTCGTAACAGCGCCCGTAGCAGACTTGCACGCCGCTGCGCTCGGCGAGCAACCGCCACTCCTTGAGCAGCCGCGTCTTGCCAATGCCCGCCTCGCCTGGGATCAGGACCAGCTGCGGGCGGCCGGCGATCGCGTCCTGCAGACACCGTTCGAGCCACTCGAGCTCCTGCCGGCGACCGACAAACGGCGGCAGCGCGGTCACGACGCTGGGCGGGTGTTTACTGCGACTCGGCTCCGACCACCCGCCCATCAGCGGTCAACACCCCCCCCGGGAAACCGACGCACTCGGTTGCGCATCGTTAGTCGGTCGCCGCGCGCTTCGCAGTTGGCCCGTTGACGCCGGGCACCGGCGCCCTCCAGAGCAAAAACACCAGTCCGCCCGCAATTCCGGTGGCCAGGACAACGCCGCTCGAAAGCAGTCCGAGCGCGACGGCCGCGGGACGCGAGACGCCGATCTTGGCGAGAAAGAACAGGTAGCCGCCCTCCCGAATGCCGACGCCGCTGAAACTGATCGGGAGCATGCCGAGGATGTTCACCACCGGCACGAAGATGAAGAAGAACGACAGTGGGGCGCGAATCCCCAAAGCCCACGCCAACAGGATCTGCGTGGCGACTTGCATGAGGTGAAACACGCAGGCGACGACACTGGTCTGGCTGAGCAGACCGAAGTCGCGCCAGTACGGGACCAGGTCGTCCTCGACGAGCTTGCGCCAGCGGTTGCCCGGGGCAAAGACGCGCACAACGAGCTTGGGCAGATACAGCCATCCGAAGAGCGTCGCGGGCGGAACGATCCAGGCGCTGTAGTAGAGCAATGCCGGCAGGCGGTAGCCGGGTTGGGTGAGAATCGCCAGGGCAGCGATCCAGCTCAACACGATGAATCCCAGACCGCGGTCGGCGATCACCGTGGTGAACGCCAGCGCCTTGCGCTTCTGTGCCCTGGCCAGGTACAAGGCGCGGCCGATGTCGCCGGCCACCGTGCTCGGCGCGAACAGGTTCATGTACATCCCGGTGAAGTACGACGCGAAGAAGTACCCGAAGGGCTCGCTGAAGCCCAAAGGGCGCGCCAGCATCGTCCAGCGGATCGAGCTCACCACTTGGCTGGCGATGTACCCCAGCAAGGCAGCAATCACCCAGCCGGGGCGCGCCCGCGACACGGCGTCGAGCAAGTCGGAGAGATCCGTCTCGTGTAGCAGGATCGCGAGGAGCAGGACGCTCGATCCCGCTTTGAACCACGGCGAGGAGATCCAGGTGCGCCAGGCCGGCGTGCCCGCGACTGTCATGATTACCAGCCGGTTGCCTCCCCACCCTTGCGAGGATCGGCGGCCCCTTCGAACAAGCCCGCGGAGACTCGCACGACTTGCACGGCGCCCATACTGGGCACCTCTGTCACACTGTGACCGCACCGCGCAAGCACCCGGCGGGTCAGCGCCGGCACACCCGGCTCGACGGCGAGGACCGGCGGCACCCACTGATCGTGGAGTCGGGGCGCGGCCACCGCAGTGGTCGCATCGAAGTCGAAGTCGAGGATGTTGAGCAGCACCTGCAGCGTCCCGCTGATGATCAACGGCCCGCCGGAGCCGCCGGCGGCGAGCACCGGCCGGCCGGCACGCGTGACGATCGTCGGCGTCATGCTGCTCAGTGGGCGTTTGCGCGGCGCCACCGCATTCGCCTCGGTACCGATCAAGCCGTACACGTTGGGCACGCCAGGCTGTGCGGAGAAATCATCCATCTCGTTGTTGAGAATGATGCCCGTGTCGCCGGCCACGACCATGGAACCAAAGGCGGTGTTGATCGTCGTGGTGCAGGCAACGGCGTTGCCGCCGGCATCCATCACCGACAGATGCGAGGTGCCGCTGTCCGATGCTGCGGCGGCACTGCCGTACGCCGTCTGCGCCAAGGTGCGGGTCGCGCTGATCCGCCGCCGCAAGGCCGCCACGTTCGCCGGCGCCAGCAAGCGCGGCAGCGGCACGTCGACCGCATCGGGGTCACCGTAGTACTGCGCACGGTCCGCAAACGCGTGCCGCAGCGCCTCGGCGAGCAGGTGCGCATAGGTGGGAGAGTTGTGGCCGAGCGCGCGCAAGTCGTCGGCGCGCAGGATGCCCAGGACCTCGAGCAGCACGCCGCTGCCCAAGGGC
>CAZCGA010000003.1:0-90891 GCA_964498075.1 uncultured Binatia bacterium (SeqCode) | reverse complement strand
CCGGAGCTGGGCGGAGGCATGGTCCACACCACATGGCCGTTGTGCTCGCCGCGCAGCGGGCGGCGCCACGTCGGGCGGAAGCCGGCGAGGTCGGTCACGGTCACGAGACCACCTGCCGCTTGCGTCGCACCCGCGATCTGCTCCGCAATCGCGCCGCGATAGAAAACATCCGGTCCGTCAGCGGCGATGCGTTCCAGAGTGCTCGCCAGCTCGGGCTGGCGGACCGTTTCACCTTCGTGCAACGGCGTGCCATCCGCGTGCAAGAAATTCCGCGACAGCAAGGGGTCGCGTCGCACTGCCTCGACGGTGTGCGCAACCTCATCGGCGAGATGCGCTTCGATGGCGAAGCCGTCGCGGGCGTAGCGGATTGCCGGTTGCATCACCGCCGCGAGCGGCAGTGTGCCGTAGCGGCGCAACGCAGCCGCCAAGCCGGCAACCTCGCCGGGAACGGCGACCGCGAGACCGCCGTGGCGGCTCAGCTCGGGGACCACATGCCCATCACGCACGAACATGTCGCGCGACGCAGCCGCGGGCGCGACCTCGCGATAGTCCAGCGCGACGGCGCGCCGCTCACGCGCCGGGTAGATGAGCATGAACCCGCCACCGCCGATGCCACAGGAAGCGGGGTTCACCACCCCGACAGCCAGCGCCGTTGCCACCGCCGCATCGATGGCGTTGCCGCCGCGCTGCAGCATCTCGACGCCCGCCGCCGAGGCGAGGCGATGCTCCGAGGCCACCATGCCGTGTGCACCCCAAGCGGCGGCAACGGGGGCCGGAACTACGAGGAGCAGGAGGAGCAGCGCTTGGCGCTTTGCACTCTTACGCACAGGCTCCCATCTCTAAACGCGCGTACCAGTCTTGGCAAGCCGACCTTGCGCACTTGGATCTCCTCGGGGTCGTAGTATATGGTGCGCCGCGTGCGCCAGCAGATCACCCGGATCTTCGCCGCCAGTATCGCCGTGAAGCGCCAGTTCCTCCGCGAAAACCTCGGCACGCTGGTCGAGGTTGTGGAAGCGGTCGCCGCAGCGCTGCGTGCCGGGAACAAGCTCCTCCTCTTCGGCAACGGGGGCAGCGCGGCCGACGCACAGCATATCGCCGCGGAGTTCGTCAATCGTTTCCGGATCGAGCGCATCCCGTTGCCCGCGATCGCGTTGACCACCGACACCTCGGCGCTCACCAGCATCGCCAACGATTACGGCTACGCCGAGGTGTTCGCCAAGCAGGTGCGGGCGCTCGGGCGGACCGGGGACGTGGCGCTGGCGCTGTCCACCAGTGGCAACTCGCCGAGCGTCCTGCGAGCCGTCGGGGTCTGCAAGCGATTGGGCATTCGCACCGTCGCGCTGACCGGCGGCAGCGGCGGGAAGCTGGCCCGAGCCGCCGATCTGGTGTTACGCGTCGGCGCCACCCGCGACACGCCCCGGATTCAGGAGACGCACATCCTCGTCGGCCACGTGATCTGTGATCAAGTTGATGAGTTGCTGTTTGCGGGTGATCGACGCCGCCCGCGTACCGCAGCGGGACGAACACTCGGTCAATGGTTGTCAACGTCTCAGCGTGAACGAGCGGACCGGCGCGGGAGTAGCTAGCATGCCGAAGCGCCGTTCTCGTCCTCAACAACCGAAGCCTCTCGATCTGTCGAAGGTGCGCACCTATCCCCTGCGCCGCCGGCGCAGCATCGTGGCGCGGCCATCGGTCGCCACGCCGGTGCGCCCGGGGATGCGGATCAGCGAGTTTCTGCGTGGCTTGCCGGACATCCTTGCGGCGCGCGACTTCCGCACGGTGGCGCAGGCGATTGCCCGGCGCCACCGCGCCGGGAAACGGATCGTGCTCGGCATGGGTGCGCATCCGATCAAGGTGGGGTTGAGCCCATTGATCATCGACCTGATGCACCGCGGCATCCTCGCGGCGGTGGCGATGAACGGTGCGGCGATCATTCACGACTTCGAGCTGGCGTTCGCCGGGGAAACGTCGGAGGACGTTGCCGCCAACCTGGCGGACGGGCGCTTCGGCATGGCGGAGGAGACCGGCCGCTTCCTCAATCAGGTGATCGCCGGCGCACGAGCGGAGCAGGGACTTGGAGCAGCGGTCGGCGCCGCGCTGTTGCGGGCGAACGTCCGTCACCGTGATCTCAGCATTCTCGCGGCCGGAGCGCGTTGGGGCATTCCGGTCACCGTGCACGTGGCGATCGGCACGGACATCATCCACATGCATCCGGCGGCGAACGGTGCCGCCATCGGCGCCGGCAGCTTGCGCGACTTCCGCCAGTTGGCCGCCGTGGTGGCAGGCCTGCACGGCGGCGTGTTCATCAACCTCGGCTCTGCCGTGATCATTCCCGAGGTCTTCGTCAAAGCCTTGAACCTGGCGCGCAACCTCGGCAAGCGTGTCGACAACCTGCTGACCATCGACATGGACTTCAACCGCCACTACCGCCCGCACGTCAACGTCGTGCAGCGTCCCACCGCCGGCACCGGCCGCGGCTACCATTTCACCGGGCACCACGAGATCATGTTCCCGCTGCTGTGCGCTGCGGTGCTGGAGTATCTCCGCTAACTCGATACGCTTGCTTGACACCCCAACACGCCCTTGTTAGCGTCGCCGCACCGTGGTCAACAAAGTCATCCTCGTCGGCAATTTGGGTAAGGATCCCGAGGTGCGCTTCACACCCAACGGGCAGGCGAAGGCGTCGTTTCCCGTCGCCACGACGGAGAAGTGGAAAGACCAGCAGGGCCAACTGCAGGAACGCACCGAGTGGCACAACGTGATCGTCTGGGGCAAACAAGCGGAGACCTGTGGCCAGTACTTGTCCAAAGGGCGGCAGGTGTTCATCGAAGGACGCATCCAGACACGCAACTATGACGACAAGGACGGCAACAAGCGGTACATCACCGAGATCGTCGCCCGTGACGTCCGCTTCCTCGGGAGCGGCGGTGGACGCGCGCCGCAGGAAGTCAGCGCGCCCCCGGGCGAACCGGCCGGCCCGTCATCCGACGACGACGATATTCCCTTCTGAGATCGTGAATCGTGCTGGTGAAGACCGGGCGTGGGTCGAGCAACGATTGACTCTTGCTTGACCCTGCCGGTCGGCGTAACGTCGCCGCATGCATTGCCGGCGGCGTACCAGTCGATGGGCGACGGCAGCAGTGGCGGTGTCCATGGTGTTCCTGTGGGTGCGCCCGGCCGCTGCCGATTCGCGCCACTACGTCGTCAATGCGGGCAGCTCGATTACCTCGGTCTGCAACCGGTGTGCGACGGCACCTGCCCCCCCGGAACCGTTGAGCGGAACCTTTGACGTGACCTTGCTCCCGGTTTCCAATATGTTCGACGTGGCAGCCATCACCAACCTCAGCTTGAGCAGCAAGAGCACCGCGATTGGGGGCAACGGGTTCCTGCAGCGCCTGGGCCCGGATCGTCAGGCCATGGTGCTCGACGCATTGGTGAACGGCGAGAAGGTGCTGTTCACGAGCGGCCGGCGGCAACACGCCGACTCGCGAGACATCACGATGATCCTGTCGTCGACGCGTGCCGGTGCCCAGACCCATATGTTGGTGATCTCCGCGTCAGCTGTGGACGACCCGCCGGCCGACGCCGATGGCGACGGCGTGGCGGACATGCAGGACAACTGCCCTCTGGTGGCCAATCGCGCGCAGAGCGACAGCGACGGCGATCGTGTCGGGGATGCGTGCGACGCGTGCGCCGGGTCAACCGCGGGAAGCATGGTGACGGCGAGCGGGTGCAGCGTCGACCAGCTGTGCCCCTGCGACGCGTCGGCAAGCGGCGAAGCGTGGCAGAGCCAACGCGACTACTTGCGCTGCGTTGCCCGTGCCACGCGGACGTTCCGCCGCGAGGGACAGGTGTCGCGGAACGAAAGCCTGCGCATTATCCGCCGCGCGGCGCGCACGGGCTGTG
Source organism: uncultured Binatia bacterium (SeqCode) (assembly GCA_964498075.1). Lineage (GTDB taxonomy): Bacteria > Desulfobacterota > Binatia > HRBIN30 > HRBIN30 > CAZCGA01. The sequence continues at coordinate 86,985 of CAZCGA010000003.1, read as the reverse complement.
GCCGAACCGTGGTCGCCCTCCGGTGACACGACACCGGCTACTTTTTGTGGGTGCCGCCGTAGCCGGACGTTGATTTGGCCGCTGATTCGGTGGCGGCGTTCAAGTACGTCAGGATCGCGGGCGGGTCGAAGCGTGCGTAGAGGTACATGGCCGCGGCCCCCAGAATCACGCCGTATAAGAACTGCCGCACGATTCGCTCCCTCTGCTGAATCATAGTGATCTGGGGCCGTGCCGTCAAAGCACGATACGCGGCAGCGGTTGGGCGGCGCTCCTCAATCTTGACAAGGCGCGGGTTTTCTTGGCAGATACCCTTGGTTTGTCCCGAGTCGCTTCAAGACAATCACAACCCACAGTGAAACGAATTCGTTCCGAAAGGAGAAGGGTATGGCACGTTTGCTAGAAGGAAAGGTTGCAATCATCACCGGCTCGGGCCGCGGCATCGGACGCGAAGAAGCGCTCTTGATGGCCCAGCAGGGTGCCAAGGTCGTCGTCAACGACTTGGGCGCGCACTTTGACGGCACCGGGGCTCCGACCGCCTCGCCGGCACAGGAAGTGGTGAGTGAGATCAAGAAGATGGGTGGGGAAGCGGTCGCCAACGGCGACAGCGTGTCCGACTTCAAGGCCGCGAAGCGTATCGTCGAGTGCGCGATCGACACCTTCGGCAAGCTCAACATCGTGGTGAACAACGCCGGGATTCTGCGTGACCGTATGATCTTCAACATGGCCGAGGAAGACTGGGACTCGGTGATTGGGGTCCACCTCAAGGGCTCGTTCAACATGAGCCGGCACGCTTGCGAGTACTGGCGCGAGGAACACAAGAAGGGCAACGTGCTCAGCGGTCGCATCATCAACACGTCATCGGACGCCGGCTTGCTGGGCAACCTCGGGCAGACGAACTACGGCGCCGCAAAGGCCGCGCTGGCGCTGATGGCCATCGTGATCGACAAAGAGATGTCGAAGTACGGCGTGACCGCCAACGCCATCGCTCCGCTGGCCCGCACGCGCTTGACCGTGGACGCGACGCCGTCGACCGCCGCCTTCATGGGCCGCGAGCCGAAAGAGGGGGAGTTCGATGTGTTCAGCCCGCGGAACATCGCACCGTTGGTGGCCTGGCTGGCGAGTGACGAGGCGAAGGACGTGCACGGGGAAGTGTTCCGCGTCGGCGGTGGCACCGTCTGGATGATGGCCGGCTGGCATACGGTGGGGAAGGTCTCGCAAAAGGCCGTGTGGGATCCCGCCCAGCTCGGTGCAAAGGTGAAGGGCGAGCTCGCCAAGGGCATCACCGCGAAGGAAGACATGTCCACCGTCCTCGCCGGCGCCTTGGGGTGATCCCCGCGATTCGTGCTCGTGTTCGTGCGCGTCGTCGGATCCTTCCACGAACCCGAGCACGAACACGAGTACGATATGCCCTATCGGAAAGTCCTCTTCATCTGCCACGCCAATACCAGCCGTAGCGTCATTGCGGAGGCGCTCCTGAAGAAAATGCTGATGGAGCGCGCACTGCACGACCATCTCACGGTCGAGTCGGGCGGCATCGCTTCCTATGCGCGCGACGGCGCGCTCGTATCGATGGACGCCCGACTGGTGCTGCGCGATGAGGGCATCCATGTGCCGCCCGAGGCGGTGTCGACCGATTTGAAGCGCAACCGACATCTCATCGCGGACGCGGACTTGATTCTGGCGATGACGGTGCAACAGGTGCAGATGCTGCGGGAGGCGTTTCCCGAAGCCGCCGGCAAAGACGTCTACACCCTGAAGGAGTTCGCCGGGGGCCACGGCGACATCGAAGATCCGGCGGGGCAGAATGAAGAGGTCTTCGCCGCCTGCCGTGATCAAATCAAGGCGTGTCTCGAGCGCGCCTTCACCCGGCTGACAGACCCCTAGTACAGGTGGACATGTTTCGTAACCCGCCGGACAGCACGATCCGTGACATTCTCTCCCGGCCGCGCCGGATCGCAGTGGTGGGCTGCTCGCCGGACCCCGCACGCGACAGTCATCTCGGCGCACAGCTGCTGATGAAAAGGGGCCACACCGTGGTCCCTGTCAACCCGGCTGCAGACAAGATACTCGGGCAGACGTGCTATCCGTCGGTGCGCGCGATTCCCGGAGCGGTTGACATCGTCGACATCTTTCGCCGCGCCGACCAGGCCGGGGCCGTGGTCGACGCGGCGATTGCGATCGGAGCGCAGGTCGTCTGGATGCAGCTGGGAGTTGTGGACGAAGCCGCTGCAGTGCGCGCTCAGGATGCGGGGCTCACAGTGGTGATGGATCGCTGTCCGGCGATCGAGTACCGCCGGCTGTTTTGAGGGGGCGATGCGCTGGGAAGTGCTGAAGTCGGAGCTGATGTATCGCTGTCGGATCTTCTCCGTTCGGCGCGATCATAGCCGTTCGCTGCTCAGCGGCCAGACACATGACTTCCATGTGATCGAGACCGGGGATTGGGTGAATATCGTGCCTCTCACCCCGGATCGTGGCGTGGTGATGGTGCGTCAGTTTCGTCACGGCATTGGTGACCTGACGCTGGAAGTGCCGGCTGGAGTCATGGACGATGCCGATACCTCTCCGCTCATCGCCGCCTGCCGAGAGCTGCGCGAGGAGACCGGATACGCGAGTCAGCGAGTGCTGCCATTGGGTGTTGTCCATCCCAACCCAGCGATCATGAACAACCGGTGCCACATGTTCGTGGCCCACGATGTCGAACGTGTCGGGGCGCCGCAATGGGACGCTACCGAGGAGCTCACCGTGGAAACTGTTCCGCTCGATCAGATCACCGGGCTGATCCGCCAGGGCGCGGTGAGCAACGCACTGACCCTGGTGGCGTTCCATCTGCTGGAGCTGCACCAGCGCTCGCAACCTGCCTGACCCGGTAGCGCTCGAAACCCGAGTCCGCCGCGGGCTGGCGTGCGAGCGACTCTTTGAGTAGAACCATCGAGCCAAAGGTTGGCGGCGTCACTAGAGGAGGAGGTCCATGAGTACAGGGAGCACCACCGAGCGCATTGCAGAGTGGGTGGCGCAGGCACAGTTTGAAGACCTGCCGCGCCGGGTGACGGAGGAAGCGAAGAATCAGATTCTCAGCGTGATCGCCGCGGTCCACGCCGGGCACTTCTCCGAGGCGGGGCGCACGGTGAGCCGCACGGTGAAGGACTGGGGAGGCGGGAAAGACGCCACCATGATTCCCTCGGGTGAGCGCACGTCGCTGTACAACGCGATCTTTGCCAATGCCGCGCTCAGCATGGCGCTGGATTATGATGACTACCTATTCGCCGGTCACACGGGGCATTCCGCCGTGCTGGTCACCTTGGCGCTTGCCGAGAAGATGGGGATGAGTGGCAAAGACTTCCTCCTGGCCCAGACGCTGGCCAATGAGATCGAGGGTCGGGTCGGAGCGTCCGTGCTCATCGGGCCGCTCAACGGCCAGCTGTGGAGTTTCCTTCACCTGATCGGCGGTGCCGTCATCACGGCGAAGCTCCTGGAGCTCGACAAGGAACAGATCCAGTCCGCCATCGGCATCGCCATGTTGCAGCCGAGCTATCCGCTGTGGGCGGGCTTTTTTGGGTCCGATGCGAAGACGTTGATGGCGTCGACGACCGCACCGATCGGCGTGCAGGCGGCGCAGCTCGCGGCGAATGGTCTTCGGGGTGCTGGCGACATCCTCGAAAGCGAGCAAGGGTTCACAAAGGTCTTTGCGCGGCAGCCCCTGATGGGTGCGTACGAGGGTTTCGGCAAACTCTGGCTGACCGACACCATGTGCTACAAGGTCTATCCCGGGTGCGCCTACATCGACACCACCATCGACTGCGTGCTTGCGCTCGCCCGCCAGCACAACATCGACGGCAAGAAGGTTCGAGCCGTTCACGTCGCCGCGGGGCCGCTGACGCTGGGGATGGAGGCGCTGTCGGCGCCCCACCTGAAGGGGCCGGACACGTCGCCCGTGACGCTCAACTTCACCGTCGGGTACAACGTCGCGGCTGCGTTGATGGATCGGGAGCTGACGGCGCGGCAGTTTACCCGCGATCGCATCCGCGACGCGGCGCTATGGGACTTGGCGGGTCGGGTACACCTGACGCTTGATGACGTGATGGCGCAGCGCATGCGCGAGCGCTCGCTGGTCAAGAGTGTGACCGAGGACGGTGAGGAGTGCTTTCAGCTCGACCTGGGAAACCTGGATCTGACCGGGTTCAAGATGTCCTTCGGTTCGCGCTTGCGTATCGAGATGGAGGACGGCCGCAGCTTCGAAGCCGAGCAAGAGGTGCCGTACGGCGGCGCCGGGCGTCCGTTCGATGAACGCCGCAAGTCCGTCGAAGACAAGTTCCGCCGCGAAACCCGCTACACGTTGCGCAAGGAGAAGATGGAGCGGGCCATCGACATGGTCCTCCATCTCGAGCAGGCCAGCTCGGCACATTTGCGCGAGCTGGTCAGGCTGTGCTGTTCCGAACGGGGCTGAGGGATGTGCCGCCCGGTGCCGTGCCGTGGCTGATTCGTCACCTCGACTGCCGATCCTGCGCGTTCCCGCCTGGGAGAACCATCGACATCTCATCCACGGCTTTTGCGGTCGTGGCGGTGGAGTCAGCCGTGGCACGTTTTCCGAGCTCAATCTCTCCTTCCACGTTGGCGACGTCTCGACCGCAGTCCAGGAAAACTGGCGCCGCGTGACTGCGGCAACCGATGACGTCGCGCACTTCACGACCATGCAGCAGGTGCATGGGGCTCACGTGAGGCGCGTCGACCACGCGACGACCGATGCTGGCGAGGCGGACGCCCTGGTGACACATCTGTCGGGCATCGCCCTGAGTGTTCTGACGGCGGACTGCGTGCCGATTCTGATCGTTGCGCCGCGCTCGCGTGTGGTTGCCGCGGTGCATGCGGGGTGGCGCGGCACGGTCGTGGGAATCGTCCAGCGAGTCGTGCATGTTCTCCAGGAGGAGTACGGCCTCGCCCCGCAGGATCTTCATGCGGCACTCGGACCGGCCATCGGCGGATGTTGTTACGAAGTGGGCGGCGACGTCACCCGCGAGTTGGAGGAGCGCTGCGGGTCGATTGCTGGGGCGATCCTTGCGAGAAACAGCGCGAAGGCCTGGCTCGATTTGCGCCGGGTGAATGCTGCACTCCTGGTACGCGCGGGAGTTCCGCAGCGGCACATCATACCAATCGGGCCGTGCACACGTTGCGCCGTGAGCGAGTATTTCTCGTATCGCGCCGCGAACCGCGGGCCTAGTGGTACTGCGACTGGCGTCGCCGCGACGGGCCGGCAGCTGAGCTTCATCGGCTGGCGAGATTAGACTTGGAAAGGCGAGGTCGCTCTGTTAGATTTTTTGCGGAGGCTGAAAAGAATGAAGCGCGTAATTGCAGCCGGATGCCTGGCAATGGTGTTGGTGTGTTTTGCCGGTCGGGCACTTGCCGTGCCCGATGACTATGACGACACGCAATCACACCCGTTGCGTATCGCCGCTTACCTCATCCACCCCGTTGGGTATGTGGCGGAATGGCTGCTCTTCCGCCCCTTCCATTACCTCGTCTCCAGGCCGGGTCTCGAGGCGGTCTTCGGGCACCGGCCACATGAAGAGATTGGAATCTATCGGGGTCCAAGCAGCTCCAACTGAGCATAGCGAACGAGCAATTTTTTCACTCCCACGCGTTCGAAGCGTACGGTCAATTTGGTGCGGTCGCCTGTGCCTTCCACGGCGCGCACCGTTCCCGCTCCAAACTCAGTGTGGGTGACGCGTTGCCCCACGCGGAAGGCGTTGTCGTCCGCTGTGACGAACGGACGAGGGTGTCTCACGCGCTCGGAGCGCTGTGCGAATGTCGATAGCTGCGAGTAGGAGTAGTCGACCGTGGGCTCGTCGCTGCGCGCGGCGCGAGGGTCCTCTTCACGGTGCACGAGCAGCTCGGGGACCTCGGCGAGGAAGCGCGACGGCAAGTTCTGCTGCGTTCGGCCGAAGACATGGCGATGTTGCGCGTGAACGAGGTAGAGTCGCTGGCGCGCCCGGGTGAAGCCGACGTAACACAAGCGCCGCTCCTCCTCGATGGCATCCGGGTGGTCGAGCGACCGCTCGTGCGGAAACAGGCCCTCCTCTAGCCCAATGATGAACACCACCGGAAACTCGAGCCCTTTCGAGTTGTGCAGCGTCATCAGGGTCACCCGGTCCTGCGTCGGCGCGTAGACGTCGACGTCCGCGATCAATGCGAGCTGCTCCAAGAAGGCGGTGAGCGAAGGATCGTCGGCGGTTGCATCGAACTCCCCGGCCACGGTCAGGAGCTCGTTGATGTTCTCCAGGCGGGCGTCGCCATCGGGGGTGCCTTCGGTTTGCAGGCGCTCGGCGTAACTCGTTTCCTGGATGATAGCGTGCAGCAATGGAGTGACGGACGCTGTGCCGAGGGCACGCACACGTGCGCACAAGCGATCGAAGTCTGCGAGGCGGGCCGCCGCAGCCGGTGTCAAGCGGGCGGTTGATGCATCGGCGATCACCGCAGCCAGGGAGAGACCACGGACCACTGCGGCTTCCTCCAGCTTGTCGATGGTGGTCTTGCCGATACCGCGCGGTGGAACGTTGAGGATCCGGAGGAGGCTGATGCTGTCCAGTGGATTAGCGAGGACGCGCAAGTACGCCAGCAGGTCCTTCACCTCCCTGCGGTCGTAAAATCGGGTGGACCCAACGATGCTGTAAGCAACACGTGCCCGCACCAGCTCCTCCTCCAACGCGCGCGATTGCGCGTTGGTGCGGTAGAAGATCGCGATGTCCCCGGCGGTATGGCTGCTGCGGGTGAGGGAGTGAATACGCTCAACCACGTAGCGGGCTTCTGCGCGCTCGTCCGAAACGGTGCGCAGAGTGATCAGCTCGCCCGCGTCGTTCTCCGTCCACAACGTTTTGCCTTTGCGACCGCGATTGTTGTGGATGACGGAAGCCGCGGCCGCCAGAATAGTGCGTGTGGAACGATAGTTCTGCTCCAGCCGGAGAACGCGCGCCCCGGGAAAGTCGCTCTCGAAGTCCAAGATGTTGCGGAGGTCAGCGCCGCGCCAGCGATAGATGGACTGGTCGTCGTCGCCGACGACACAGACGTTGCGATGCGCCGCGCCCAGCAATCGGAGGAGCTGATATTGGACGCGGTTCGTGTCCTGGTACTCGTCGACCATGAGGTAGCGAAACTGTTCCTGGTAGTGGGACAGCACTGGTGGATGGCGGCGGAACAGCTCGACGACACAGAGCAGCAGATCGCTGAAATCGAGGGCGTTGTTGGTGATCAGAGATGACTGATAGCGTCCGTAGACCTTGGCGAGTGTGCGTGCCGTCCCGTCAACGGCGCTGTTGAGGAGATCGTTGGGGAAGCTGCCCTCGTTCTTGGCGTGCTCGATGACGGTCAGCAACCGTGAGGGCGGATAGAGGTCCTCGCTCAGCTGAAGTTCGGCGATGATGCGGCGAATTATCGCGCGCTGATCGCCCTCATCGTAGATGACGAAGTCCGTCCGGCGATCGATGTGCGTAGCATGCCGGCGCAAGATGCGTGCGCAGAGGGAATGGAATGTGGTCAGCCACACGACAGCGTCCGACTCCAGCAGCCGTGCGGCGCGTTCGCGCATTTCCCGCGCCGCCTTGTTGGTAAACGTCACGGCGCAGATCCGATTGGGTTCGACACCCCGTTCGCGTACCAGGTAAGCGATGCGGTGAGTAAGCACCCGCGTCTTTCCGCTTCCCGCGCCCGCCAGGATCAGCAGCGGCCCCTCCGTGTACAACACGGCTTCCCGTTGTTGCGGGTTCATGAGCGTTAGATCCATGATCGGCTCGTGGAACGCGACACTCTAGCGACGCACGCGAGTGATGTGAAGCTCGCCTCGCCCAGCTCCAGCCGTTTCGGAACTCGCGAGCGCGGGCAACCTGGAACGGTCCGAAAGGGCTCGGCAATCGGCGAGAAAGCGTGGTGGCTGAGAGTCTCTGTTGTTTCGAGGTGGGTTATCGGTGAGAAGGCGCAGCGTGGGCGCAGCACGGCGAGCCGCTGGCAGGCAGGAGTTGGTTGAAAGACGAGAAGGATCTGGTGTGGAGATCAGCTGGTATCGGAGCGACGAGCGGTGGCGAGGCTGAGCCACAGACGGGTCACGAATGTCTGAGAGGAGAGCGCAGTGCTCGTGCCGCGGTGCAAGAAGCGCAGCCGGAAGAGCCGTTCGATCGTCAGAGCCAGAGCGATCAGCAACCAGTCGATCAGTAAGCTGTTGGCGTGGTGGTGACGGATGTGCTCCATGCCGTGACGGCACTTGCCCTCATTGAAGCCGTGGTTCTCGATCTCCCAGCGGCTCTTGGCGAGGTGAAACAGGGCTTGGCTGGCGCGCAGCGTTGGAGGGGAAGTTGCTCAACCAGTACGCCTCGACAATGCGGCCGTCGGGTTTGTGCTGACGGTAGCGTAGCACGCGCACTCGCTCCCAGCTCAGGTCAGCCCATGGAGCAAAGCCCTCGGCATCCCACAGCTCCACGCGATCGTGACCGTGCAGGAAGGTTTGCGTTGGGGGCCGCGCGCGATAGTAGAGCTGGGCCGCCTCGTAGAGTTCGGGGAGATTGGCTTTGAGGCGGCAGACGGCATAGAGACCCAAATCGGTGACCGCGTTGAGAAACGGGGCGGTCGCGTACAGCCCGTCACCGACCACGTAGTCGGCAAAGCGCCGACCCAGCGCCGGCACCACCCGGCGCAGCATGCGCTGACTGGCCTCGTACTCGCAGTCCGTCGGTCCCCACGGCTCAATATCCACGCACAATGAGATCCCCGCACCCACCACGCTCACCATGGAGAAGTGGTGCAAGTAGCCGATGGTCTGGTGATCGCCATTGACCAAGGGATGGCAGAGCGCGCAGTGCGCTTGACTCACACGCCCGGCTCCGGTGCCATCGAAGGCTAGGCCCACCCAGCGGCTATTCTCAAAGGCCTTATTGCGTTTGGCCCGCCGGGCGGCGTGCACGATCGCCGTCCGTAACTGGCCCGCCTTCAGCCGCTGCGTGCAGTAGCTCAGGCTGTCGTCGCTAAACCTCCCGGCTACCCGCAGCTGCGAGCGGGCAGACGAACGGGCCAACTCCTCGACGCCATGGTAACGGCTGCGCCGCACCATCTGTCCAATGAGCAACGCCCAGAGCAGGGTGCCCGCAGCGATCTGTGGGCGCTGGCGCCCGTCGCCCGGATCGCCCAGGTAGGATTTCAACCCGAGTTGCCGCAGAGCGAATCGCTTCAGTTGCTGCGCATGGATCCGACCGCTCACCGCTTTCGTTGGCGCCGCTCCAACACCAGGAGATGTGCGTTGGCCGCAAACACCTCGGTCATCGCCCGCTTGAACTCGCGCCCCTCCTCCACCCGCCTGCGCACCGCTTCCACCCACTCGTCGGGAATGCGCTCCACTCGTTTCTTGCCGTCCACCATGAAGGTGAGTGACCACAGGGGATGCCCCACTGCTTCCACGCAGCAGCAGTTGGGCTTCCCGCACTTGCGATGCGTTTGCGACAGCGACCCGGGCAGCGCCTCTGCGGGAATCTGGAAGCGGCGCAGCCAATCGTACTTCCGCTTGCGCAGGCGCGCGGCGTCTTCGCCCGTCGCTTTCATCTGCATGTACTCCACAGAACGTACCAGAAAACAAGCCCCCACCGGCTTCGCGAAAATACGGGCGGCGCGCTGCGACCCGATTTTCATCGGTCTCACAGCTCTTTACGATGCATTACCGCCTGAAGTTCCGAAACGGCTGGCCCAGCTCGCACGGATCAACTTGAGGGCCGCCGGGCGCGCGTGTTAGCGTCTACAGCTGTGTATCGTCGAAAGGATGCCTTCTACACCCGCGCGAAGCTGGTGGGATACCGTTCTCGTGCGGCGTTCAAGCTGGAGCAGCTGGTGCGGGGTCATCGCCTGCTCAGTCCGGGGAACCGCATCATCGACCTCGGGGCCTGGCCGGGTGGTTGGTTGCAGGTTGCAGCACGATACGTCGGACCCACCGGGCAAGTCGTCGGGGTCGATCTGCGACCGGTCGATCCGTTGCCAGAAGTCAATGTGATTACGATCGTTGGCGACATCGGCGACCCGCATACGCGGCAGCAGGTCATGGATGTCTGTAAGGGTCGAGCGGATGTCATCCTGTCAGACATCGCCCCGAAGCTGACCGGGGTCCGCGCGCGTGACGAGGCATGCAGCTTTGCTTTAGCCGAATCCGTCCTCCATTTTGCGGGAAGCACTCTCAGGACCGATGGGAAGCTCATCGTGAAACTATTCATGAGCAACGATCTGCCGCGGTACCTTGCACAGCTGCGAACTCTCTTCCGGCAGGTGCGAACCACGCGCCCTGAAGCCACGCGGAAGGCATCTGCAGAAATTTACGCCATCGCGTGTGGTTTTCACGACACGGCAGATTAGCCATGCCGCCTCGGCAGATCGTACGCGTCTTCAGCGACTGTGGACCTGACCGTTCGAAATGGTCCGACGGACACAAGTTTGTCGCGTGTCGGTAATGGCGGTTCCACCACATTCACGAGCTGTAGACTTGTCAGTTGTGGCTCGGAATTCGCTTGGCCTCCGAACCGGCGGCGCTGGAGCGGAGGAGCCACCTCATGAAGCATTTCTTGACTTTGACGACCGTAGCGATCATACTGGTGCTCAAGCAAATAAAACTCTGTTGCTGGGCGACAGAGTTTTATGCGGGGTGAGGTGTGGTTGCGGGGTCGTCCATGGCCGTCGGAGGTAGTTGGGCCAAGCGTTTCGGACGCGTATTCACCGCTTCACTCACCGAATTCAATCCGCTCCGGCGCGACGAGGCTTTTCTCAGCGTCGACATAGGTTCGAGCAGTATCAAAGTCGTTGAAGTTCGCGGACGGTTGGGTCAGTTGTGTGTGACCAACCTGGCCACAGTGCCCACTCCGCCGTCGGCGATTCAGAACAACATGGTCTACGAGACGGCCGCGGTTGCAGAGGCAACCCGGGCCTTGACCGAAAGCCATGGAATGCGTGCCAGGAAGGTGATTACCGCAGTCCCTGGCCCCGCGGTGATCATCAAGCGCGTCACTCTACCTGCACAGAGTGCGCACGAGCTGGAGAACACGATCTTGTTCGAAGCCGGTAACTTCATTCCGGAGGATCTGCAAAACGTCAATCTCGACTATCAGATCACGGACTACCTCGACGACGGCAAGCGCATGGAGGTGCTCCTCATCGCGGCCAAGAAGGACATTGTGGCAAGCTATACGGAGACCATCCGAGCCGCGGGCCTCACGCCAGTCATCATAGATGTTGACTACTTCGCTCTCGAGAACATGTTCGAGGCAAACTACGAGCTTGTTCCCGACCGCGCAATCGCGCTGGTGAATATCGGTGCCCGCTACTCCTCGATCAACATCCTGAAGAACGGACGTTCGACCTTCACCGGCGATGTCCCAGTCGGCGGGCGTGACATTAACGAGGCCTTGATGCGCGATCTGAACGTTGGCTCAGAGGAGGCTGAGGTGCTCAAGGCGGGAGGCACCACGCCAAACGTGGCGGCCGATCAGGCCGGTGTGGTGAGCGGAGCTGCCGCCGCCGCCCTGATCGAGGAAATCCATCATGCATTGAGTTTTTTCTGGACGGCTGCCACCGACGAAACCATCGACGCAGTCTACCTCAGCGGCGGTGTGGCGCGGATGCCCGGGTTCTCGCAGCAACTGAGTGAACGCGTTCAGGCGCCGGTGGAGATCGCCAATCCCTTTGCGCACGCATCCTTCGACGCGGCCGTTGATACCCCCGACTTGCGGCAACAGGCGCCCGAGTTTGCGGTGACAATGGGCCTGGCAACGCGACGCCCTGACGACAAATGATCCGCATCAACCTCCTTCCAGTCAAAGAAGCGCAACGCGCGATTGGGCGCCGGCAACAACTTTCGGCCGCTGTGTTGAGCGTTGCTGTCGCGTTGCTGGTCATGATCGTTCCCTACATGCTGCAGGGGCGGAAGCTCTCTCAGCTTCAGACGGAGATTGATCAGCTGACGACGGAGATCGCCAAACTCGATCAGCAAGCGCGCGAAGTGCGTGACCTCGACAAGAAGCGCGCCGAACTGCAGGCCAAGCTCAAAGTCGTAGATGATCTCAAGCAGAAGCGCGTCGGTCCAGTCCGGATTCTCGAGGATCTGAGTTCCGCGGCGCCCGAGAAACTGTGGCTCGTCGATTTTGCCGATGCAAACGGTTCGGCGACGGTCACCGGAATGGCGCTGGACAATCAGACGATTGCGACGTTCATGCGCCAGCTCGAGACGTCGAAATACTTCTTCGACGTAGATTTGGTCGAGACCTCGCAGAGCGACCCGGTGCGCATTGGTGTGAGTGCCGGAAGTGGAACCATCTTCAAAAAATTCATCGTCAAAGCTCACCTCGACTACCTTGGTGCAGGGGGCAAGGCGCCGGACGCCAAGAGTGCGCCGGCACCGGCAACCGGTAAGACCGGAGCGTGAACGCAAGTATGAACCAACTGCTGGAACGCTTCCTTGAGCTGCCGCCACGCCAGCGAGTCATTGCAGTAGTGGTCGCCGTCGCGTCGCTTTTCCTCGGCTACGCCTACTTTCTGTACTGGCCGCGTAGCGCATCGATCACCGAGCTGGAGCAACGCCGTAACGACTTGGTCAAGGATCGTGACCGCAAGGTCGCCTTGGTTGCAAACCTGGACCAGACCCGCAAGGCAGTCGCGGAGCTCGACGGAGACCTCCGCAAAGCGGTGGCGCAGCTTCCGGACACAAAGGAGATTCCCGATCTGTTGAGCAGCATTTCGTCTCTTGGCAGAGAATCGGGCCTAGAGATCATCCAATTCAAACAGCGCCCCGAACAGTATCAGGATTTTTACGCGGAAGTTCCCGTCGACATCCTCGTCCGCGGGACGTATCACCAGGTCGCCACGTTCTTTGACAAGGTTTCCCGGATGGCACGCATCGTCAACGTTACCAACGTTGCCATCAAAAGCCCGGCCAAGGCCGAGAGTGATTCGGTAACCCTAGAGACCTCCTGTGCAGCGGTGACGTTCCGCTTTCTGGATGAGGCTGAGCGCGAACGAATTGCCAAGCAACGTGAGAAGGAAAAGGGAGGCAAGCCGTGACGGTACTCTTTCTCTTGTTCGCCGCGGTTCTGTTGGTCGGTACCCCGGCAGCTGCCACCGAACCACCACCGTCCCCCGTAGAGGTTACGCCCGACTTCAACCCGGATGTGCCGCCTTACAATCCAGTTGGGCGCCGCGATCCTTTTCGACCCTTCACTCTCGACATTCATCGGGAGACGCAGGTCCAACTTACGCCACTGCAGCGCTACGAGCTCGGGCAACTGACGGTCGTTGCGACGCTGTGGGATGTGAGCCCTCCTCGCGCCATGGTCGAGGACAGTGTGGGCATGGGCTACATCCTCACCCTTGGCACACCGATCGGGCGAAATGGGGGACTCGTGACGGCGATCGAGCCTGAACGTGTGGTGGTAGAGGAACGTATCCTCGACTTCTATGGGAAGGAACAAGTGAGTCGAACCATCATGGAGACACCGAAGGAGGAGGGTCCGAGTCAGCCAGTACGGGAGCGAAAATGATGCGATGGATTGGGTCGGGTGTGGTTCGGTGGAGCACTGGTATTCTCGGTGCGCTCGTGCTCGCAGGGTGCGCGCGTCAGGTCGTGGTCTCGCAGGAATCAGCGACAGAGGCTACCTCACCGATGCAGTCGGGAGGACAGGAGGAGTTGACCGAAACCGCGTTGCCTTCCGCTTCGGGCGTCCCAACCGCGGGCAGCCTCGAAATTCGCGAGATCAAGCTCGTTGAAGACAACGGGCAGCGTGGGGTGTTTCTCAAGTTGAGCCGGCCCGCCGCGGCGGTGACGCATTACACCTTGGCGCAGCCGACTCGGCTCGTTATTGATGTCGTCGGCGGAGATGGAAGCGGCGAGGCGGCTGCGAAGAAATTCGCAGTGACCGATTCGCTGATTTCCGAGATTCGGATAGCGCGTACGGAAGGCAAGATGCGCATCACGGCCGTGCTAGCGGCCCCAACGGTCCCTCCCTATACCGTGAACGATCTCAACGATACCATCGTGGCCTTCCTTGGAGAGCCTACGGGTGCCACACAGCCCGTGCACGAGCAAGTCGTCTTCACGCGCCGAGCCGAAGGCGTGGCAAGAGCCCCCTCGGCCCCGGTTGCGGAGATCGCACAAGCGCCCAAGAGGAACGTACCCCACTCCGTCGCGTCGCGACCCATCGATGCACCCGAGGCTCCGCCAGCGGTGGCCGGTGAAGACGGGGAGCCGAAAGCGCGCCGAGCGGCTGGTCGAGAAGCATATTCGGGACAGCATGTATCGCTGGATTTCAAAGATGCAGATGTGCACAACGTGCTGCGCCTGCTGGCTGAAGTGAGCAAGCTCAACATCGTCGCGACCGACGATGTCCGCGGCAAAGTCACGCTGCGACTCTTTGACGTCCCGTGGGATCAAGCGCTCGACATCGTCCTGCAGGTCTTGAATCTTGAGAGCGAACAGGAAGCCAACGTAATCCGCATTTCTACCGTGAAACGCCTGCGCGAAGAACGCGAAGAACTCCAAAAGGCGCAGGAAGCTGCAAAGGCCGTCGAGCCGCTGCACGTCGAGTACATCCGCGTCAACTACGCGAAGGCCTCGAAACTTGCGGATATCATGTCCGGTGCAGCCCGAACCGGTGTCGGTGGGCGGGGGGGCGGAGGCCGCGGCCGACCGGAAGGCGAAGAGGGGGTCCTCACCAGTCGAGGGAGTGTGTTCGTGGATGAGTTTTCGAACACAGTGATCGTACGCGATATCCAACGCGGGATCGACAACGCACGCGAGCTGGTGCGCCGTCTCGACGTCCAAACCGCGCAGGTATTGATCGAGTCGAATATCGTTGAAGCGACCACTGACTTCGCGAGAGATTTGGGTGTGCAATGGGGCTACCGATATCTCGCGGGTCCACAAACGGGAAATCCCACGGGGGTCAACTTCCCGGGCAGGGTTGGACTCGGTGGATCGGGCCTTGGCACCGGCCCGGGTGGCGTTCCGTTCATTGCCGACTTTCCTGCCGCAGTCGGCCCCGGTGCCGGTACTGCTCTCGATATGGCGCTCGGATCGATTGACGGGAGTCAGAGCCTTGACCTGCGCCTCACCGCGCTCGAGAGCGAAGGAAAGGCGCGCGTCATCTCTCGTCCGCGAGTCGTCACCCTCAACAATGTCGCGGCGACGATCAAGAGCCTGACGATTATTCGCGTGAAACTCCCGTCGACCGGCACGGTGATCAACACCGGCGCGGGGGGAGCTGCAGGTACCGCGTCAACGGCGACGGAAAAGATCGAAACCGGCATCGTCCTCGTGGTGACTCCGCAGGTGTCATCAGATGGCTTCGTGCTGCTCGATATGTTCGCCAAGTCGAGCCAGGCGGACTTCTCGCGCACGGTCGATGGGATTCCGACGGAAATCAGCCGCGAAGCGAACTCCCACATCCTGATCAAGAATGGCCAAACAGTCGTGCTCGGCGGCATCTATCGCGACACTCTGAGCGACCGACGCACAGGTATTCCCTTTCTGAAGGACATCCCAGGGCTCACCTGGCTCTTCGGCACCGAGAACAAATCAAACCGGCGTGAGGACCTGCTTGTCTTCCTGACGCCGCGCACTGTGGGTGGAGCGCACGCGGGCCTGCCTACTGCCGAAGAACTCTGGAAGCAAAGGGACCAAGGAAGAGAAGGCTGAGCTGAACGGATGGTGTCTCACGTGAAGGCAGGCCGGCTACCGTCGCGATGAGCGCCGTCATTCTCACGGGTTTCATGGGCACTGGAAAGACGACGATTCGACGATTGCTCGAGAAGCTGGGCAAGCGCTTCATCAAACACGAGGACCTCGACATCCTACCAGAGCTGCGCAGCGCTTCGATTTTCACCACAAGCGGAAACTCGCGAAACTTTGAGCAACGCGCCGCAAGATCAAGGGTGTCCCAAACGGCGAATGTGGTCGTCATCGTGGCACATACAGCATCCGACGCTACCCGACCGCTGTCGGTCCGGAGCCACTCATGAATGGAGACGCGGAGCGGCCTCCGTCGGACCCCGGCATCGAGACCGTCTCGGTCGAATTGGGGGATCGAACCTATTCAATCCTGATTGGGGATGGCCTGCTTGGCGAGATCGGGCCGCAACTGACGAAACTGTCCGGGGCGCGCTCAGCTGCGGTTGTCACCAATCCGACGGTCGGGGAACTCTACCTGAACCGTGTGGCCACGTCGCTGCGTGCGGTCGGATGGAGCGTGACGCCCATCGAGATTCCCGACGGTGAAGAACACAAGAACATGGCCTGGCTCGCGTTCATCTACGATCGTTTGCTGGACGCGCATATGGATCGGTCGTGCCCCATCATCGCGCTCGGCGGCGGGGTGATCGGGGATCTTGCGGGGTTTGCCGCAGCAACCTATCTGCGCGGCGTTCCGTTCATACAAGTCCCTACCACCTTGCTCGCACAAGTTGATTCGAGCGTCGGGGGCAAGACTGGTATCAACCATCCGGCGGGGAAGAACCTCATCGGCGCCTTCTACCAGCCGCGGCTGGTGCTGATCGACGTAAATGCACTGAGAACACTGCCGCCCCGACAATTGGCATCCGGCTTGGTCGAGGTAATAAAGTATGGGGTCATCCTCGATCCCGACCTGTTCACCTTGCTCGAAGAGCAATTGAACGTGATCCTATCGCTGGACTCTGCACTCCTGCGAGACATCGTTCGACGGTGCTGCGAGCTCAAGGCAATGGTGGTGTGTCAAGACGAGTGCGAGACCGACTACCGTTCGATTTTGAACTTCGGACACACACTCGCTCACGCGATTGAAACTCTAACGGAGTACAAGCGCTACCTTCACGGCGAAGCCGTCGCTATGGGCATGGCCTTTGCTGCCAGGCTTTCATCCGTTCGAGGGTACTGCGAGCAACGAACGATGCAGCGTGTGGTGGAACTCCTGAAGAGGACCGGTCTCCAGGTCGAGATGCCCGGTGAGTTGGGTGGGCCGCCGCTGGCAGTCGCCATCGATGCCGACAAGAAACTGGCAAACGGGAAGATCAAGTTCGTCTGCGTGGAGCGCCTGGGACGCACACGGTTCGAGTATCTAACGACGAACGAGATCGTTGAGCTCGCGGCACGGGGAACTGCCGCTACTGGTTGAAGGAGGAGGGTTGCATGGGGCGGCTGTGTAGGTTGGGAACACGGATAGCGTTGGTTGTATTCGTATGCACTGGGTGTGGGTCGACAGCCGACGACAGCTTGGTCCTGGTCTTCCTGCATTTTGACAACGCCGGCATCACCCAGGCGGATGCGGTGCGTGAGAATAGCGCCGATGTCGACATAGAGCCCGGGTTGTGCCTCGCCGGAATGGGCGGCACGCCGACCGCTGAGCCATTCACTCAAACCATCGTCAACGCGGTCTTCCGCAACGAAGAAGCCTCCGACATTCGTCTGGAAGGCTACACCGTCGACTTTGGACCGGATAGTGGCCTACCCAATTCGCTCAAAGTGTTCCGTGGAGCGATCAGCGACACCGTTGAGGGCGGTCGCTGCAGTACCGCGGCCGATCGGCAGTGCGCTGTGGATGCCGATTGCCTCAGCACGGCGACTGGCGGTGGCGGCACGTGCTTCCATTCCGAAACAACGATTCGCAGCCTTCTTGTCGTTGACTTCGACGTGAAGGCGCAAATCCTTCCGGGGACCTACAACGTGTTCATCGAGTTCTTCGGCTCAGACCCGAACCGGTCATTTCAGACGACTGCCAGCTATGTGATGCGGTTCGACAACTTCGACAACTGCAAGACCACGACCGGCGGGGCGGGTGTGTAGTGATACACGGCGGTGTCCGGGAGGAGGCAGGACGATGGCAAGTCCAATGAGGCTGGCCAGCTGGGGATTGATGGGATGTGTGACCCTGCTGCTCAGCAGCTGTGGCGGCGGCGGCGGTGGTGGTGGCGGGTCAGCGCAGACGGAGCCGCCACCGGCTACCGCAACCCATCCATTGGGTTCGCCCGCTCCGACAGCCACGCTCGAACGCAGCTCGCGTACGGCCACCCCGACACCGGTCCGCGTCGGCGCAAGCCGCAACGAAAGAACCGAAGCATCAAGCGCCGGATCGATCACCCTGCGAGTCCAAGACATTGACATTTCCGGGGGTCAGACAACCGCGTTCACCATCGTTCTGGTCGACGCCAATGGACAACCCGCCGCCAACGAAGAAGTCACCTTGTCCAGCGGATTTGGATTGCAGGTCCTCTCCCCGGCAGACGGGAGCGGGTTTGCGGGAGAAGACGGCACCCTATCGGGCACCGTCTTGGGGGTTGCAAATGGGCGCTTCGCGCTGACGGCGACCGTCACCAGCTCGAGCTCTCGGCTCAATGGGCTCTCGGTCACGTTGACTGTGGTTGTAAGCGTGCCGATTGGAGGGGGCACGCCGGTCGAAGCGACCCCGACGCCTACGGTGCTCCCGTGCACCGATGTTCAAACGATCATCGTCCAGACGGACACGATCAATGTGAGCAGTCAGGTCGGTGGCAGTGCAAAGATCACTGCGGTAGTGTTCGACTCCAATAACAACCCGGTCTCGCAGATCAACGTCCTGTTTGACGTAATTCCACGGATCGCATCGTTTAGTCAGCTCACCAAGATTACCGACGCGGACGGCACAGCCTCGGTGACTCTGAGTGTTCCTGCCAATTCGAGTTTTGGAACGCTGACCGTCTCCGCTTCCGCATGCGGCACGATAGGTACCGTAACTGTCAACGTCGTCTCCGGCGTGTCGAACAAGCCGGTGGCTAAAGTCGTCCTGCAGGCGGATCCTGCAACGGTCGGGAGTCTGTCCGGCGGGACCGTCAACCTCACGGCCGCGGTCTTAGATGCCGACAACAAGCCGATCGACGGCATCGACGTGCTGTTCGTCACGCCGGTCGGCCACGTAAATCCGTTGATTGACCGAACCCAGGTGGCGGGTGCGCAGGGCGGGACTGCCAGCTCGGTGTTGCAGATACCTATTGGAGCCATTGAGCAGCCCTACTCGGTCAGCGCTCTTGCCGGTGGGATCTCCGGGTCGACGATCATCAACGTGGTTCCAGGCCGTGTCGGACCGGGCACGATCAATCCGGGTGTGCCGCCGGGCGAACCGGCAAGCATCACCCTCGGCGCCAGCCCGACACGGATTCAGGTGGCTGGTACGGGCGGAACCGAGCTGGCCACCGTCATCGGAAGGGTATTCGACAACAACGGCAATCCGCTGAGTGGCGTGCGTGTGCGCTACCACGTCGTCGCCTCACAAAGCGCTCCTGGGGCAGTCATTCTTCCCGTAACCCAGCCGACGCCGAGCGGCACTCCCAGCACTCCACCACCCACGCCTACGACGTTGTGCCCGGTGGAAGACCCGGTGTCCGTGAGCGATACCGCGGGCTTTGCCGTGATTCAGTTGCGCAGCGGAGCGCAGCCGGGCCCGGTCACAATTTCTGCCTGCACGGATACCACGATCAACAGCGTTCCCTCGCCGCTGATCGAGCGGCAAGCAGTCGTGACGGTCACCTCCGGCGCAGTCAGCCGGATCGGTCTGAGCATCAATTCGAAGTTCATCGACAACAATGATGGCAGCCTGCTGACGACCTTGACTGCGATTGTGACGGATGCGCAAGGCAACACGGTCGAAGATGGTATCCCGGTGTTCTTCGAAGTCCTGCTACGGCAGGTGTGCGTCGGCGGAGACAATGACGGTGAACCATGTACGAGCAACACCGACTGCAACGGCGGCACTTGCGTTGCGGACGAAGAAGATCCGTCGCGGAACGTCGCGATATCCAGCAACGCGACCACCGACGCCTCTCCACCGTGCGACACCTCTCAGTTTCAAGCGCAAACCGGGATCCCAATCTCGCCACAGCCGGGCGACGCGATCACCTGCATCAAGTACCCAGCGAGCCGGCAAGCTGCCGAGGTCATTGTCAAGGCGACGGTCGGGGGGGTTGCCAACAGCCTGGCTGGACAGACACTGACTCTTCCGGGGCGCATCGGCGATATGGAGGCCAGCGTCAGCCCCGCAACGGTCATGGTGAGTGACGTGCAGGACGGCTCCGCCGTCGTACGCGTCACCGTGTTCGACGATAGCTTGGGCCCCGTTGAGAACGTACGGGTGCGATTTACCAGCTCGGTCGGTACGATTGAGCGATCGAAATTGACCGACGCTGACGGGCAAGCTGATGCCTCGCTCACCATCGCAAGGGGAACCCCATCGGGTAGTGCGACACTGCGTGCGGCAGCCGGCGGGCTGCAGATCACGAACCTGTCCGTCGGGATACTCAATACGACAGGCGCCGCTACTGTGACGCCCGGGCCGGACGATCGAGCTGGCGCGATTCAGTTCGTTGGTGCAGATCCTGTCCAAATCGGCGTGCGCGGCTCCGGCTTGCCAGAGCAGTCGAAACTGACGTTCCAGGTGACCAACGCTCTTGGCCTACCGGTGATCGGCATTCCGGTAAGCTTCTCGGTTTCGAGGATCGCGGACGAAACCATCTCACCCAGCCAAGCAATCACGGACAAAGACGGAAACGCGAGGGTTACGCTGACGAGTGGCGTGCGCGCGATCAGCGTGCAAGTCACCGCTCGAATCAATACGGATTCCGGGCCGGTCGTCACCCGTTCCACCGCCGTCAACATCCTGGGCGCGCCACCATCGCAGCCGAACTTCAGTCTAGCGCACCAGTTCAACAACATCTCTGGTGGCGTGACCTTCGGTTTGACGAACCAGGTCACGGCCTTTGTGGCGGACCGGTTCGGGAACCCGGTCCCGCCCACAGCGGTAAGCTTCACGACAAAGGGCGGCGCGATCGGCGATCTGGTGAGTACCAACACACTTGGCCAGGCGAAGGGTACACTGGTGTCGCAGTTACCTGTCCCCGGCAACGGGACCGTTGCGACCCTGGCAACCACGATCGGGGAACGGCCCTTTGTCGACGCGAACGGCAATGGGGTCTGCGACGAGTCCGACGAACTGCGGCCTATCAGTGAGCCGTTCTATGATACCAACTGCGACACAGTACATGATGCAGATGAGGACTTCATCGATCTGAACGGCGACGGTGAGTTCAACGAGGACCAAGGGTCCGAAGCGCCCGCCTGCAACGATCAAGTCACCGTGTTCAAATCCATCTGTTCGACGTTCTCCGGGCCCACTCGCGTCTTCCTCATCCCCTCTTCATCCGGCCCACTTCCGGCCGGCGGGTCGCGTGACTTTACGTTGATTGTCAGCGACAACGGCGATCCCATCTTCAATCCGGGTGTCGGCAACCCGATCGTCGGCGGCTCGCGTCTCAGCATCTCAATCGATGGGAACCGAGCTCGAGTCCTGGGACTGAGCAACCTGACACTCCCGGATGCTTTTACGAATGATCAGATCGTTGCAGGTATCAATCGGTTCGAGTTCACCGTTGTCGATAAAGCTCCGGACTCCACGGCGCCAGAGGTTGACGGCGTCAACGTCACCGTGACTTCAGACCCCCAGTCCCTGCCGGCGGGCGGCAACGGTTCGGTCACCGTCAGCAGCTTCATCACCTTCCTGGGTGTCCCGACACCGACACCGACCGTGACGCCAACGGCGACGCCGACTCCGCCGCCCACGCCGACACCGCAACCGCCGGCTATTGCCCCGATTCAGGTGTCGCTCTCGGCCGGCTCCGGTGCGCCGCCGAACGCGTGCAACGGCGGCACACAGACCTTCGTCGTAACCGGTGGCAGCCCACCGTTCACGGTTGGCGCCGGTGGTGGCTGTGTCACCGTCACCACGGTTCCGGCCTCGGGCGGGTTATTCATCTTCACCGCGGGTAACACGATAGGTGACTTCTCCGTGACGGTCACTGACACCTTCGGCAGGACAGCATCCGCCGGCGTGACGGTTTTGGGTCCGCCGACACCGACCTTTACCCCCACATCGCCGCCGACCGTCACTCCCACTCCGAAGGCAACCGAGGCGCCAGCCGTGCCCACCGCGACACCAACCGTTCAGCCGCCAGCCATTGTTCCGGCGAGCGCGACACTCTTCGCGGGCGTGGGGGCACCACCAACCTGCAACGGCGTATCGCGGAGCTTCGTGGTGACTGGAGGCGCGCCGCCCTTCACGCTGTCTGCCGGGGGCGCCGGGTGTCTGAACCCGAACGTCGTGACCGTATCGGGTGGCTCGCTGACCTTCACTTCGGGCAACGAGGTCGGAACCGTCGTGCTCACGGCAATCGACGCTCTCGGTCGGATTGCCATCGCGAGTGTTACCCAGCAGGGGCCGCCAGCCGCCTTCATCGAAGTCGATCTGTTCGAGGATCGGCGCGCCGACAACGGCGACGGGTCGTTTACAAGCATTGCGACGGCACTGGTCACAGACGCGGCCGGTGCAACCATTGCGGATGGTGTCCCAGTCGAGTTCGGCCTAGTGGATGCGGTGTCTGGCGTGTCGATCACCAGTCCCGGCTTCACCAACGATCGTCCATCGTGTCAGCCTGCAACCTTAGCGATCGTGCCGCAGCCGGGTGATGCGTTAGCCTGCATCAAGTACTTGTCCAGCCGCCAGGGCAGCACCATTACCGTGCGTGCGCGGGTGACGACGGCGACGGGTGAGGTGATGGAAGCTCTGAAGACGATAACCTTGCCCGACACGCGGCCGAAGCCCACCGCGACGATAACGCCTACGTTCCCGTCAACGAGCACGCCAACGGTGAGCCCAACGGTGACCCCGTTCCCGAGCGGCGTGGCGACCTTCACGCAGACACCAACGGCCACCGAAACGCCGACACCGCCGCCGGGCTCCATCGAGTTCCTGGGTGCCACACCGGTGATCATTGGTGTACGAGGCTCCGGGCGCCCCGAGCAGTCGTTCCTGACCTACCGGGTGAAGAACACCCTCGGGCAGCCCATCGGGGGCGTCCAAGTGAAGTTTACTCTGACCGGCTCCGGAACCGAGTCTCTCAACCCATCGTTTGCAGTCACCGATGCAGATGGGATCGCCGGCACAACAATCACCAGCGGTACGCGCGCCACGACCATCCGCGTCATAGCGGGTGGGGACACGAACGGTGACGGCGTTCCCGAGATCTTCGCGCAGTCCGTCGGTCTCAGCATTCTCAGCGGGCCACCTGCCAAGAATCGGTTCAGTGTCGCGCCGGCGTTCAAGAACGTTCCCGGTCGCGTGCACACCGGCGTGACGGATCTGATGTCCGCATTCGTCAACGATCGGTTCGGTAACGCGGTACCGGAAAAAACCTCGATCTCGTTCGTTACCAATGCCTCGAGCGTGGTGAACCCCACCACGACCGACGTGAACGGCGTCGCTCAGGCGACGTTGTTCAGCGAGAAGGTCGTTCCGCCGACCGGGATCGTTACGGTGATGGCGTTCACGTTGGGCGAGGAGAGCTTCCTCGACAACAACGGGAACGGCAAGTTCGACGCTGGCGATACAATTCAGACAGACGACATCCCCGAACCGTTCGTCGACTTCCGCCCACTTCCGCCGTCCTTGGCAGGTCCCGGCCAGACAACTGACGCAACTTGCCCGATCTTGCCTCCCACGGGGCTGTGCAATGGCGCTTTCGACGTAGCAACTCCCTTCGAGTTCTTCCTCGATTCACCGCCACTGGACGGTGTCTGGGGCAAGCAGGGTACGACCGGTGCGTGGGACAACAACATCTTCGTATTTGACACCACGTTCGTCACCTTCTCCGGGCCGCTGGTCACGCCAGTCGCGTCGCCCAGCAGCCTGCTGCTCAATCCTGGTGGGCAAGCGCTGGTGACGGTTGAGGTCCACGATGATTTGCTGAATCCGATTGCCGGCGGGTCGACATTGTTCATCCGGTCCGATACCCCTGCCAACATTGACATTCCCTTCGTAACGATCTCGGGCGCCCAGATCACTGTACCCGACGGTCACTCATTCAATCGGATCGTCGACGGTCTCACCCGCTTCAGTTTCGTCGCGACGGCGCCGCTCTCTGATCTGTTCTTTGGCGAGCCGTTCACGATCAGCATCTCGATCAACTCGCCGAATGGTACCGGCACCTTCAACATCGTCACTGGCCAGATACTGCCGCACACCCCGACCCCGACTCGGACGCCAACAGCGACCAATACACCGGTGCCGACCTCCACTCCGACGCCAACGAGCACGATCACGATGACGCCGCTGCCGACGGCTACGCCCACGCTGACGCCAACGGCCACGGCAACGTCGCCACCGGGTTCCATCCAGTTCCTCACTGCCCTCCCGCCTTCGATCGGTGTGCGAGGGTCGGGTCCGGCGGAGCAGTCCGTGCTGACCTTCCGGGTCAACAGCACGTTGGGGAACCCCATACCCGGAGTTGCGGTGCAATTCACCCTGACTGGAACCGGTTCCGAAGGCCTCAACCCATTGACCGCGACCAGCGATCAGAACGGGCTGGTCAGCACCGTGGTGACCAGCGGAGTGCAGGCGACGACAATTCGTGTCGTCGCATCCGTCGTGGCGAATCCGGGCATCTCCGCGCAGTCGACAGCCGTGAGCATCCTCGGCGCTCCACCCGCCGTCAATCACTTCAGCATCGCGCCCGCGAAGCTGAACGTTCCTGGCCGCGTAAGCTTGGGCCTGCAAGACACGATCTCCGCCTTCGTCAACGACCGCTTCGGCAACGCCGTCCCGCCCACGTCGGTGTCGTTCATCACCAATGCCTCCAGCGTGGTCAATCCAAGCGCGACGACGGATGTCTCGGGCGTCGCCACCGCGACACTGCTCACCGAGGGTATCGTGCCTCCGTCCGGTATCGTGACCGTGCTAGCGTACACGCACGGTGAAGAGTCCTTCCTGGACAACAACGGCAACGGCCTCTTCGACGGCGGTGACACCGTCATCACCGACAACCTGCCCGAGCCGTTCATCGACTTCCGGCCACTGCCGCCCGCGGACGCGAGTTGCTCGATCTCGCTTGCGAGTCCGCTCTGCAACAACATGTTCGACGTCGGGAAGCTGTTTGAGCGGTTCGTCGAAACAAACGGCAGCCCGGGCTGGGGTACGCAAGGCGTCTCCGGCGCGTGGGACAACAACATCGTTGTGTTCGCGACGACGAGCGTAACGTTCTCCGGTCCGCTCGTGACCCCGGCTTTGGTGGCCTGCTCGCTTCCGCCCTGTAACCCCTTCAACATCCCGAACGGCGGTTCGATCTCGTTCACTGTCAATGTGCACGACGATTTGAACAACCCCATCGTCGGTGGCTCGACGATCGCGTTCAACGCCAGCGCCGGAGCGGTGAGCGGTGGGAGCATTACCGTGAGTGACGGGGAGTCGTTCAACCAGATCATTCCGGGGCTGACCCAGTTCACCTTCGTGGTCTCAGATTCGGATCCGATGACGATGGTGGCGACACCCACGACGATCACCGTTACCGTGGCGTCGCCGAACGGCACCGGCACGTTCATCATCGCCGGCGGAACGGTCAACTGACCCACAGCCAGCGGGAGCCGGTCTTCGTGATCGGCTCCCGCGACCGGCTCTTCCGATGTCCTCGCTGGCATTCCCCCCTTTTTCTCTGCTAGACGCGCTCGTATGGCCGCCAAGCTCAAGCGCCGGGCACCGCAACGCCGGGCGAACCTGCGCGTGCTCGTTCTGCACGGTCCCAACCTGAATCTCGTCGGCACCCGTGAGCCGGCGGTCTACGGGAACGAGACGTTGGCGGACATCGACCGGCGGCTGAACGCTCTGGCCGATGAGCTTGCAGTGGTCCTCACGACCTTTCAGTCGAACAGCGAGGGGGAGCTCGTGGACCGTATTCAGGCGGCGCGTGAGACGGCCGACGCCATCGTGGTCAACGCAGGGGCCTATACCCACACCAGCGTGGCGATCCGCGACGCATTGCTCGCGGTTCAGTTGCCCGTGGTCGAGGTGCACTTGTCGAATGTCTACCGACGCGAGGCCTTCCGCCACCAGTCACTGATTGCCGACGTTGCGGTCGGACAGATCTGCGGCTTCGGCGCGGAGAGCTATCTACTGGGATTGCGCGCCGCCGCCGGCTGGATGCGTCGTAAGCGCCGCTGACCCCTAGGACTTCGCCCCTGCGTACGCTGTGTACGACCTCTTCAGCGCGCTCCGCTGCGCGTAGCGCTCGATCGCCAGAGCGATCAGCCGATCGATCAACGCGCGACATGGAAGCCCGGAGGCCTCCCAAAGTCTTGGGTACATGCTGATGGTGGTGAAGCCGGGGATGGTGTTCAGCTCGTTCACGTAGAGGCGGCCGGTGGCGTGCGCGAGAAAAAAGTCGACTCGCGCCATGCCAGCGCAGTCCAGGGTCTGGAAGACGCGTACCGCGAGCTCCTGCACCGCGACGGTTTCGGCTTCGGTCAGCGGTGCCGGGATGCGGAGAATGGCGCCACTCTCATCGACGTACTTCGCCTCGTACGAGTAGAACTCGCCCTGCGGACAAATCTCGCCGGGAACCGACGCTTGCGGTGCGTCGTTCCCGAGGACCGCACATTCGATCTCCCGACCGTCAATGCCCTTCTCGATGAGAATTTTGTTGTCGTAGTCGAATGCGGTCTGCACCGCCGCCCGCAAAGTGTCGAGGCTCTTCACCTTTGTGACGCCGACAGAGGATCCGAGGTTTGCCGGCTTCACAAACAACGGGACAGCGAGCCGCGCAGCACCAGCCGACACGCTCTCGCGGTCGGTATTCCACTGCGCCCGGGTGACCGTGAGAAACGGTACCACCGCCACTCCCGCGGCTTGCAGCAGCCGCTTCTGCACGTCCTTGTCCATCCCGACGGCGGAGCCCAGGACGCCTGCCCCGACATACGCGACATCGGCCAACTCGAGCAGTCCCTGGACCGTGCCGTCCTCTCCGTACGGACCGTGGAGAACCGGGAATATTACATCGAGGCGTTCAACCGGAGCGCAGGGCCGCTGCGGATGGATCAGTTCCCCCGAAGCCGGAATGGGCGCCAGCATGACCTCTGTGCCAGTGCCATTGAGCACGGGGACGGCCGCGTCGGTCAGTCGTCGGAACGACGCTTCATCGAGCAGATGCCAGCGACCGCTGCGATCGATACCGATCAAGCTCACTCGATACTTGTCACGGTCGATTGCGTCGACGACGCAGCGTGCCGAACGCAGCGAAATTTCATGCTCGCCCGAACGACCCCCGAAGATCACCCCAACGTGGATTTTCTCCATGTCTTTCGCCAGCTCCGCGGCCTGCCGACAGGCATACCACACTTGGATGAGCGCCTCACTCCACATCCGTGAAAACGCAGTGCTTGCATCCGGAGCGAAGCTGTGGCTAAATCACACCCAACGAGGCCGAACAGGATAACGAAACGATGAGGACCCTGCATCACATGACACACGGACAGCACTCGCGACGCGATTCCCAGGCGCGCAAATGCCGCGTGTCCGTGGCATCGCACGTTGGTGTCATGGTGGTGCTGGGTACGCTCTTCACCGCCAAGATTAACCCGCGTTGGGTGTCCGGTGGCCTTCCAAGGGAGGGAAATCCGTAAGCGAACGATAAACCCCTTGAGGATACAAAGGCCACCGGACGAAAGTTCGGTGGCCTTTTTTTTATCACTTGAAGCCTCCGCATGGGGCGGAGGCGGGCGGACCGAGATTGAGTCCACGGTCCGTGAAACGATCCGGAGAGGAGGGAAACAGCGATGGGTCGGATCGATGCACAGTTGGTGGCGCAGCGGCTGCGGGAGGTGGTGGCCGACGAGCCCAAGGCATTCGCCTACGAGATCGGCGTCAGCCTGTCGGCTCTCTACAACTACCTGAACGGAAGGGTTCCCTCGACCGAGGTGCTCTTCCGAATTGCCCGGTATACCGGCCGGCCGATGGAGTGGTTCCTCGGACCCGACGGCGCTGGCAACGTCGGCTTGATGGTCGAGGCGGGCCGTAACGGTAACGGCACCAGCGTTGCCGTGACCCACTGAGGACTATGCGGGTGTACCCGCTGGTGTCCCCCCCTCGGGGAGGACGGGCGCCCTAGAGCACTTCCCACACGCGCGATACCCGTGCGCGAGCGGGGAAGTGCGTGAGAAACGGAGGTGTCGAATGGAATGGTTCATCTATGCAGCGCCTGTGCCCGCGAGCGTGGAGTTCAGCGTCGCCAGCGGTACTGCCTTTCTCACCATGTTGGTGGTCGCGTTGACCCCCGTGGTCCTGGCCGTACGTCACGCGCTGAGCGGCGGCGCGACCCTACCCGAAACGCCACAGCTGCGCGTCATCGAAGGTGGGAAGGAATTGCGGCGGCGCGCCGCCTGACGGGCGCTCCCGAAACGCAAGAGGGGGAAGGGCAATCAGGCCCTTCCCCCCGCAAGGGGGATGAGACCGTCCGCTACCCTTCCATACGGTACTTGAAGGCGCGGCTGCGCTGTGTGGAACCGTGGAGCTCGATGAACAGCAGGCCGCGCATCACCATCGTGAAGTAAACCAGCAATCCCAGCAGCCCGGTTTGGAGGTACACGCCGAAGCCGCCGACTGGTATCGACGCAACCGCATACAGCAGGCCCGCCGCAACAACGTTGGCCGGAAACCACTCAATCCAGTTCGTGGCGACGAACGCGTAGCTCTCCGAGAGGAGCGCAAGCGAGGAGTGGTGACCCATGTAGATCAACTCCGGTACGGCGTTGAACACGACGAAGATCACGATGCG
Organism: uncultured Binatia bacterium (SeqCode); assembly: GCA_964498075.1. GTDB lineage: Bacteria > Desulfobacterota > Binatia > HRBIN30 > HRBIN30 > CAZCGA01. The sequence goes on along the minus strand of CAZCGA010000003.1, from coordinate 58,335 downwards.
CGCGAACAGCAGGATCAGGTAGCCCCGCGGGATCTGCAAGAGTGCCGGCGTTGCGACGGTGAAGAACACCCAAAACAGAAAGGTGATCCCCACGACATCCCACAGATACATGCCGAAGCTGCGACGGAAATCGTCGAGGGTTACCTTCGATGTGCGGACGATCATCTCCACCAAATAGAGAAACGAGCCGACGCATGCGGCCCACAGCAGACTCAACACAAACCCGCCAATGATGCCGAGAAACACCGCTACGCCGGCTGTGACCGACATGATTGCCGAGTAGACAAACACGCTGCCGAGCACCAGCCAGTTCTTCGCCGCGAGCGTTCCCGCTCGGGTAAACACCTTCGCATAGATCTTCAGCGTTATGTGGAGCCATTCCACCGCGGCACCGCCATGAGGGCAGCACTGTATAGAAGGAATATCCGGGAATCCAGTTGTCGGAATCTGCGAAAGGTGCCGCTGCAGCGGCAGCGATCCGAGCGGGGCGAATCAGGGCAATCGATCCAGTTACTCCAAGCGTTGCCAGTCTTTGGCTTCCGACGGCCGACTCCGGGCTCGATTCAGCGCAAACAAGCGCCGCGCCAGCTCGTCCCACTCCTCACGCAGGGCCCGCGGTACCGGCTCCCGCAACCGTTGCGCCCACGGTGGGCCGCTGGGAGGTCCCGCGAGGATCGCCTCGGTGGCTGCTCGGACCCGCTCCGTAGACGACCGCACGCCCAACTGTCTGATTCGAGGTTGGAGATGCATGTCGTTGACGTGAGTCATGATCTCTGCCAGCCGCTCTCGGATGTGCAGCTCCTCCGCCAGAGACGACCAGTCGACCTGGGTGACCGTTCCAGTCAGCGGCCACAGGTACTCGTCGACCTCTGCGTCGATTCGTTCCGTGTCTTTGCGCATCGTGCCGCGAGTGTACGAAGCCGGAGCACCTGATGACAGATGCGGGTGTGCCGTTCGGCACACTGCAGGTGGGATTTGCTGTGTTGCGCAGTACTGCCCACGCGTCTACGCGATGCTGCGCTGCGGCACGCGCAGGAGGTCGCCACGGAGGACCTCCTTGACGCGGACGTTGTAGCGCTGATCGTAGAAGCGTGCGGTGAGGATGATCTTCCGCCCGTCCTTGCTCAGCAGGCCCTCGCGCTCGAAGCGCTTCATGACGCGGGCGACGTTCGCCCGCGACGCGATCGCGAACTCCGCAAGATCCGCATGGGTCAGGGGCAGGTCGATCAGCCGTCCTGGGGCAGCATCTCGCCCAAAGTCGCGTGCCAAGACCCCAAGCTCGTGAATCAAGCGGTCCTCCAGACGTAGGCCCAAAAGGCAACACTTCTCGTACAGCAGACGGCTCAAGACGCGCCAGCTGAACGAAACGATCTGGAGCACGCCGGGAGGTGGCGAAGACTTGATCAGCTCCGCCATCATCTCGGTGGTGATGATCGCGACGGTGGCGTCGGTGAATGCGGTCGCGGAGAAGAGCCGCGGCTGCCCCTTGTCGACGTACCAGTTCAAACCGAAGAACTGTCCGGGGCGAATCAACTGCACGCACACTGTCCCGGCGCCCGACGGGCAGCTGACCTTCACCACACCAGCCACAAGAAAGTTCACGAAGTCGGCTCGGTCTTCCGGACCGAAGATCGTCTGTCCTTTGCTCCATCGGGCCAGCTGCGCGCTGCGCACCAGCTGGTCCACGGCCGTCGAGGTCAAACCCATGCGGCGGCCGACATCGGTCAGCAACATGCGCAACTGCTCTTTGGGGATCGTCAACACCAAGACTCAGCTCCGACGGCTCGGGGCCGCTTCTAGGTGATGGGTTTCACGGATCGCACGGCGAGTCAAGATGAGGAGCCGCGTCGACGCGGCGCGCTCGCGCTGCGTCCTTTGTGACAGGCCGTTCTTATGTTTTTCTGCAGCGTGGAGTGGATGCGACGGGCGGCGACGCCGGGTCGGTGGGGCGGGTGCTCATGGTGCGCTCGCCTCCCGAGCAAACGGCGGCGCTCCTGCTGCCATCAGCTGCTCCACGGTCGTAATGAGTTGCACCGGCACGACCGGTTTGCGCAGGAACGCGTCCGCTCCCAAGCGGAGAGCGAAGCGCTGAATCTCCGGTTCCGTGCGGTTGCTCGTGACCACGATGCGAGGGGACGTTCGCGGCCTCATGGCTTCGAACCGACCGCGCAGCCGGCGGATGACTTCCCAGCCGTTCATCCCCGATAGTTCCAGGTCCAAGACCACCACAGCCGCACCTTCACGGCTGATGATTTCGCACGCGTCGAGCCCGTCGAGCGCCGACCGTACGCGCAAGCCGCGCGTCTGCAGGAGGGTCTCTGCAATGATGCGCGCATTCACATCGTCATCGACAATCAACACGGTGTCCTTCATCAGGTGCCTCCCGTTTCTCGGTTCTTCGGATGATCCCCGGCGATTCACAGGGGGAAGCGTGCGGCGCTCACGTTCGGAACTCTCTTAGACTGTGCAAACAGACGTCAAGGATGATGGGCGCATTCAATGCTGATTCGGTGAATCCGGCGCGTTCGTGCGAAAGACGGACCAAGCGCGCCCGTACGGCGTTGCAGGCCTCGCAGGGCTCAGAGCCCCGCGCCAGGCGTCGCCACGACGTCACCGCTGCACAGTCTCGTCACAACGACCGTCGGTTTCGAGCGAACGTCAGGGCGGGGCGCCGGCCGCAAGGCGGGGGCCGTCAGCGGGAGGCTGCGCGGGCGGACCGACTGGATCGCGCGTCTCCGCGTAGAGGTGCCGCAGCAAGGGTACGCCCGAGCGGAGCCTGCCCGCCGCAATCTTGTGGATCGTCTCCACGATGCGTGCATTGAGCGGTGTGGGGATGCTGAGCCGTTGCCCGCGCCAGACGACTTCACCGTTGAGGAAGTCCACGGCGGGTTCACGACCCCGTTCGATCGCAATGAGCATAGAGGACCGGAGACGTCGGAACTTTGCCCCCACGGCGAGCAGCAACGCGTGCTTGGCCAGCAGCGTCGCCGAGCCCGAGACCGCCCGCTCGCTCTCCGTCAACGCCACCCAGTCGGGATCCACGGTTCCGGCAATCTTCTCCAGCCTCACGCCGCGGGCACGAGCGACCGCGACCGCTTCCGTCATGACTTCCAGTGCGAGCCGGCGCACGAAACGATATCGGATCAAGGCGCCGAGTCGGTCTCCCCCGATGGTGCCGAGCGCGCTGATGGCACAGTTGATGGCCAACTTGCTCCACCGTGCACCCCGAAGGTTTGCAGTCACGTCAACCGACCCGGCCGGTTCCAAGACGGTGCGCAAGACATCGAGTCGCGGGTCCTGCGCGCCCTCCAGACGGCCGATCACGAAGCCGCCCTCGGAGGTGCGCTCGTACACGCCGGGTTCTAGCATCGATCCACCCCAGGCCACGATGGCGCCGATGGTGCGGTGTGCGCCGGCGATCGCGGCAATGCGCTGCTCGCACAGCCCGTTCTGAAAGCAGACCATGGCGCCGTCCGGGGCAAGGTATGGTAAGGCCGCCCGCGCCGCCTCTTCGACCTGCGGCGGTTGCGTGACGAGGAAGATGAAGTCAAACTGCCCAGCTGTAGCGGGAATCGTCGGCGTGGTGTGGCCCGCCACGGTTTGCTGACCATGCTCGTCGCGGAGAATGAAGCCGCGCGCATTGATGGCGTTTGCGATGGCCGGATTGTGCGTCACGGCCAGCAAGTCGTGATCGCACTCGATGAGCTTGGCGGCCAGAATGCCGCCGATGCCACCGCAACCCATGGAAAGAATTCTCGGCTTGGTCATCGCCACACCCATCCGTCGGGCCCCCGCATCATGCCCCGCACATCCGCCGGGCGCAAGGTGCCCGGGGCGAACGCCGCGCCGCAAGCCTGCCGCGGTCATCTTCCGCTTGATTCGTTTGCCGCCTCATGCTGAAGAGCTGGTAGAGCGAGGAGGGATACGGATATGCCCGTAGATCTGAGCGCCGTCGGCAAGCGGCTTCCATCGAGTACGTTTACCTACACCGAGCGCGACGTCATGCTCTACGCGCTGGGTATCGGCGCCGGTACGAATGAGCTGCAGTTCACCTACGAGCGCGATCTCAAGGTGCTGCCCACCTTTGGCGTCATCCCGGCGTTCCCCGCGTTGTTCGCCATGGGCTCGGCGATGTCGGTCAACCCGATGATGGTCTTGCACGGCGAACAACGGATCGAGCTGCATGGCCCGATTCCTCCCAGCGGCACGCTCACGACCACACCCACGATCCGAGCCATCTACGACAAAGGGAAGGGCGCGCTGGTCGTGGTCGACGCCGAAACGGTCGACGCGAGCGGCAGGCAACTCTTCAAGAACACGTTCGGCGCGTTCGCCCGTGGGGAAGGCGGATTCGGCGGCGACCGCGGACCGAGCGGACCGAAGAACGTTCCGCCGGAACGAAGGCCCGAGGCGGTGGTCGAGATGGCCACACTACCCCAGCAGGCGCTGCTCTATCGGCTCTCCGGCGACATGAACCCGCTCCACGCCGATCCCGACTTCGCCAAGATGGCGGGCTACGATCGTCCGATCCTGCACGGACTGTGCACCTTCGGACATGTCGGCCGAGCCGTGCTGCAGAGCTTTTGCGGCAACGACCCGGCGCGCTTGAAGGCCCTCGAGATGCGCTTCACGGGGGTCGTATTCCCCGGCGAGACAATCGTCACCGAGATGTGGAAAATCAGCCCGACAGAGCTTATCGTGCAAGCGAGGACAAAGGAGCGAGGTGAGATCACCATTTCCGCTGCGGCGGCGACGATCACGGCCTGAGCCGACACCGCGTTGGCTGACGGGATTGTCGCGATGAATCCTGCTGAAGCCCGCGTCGCCGCGCTGCCACGCGCCCACACCTCGTCGGTGCGCGATCTCGTGCAGCTGCTCCGGCCGACACAGTGGAGCAAGAATACCGTCCTGTTCGCCGCGCTGATCTTCGCCAAGCACCTGTTCAACATCGGCGACGTCATCACGGTCTGCCTCGGCTTCCTGGCGTTCTGCGCGATCGCCAGCGGCGCCTACGTGATGAACGACCTGCGCGATTGCGAGCGCTGCGCCCGTTGCCGTCCGGACGCGTCCGCCGCAGCACGGCGACGGTTCTGGCGATCGGACTTACCACCGCCGGCGTTGCCGGTGCCGTGGCGCTCAACCTGGGCTTTGCGATCCTCATGTGCCTCTATTTCGCCTTACAGATCGGCTACACGTTCTGGCTCAAGGAAATCGTGATTCTCGACGTCATGGCCATCGCTGCCGGGTTCGTCATTCGTGCCGTCGCCGGTGGCGTCGTAATCGCCGTTCCGGTTTCGCCATGGTTGATCATTTGCACTTTTATGCTGGCGCTCTTCCTGGGTTTTTCGAAGCGGCGCCACGAGCTGATTCTGCTTGAGGCGCGGGCGACCGACCATCGCACCAGCCTCAAGGAGTACAGCCCATACTTCCTCGACCAGATGATCGCCGTCGTCACCGCCTCAACCGTCGTGGCGTACGCGATCTACACGGTATCACCCGAGGTGCGCGAGAAGCTGGGAACTGAGAAGCTCTACCTCACGATCCCGTTCGTGCTGTTCGGCATCTTCCGCTATCTGTACCTGGTCCACCAGCGCGAGGAAGGCGGCAACCCAACCCAGCTGCTGCTGCGTGATCAGCCGCTCCTGGTTGACGTGTTGCTGTGGATCGCCACCGCGGCGGTGCTGTTGTACTGGAAGCCATGAAGACCGTCGGAACACCGTTCGTCGGCCGGCGCGTCGAGAAACCGTGGGGCTACGAGTTCATCTGGGCGGAGAACCATCGCTTCGTGGGGAAGACGCTGCACATCGAGCGCGCCGGGCAGCTGAGCTACCAGTACCACCGGCAGAAGGACGAGATCATTCATCTGCTGGCCGGAGAGCTCGAGCTCGAGGTCGCCACGCCCGACGGCCCTCGGCAGATCCTGCGCCTGCGCCGCGGCGAGAGCTTCCACATCCCGCCCGGCATGCGGCACCGGCTGACCGCCATCGAGACCTGTGACGTGCTCGAGGCCTCGACGCCCGAGTTGGACGACGTGGTGCGACTGGAGGACCGCTACGGGCGGACGGGCAAACCATGAGCGCGAAACGTCGCGCCCTGATCACCGGCGTCACCGGCCAGGACGGTTCCTACCTGGCGGAGTTGCTAGTAGAGCAGGGCTACGAGGTGTTCGGCATGGTGCGGCGCTCCAGCACCGAGAACTTCGCGCGCGTCGAGCACCTGCGCGGCGCGATCGAGCTGGTGCAGGCGGACCTGCTGGATCAGCTGTCGCTCATCACGCTGTTGCAACGCATTCGACCGCACGAGGTCTACAACTTGGCCGCACAATCCTTCGTCCCGACCTCGTGGGACCAACCCATGCTGACGGCAGAATTCAACGCCGTGGCCGTGACGCGCTGCCTCGAAGCCATTCGGCTCGTGGACCGCACGATCCGCTTCTACCAGGCCTCGTCGAGTGAGATGTTCGGCAAGGTACGCGAGGTGCCGCAGAACGAGCGCACGCCGTTCTATCCACGCAGCCCGTACGGCGTCGCCAAGGTGTACGGGCACTACATCACCGTCAACTACCGCGAAAGCTACGGGTTGTTCGCGTGCGCCGGCATCCTCTTCAATCACGAGTCGCCGCGGCGCGGTAAGGAGTTCGTGACTCGCCGGATTACCGACGGCGTGGCGCGCATCAAGCTCGGCCTGTCCCAGCAGCTGCGCCTCGGCAACTTGGCGGCACGACGCGATTGGGGCTACGCCAAGGATTACGTGCGGGCCATGTGGCTGATCCTGCAGCAGGACCAACCCGACGACTACGTCATCGCCACGGGCGAGCAACATAGCGTGGAGGAAGTCGCCGCCGTCGCGTTTGCACACGCCGGCCTCGATTGGCGCCAGCACGTACGTGAAGATCCGCTGCTGCTGCGGCCGGCAGAAGTGGATCAGCTCGTCGGCGACTCCACCAAAGCGCGCGCCCACCTCGGATGGGAACCGACCGTGGGCTTTCGTCAGCTGATCGAGCTGATGGTGGACGCGGATCTCAACCTGGTGCGACGAGATATCGCGTCTGGACAAGCGACGCCGGCTGGCTGAGCGCGCGGGGGAAAAGAGTGGATGCGCTGCCTGATCACCGGCGCTACTGGATTCGCCGGCCGGCACTTGGTGGAGCGCCTGCGGGCGGATGGCCACGAGGTCTTCGGGACCACACGGCACGCTCCACGTGCACCTGAGCGGCGGGTTGCCATTCCGCATCTGCCGCCGGACCATCTCTTTGCTGTCGACATCAACGACCGCCCTGCGCTGACGAACCTGGTGCGCCACCTGCGGCCGGATGGGGTGTTCCACCTCGCCGCGATCACCAGCGTCGCCGCCTCGTTCAACGATCCGGAGGCCGTGTATCGGACCAACCTGCTCGGCAGCCTCAACCTCTTTGCGGCGCTGCGCGACGCCGCGGCTGCTTGCCGCATCGTGTGGGTCGGTTCGAGCGATGCGTACGGGCAGGTGCCGCCGGACGAGCTGCCGGTCGCCGAAACGCATCTCTTTCGCCCGCTCAGCCCCTACGCCGTGAGCAAAGCCGCTGCAGATCTCGCAGCCTTTCAGTGGTCGCGCGCCCACGGGCTCGATGTTGTCCGCGTGCGCGCGTTCAACCACACCGGACCGGGGCAGGCTGCACAATTCGTCTGCTCCGACTTCGCGCGCCAGCTCATCGAGGTGGAGCGCGGCACGCGGCCCGCACAGGTGGACGTGGGCAATCTCGACGCGGTGCGCGACTTCAGCGACGTGCGCGACGTCGTCCGCGCCTACGCGCTCACCCGGCAGGTGGGGGCCGCGGGCGAAGCGTACAATGTGTGCAGTGGTACGGGCCGGACGATCCGAGACGTTCTCGATACGCTGATCCGTGTGAGCGGCCTCCGCGTGGCTGTGGTCGTCCGGCCGGAGCGCCAGCGCCCCGTCGACGTTCCGGTGCTCATCGGCTGCGCTGCCAAGCTGCGACGCGCCACCGGTTGGGCGCCGGCCATTGAATGGGAACAGACGCTGCGCGATCTGCTTCAGGACTGGCGCACGCGTCTTTCCTGAGGGCCTCAGTTCAGCTGATAGGTCGCCCGGAAGCTGACTTGGGAGCGGTCGCGGAAGAACCCCAGCGACTGATAGTCGCCACCGATGTTGGCGTAAGTGAAGCCAAACAGGAGCCAGTCGGTCCATCGGTAGGTCACGGTCGGGAGCACGGCCCAAGTGCCGCGCGCGCTGCCGATGACCGTCAGCCGCGGCTGCAGGCGCCCGTGCATATAGTCGGTCTGTACCGTGATCTGGCCGAACGCCTCAACCTTGTTCAGCTGGACGAAATCATCCTCGGTTCTGCCCGTCGTGCCGGGCTTGCGCTGCCCGTCAAAACGGAAGTCCTTCTGTGAGGTCTCGTCCAGGTTGTACGTACCTACCAACGCCGTGACTAGCACGAAGCTGTTGGTCGGGTTGAGCGGACGGAAGAAGAAGAAGCGGTCGAAGCCCAGCTCCCCACGGAAGATGTCCGCCCGTGGCACAGAGCCGGGCTTGGTGATCGGATCCAACGAACTTGGATCCTTGCAAATGTTCAGGTTGATGCACGGGATGAACCCGGGCTCGTTGTCGAAGTACTCCAGCTCCATGCGCACGATGCCGTCGAGCGGTTCCAGAAAGAACGTGTTGGAAGCACCGATCACCGAGACCAAGTCGTGCACGGTCTGTACCGTGGTCAGCTGAACGAATTCGGGAGGAGTACCGGGCACAGGGGGGAATTGTGTGTTTGTCCTGGTTAGCCCGAGGCCTTGTGGCACCGGCGCGCTCGGAAAGTGCGTGTAGTACCAGGCGCTGACGGTGTAGTTGCGCGCCACGATCGCCTGCACCCGGAAGCCGTAGCGGCTGTTTTGGAAGCTCCGCGTCGGGATGCGGTCCAACAACACGAACTGCACTGGCAGCACGCCGGCGCTTAGCTCATTGGCAGTCTGCTGCGGATCGACGCCGCGGGGCGAGTACGGGCTCGCGGTCAGTACGGGGAGGATGCCGGTGTTGACGTCAAGTTGGCCCGGCACCCAATAGGCTTCGACGAAACCACTGGACAGTGGGCCCAAAGTGTCGAACAGAGTCAGGCTCGTACGCACGGTCCACAGCGGGATGCGAGCCTCGTCGAGGTCTTCAAAGAACCCCGGTGCGCCGAGCGTCAAATCGAAGGGGTTGTTCTGGTCGAGCAGGGCAATGGTGTCGGACTCACCCCACGAGATGCTCTGCTTGCCGACGCGGACGAACAGCGGGCCCTTGGTGTAGTTGAGATACAACTCGTTGACTCGGTGCTGGCTGGCGTAGATGTCGTGCGGATTCTGTACCTCGGCTCCAGGAAATATATCGCTAATAGAGCTACCCTGCCCAGCCGCGTTGACACAGACACGATTCCTGCCGATGCGCCGCTGGCAGTTGAACTTCGGTCCTTCGAGAATGAAGGCATGGCCTTCGTTGAACTTGAGCACGTCCGGAAACGTGCTGTTGACGAGGCGCGCCGTGTTGTGGAACTGCCTGCTCCCGTAGTCGTAGATGCCGTCGTAGAAGCCCCAGGCGGCGAGGCGGAAGCCGAAGTCGTCCGGCGCCACGACATCGAGAAATGTACCCTTCATCCACTTGGTGTACGGGCTCAACTTGGCGTCCAACTCCGGGTTGTAGTAGTTGCGGTGCTGGATGAGCTGTCCCGCTTTCGTGCTCGGGACGGTGTCAACCTGAGAGTTCTCGGTGCGAATGCTCGCCTGGCTGTAGATGCGCGCCCGCAGCGAGAAGTTCTGGTCCTCGTCGAGGAAGATTCCCAGCGCCGTTCGAGCGAGCCCGCAGCTCAGCAGCACCGCGAGCGCCCACCACCGTCCGCCAAAGGTCTGCATCCGCCTCATACTCGTCCCCCTTTCGCTGCCAGCGAGCCCGGCACTGTTGGATCAGTTGATTGACCCGACGGGCTTTTAGTCCCCACAGCTGGAAACTGTCAAGCGTTTTCGGTGGCCCGGTGCCGCCCGCCTTGACTTCGCGCCGTCGATCTTGCATTCAAGCAAACGATTCAAACGATTGATTGAACGGCGGCGCGTTCGAGGGAGTGGTATGCCACCAATTCTGTACGAGAAGCGAGGGCGGATCGCCTTCATCACCATCAATCGGCCGGAGCTGCGCAATGCGCTCAACTTCGAGGCGTTCGGCCTGCTCGCCAAGGCATGGCTCGACTTCCGCGACGATCCCGATCTGTGGGTGGCCATCATCACCGGCGCCGGCGACAAAGCCTTCTGTGCCGGCGGGGACTTGAAGGAGTTCATCCCGATGGTGACGCAGAACATCGGTGCGCTGTCCGCTATCAGTGACGCGCAGACGCTCGGGCAGGACTTCCCGGTCAACGCCTCGCTGGTCGCGGTGCTGCGCGACGTCGACATCTACAAACCGATCATCGCTGCGGTCAACGGCTTCTGCATCGCCGGCGGCATGGAGATGCTGCAGGGCACGGACCTCCGTATCGCCGCCGACCATGCCGCCTTCGGCATCGGCGAGCCGCGCCGCGGGCTGTTTCCCGGCGGCGGCTCCACCACCAAGCTGCCGCGCCAGATTCCGTTCCCGTGGGCGATGGAGATCTTGCTGACGGCCGAGCCGATCAGCGCCCAGAAGGCGTATCACTACGGCATCGTCAACGAGGTGGTGCCGCTGAAGGACCTGATGCCGACGGCGATCCGCTACGCCGAGCTGATCTGCAAGAACGGCCCGCTGGCGGTGCGCAAGGTGAAGGAGTCGGTGGTGAAGGGACTCGGCCTTCCGCTGAAGGAAGCCCTCGATCAGGAGATGATCTACGCCGGCGAGGTCTTCTCCACCGAGGACGCGATGGAAGGCATCCACGCCTTCCAGGAGAAGCGTGAGCCCGTGTGGAAGGGGAGATGAGAGAGGAAGACCACAGACAACAGACCGCTACGCTCACAGACAACAGACGACAGACTCCAGGCGGATCGGAATCATCTGTCTGCTGTCGTTCGTCTGAGGTCTCCGCTTGAGCCGCCTGCTGGAAAAGAATTGGCCGGTTCCGCGATTTCGCGACAAGTGGCGGCTCTTGGTCCGGGAGGCGGCGCGGCTCAGCATGTCGACGTTGCCGGATCGGCTGGCGGAGCTGTACGGGGACCGTCCCGCCCTGTTTCTCGATCACCCGCTGGACTATCCATTCTTCCAGGGGAGCTGCCTGACCTTTAACGACTTCGCCCGCTTCGTGGCGCGCATCGCGCACGGGTTGCAGAGGCTCGGCGTGCGCAAGGGTGAACGCGTCGGGTTGATGACCGGCAATCGCGTCGAGGCGGCCTTCGCCGAGTTTGCGGCGCAACGGCTGGGCGCCGTGCCGGTACCGCTCAACATCATGCTGCGCAGCGACGAGATCCGATACCTCGCCGCTGACTGCGAGGTGCGCACGTTCATCATCGACCGGATGGTGTTTCAGAACGTCATCGAGGATCGCGCGCAGCTCCCCGGCGTAAGGGACTGGGTCGTCGTCACCAGCCAGGACGTGCCGCCGGGCGTCATCCGCATGCGCGACCTGATCGCCGATATGCCGGACGAGTTTCCTGCCGCCCCGTTGGCGCCGGAAGACCTGGCCATCATCTTCTATACCGCCGGCACCACCGGCTTTCCGAAGGGCGCAATGCTCAGCGATGCGGCGCTGATGTTCGCGGTGCGTTCATACGGCAAGCTCGTTGCGCTGCTGCCGGCGCAGCGCCACAACCTCAGCCTACTGGTCATGCCGCTGGCACACACCTCGGGGCATCAGGCCATGCTGCTGCAGCTGGTGATGGGCATGCCGATGCTGCTGATGGGCCGCTTCGATCCACAGCGCGTGTTGGAGACCATCCAAGACCTCAAGGTCACCATGTTCTCCGGCATCCCCGCCATGTACCGCATGCTCCTCGAAGCCGGCGCCGCACGCTACGACCTGCGCTCGATCGAGCTGTGGGGCGGCGGCGGCGACGCCTTCCCCGACGAGCTGATCCATACCTTTCGCAAGCTGGCGGCGAAGCCGGGTTGGTTCGGGCGTACGAAGCTACCGCGCTTTGTGCGCGGTTACGGCCTGGCCGAGACCGCCGGCCAGCTGGCGACTGCGATGGGTCCGCCCGTCGGCGACGGTGCCGCGGGCAAGATCATGCGTGGCGTGCAGTATCGGGTCGTGGACGCGCAGGGGCGTGCGGTGCCGAAGGGGGAGGTCGGTGAGCTGGTCGTCAAATCGCCCGGTCTCATGTCGGGTTATTGGAACAACCCTGCCGAGACCGCCACGGTATTGCAGGATGGCTGGTTCCGCACCGGCGACCTGGTACGCGAGGGCCGCCGCCGGATGCTGTACATGCAGGCGCGCGAGAAGGACATGATCAAGGTGGGCGGCTATTCGGTGTTTCCGGCCGAGGTTGAACGCAAGCTCGCCGAGCACCCCGCCGTCGCCCAGGTGGCCGTCGTCGGCGTGCCCCACGGCGTGAAAGGTGAGATGCCGGTGGCCGCAGTTGTGTGTAAACCCGGTGTGGGAATCGATGCGGAGGCGCTGGTGGTGTGGGCCAAGCAGCACATGGCGCCGTACAAGGCGCCGCGCCGCGTCGTCTTCGTCGACGCCATCCCGCAAAACTTCGCCATGAAGGCGAAGCGCCGCGAAGTGCGCGAGCGCGTGCTGGCGATGTTGGCAGAGGAAGACCGCCTCCACCCTAGCCCTCTTCCGTTCACGGAAGTGTTCACAGAGGAGGGGACAAGGATTCCCTCCCCTGTGGCCATCTCCGGCCACGGGGGAGGGTCAGGGAGAGGGCCGCGCTAGACGAGGAGTTCCATGAGCAACCTATCAGGCAAGTACGCCATCGTCGGCGTCGGCACGTCGCGCTTCGGCAAGCTGCAAGGCGTCAGCACGATGGGCTTCACCATCGAAGCCAGCAAGCGTACCATCGAAGACGCCGGTGTGTCGCGCGACGAGATCGATGGCGTGCTGGTGATGATGCCGGCGATCATGGGCGAGCAACACGGCTGGGCGGCGCGGGTGGCCGCGTACCTCGGCGTCGAGCCGACGTTCTCGGCGACCATGGACATGGGCGGGGCGACGGCGTGCGGCTCGGTGCAGACCGCCATGGCGGCGATCGATGCGGGCTACTGCCACACCGTGCTCTGCTGCTTCGCCACCCAGAATTGGCCGCAGGGCGTCGCCATGCAGCTGTTCGGGTCGGAGTTCCAGGTGCCATACGGTGACGTGGGCGCCATCACGCTGATGGCCCACATCAAGCGTCGCCAGCAGCACGAGTACGGGTACAAGGACGAGCACTACGGGCAGATCGCCGTCACCTGGCGCCAGCACGCGTCGATGAACCCCGAGGCGCAGATCCGCAAGCCCATGACCCTCGAAGACTACCTGCGCTCACGCTGGGTCGCCGAGCCGCTGCGCCTGCTCGACTGTTGCCCGAACACCGACGGCGGCGGTGCGTGCATCGTCACCTCGATGGAACGCGCCCGCGACCTGCCGAAACGCGCCGCACGCATCCTCGGCGCCGGCCAATCGCACTCCTCTGAGATCATTCACCCGCGCGGCAACGACGGCGACCATTGGGGCGGGAAGAAGGCGGCGGAGATGGCCTTCGGCATGGCCGGCGTCATGCCCGAGGACATCGATGTGGCGCAACTCTACGATGCGTTCACGCCGCGCGTGATCCACGACCTGGTGGCCTACGGCTTCTGCAAGCCGGAGCAGGTGGGCGACTTCATCGCATCGGGCAACCTGTCGTTGACCGGCTCACTGCCGTCGAACACCGCCGGCGGCCTCATCTCCGAGGGCCATCTCTCCGGCTTCGGTCATATCCGCGAGGGCGTCCGCCAGCTGCGCGGCGCGTGCGGCCCGCGCCAGGTGAAGGACGCCGAGCTGTGTCTGGTTACCGGCTACGGCGGCGCACCACACGAGGCGCCGCCGACAGTCAGCTACAGCGCGCTCATCCTTGCGAAGTAAGGAGCCTGACCATGTTCGTCATCGAGAAGCCACTACCGCGTCCGAACGAAGACAGTGCGCCGTACTGGGAAGCGGCGCGCGTCGGCGAGCTGCGCATGCAACGCTGCGGCGATTGCGGCCACGTGCGCTTCCCGCCGTCGCTGCTGTGCGCGCGTTGTCTTTCCGAGAACGCGGAGTGGATCAAGCTCAGCGGCCGCGGTACGGTGTTCAGCTGGATCCTCGTGCACCAGTCGCAACACCCCGCCTTCAACGCCGACGCACCGTACAACGTCACCATCGTCGAGCTGGACGAGGGCCCACGGCTGCACACCAACCTCGTCGCCTGCCCGAACGACCAGATCTACATCGGCATGCGCGTCGAGGTCGTCTTCGAGAAGATCACCGACGAGGTTACCCTTCCCAAGTTCCGGCCCCGCCAGCGGGGCCTCTAGGAGCGCAGGCATGGACTTTTCCTTCACGCCCGAACAGGAAGCCTACCGCCAGACCATCCGTGACTTCATCAAGCGGAACTGCCCACCCGAGCTGGATCGCCAGTTGGAGCGCGAGGAACGCTATCCGCACGAGCTGGTGCCGAAGCTGGCAGAGACCGGCGTGTTCGGTGTGTACTTCCCCGAGGAGTACGGCGGCATCGGCGGCGACGCCGTTGACTTCTGCCTCACCGTCGAAGAGCTGTCCTACGGCAGCGAAGCCGCGTCGGCCTGCTACCTGCTCCCGGTCTTCTTTGCCGGCCACATGATCAAGACGAACGGCAGCGAGGAGCAGAAGCGCGCCTATCTGCCACGCATCATCCAGGGCAAGATGAAGGGCTGCTTCGCGCTCACCGAGCCGGAAGCCGGCTCCGACGCCGCCGCGGTGCAGACGGTCGGCGAACCCGACGGCGACGACTTCATCCTCAACGGCCACAAACACTACATCTCCGGCGCCGACGTCGCCGACTACATCATGACGATCACCCGGACGAACAAGGCCGACCGCTACAACGGCATCACCATCTTCATGGTCGATCGCACGCTGCCGGGCGTGACGCTGCGCAAGATGCCGAAGATGGGCTCGAAGGTGATCTCGCTGCAGGAGATCTTCTTCGACAACGTCCGCGTGCCGCGGTCGATGATCATGGGCGGCCCCGACGGGCTCAACCAAGGCTGGTGGCAGATGATCAAGAGCCTCGACATGGAGCGGCTCATGGTGGCCATCTCGCACGTCGCCATCGCGCAGAAGGCCTTCGACATGGCGTTGGAGCACGCCAAGACGCGCCGCCAGTTCGGCCGCACCATCGGCAGCTTCCAAGCCGTGCAGATCCAGATCGCCGACATGGCCATCGGCATCGAAGCGGGCCGGCAGATGACCTATCACGCCGCCTGGCTGCACGCGCAGGAGAAGCCGTGCTCGCTCGAAGGCGCCATGGCAAAGATCTTCTGCACCGACATGTGCCTGAAGATCTGCGAGCTGGGCATGCAAGTCCTCGGCGGCCAGTCGTACCTCGAAGACAACGACATGAACCGCTGGATCCGCATGGCGCTACTTGGTCCGGTGGGCATGGGCTCGAACAACATACAACGCTCGATCATCTCGAGCATGCTTGGGCTGCAGATGAGGGATCTCAGATAGCGTCAAACGATCAAGACGAGCGTTTGGCTGACGCGTCAGACCGCTCACGGGAATCATTGGATTCGGTACTCTAGTGAGGAAGCCTGAGGCCCTCCCCGATTGATTCCTCACGCCGTCCAATGGCAGAAGTAGGCTCGCGGATTTCGACGCGGCTACGTTGGACATGCCAGGCAATCACAACGACATCGAGAAGCGACTGTGGGACGCCGCCGATGAGCTGCGGGCGAACTCCAAGCTCAAGGCGTCGGAGTACTCCGTTCCCGTTCTCGGGCTGATCTTCCTGCGCTACGCCGACCACAAGTTCACGGAGGCGGAGAAGGAACTCACCGGCAAAGCGACCAGACGGCGCAAGGTCGGGAAGACGGACTACCAGGCGCGCGGGGTGCTCTACCTGCCGGACCCGGCGCGCTTCTCGACGCTGCTCCAGCTCACCGAGCGCGACAACCTCGGCAAGGCGATAAACGACGCCATGAAGGCGATCGAGGAGGAGAACGAGGAGCTACGGGGCATTCTCCCGAAGACCTACACGGCGCTGGAAAACGCCACGCTCATCGAGCTGCTGAAGCTGATGGCGTCGATCCCGATGGACATCGAGGGCGATGCCTTCGGAAAAATCTACGAGTACTTCCTCGGCGAATTCGCCATGACGGAGGGACAGAAGGGCGGCGAGTTCTTCACTCCTACGTCGATCGTCCGGCTGATCGTCGAGGTCATCGAGCCGTTCCACGGCCGCATCTACGATCCGGCGTGCGGATCGGGTGGCATGTTCGTGCAGTCCGCCCGCTTCGTCGAGAACCACAAGAAGAACCCGAGCGCCGAGATCATGGTCTACGGCCAGGAGAAGACGACCGAGACGGTTCGGCTGTGTAAGATGAACCTCGCGGTCCACGGCCTCTCCGGCGACATCCGCGAGGCGAACTCGTACTACGAGGACCTGCACAAGGCGCCGGGGCGCTTCGACTTCGTCATGGCGAATCCGCCGTTCAACGTCGATCGGATCAACAAGGAGCGCATCAAGGACGACAAGGCCCGCTTTCCGTCCGGGATGCCGAGCGTGGACAACGGCAACTACCTCTGGATTCAACTCTTCTATTCGTCGTTGAACGATGCCGGACGCGCGGGCTTTGTGATGGCAAACTCAGCCGCCGACGCGCGCGGCTCCGAGCTGGAGATCCGCAAGCAGCTGATCCAGTCGCACGCCGTCGACGTGGTCATCGCCATCGGCTCGAACTTCTTCTACACCGTCACGCTCCCTTGCACTCTCTGGTTCCTCGACAGGGGCAAGGCTCTGGCTCCCTCTCCCCCTGGGAGAGGGCGGGGGGTGAGGGCCTCCGATACCGTGCTCTTCCTCGACGCGCGCCACCTCTACCGCCAGATCGACCGCGCCCACCGCGATTTCCTGCCCGAGCAGATCGAGTTCCTCGGCAACATCGTGCGCCTCTATCGCGGCGAGCAGCCCGAAATGACGAACGGCAGCAAGGCGCTGCTCGCCGAGAAGTTCCCTAAGGTGCGCTACCGCGATGTGGCGGGCCTGTGCAAGGTGGCCACGCTCAAGGACATCGAAGCTCAGAGTTGGAGCCTCAATCCCGGTCGCTACGTCGGCGTCGCCGACCGCGCGCCGGACGAGTTCGACTTCGACGAGCGGTTGGAGGAGCTGAACGAGGAGCTGGAGCGGCTTAACGCCGAGAGCCGGGAACTGGAGGAACGGATCGCGGAAAACGTCGCGGCTCTTCTGGAGCCGTCATGAAGCCTGAGTCTGGATGGATCGCCTGCAAGCTCGGAGACATCATCACTTTGAAGAGGGGCTATGATTTGCCAGCTTCAGAGCGGACACCTGGACATGTGCCCATCGTGTCTTCAAGCGGTGTGACTGGCTATCACAACGTCGCCAAAGCGAAGGGACCGCGTGGTGACCGGTCGTTACGGTACCCTCGGGGAAGTCTTCTATGTCCCATTAGACTTTTGGCCACTCAACACGAGCCTGTACGTCAAAGACTTCAAGGGAAACAATGCTCGCTTCATCTGCTACCTGCTAAGAACCTTGAACTTCGGAACGCAGAACGTGGCAGGTGCCGTACCTGGTGTGAATCGGAACTTCCTGCATCAACTCCCCACCAGGAAACCGCCACTTGAAGTTCAACGTCGCATCGCATCGATCCTCTCCGCCTACGACGACCTGATCGAGAACAACACCCGCCGTATCGCCATACTGGAGGAGATGGCGCGGACGCTGTACCGTGAATGGTTCGTCCACTTCCGCTTCCCCGGGCACGAGACGGTCGAAATGGTCGAGTCACCCCTTACGAAGATCCCCGACGGGTGGGAGGTGCGGCCTTTCGGACAGCTGTTCGACATTCAGTATGGAAAGACGCTGCCGATGAAGCAGCTCCGAGCTGATGGGGAGTACCCCGTGTATGGGGCGGGAGGCATCATCGGTCGGCACAGCGAGTTCACAACCGACGGGCCGACGGCGCTTGTGACTTCCCGCGGAAATGGAAGCGGGACCGTATGGCGAACGAGGGAGCGAGCGTTTGTCACGAACAACTCCTTCATGATCCACCCGCTCGTGCCCTTTGCGCACTGGAACTACCTCTTCATCGAGCTTGTTCTTAGTCATTCCAATATTGCCTCCATCATCGGTGGAGCAGCCCAACCTCAAGTGACGATCTCGGGATTGTCGGCAGTTCAAGCAGTGGCGCCGCCACGCCAATTAGTGCAGCGATTCTCGGAGCTGGCCAGCCCCATGGGTAGCTACGTTGATGCTCTCCACCGACGCAACGCGCTGCTCCGAGCTACTCGCGACCTTCTGGTACCCAAGCTGATCTCCGGCGAGATCGACGTGTCGCGCCTGCCGGACGAGCCGGGCGCCGAGCTGGCGCCGTGAAGCCGGCTGATCGCCGCGGCTGGAGCAACGGTGGTAGTGATTGCGGTGTATCGGCCCGATGCGGACTTATGGCAAGATTGGCGGGTCCGAAAAGGGGAAGCGATGAAGACTTGCTACTGGTGTAAGGGGCCGCTGAAGCGGCAGCGCATCGAGCACATGCACGAGTGGGCCGGCCAGCGCTTCTTGATTCGCAACGTCAGCGCCGAAGTCTGCACGCAGTGTGGCGAGGCATTCCTTTCCCCGAGCACCCTGAAAGCAATCGACCGCGTGGTCGCCGAGGGGCGTCCGCGGCAGAGCGTATCGATCCCCGTGTTCGAGTTGAAACCCCGCGCGGCCTGAACGGGCCACAGGTCGTCGTGAGCCGGAGCGACTACTCCGAGGACGCGCTCGTCGAACAGCCGGCGATCGAGCTGTTTCGCGACGGTCTCGGCTGGGAGACGGCGAACGTCTACCAAGAGACCTTCGGCCCGACCGGCACGCTGGGCCGTGAAACCGATCAGGAGGCGGTGCTCACTCGCCCGCTGCGGGCAGCGATGGAGAGGTTGAATCCGGATGTGCCGCCCGCAGCGTTCTCACTCGCCACCGAAGAGCTGACGCGCGACCGCTCGGCGATGAGCGCCGCCAACGCTAACCGCGAAATCTACCATCTGCTGAAGGACGGCGTGAAGGTGAAGGTCCGCGCCGACGACGGCAGCGAGAGCACCGAAACTGTCCGCATCATCGACTGGCGCGAACCCGCCAACAACGACTTCTTGCTTGCGTCCCAGCTCTGGGTGTCCGGCGAGATGTACCAACGGCGCTGCGACCTCGTCGGATTCGTCAACGGCATTCCGCTGGTGTTCGTCGAGCTCAAGGCCAGCCACAAGCGCCTGGAGAATGCCTTCACGGACAACCTGCGGGACTACAAGACGACCATCCCGCAGCTCTTCTGGTACAACGCGTTCATCATCCTCTCAAACGGCAGCGAGAGCCGCATCGGCAGCACCACGGCCGGCTGGGAGCACTTCGCCGAATGGAAGCGCATCAACGACGAAGGCGAGGCCGGGATCGTCTCATTGGAGACGATGATCCGCGGCACCTGCGATCCGCCGCGCCTGCTCGACCTCGTCGAGAACTTCACCGCCTTCGAGGAATTGAAGGGCGACCTCGCCAAGATCGTCGCCAAGAACCACCAGTATCTCGGCGTCAACCGCGCGATCGACGCGGTTCGCCAGTTGAAGGAGAAGCGTGGGCGGCTCGGCGTGTTCTGGCACACGCAGGGCAGCGGCAAGAGCCTCTCGATGCTGTTCTTCTCACAGAAGATCCTGCGTACGCTGCCAGGCAACTGGACCTTCGTCGTCGTCACCGATCGAGATGAGTTGGACGATCAGATCTACAAGGAGTTCGTGGCCTGCGGCGCCATCACCGAAAAGCAGGCCCAGGCGACGAGCGGCGAGAACCTCCGGCAACTGCTGACCGAGGATCATCGCTACGTCTTCACGCTGATTCAGAAATTCCACGCCGAGAAGGGGGAACGACATCCCAAACTGTCGGACCGCTCGGACATCATCGTCATCACCGACGAGGCGCACCGGAGCCAGTACGACACGTTCGCCCAGAACATGCGCGACGCACTGCCCAACGCCGCCTTCATCGGCTTCACGGGCACGCCGCTCATGGTCGGTGAGGAGAAGACCCGCGAGGTCTTCGGCGACTACGTCAGCATCTACACCTACCGGCAGTCGGTGCAGGACGGCGCCACCGTCCCGCTCTTCTACGAGAACCGCATTCCCGAGTTGCAACTGACGAACCAGGACCTCAACCAGGACATGGAGCGGTTGCTGGAGGCTGCGGAACTCGACGAGGCACAGGAGAAAAAGCTGGAGCGGGAGTTTGCGCGCGAGTACCACCTGGTCACTCGCGACGACCGGCTCGAAAAAGTCGCGGAAGACATCGTCGCGCACTTCACAGGTCGCGGCTACCAGGGCAAGGCAATGGTGGTCTGCATCGACAAGGCAACCGCGGTGCGGATGTACGACAAGGTGCACAAGTACTGGCAGCGCCAGTTGGCGGATCTTCGCGCCGCGCGGGTGGCGGCGAGTAACGATGAGCGTCAGATCCTGGAGAAGAAGATCGCCTACCTGGAACAGACCGACATGGCGGTCGTGGTATCGCAGGCACAGAACGAGATCGAGGACATGAAGGACAAGGGTCTCGACATCGTGCCGCACCGCAAGCGGATGGTGACCGAGGACCTCGACACCAAGTTCAAGCGCGCCAGTGACCCGCTGCGGATCGTGTTCGTGTGCGCCATGTGGATGACAGGGTTCGACGTGCCGTCGTGCTCGACGATCTACCTCGACAAGCCGATGCGGAACCACACGCTCATGCAGACCATCGCGCGGGCCAACCGCGTGGCGCAAGGCAAGGTGAACGGGCTGATCGTGGACTACGTCGGCATCTTCCGTGACCTGCAAAAGGCCCTGGCGATTTACGCGGCACCGGCTCCAGGCGGCGGCACGGATACGCCGATCAGGGACAAGGCCGAGCTGATTGAGTACCTCAAGAAAGCGATCGCCGAGGCGGAGACGTACTGCGCGGAGCGCGGCGTCGATCCTGCGAAGATCCAGGCAGCCCAAGGTTTCGAGCGCGTGCGGCTGCTCGACGACGCGATGGAGGCGATCGTCGTCAACGACGAGTCGAAGCGCAAGTACCTGCTGCTCGCCGGCAACGTCGTCACGCTCTACAAAGCAATTCTCCCCGACCCGTCAGCCAGCGAGTACATGCCTATCTGCGTGCTGCTGGCAGTAATCGCTGAGAAGATCCGCTCGCTGCTGCCAGCGGCCGACATCTCCGAGGTCATGGCCGACGTGGAGAAGTTGCTCGACGAGTCGATCGACGCGAAGGGGTACGTGATCCACGAACCCCCCGGAGACTACGGCCTGGTGGATCTGACGAAGATCGACTTCGAAGCGCTGAAAGCGAAGTTCGCCGCGGCACGCAAGCATACCGAGATTGAGAAGCTGCGCGGAGCGATCGACGGCAAGCTCAAGGCGATGGTGCGGCTCAACCGTTCGCGCGTCGACTATCTGGAGAAGTTTCAGAAGCTCATCGACGAGTACAACGCCGGCAGCAAGAACATCGAGGGGCTCTTCGACGATCTGGTGCGATTCATTCAAGGTCTCAACGCGGAGGAGCAGCGTGGTGTGACGGAGGGGCTGTCGGAAGAGGAACTTGCCCTGTTCGATCTACTGACCAAGCCGGACCCAAGCCTCACGAAGCGGGATGAGGCCGAGGTCAAGAAAGTCGTGCGGGCACTGCTGGAGAAGCTGAAACACGAGAAGCTGGTCCTCGACTGGCGCAAGCGGCAGCAGACACGCGCCGCCGTGCGGCAGTGCATCGAGATCGAGTTGGACAAGCTCCCGCCAGCCTATGCGCCGGAGATCTACCAGCGGAAGTGTGACCTGGCGTACCAGCACGTGTACGATGCGTACTTCGGTGAGGGGCGGAGCATCTACGCTAGTGCGGCTTGAAAGCCGGCACGAAACCAGGCCAGCCACCTTCCGCTCCTCCTCTTCAAGCTTCACGTCTTCAATCGTGGTCGGTCAAGGGTTTGCCTGCCACCTGCAAACGGTTCCAATCAACGCACGGATCTTACCTTAGAGGCACCCAAGGAGGGGCTTGCTGCTGCGGCAAGGTCCTCGGCGGCCAGTCCTACCTCGAAGACAACGACATGAACCGCTGGATTCGCATGGCCCTGCTCGGCCCCGTCGGCATGGGCTCGAACAACATCCAGCGCTCGATCATCTCGCGCATGCTGGGATTGCAGATGCGCGACCTCAGATAGGGTTCGAGGGATCAAGATGTTAGCGTTCAGCTGCCGCGTCAGACCGCTCACGACCTGATCCCAGGCGCACCTGTCGTCGTGTTCGGAACTAATTCCCAACGCCCCCGCCACTCGGCCCAGTAGTAGACGTTTTGATTGACGTGGTGTATGAAAAGCGACTACGTCATACGGGTCCTGAGTCGGAGGTGGGCCGCGGTCCCACGCCGCCGGGGAAGCAAGGAGGAGCTGGTGAGCTCTCGGAGAGCAAACGTGCGACAGATCTCAAGACTTCGGCTTGCTGCCTACGCTGGCTGTATTGGCCTTGTTGCTCTGTTGGGGTCCCCAAACCTCGCTCAGGCAGTCTGCAGCATCGCATCAAACACCGGCGCCGCTCTTTGCCTGACTCCAGACTCACAAAGCGCCAACGTCGGCGATATGGTGACCCTGCATGGCAGCTTCATTGCCAGCCCCACGCTGACCTTCAGTGTAATTTCAGGTCCGAACATGGGCACAATGTTCTCGTGCACAGCCGGAGTCAATTCTTGCGACTTTTCGTACACGGGATCAGGCGGGGCGGGTACGGACACGGTGCAATTGACTTGTGCACCGTACTCCGATTGCACCTCGATGGTGCCTGCACCGGGGCCTCAGGCCACGGTGGACTGGTTGCCACCGCCATCCAGCACGCCGACCGACACCATAACCCCAACGCCGAGCGACACGCCAACCCCAACCGACACGCCAACGCCAACCGACACCCCGACGCGGACCGATACGCCGACTCAGACACCGACCTTCACCAACACACCGACACCGACGTCGACCGACACGCCGACGCCAACGCCGACCTTCACCAACACACCGACGCCGACGCCGACCCGCACACCAACGGCAACTCCGACGATCACACCATCGCCGACGGTGACGAGTACGCCAACGGTGACGCCCATTCAACGTGCCCTCGGTGAATCGTGCACCAGCGGGACGCAATGCGTCTCGACGTTTTGCGCGCCTGGGGATGTGTGTTGCAACGCCCCCTGTAACCAACCGAATCAATCCTGCACGCAGCCGGGCAGTGTTGGTCAGTGCCGGGCGCAGGGCGGCCCGGTGCCTACAACCTCGCATCTGGGCCTCATCGTGATCGGCCTCTTGCTGGCGGCGTTTGGGGCGGTCACGGCACGGCGGCGACTCGGGTCGTGACGATGGCGCATTGAGGATCGTCAAGCGCGCCGATCACACCAATGGGCGCCCTTCGAGATGCCGCCGGAAGAAGGCGGCTCCTTTAGGGCGAGCGGTTCGGCGCCGGCCATTCTCTTCTCTGGAAATCTGTTCAATCCGTTTAATCCGTTGTAGGAAACGCTTTGCCCGCACGGCGCGCCACCAGCGTCAACCGATGACGATCGCCCGGACGTCGGCCAAACCTTGGGCGATCGAGTTCCAGGTGCGGCCGCTGTCGTGCGATGCGTACAGGCGATCGTCGAAGCCCGCGACGGCGGCGACCTTCTCGTTGGCGGCGAGCTGTCGCGCGGCCAGGGTGCTGCCGAGACGTTCGAGCAGCGCGCCGGCGCAGAGATGGAAGACCTCACCGTCGAAACGGTACACAGCACCGTCAGCGGCGCGATGGCCGGAGGAAGCGGCAACCAACACACCGTCGGAGGTCGGGACCGCGCAGGTGAGGTAGGGCGCGTGTAGTCCCGCCGCGTGATAGGTCCACGTCTGCCCCGCATCGCGGCTCTCTCCCAGCCCCCTCATGCCCGTGGCCGCCCATACTCGGCCGCCGGTGCCGACGCTGACCTGGTGAACGTCGTCGTGCAAATCGATGGTCGGCGCCCACGTGCGCCCGTCGTCGTCCGACACGAGTATCCCTCCTACGTGCACGTTGACGTACATGCGACCACCATCGGCCGCCATGGACCAAGTCCCGGGACGCCCTCCCGGGTGGTACCAATCCGACCGGGTTGGTGCTGCATCGAGAGACCGGACCCGCACCATTCGATCTCCGTCGAGACGGAAGAGACCTGCGTTGTCCGTACCGACCCATACGACGCCGTCCTTGACCAGCAAGCACCAGCCGATCGCCCCCTCGACGCTCGCCACGCGGGTCACCTCGGTACCGCGGATGCGACAGACATGCCGGTGGTCGAGCAGCGCCCACATCGCCTCGTCGTCGAGAGCCAACGTGGTGACGTCTGCGCCCTCGACCGGATCGCCGTCGCCCCTGCCGAAGGAGTGGATGCCGGCTTGGGTCCCCACGGTGATGGTCTCCGTCATGGACGCGCTCCTTCGATCACGCTCGACGCGGCCATCGTCGGCACGATCCGCGTGAACGTGAACCCGGCCGCGGCGAACAGCTCCCGGAACTCCGCCTCCGAGCGCTGCCGTCCGCCGGTGCACACCAGCATGTTGACGTCGTTCGCCGCTGCCCCTCGGCTGGCGAGGGACTGATCGATGCGGGGCGGATAGACGCCTTCGACGATCAACAGCCTCGTCTGCGGCTTCATGGCTCGATGACAGCTCTGGAGGATCTTGAGGGCGCGGGCGTCATCCCAGTCGTGGATGACGTGCTTGAGGATGTACGCGTCGCCGCCGCTCGGTACGGCTTCGAAGAAGTCGCCGCCGTTGGTCGCGCAGCGCGGCGTCAGCCCCGCTGCGGCGATCTGCCGTTGAGCGCCTTCGACGACGCGGGGAAGGTCGAAGACGACGCCGCGCAGCCCTGGATTGGCGTTCAGGATGCCGATCAGCAGAGCGCCGTTGCCGCCGCCGACGTCGACGAGGGTTCCAAACGCGGAGAAGTCATACGCCGCCGCCACCGCCATCGCCACCATCGATGTGAAGGACGCCATCGCCTCGTCGAACGCTGCGGCTTCCTCCGGGTGCTGCGCGAAGTACTCGAAGGTATTCATGCCGGTCACGTGTTCCACGGCGGTCTCGCCGGTGCGGACGGTGTGCAGCAGGTCGCCCCACGCGGAGCGCACCAGCGGCCCTGTGAACAACAGCGCCGTCGAACGAAACGAGCCGGGCACACTGGCTCGCAGACACTCGCCGATTGGTGTCAGCGCAAAGTCCCCGGCGTCGGTCTCGCTGAACACCCCGACGCTGGCGAGCAGACGCAGCACGCGCTTGAGTGACGGCGCGTGGCTTGCCGTCGCTGCCGCCAACTCGGCGCACGACCGCGGCCCATGGGCCAACTCGTCGGCGACCCCGAGCGTGGCGGCGACATAGATGGCATGCGACACATAGTGACCGGTCGCCAACTGGAACAGCGCAAACGGCGGCGGCATGTCGCTGATGTTCGGAGCATTCTGCTGTGTCGTCATTCGGTCTTCCTCCTTTGCTGCGCTTCCATACTGTAAGAACCGCGGCGCCGCCAAAAGGTCACGCGGGAAGTGCGGAGTGGGCATGAACCGCATGGCGCTGCTGGGTCCCGTCGGCATGGGCTCGAACAACATCCAGCGCTTGTCCGAGCGGGAACATTTGACAACGGATTGAACGGATTAAACGGATTCGGCTGCAGAAACGGACCAGTCGCTTCTCGGAAAATCTGTTCAATCCGTTTAGTCCGGTGTGAGAAATGCCTCGCTAGCCAGCTTGAATGGTCGGCACACCAAGGTGTATGAGCCCGCGTGCACACACGGGTGTTGCCATGCAGCTCGACATCCACGAAGCAGACTTCTCAAACCCGGGTCACTGTGCGGGAATCGTCGAGGTGCTCAACTCCTACGCCGTGGATCCCGTCGGTGGCGGAGCGCCGCTCACTCCACAGGTCCGCGAGCGACTTGTTCCGGCGCTGCGGGATATTCCGCATGCGTTGGTGCTACTCGCGTTCGCCGATCAGCGAGCCGTTGGCGTTGCCGTGTGTTTCTTTGGATTCTCCACGTTCCAGGCGTGCCCACTCCTCAACATCCACGACCTGGCGGTTGTTCCTGAGTACCGCGGGCAGGGCATTGGCCGAGCGCTCCTGGCGGCGGCCGAGGCGCATGCGCTCCGTCGAGGGTGTTGCAAGCTCACGCTCGAAGTCCAAGATGACAATCGGCGCGCACGCGCGCTGTACGAGAGCTTCGGGTTCGCCGACTTTGTCGTCGCCAATTCGGCTACACGTTTTCTGAGCAAGCCTCTTTCACCTGTATCGACGGTGGGAGCGGAAGGACCGCGTCCTGCTCTCATCGCAACGGCACCAAGTGGAAAACGCGTGTAACGCTTTCCCCCGCTCGAACGTTACAAAGCCTGCGACCATGACCCACGCCGCCGGCACGAGCCTCGAAGGCCTCTTCCACACCCACCAGCGCCTGCTGTGGGGGTTGAGCTATCGGCTGACCGGGTGTGCGGCGGACGCCGACGACATCGTGCAAGAGACCTTCGCGCGTGCCGTCGCCGGTGCGCCGCCGTTGGGTGATGACGCGTGGCGCCCGTGGCTGGTGCGTGTAGCCACCAACCTCGGCCTCGACGTGCTGCGCCGCCGGCGCCGCGGCGCGTACGTCGGCGCGTGGCTGCCGTCGCCGATCGAGACACAGGAAGCCGACGCGTTGCCGTCCGCCGAGCCGGCGCGAAGTCCAGAGGGACACTACGAGCTGCTGGAAAGCGTATCCTTCGCCTTTCTCCTCGCGCTCGAAGCGCTCACTCCACGGCAGCGCGCCGTGCTGTTGCTGCGCGACGTATTCGACTACGCGGCGCGCGAGGTGGCGGTGGCGCTGCAGATGTCCGAGGGAAACGTGCGGATTACGCACCACCGGGCGCGTCGCGCCATGCGCACCTATGGCCGTGAACGGTGCCGGCCCACGCGCGAGCTCCAGGAGAAGACCCGCAGGGTGCTGGAAAAGCTCGTGCGCGGCCTCATGGCGCAGGACGTCGCGGGCGTCGAGGCGTTGCTCGTGGAGTCCGTGCGCACCGTCGCCGATGGCGGCGGCGAGTACACGGCGCTGCACGGCCCGTTGGCGGGCCGCAGCAGGGTGGCGCTGCTGCACCTGCGTGTTGCCCGGCGGCGCGCCGAAGGTGCGCGCCTGACCTTCCGCTACATCAACGGGTTGCCGGCCGTGCTGATCGAATATGCCAGCGCGCGAAACCAGCAGGCGCCGCGGGCCGTGCTGCGCTGCGACCTCGGTCCGGACGGGCGCATCGCGCAGCTGCATTCGGTCCTCGCCTCGCGCAAGCTGAGCGCCGTGCACTTCAGCTCCCAGCCTGATTCTTCCGACGTGTAACGAATCTGCTCTCTCCAACGTCTTCCTCCGTGAGTCGGCCTGGCACGCGCAGGTTTCGCGACGGCGGCCGAGGACCGACGCTGGAGGTGTCGAATGGACGTCTTGATTGTGGTCACGGCGATGCTTGCGTTGACGCTGGCCGAGCGCGTTCCCTCGCTGCGCTACCTGGCATCGCCATTCCTGCGGCCGTTCTTCTCGACCGACGTGTGGTACTTCGTCACGGGAGGCGTGTTGCTCTCATACGCGCTGCGAACGCAGTCAGTGCGCTGGGTCGGCGCACCGGATGGGATGCTGCTCGACCACGCCCCTTTTTGGCTGATCGTGGTACTCGCGACCGTCCTGTACGACCTTGGGGCGTTCGTGTCGCACGTACTGCTGCATCGCGTCCCCGCGCTGTGGGAGCTGCACAAGGTGCACCATTCGAGCCGCACCCTCGATTGGCTGGCGGCGTTTCGCGCGCACATTCTGGAACACACCCTGCGTCACCTCCTCTCGCCGGTGGTGCTCGTCGTGCTTGGCTTTCCCCTCTCGGCCGTCGCCATCGCCAGCGGGATTTTTGCGGCGTGGGCGGCGTTCGGGCACGCGAACCTGAGGGTCATGCTCCGATTCCTGACGCCGCTATTCATCACGCCGCGCCTGCATCGCATGCATCACGTGCCGCGCACGAGCGCACACAACTTCGGCACACTACTCTCCGTTTGGGATCGCATGTGCGGAACCTTGTCGACGGCTCCCGCGGCGGGTCCTGAGCCGCTCGGCGTGCCTGGGGAGATCGCCACCTACCCACAACGCTGGCTGCCGCAGCTCGTGGAGCCGCTCCGCCGCATTCAGTAGCGGCGCAGCGGGCGCGCTTCCCCGGCCCCGGCGGCGCAGTGCGCCATCCGCAGCACAGGCCGGCTCCTAGTCTGCCGGTAAGGCGGGAACAGGGCGCGGCGCTGCGCCGGTGATCGCGCTGAAAGCGCGGTGACGTCCCGAGTGCATCGACTTTCACCGCAAAGCTGGCTAATAGACCGCAACGAAGGTTCCAACAACCGAGAGGACACGATGCGATCCGGAACCGTACGGCGAAAGCTGAAACGTGCGGCGCGAACGGCCGCACGCACGAAGGCACGTCCGGCGTTACGCGCGCTGCGGAGCCCGACTGTCGACGCCGTGAGCGCAGAGATCATTCGCGGTGCGATGGAGACCATCGCCTACGAGATGGCAACGCACGTGAGCCTGACGGCG
This sequence comes from uncultured Binatia bacterium (SeqCode), assembly GCA_964498075.1. Classification (GTDB taxonomy): domain Bacteria; phylum Desulfobacterota; class Binatia; order HRBIN30; family HRBIN30; genus CAZCGA01. The sequence goes on along the minus strand of CAZCGA010000003.1, from coordinate 29,644 downwards.
ACGACGCCGATCCTCAACCAGTCGAATGAGCGCAACGCCACCATCCTCGACGCGAACGGCGCCCTCGCCGCGCTCAGCGTCGGCATCCCGCAGTTCATGCTCAGCTCGACGCTGCCGGTGCGCTTCGCACTGGAGTTCTTCGGTCGTGACGGCCTCTTCGACGGCGACGTGCTCGTTGCCAACGACCCGTACCATGGCGGCGGCCACTTGCCTGACTACAACATCTTCGCGCCCGTCTTCTACGACGGTGAGATGGTGCTCATCGCTTCCATCCAATGCCACCACGCCGACACCGGCGGCGCCATGCCCGGCGGCTACAACGTCGATGCGCGCGACATCTGGGCGGAAGGCGTGCGCTTCCCGGCGGTGAAGATCTTCGAGAAGGGCGTCGAGCGCAAGGACATCACCTACTTCATGAAGGTGAACAATCGCACGCCGACCTTCGTCGGCGACCTGCGCGCCCAAGTCGGTGCGGCGCAGCTCGGTGCCCGCAGGCTAAAGGAAGTCATCGCGCGTCACGGCGTCGCTGCCGTGCGTGGCGCCGCGCGGTACATGATCGACTACGCCGAGCGCCGCTTCAAAGAAGAAGTCGCGAAATGGCGCGATGGCGTCTACGAGTCCGACGTCTACGTCGACCACGACCCGAAGGGGAACAAGGACATCCACATCCATTGCAAGGTGACGGTGAAGGGCAGTGACCTCGGCGTCGACTTCACCGGCTCCGACACACGCGACAACCTGCAAGCCTACTCCACCTTCGGCAACACCCGCGGCTACGTGGTGGCACAGATCGCCAGCATGATGGACCCGTCGATCCCGAAGAACGAAGGCTTCTTCAACTCGATCGATCTCATCGTTCCGCAGGGCTGCTGCCTCAACCCGCCGCCGGAGAAATCCGTCGCCGCCGGCACGCATCATCCGGGCACCGAGGTCGGTGAGGCGATCGCCAAGGCGCTGGAGCAAGTGATCCCGGAACGTTGCTGCCCGCAGATCTACAAGATGGGTATGCCGACGGTGATCTTCGGCAAGAATCCGAAAACCGGCCAGCTGTTCATCGATCACTCTGTCGACACCTTCGGCGCCTACTGCGGCGCGGTGCACGGACAGGACGGTTGGGGCGCGATGAACGTCAGCTTTGGAAATCTCATCCGCGCCACCGGCGAGATCAACGAGAGCATCTTCCCGGTGCGCCACCTGTCACGTGACTACGCTACCGACACGGGCGGGCCGGGCAAGTGGCGCGGCTGTCCGGGCACGCTCTACATCAAAGAGCTGTGCGCGCCGTCGCAGATCTACACCTACGTCGTCGGCATGAAGTACCCGATGCCGGGCATCGCCGGCGGCAAGCCCGGCGCCCCGAATCAGCTCAAGCTGCGCTGCGGCGGACCGCACGAGCACGTCGTCGAGACCACCGCGTTCTACGTCGATCATGAGCCCGGCGAACGCTACGAGTACCGCTACGGCGGCGGCGGTGGTTGGGGCGACCCGCTCGAACGCGATCCGCAGAAAGTGCTCGATGATGTCCTCGACGAGTACGTCTCCGTCGAAGCCGCGCGCCGCGACTACGGCGTAGTGCTCACGGGCTCGCTGGAGGACCTCACACTGACGATCGATTTGGCGGCCACTGGGAACCTCCGCGCCCAGGCGAGACAACAGACAACAGACGTTCAGACAACAGACAACAGACTCGGAAACCGCCTGGACGAGAGGGAGGAGCACCGGTGATACGTACGGCAAGTCTGTTGTCTGTTGTCTGTCCGTCATGACCTTCCGCATTGGCATCGACGTCGGCGGCACGTTCACCGATTTCGTGCTGGTGCGTCCCGACGGCACGCTGCGACTCAGCAAGAGCCCGACGACGCCGCGTGATCAGTCGGAAGGCGTGATAGGCGGCATCGACCAACTCGCCCGCGGCGAGCATCTCACTTTGGGAGAGTTGTTGTCGGAGACGGCGGCAGTCGTGCATGGCACCACCACCGCCGACAACACGATGATCGAGATGAGCGGCGCGGTGACTGGACTGATCACCACGCAAGGTCATCGCGACGAGATCGAGCTGCGCCGCGGCTTCAAGGAAGACATTTGGGACCCGGCCTTGCCGCCGCCGCCGCCGATCGCACAGCGCCGCCGCCGCATCGGCGTGCCGGAGCGGCTCGACTACGAGGGCAACGTCCTCGTCCCGCTGGACGAGACCGCAGTGCGTGCGGCGTTGCGGCGTCTCAAGAGACAGGGGACGCAGTCGCTTGCGGTGGTGTTCATGTTCTCGTTCATCAACCCGACGCACGAGCAGCGCGTGCGTGCGATCGCCGCCGAGGAGTGCCCGGGGATGAGCATCTCCCTCTCCCACGAGGTCATGCCGTCGGCGCCGGAGTTCGAGCGCACCAGCACGACGCTGGTGAACGCCTACGTGGCGCCGAAGATCGAGGGCTACCTCGGCCGGCTGGCCGAGCGCCTGCGCGTTGCGGGGTATCAGCACGAGCTGCTGGTCATGCAGTCGAACGGCGGCATCATGACGCCGGAATACATCAGGCGGCGCCCGGTCACCGTGCTCGGCTCCGGACCCACCGGCGGCGTCATCGCGGCGTGTGCGATCGCCGGCGCTGCGAAGACGGACGACTTCATCTGCGCCGACATGGGCGGCACCAGCTACGACGTGTGCCTGATTCGCGGCGGCCGGCCGGAGATCAAATCGGGGTGGAACTGGCATCATCGCTATCTCATCGGACTGCCCATGGTCGACGTGCAGTCCATCGGTGCCGGCGGCGGCTCGATCGCCGCGGTGGTTGCCGGCTCGTTGCAGGTCGGCCCGCGCAGCGCCGGCGCCGAGCCGGGTCCCATCTGCTACGGCCGCGGCGGCACCGCGCCGACGGTCACCGATGCCAACCTGCTGCTGGGCTATCTCAACCCCGACGACTTCTGCGGCGGTACGATGCGGCTGCGGACCGCAGGCGTACGCGAGGCGATCACGGAGCAGGTGGCGCGCCCGCTTCGTCTCGATGCGATCGCGGCCGCGCACGGCATTTATCGGCTGGTGAACGCCAACATGGCCAACTCCATCCGCCGCATCTCGGCGACCCGCGGCGTTGATCCGCGCGGGCTGACGATGGTCGTCTACGGCGGCAACGGACCGGTACACGCAACGGCGCAGGCCGAGGAGTTGGGTATCAAGACCGTGCTCGTGCCGAAGACCTCGCCGGCCTTCTCAGCCCTGGGGTTGTTGCTCTCGGATCACGTCATCGACGAGATGCGCGCCTACATCACGCCGGTGGGGCGGGCCGACATCGACCGTTTCAATGCGCTGCTCATCGAGATGGAGCAAGCGGCGCGCAACGTGCTAGCGTCGCGCCACAGCGGTCGCAAGCACGTCGAGATCCGACGCTTCGCGAACATGTGTTATCCCGGCCAGACGTTCGACATCCCCGTGCCGATCGCGTCGCGCAACGGCATCCTGGGTCGCCGAGAGCTCGGCGTGCTGGTTGACTGTTTCCACGAGTTGCACGAAGAGCTGCACACCTATGCTTCGCGCGATGAAGAGCCGATCCTGCGCAGCGTCCGGCTCACCGCCGTCGGCGTCACCGCGAAGCCGCAGATTCCGGTGATCGCACGCTCCGCATCGCGCCCGCCAGTCAAGGGCCGCCGCAAAGCCTTCTTCGGCGGCCGCTTCGTCGTGGTTCCGATCTACGCCGGCCCCGGCATGCGCGCCGGCCAACGCGTGAAGGGTCCGGCGATCATCGAGGAGCCGTTCACGACCATCGTCCTGCATCCGCGTCAGGACGCGACGCTGGATCGGCACGGGAATTATCGAATTGAGCTGTGAGCTGCGAGTGTTCTTCAGCGGACTGTTGGATGCCTGCGGTAGCCCCGTCGTGACCGGGGCAACGCACCTGCGCGGCGTTCACGCCGCCGAGGACTTTTGACTTCGGGTCGCAACCGCCGGTGCGACGGCGCGCGCCGCCGGTCGGTTCTGCACCGGTTGCCCGTCGGCGTCCGTCCACTCGATGCGGCGGTAGTCGAACTTGCCGCCGGCGAGGTAGTTGAACTTGACGATCTCGAAGTAGGGTGACAGGTCGAAGTGGCGCGGTGTGATCAACGCGGGATTCTCTTCAAGGTACCGCGCATGCGTGTGGTTCCCGTTGCGCCCGACGAGTCGCCGCAACCAGCCGGGTTGCTCCGGAGTTTCATCGATCGTCACCCGCGGCAGGATCGGATAGCCGACGTGCGCAAAGGCGCGCGCCAGCATCGTCGAGCAGATCACTCGCCGCGTGGCGTTGCCGCCATACTGCAGTGCGGCACGGCGTAGGCGCCGCGGGATCAGGCTGACGGGGAAGAAGTAGCGCCCGAGATCGAAGATGTGGCGGACGTTGTAGCGCAGACCAATCTGGCCGACGAGCTCGGCGATGACGTGGTCCAGATCCTCCCGCCGCAGGCCGCGTGGCCTGCAGACCCGCAGGTTGTGATGCAGATACTTGGTGATTGGAACGCACGCCACTCCGGCTTCGGCGGTGGCTTCGATCAACAGGTGCCGGGCTTCGTCGCCGTGCGCAGCCAGCAGGTCGTCCGCCACCGCGGGCTTGAAACGCCGCAGCTCGTCGCCGATGTAGAAGGTCGAATGCGACCACGAGCTTTGCGTCAGGTACCGGATGACCTGGCTGATGCGTTGATCGCCTTCGACGAGGATCACGTCACCGGGGCGCAAGTGCTCCTTGAGGTTGGCCAGGCTGTTCGGCACCCGCTGCTCGTACGTGTACAAGGGCTTGGTGAGTAGCTGGGTCAGCACATCGACCAAGTGCCGGCGTAACATTCTGCGTAGGCGGAATACGAACGCCATGGATCAGAGACTAGCCAGCTCGCGACCGTATTCCCAACGAAAAACGCTCGGGCTAGGAAAAACTGGTTGTAACATGTGGGCTGCTTGTTTATACCGACGCGGATGACGGCTCCACGGGCAGACCTCCCATGCGGCTGACGCCAGTTGCGATGCTCGTGGCCGCCGCATGCGCCATCGCCACGCACGGCTGTGGCGGCGGGGGCGGCGGCGGCGGCCCTTCCGGACCGGGACCCGGACCGGGACCCGCGCCGGGCAGCTTCGGCGTCCGCGCCGTCTGGGAGCAGCCGGGCGGCAGTGTGAGTCTCGATCTCCCCAGCGCCGTCAAGATCGTTCGGATCGTCTTCGAATCCGAGGGGGGGGTCCGCTGCTGTCTTGCCGTCGACCCGGCAACCGTACCGGGCAATAGCGCGAGCGGATTCTTCCAGCTCGATCTGTTGCCCGCTGGATCGGCGACCGTCCAGCTCGCCGGCTTCGCGACCGACTTCGCTCCGGCCCCCCCGGGCATTACACAGATCTGCCCCACGTCTCCGGCAGGAGTGGGACAACCGTGTGACCCGACGCGTCCGGCTGCAGCGGCGTTCGAGAGCGACGAGCAACCGATCAACATCATCCCGGGAACCAGTGCCGCGAGCGACGATATCGCCAGCGATGGGTTTCCGTTTCTGATCGACCTCGCTCCGGGTTTGGGCAGCTCAAACGCCAATCCGATCGTCGTCAGCTTCAGTGTGGTGGATTCGGTGCAGAACATCGATGCTGCCTCGGTGACGGTGGAGGCCGTACAGAACGGCGTGAACTTTCCGGTGACGTTGAACCCCTGTGACGACGCCACGTCCACACCCTGCAGCGTCAACGGGCGAGCGCAGGTGAGGGGCTTCCGCGTCGTGACTGCGCCGCGGACGCTTGGTGTCGGCACAGCCAGCGTCCGCATCCGGGCGACGGACGTGTCCTCGCCGCCGCGAGCCCTCGACTTCACCTACAACTTCACGGTGCTTCCAGCGCCGCCTACAGATACCCCGACGCCGACGGCCACTCCGACACAGACCGCGACGCCGACCCACACGCCGACATCCACGCCGACGCTCACACCGACCGCCACACCCACGAACACGCCGACCGCGACGCCGACGCTGACGCCGACCGCAACGCCAACCAGCACGTTCACGACGACGGCGACCATCACGCCGACCGCGACTCCGACCGCGACGTTCACCGCGACGCCGACGGCCACCCCGACCGCGACCCCGACCACGACGTTGACTCAGACCCTCACCCCGACTGCCACACCGACGTCGACCGCGACGCCAACGGACACGCCGACCTTGACGCCAACGGCCACACCTACGGCGACCGCGACGCCGACTGCGACGCCGACGAATACGCCCACCGGCACGGCGACGGCCACTGCGACGCCGGAACCGCGCGTGCTCGCCTACGTGGCAAACTTCATCGAGAACACCGTATCGGTCATCGATACATCCACCAAGATGGTGATCGCCACGATCCGCGTCGGCCAGCAACCTTCGAGCGTCGCGATCAGTCAGAGCGGCACCTTGGTATGCGTCACCAACCTCTTCTCGGACACGTTGTCGTTGATCAACACACGCACCAACAGCGTCACCGCCACCGTGCCCGTTGGGGATGGACCGATTGGCGTGGCGCTCACGCCGGACGGCCGCGTTGCCTACGTTTCCAACCAGTTCTCCAACAGCGTGTCCGTGGTGGATACCGCGGCAATGGCGGTGAGCACGAGCATCGCGGTCGGTGTGCGGCCGGATGGCGTCGCCATGGCGCCGGGCGGCACGCGGGTCTACGTCACCAATCAGTTCTCCGATACGGTCTCGGTTATCGACACCAGCTCGAATACGGTTACCGCGACCATCCCGGTCGGCAATGAGCCACAGGGGGTGGCGATTGCGCCGAACGGAGCTGCGGTCTACGTAGCGAACGTCCAGTCGGACAATGTGTCCGTCATCAGCACCGCCTCCAACCAGGTGACTGCGACGATCCCGGTCGGCCGCCGTCCCGAAGACGTCGTCTTCGCACCGGGCGGTGCGCTGGCATACGTGGCCAACGAAACATCCAACACACTTTCGGTCATCGATGCGGCCACGACTGCCGTGGTCAATACCATTGCGGTCGGCGGGATGCCTGCGGGAATCGCCGTCACGCCGAACGGCGCCTTCATCTACGTCGCGAACTCGTTTTTCAACAACGTCGTGCTCATCGACACCGTATTGAGCAGCCAGATCGGAACGATAGGCGTAGGTGAGACTCCGGTCGATCTCGCCATAGGTAGCGTTCCATGAAGCGATTGATCGTGCTGGCCCTGACAATCGTCGGTCTGCTCACGCCGGAGATTTCCGGTGCGTCGGAGCAGTCCAAGCTGCTCTACTCGCGTGGCTTGGTGGAGTTCCACGCCGAGCATTACACCAAAGCGCTGGAGATTTTCGACCAGGCCGTAGCGGCCGACGCGGCGGACGTCTACGCGCGCTACTATCGTGCCATGACGCGCGGGCGGCTCAACGACTTCGACGGCGCGATCAGCGATCTGCGCGCCGTCCTCGCAGCGAAGCCCGATTTCGACCAAGCCGCCCTGGACCTCGGGGTGGCGTTGATCGAACAGAAGCAGTACGGCGAAGCCCTCCCGTATCTGGAGCAGGCGCAACGCGTCCCCGAGCTCGACGCGCGCGCCTCGCTATTTCTCGGCTTGGCGCAGCTCCGGCTCGGACAGAATCCGCTGGCGCGGGAGAACTTCGAGCGCGCCGCCGCGCGCGATCCCGAGCAAAGCCTCGCGGCCCGCTACTATCAAGGAGTCGCCGACTATCAGGAAGGTAACTGGTCACGCTCCGAGGAGCAGTTCACCCATGTGGCCAAGACCAGCCCGGACTCCGCCATGGGGAAGGAGGCCGCCGCGTTTCTGGTGAAGCTCAGCGCGGAGCGGCGGCGGCGCTACCAAGTCTACGGCGCCGTGGGTCTTCAGTACGACACCAACGTGGTCCTCGCCCCCGCAGGGGAAGGGTTCAAGACGAGCGTGTTGAACGCCACCGGTGTGCCGCAGCAGGAGGACGGTCGGGTGACTCTGGGTGCAGGTGGCACTTACCTGCCGCTCGACACCGAACGCGTCCAGCTGGCGCTCGGGTACGACTTCTTCCAGAGCCTGCACTTCGTGCTCAAGGGCTTCAACCTACAGGACCACGGACCCAGCCTACAGATCGCGAGCTACGCCGGGCCGGTCCAGTACGGTCTGGTGGGACGCTACGACTACTACCTCTTGGAGACCGACAGCTTTTTGCAAGAAGTGACCGCCCTGCCGTGGCTTGCAATCGATGATGGCCAAGCCGGCCGAACTGAGTTATCTTATCGTATGCGCCGCCGCGACTTTAAGAAGTCGGAGTTTTGGGTTCGCGATGCCTTCAACCATGCCGTTGCCGTACGCCAGCTCTTCTACCTCGGTTCCACGAACCGCTATCTGTCGCTCGGCTACCAGTTCGATCGCGACGTTCCCGTCATCACCGGAAAAATCGAGCGTCCACAGGGGATACCACGGAGTGATCCTTCGAACTTTCACAATGTCGCCCAAAGCTTTGCCTACGATGGCAACGAGGTCGACGTGGGTTTCGGGTGGGACTTCGGGGCCGGCGTGAGCGCTGACGTGAACTACGGATACCGCCATGAGCGGTACGCTCACGAAAGCGCGATGCAGGGGACGCTGGCGAACGGGTCGCAGACGCCGCGAAGAGACAACGAGCACTTGGTGATCGTGTCGATTCGCAAGCAGCTGACTGAGATATTTGCCCTCCTGGCGGGCTATTCGGGAGACTTCAATAACTCGAGTAATTCACTCTTTGAGTTCGACCGGAACATCGGGTCGCTAGCGCTGGAAGTGAGGTTCAGATGAAAAGTCTCAGGGTTCGAGGGTTCCACGGTTCGGAAGTGCTCATGGGCTTGTTGCTGATGGCCGGTACGGCATGGGCGCAGGAGGTGGGAACGGTTGCTGCGGTGGAAGGCACGGCCGAGATCGGCCGCGCCGGCGCATGGACGCCGGCAAGCATCGGCACCGCCCTCCAAAAGGGCGACGAGCTGCGCACCGGCCGGCCGGGACGACTGCAGATCGTGTTCCAAGATGACAGCACGCTCGCGGTCAGCGAAGACTCGCGCGTGGTCATCGACGAACAGGTCTTCAACCCGGAGCAGGGTACGAGCAAGTCTCTGATGGGATTGCTGCAAGGCAAGGTCAATGCGTTGGTCAGCGAGTACTACCACCGTACCGGTGCGAGTTATGAGATCAAGACGGCGACGGCCGTCGCCGGCGTGCGCGGGACGGAGTTCTCGATGACCTACGACCCGCGCGAAGACGTCACCGAGGTCGTCGGTGTCAGCGGGCGGATCACCGTCCACAGCTTGGTCGACCCGACGGGCCCGGGCGTGCTCCTCACCGCCAACGAGACGACCACCGTGGTGCACGGACAGCTGCCGTCGCCGCCCCACCGGCTCGGGGAGGCGATGTTCCGGCAGCAGCTGCAGGGAATCGAATTCATCGGCGGCGGCCGGGCGGAGAGCCTCAGCGCCGCTCATCCCGTGGTCGCGGGCACGACCGTGCCGGCTCCCGACCGTGCGCCGGCCGTGAATTCCGGCGGGATTGCACCGGACCTGGGCCAGCGGCGGGATGCCAGCAACCTCGTCGGCAAGTCGCCGGTGGTGATCGGGGCAATGACCGGTTCCTTGGGCATCGTGATCGGCCGGCCGCAGCCCTGATTCCATCTTGAACCTCGTCGCATAGAATCGAACTGCCTGACGGATCGCGCGGTCGGCGGAGCGCGCCGCCAACCTTGTTAGCACACCACCGCGATGCGTCGGCAGACCCTCGCCCTGCTCCGAGAAGGGACTCTCACACATGGCGCACACAGTACTTCGGGTGGAAGCGGGTATCGTACAACTCAGCACGGAAGAGGAGGGGCAATGAGCACGATCCGACGCCTCCCGTATGCGGGGGCCATCGACGCAGACGGTCATATTCTCGAAGCGGCCGATCTCTGGGAGCACTACCTGGAGCCACGGTATCGCGACCGCGCCTTGCGGCTGCGTCGCGATGAGCACGGCCTGGAATATCTCGAGATCAACGGTCGGCCGTCGAAGCTGGTCCGTGGTGGCATGCTCGGCATGCTCGGCGGGATGGCGAAGCAGATCGCCGACGTCCTGCCCTCGCCGGAGCATACCTACGTCAGCGGGGCATCCTTTGGCGCACTGGACGCACGCGAGCGCTTGCAGCGCCTTGATGAAGAGGGCTTGGACGCTGCGTTCCTCTACCCCACTCTGGGCGTGCTGTGGGAGGCGGAGTGCACCGATGCGGAGATCGCGCAGGCCTACACGCGCGCCTACAACCGCTGGATCATCGACTTCTGCGCCGGCAGCTGCGGCAAGCTCATCCCGATCGCGCATCTCTCGCTCGGCGATCCGATCGCCGCGGCGCAGGAGCTCGAACGGGCCGTCCGCGCCGGTGCCCGCGGCGGCTGGGTGGCGCCGTTCACCATGACCAAGACGCCGCACGGCCATCCCGACCACGATCGGCTGTTCGCCACAGCGCAGGACCTCGACGTGCCGCTGGCAATCCATCCGACCTTCGAACCGAAGTGGGCCACGCCGGGACGCTTCGAGAATCTGCACGGTGCACACTTCTTCCTCAACGTGACCTCAGCCGACGCGGTCCGCCACGCCTTCACGACGCTGTTCCAGTTCGCAGTCTTCGATCGCTTCCCGCGGCTGAAGATCGTCGTGCTGGAGTCGGGCGCCGGCTGGATCGGCTACTGGCTCGATCGCATGGACGGCTACGCCTCGTCGCTGCTCGGGCGCGCCGTGCCGTTGAAGGAGAAGCCGAGCGTCTACTTCCGCCGCCAGTGCTGGATCTCCTGCGACCCGGACGAGCGCACCATCCCGGCGCTCATGGAGCTGTACGGAGAGGATCGCTTCTTCTGGGCCTCCGACTTCCCGCACCCGGATCACACCGGCGACTACATCGGTGAGTTGGAGGAGCTGGCCGGCACGCTACCGGAGCCGGCGCGGGGCAAGCTGCTCGGGGCGAATGTGAAACGCGTCTACGGGCTGAGCGCCTGAGTGGGTTGCACAAAGCTACCACGTCGTCAGCGAGCCGCACATCAGGGCTGGAGGACACAGATCAATGGCTGAGACTTTGCGAACCGAGACCGATGCAGGGGTACGCTCGATCATTCTGTGCCGGGCGCAGGAGTACAACACGATCACGCCGGCGCTGCGCGATGAGCTTGCCGCGGCGATCGACGCAGCCGACGCGGATCATGACGTGCGGGTGATCTTGCTGCGCGCCGAAGGGCCGGCGTTCTGCGCCGGCTACGGGCTCGACTGGTCGACGCAGGCCGCCGCCGAAGAAGCCAGCGGCCGCACACGTGTGTGGGACTCCGTCGGCGACCTGCGCATGATGGGCCTCTTCGTAGAGACCTACATGAAGCTGTGGTACGCGAAGAAGCCCACCATCGCCGCCGTCCAAGGGTGGTGCATCGGCGGCGGCACCGACCTCGTGCTGTGCGCTGACATCATCATAGCCGCCGAAGGCGCCTCGTTTGGATACCCGCCGTCGCGCGTCTGGGGCACGCCGACGACCGCGATGTGGGTCTACCGGATGGGCCTCGAGCGCGCCAAGCGCTACCTGCTCACCGGCGATGAGATCGCCGCTCCCGAAGCCGCGCGCATCGGCCTCATCCTCGAAACGGTTCCCGACGAGCAACTGCAAGCGCACGCCATGGCGTTCGCCCGGCGCATGGCGCAGGTGCCGACCAACCAGCTCGTCATGCTCAAGCTGCTGTGCAATCAGACCGTCGAGCACATGGGATTGGCGTCGAGCCGGTTGCTCGGCACCCTCTTCGACGGCATCGCGCGGCACACGCAGGAAGGGCTCGACTTCGTCACGCGGGCCCAGCAGGCCGGCTTCCGCCAAGCGGTGCGCGAGCGCGACGATCCCTTCAACGACTACGGGTCGGGCCCCAAGTCGCGGCGCCCGCGAAAGGCGTGACCGGTGGGGCGTAGCGTGGTCGGGAGGCAACCATGATCGTGGAGCAGTACCGTCAGCTGGCGCGCTACAACGCTTGGATGAACCGGAACCTGTACGCCACGGCCGGCTTGGCCACGGACGAACAACGACGGCGAAATCTCGGTGCCTTCTTCCGCTCGATACATGGTACCGTGAGCCACATCCTGCTCTGCGACCGCGGCTGGCTCTGGCGCTTCACCGGTGATCGAACGATCAGCGAGTCGCTCGACAGCGCCGGCAAGCCGATCCCTATTACGGGCGATCTTGGACAAGAGCTCTACGCGGATTTCGAGCTCCTCCGGCATGAACGCGAGAAAACTGACGCAGCCATCGTCCAATGGACCAGCGCCCTCGACCTTGACCGACTCCAGGGACCGCTGGTCTACCGGGCTACGGACGGAAGCCGGCGCGAGCACCCGCTGTGGTGGGCGGTGACACACTTCTTCAATCACCAGACGCACCACCGGGGCCAGGTGACGACGCTGCTGAAGCAGCTCGGCTACGACCCAGGTGTCACTGACTTCGTCAGGCTCCCGCGCGACGAGGTGGAGACACGCTGACCGGGCGCAGGTCCGAGGCCGGCGGAGAACCTCCGTGGAGACGGAGTCTGCCCGCCGCAAGCTGCTTGGGCACAACGTGCGACGCGCCCACCGAGTGCAGGGTAATCTAGCCCGGACTCCGGCTATCGAAATTTGACCCGGCCAGGGTCTTGTCGTACCCAGCCTCCGCATGTGGCCCAGCCTGATAGCGTGGGGCCCAAAGCCGGCTGCCGCGCCCAGCTTCCCCGACCAGGTCAATTTGGCCGAATTGGCTGGCCCAAGTGGCCGGGTTATGTTCCTTGATGATTGGATTTGACCGGGTCAATGCTCTGGGCCTAGATTGGCGTCATGTTGATCCCAATCGAGCGCGGTGCCAGCGAGACCGTCACCAGGCAGATCGTCCAGTATCTGCGGCGCGCTGTCGAGGCGGGCCGGTTGCGGCCCGGGACCAAGCTCGAACCGATCCGGCAACTGGCGCGGGAGCTGGGAATAAACCGCGAGACGGTGGCGGCGGCCTATCATGAGCTGGAGGTGCTCGGGCTCACCGAATCGACGGTCGGCCGCGGCACCTTCGTGCGGGTGCAGGGGACGGCGGCGGCTGGGTCCGCGGCAACCACCGCGACCGATCGTCCCTTCGAGCCCGTATTCGCGCGCCGCTGCGCGGCGCTGTTGGCGGATGCAGCGTCGCGCGTGGATTACAGCGCGCCGGCCAATGCGATTCACTTCGAGCGTCTGATTCCCGACCCGTCGCTCGTGCCGCACGAGGATTTTCGCAAGGCGCTGAACCGCGCGCTCCTGAAGGGCGGGGCGCCGCTCTACGACTACGGGGAGCCGCGCGGCTCGCAGCGCCTGCGTGGCGCACTCGTCGAGCGTTTGGCGCGCTGTGGGATCGAATGCGACGTGGACGAAGTGGTGATCACCGCGGGATCGACGCAGGGCTTCGCGATCGCGGCGACACTCTTTTGTGATCCTGGCGACGCCGTCGTGGTGGAGGCGCCGACCTATCCGTGGGCGTGCGTGACGCTGGCGACGCTCGGGCTGCGCGTCGCCTCCGTCGCGGCGGGCGACGACGGCCTCGACCTCGCGCGGCTCGAAGCCGTGCTGGCCCGCGGCGGCGTACGCTTGATCTACACGATGCCGAGCTTCCAGAACCCGCGCGGCACGTCGACGACGCTGGCGCACCGCAAGCAGCTCCTCGACATCGCCGGCCGCTACGGCGTGACCATTCTCGAGGACGACTTCGAGAAGGATCTCCGCGTGCACGGGCGCGGCGCGCCCCCGCTGCGCGCGCTCGACACCCGCGGCCTGGTCGTCTACCTGAGCACGTTCTCCAAGGCGCTCTTTCCCGCCGCACGCGTCGGCTGGCTCGTCGCGTCGCGTCGCGTTGCCGAGGCCGTCGTGCGCGTGAAGCGCACGATGGACATCACCACCAGCCCGATCGTGCAGGCGGGCCTCGCCCAGTTTCTCCGCGAGGGCAGCTACGACCGGCACCTCCGGCGCGTGGTGCGCGAGCTCGGCGTGCGTCTCGAGGCCGCCCAGCGCGCCATCAAGGCGCATTTCCCGCCCGAGACGCGCTGCGTGCCCCCCGAGGGCGGATACTTGATGTGGGTCACGCTGCCGGAGGCGATCGACACCTACGCCCTGCTGCCGGAGGCGCGGCGCGCCGGCGTCCTGTACGCGCCGGGCCAGATTTTTTTTGCGGACGAGCAACGCTCGTCGTCGCTGCGGCTGTCGCTCGCGCAGACCACCGTGCCCGAGATCGAGCGCGGTCTGCGCCTCCTCGGTGAGGTAGCGCACGCCGCACTCCCGCGCGGGCGCGGGCGACCGGCGGCGCCCGAGGCGGCGGCCGTCCACTTGTGATCGGAGACCACGTCGGTACGAGGAGGATTCACATGTCTGCCGAGGCCTATCGACTGAAGACTGCGCTGGCAGAAATGCTCAAGGGTGGCGTGATTCTGGACGTCACCAGCGCCGAGCAGGCGCGCATCGCGGAAGACGCCGGCGCGGCGGCCGTGATGGCGCTGGAGCGCGTGCCGGCGGACATTCGCCGCGAAGGCGGTGTGGCGCGCATGGCTGCCGTGGAAGTGATCGAGGCGGTGCGTGCCGCCGTCTCGATTCCCGTCATGGCGAAGTGCCGCATCGGCCACACGCAGGAGGCGCGACTGCTCGAAGCCCTCGCGGTCGACTTCGTCGACGAGAGCGAGGTGCTCACGCCCGCCGATGAGGAGCATCACATCGACAAGCACACCTTCCGCGTGCCGTTCGTGTGCGGCGCGCGCGACCTCGGTGAGGCGCTGCGCCGGATCGGGGAAGGGGCGGCGCTGATCCGGACGAAGGGCGAGGCGGGCAGCGGCAACATCGTCGAGGCCGTGCGGCATCTGCGGCGCATCGGCCGCGAGCTGCGCGCGCTCGTGCAGGCGCCGCCGGACGAACGGATGGCATGCGCGAAGCAGCTCGGGGCGCCGTACGAGCTCGTCGTCCAGGTGGCCGAGAGCGGCCGGCTGCCGGTGCCGAACTTCGCGGCCGGTGGCATCGCGACGCCCGCCGACGCGGCGCTGTGCATGTCTCTGGGCGCCGAGGCCGTGTTCGTCGGCTCCGGTATCTTCAAGTCGGAAGATCCGGCGGCGCGGGCGCGCGCCATCGTCTGCGCGACGACGCATTGGCAAGATCCGGCGGAGCTGCTCACCGCCTCGCGCGGCCTCGGAGCGGCAATGCCCGGGCTGGCCCTCGACACGCTGCCGGAAGAGCAGCGATTGGCGAGGCGCGGCTGGTGAGAGTCGGAGTGCTCGCCATCCAAGGGGACTTTGCCGCCCACGCCGCCGCGGTTGCGCGAGCAGGCGGCAGCGCCATTTTCGTGCGCCGCCCTGACGACTTCGCGTGCCTCGACGCGCTGGTGCTGCCGGGCGGCGAGTCGACGGCGATGCTCCGTGGCATCGAGCGCGACGGGCTCGACGCACCGCTGCGCGCCTTCCTGGCCTCGAATCGACCCGTGCTCGCCACCTGTGCCGGCGCGATCCTGCTTGCGCGCCACGTGTACCATCCGCCGCAGCGCTCGTACGGCGCCCTCGACATCGACGTTGCGCGCAATGCGTACGGCGCGCAGATCGATTCCTTCGAAGCCACCGCCGAGACCGGGAGCGGCTCTCCATTTGCGGGCCTGGGCTGCGTGCTGATCCGCGCGCCGCGCATCACACGCACCGGGCCCGGCGTCACCGTGCACGCGCACGTGCGCGGCAGCCCCGCCCTCGTCAGCGCCGGCCCGATCTGGGCGGCGACGTTTCACCCAGAGCTGACCGCCGACTTCCGCGTGCACGACGCCGCTTTGGGAGGTGCAATGTGGGCGAGCCGCGCGTGGGATCACTGAAACGTCATCGACTAGCAACTGATACGTGGTGGCGTCAGCTGCCCACCGCCTGAGAGCTTTCCGGCGCTCGCGCGGCGACAGCCTCGCCTTCTCCGGCCAATGCGGCGTGCACCCGGGCAAACTCCTCCTCCAGCCGGTCGAGTACGGGCGTCAGGTCGCTCAACGCGCCATTGCCGGCCTTCGTCTCTAGGCGTTCGCACAACGCCTGAACCCGCCGTGCCCCCACCGTCCCGCTGAGGCCCTTCAGCGTGTGCGCCACCAGCTGCAGCTGTGGGCGCTCACCGTCCGCGACTGCTTGCCGCATCGTTTGCAGCATCTCCGGCGTCTTCCGCCGGAACGACTCGATCACCCCGCTGATCACCGCCTCCGCTTCCTCCCCCAGGAACTCGCGCGCCTCGTCGAACGCCGTGGCATCGAGAATCGGCTCCTGTTCGGGATCTCCACCGGTCGTCGCGCGGAGCGACGGCGAGGTGTGGCGGTTGGGCGCAGGCGCTGCGTCGACGCGCTCGTGCGGTCCATGCACGCGGCGCCCCACCGCGGTCAGCGCGGCCTGCAGCTCGCTGATGCGCACCGGCTTGGTCACGTACTCGTCGATGCCAGCCGCCAGGCTCCGCTCACGGTCCCCGTGCATGGCATTCGCCGTCATGGCGATGATCTGCGGACGCCGCGCGCCGTGTTCCTCCCCGATTCGCCGCGCCGCCTCCAGCCCGTCCATCTCCGGCATTTCCACATCCATGAGCACCACGTCGTACGCTTTGCGGCGCACCGCTTCGAGCGCCTCCAGGCCATTGCTGACGACGTCGGACTCATACCCCATGCGCCGCAGAAACTGCACGGCCAGCTGCTGGTTCGTCGTGTTGTCCTCTGCCAACAAGATGCGCAGCGGCAGCCGCGCGCCGAGCGCTCCATCAAACTCGGACTGCGTCGGTGCTGTCCCGCGCTGTCGTGCTTGGTCACCCGCCCACACCTCCGCGAGCACGGTGTAGAGCTGTGTTTGTTTGATGGGCTTGGTGAGAAACGCGGCAAACGCCGCGGCGATCGGCGCGTCATTCTCCGGCCGCCCCACCGAGCTGAGCATGATCAGCGGGAGGTTCAGCCCCCGGCGCCGTATCTCCGCGGCCAGCTCCAGCCCGTCCATCTCCGCCATGAGCCAATCGAGCAGCGCAACGTCGAAGCACTCCCCTTGATCCAGCCGGGCCAACGCCTCCGCCCCCGAGGCGACCTCGATGGGCATCATCCCCCACGCCCGCGTCTGCAGCACCAGCATGCGCCGATTCGTCGCGTTGTCATCGACCACCAACACCCGCTTGCCATTCAGGAGCTCGTCGTAGGTGCGATCGGGGCGACGCAGCAGCTCGTTCGAGCCCGGCGCGACGATGGTGAAGGCGAACGTCGCTCCCGCGCCCGACACACCGCTGCTCTCCGCCCAAATGCGTCCGCCCATCAGCTCGGTCAACCGCTTGCTGATCGCCAACCCCAGCCCCGTGCCCCCGAAGCGCCGCGTGGTCGACGCGTCGACCTGAGTGAACGACTGGAAGAGTCGGTGCTGCCGATCCGGCGGGATGCCGATCCCCGTGTCCCGCACCGCAAACTGCACCTCGTAGATCGCCGCTCTCTCTGCGGATCGCGTGGGTCGGGCAGTCACCGTCAGGCCGACCTCTCCCGCCGTCGTGAACTTCACTGCGTTGGTCAGCAGATTGACCAGGATCTGCCGCAGCCGCGTCACGTCGCCGGTGAGCGTGCACGGCACCTCCGCGTCGATCAGATAGGCGAGCTCCAGGCGCTTCTCGCTCGCCTTGCCCTTCACAAGATCCACGGCCGCTTCCACGCACTCGCGTAGATCGAACGGTTGCACCTCGAGCTCCAGCCGGCCGGCTTCGATCTTGGAGAAGTCCAGAATGTCGTTGATGATCACCAGCAGCGCATCGCTGCTGCGGTGGATCGTCTCCGCAAACTCGTACTGCTCGGCCGTCAGCGGCGGTGTGTTCAGCAACAGACTGGCCATGCCGATCACCGCGTTCATGGGTGTGCGAATCTCGTGGCTCATGCTGGCGAGGAACGCGCTCTTCGCCGCGTTCGCCGCCTCCGCCTCTTCCTTGCGCCGAGCGACGGTCTGCTTCTCTTCGAAGAGCCGCGCGACGTAAATCGCCGTGCCGGCTTGATCCGCGAGCCCCAGCAGACTGGCCGCGTCCGCACGCGTATAGCCGCGTCCCGAGCGTTGCGGCCCCACGGCGAGCACGCCGAGCAGCGAGGGGCGCAGCGACCCGTCTTCCCGACGGGGAGCCAGCAGTGGAACCAAGAGGGGGAAGCGATGATCGTCGCGTTGCCGTACGACCCGACCCGCCTCCAGCTTGCGGAGGGGGGCCGACCACGAGCGATCGCCGGTCACTGCTGGGAGCTGCGCCGCCTCGCCATCCGGCCAGTCCCGCGCCTCCGCCAAAAGGAGAGGCTCGAAGCGCTCCACCGCGCCGCCGTTGCGCCGCAAGAACACGCCGCCGTGCGCGATGTCGAGAAGATCAGCGGTGCGATCGACGAGAGCGCGCAGCAGCTCTGGAAGATCGATAATCGTGCGCACCTCGCGGGCGAACTCGGTGAAGGCCTGCCGGAAGTTCACTGTCCGCCGGTAGAAGCGCCCGTCGATGGTGCTCTGGACGCGCTGGCGCAGCGGCTGGAAGAGGACGGCGATCGCCAGTGTCGACCCGACCACCGCCAGATTCGACTCTTGCCCGGTCAGCGCCTGGAGCAGCACCTGCAAGATGGCGACGCTGACGAAATACACCAGCAGCAGCGCACCGGTGAGGGTTGCGTACACCAGCGATCGGTTGATGACGGTGTCCACCTCCCACAGCCGATAGCGCAGCAGTGCGAAGGCCAGCGTAATGGGAACCGTCATGACAGAGAAGTAGAACGCCGGCAGCCCCAGTAAGGCGAAGAGCACACGCGGCACGCCCGGTGTCCGCACTGCAGGAATGAAGATAGCGGGCAATTGAAAGAGGACGATGCCCACGACGGCCACGGCCACGCCGAACACGTACCACTTGATCTGCTGGCGCTGCGTCGCATCGGTGAGCCGCCGATAGCGCTGCACTTGCGCGAAGCCGCCGGTGACGAAGCCGCCGATGGCGAGGATCAGAATCAAGAACGACACCCACGGCCCCGGGTCGAGTGTGCCCGCGGCCGGGCGGCCGTCGGGCCGCGCAAATTGCGGAAAAAAGATGTAGCGCACCACGATGCACACCGCCCAGAAGGCGGTCAGCGGTCGCGTGTACCGTGGAACGAATCGGCCGTCGGGCATCAGCACGAGACACGTGATGGCGCAGATGGACACCAGGCACGTCAACGAGACTGCGAACCAGCGCCATTCCGGCGGCGCGCCACCGAAGGAGTCTTCGGGACGGATCATCGCCGCGCCCTGCACGATGATGCTGAAGGAGAGGAGGATGGTGAGCCAGTTGTCCGGCTTGCGCAGGAAGATGAGGACCCCGCCCGCAGCGAAGACACAGAACAGGAGGAGGTCGAGCCCGGTCAGATAGTTGATGAAGAACCCCTGCGACAGCCCGAGCGCCGCAAGGCCGGTGGCGTTGTCGGCCACGAGTCCGCGCAGCTGCTCCATGCGGGCGGGCTCGAGCCTGACGAGAAACACCAAACCGAGGCCGACGGCCACGGCCCACACACTCCACGCCAGACGCAGCTGCCTCCCGTGGAGCACGGCGCTCATCGGGTTCGTCGAATCGGTTGCGCGGCCGGCACGGTGTGAGCGCTGGCTTGCCATTGCTGGTCGTCGGCAGCACAGCCGGTGCCACAGCACCGCGCGCCAGTATTCAGTTGCCAGCGTCGCCGGCTGCACCGAAGCGGGCGGCCCTCACGGCCCCAACGGTACAACACTGGCGCAGGTCGGGTACCGTCCGCATCCCTCAGGCCGGGGTACTGTCCGACGGACAGTACCCCGGCTGGCGCGACGATGGACAACCATGGTCCTCTCATACTACCTTCGGAGCTCCACCGGCTGCCCGCTGGTTTCGGCGCTTGCCGGAACGCGCTTGCGGAGCAGCGAACGGGAAAGGAGTCGTCAAGTGCCGGCACGCGACAAGACCGTCCTGGTCGTGGATGATGAAGAGGCCCTGCGTACGTTGGCGGCCAAGTTGATCGAGAAGCGAGGTTACCACGTGTTGACCGCATCCGATGGAACCGAAGCCCTCGCGATCTTGAAGGGGAGCGTCACCGTCGACCTTCTCGTGCTTGATGTCGTGATGCCGGGGCTGAGCGGTCTGCAGACGCTCGAGGAAATCCGCCAGCGGTGGGGCCATACGGATCTGCCGGTCGTCCTGTTGACTGCCCAATCCAAGGACGAGGATGTCTTCGGCGGCTACAAGAAAGGCGCGGACTACTACATCACCAAGCCACTGAAGCCAACCGCGCTGCTCAACATCGTCGACTATCTCATTGGCGACCTGTCGCCGAACGAAAAAGCGAAGCTCGAACCGCTGCTGTAGGGCTCGCGTTGACCGAGCTAAGGATGATTGTTCCTGGCCGTTGCATGAGAAGGGCACAATGAACGAATCGGAACGTACGCGTGTTGCCGTCGTGGTCGGCGTCGGTGCGGGGCTGGGAGCTGCCCTTGCCCGCCGCTTCGCGCAGGGGTACCGCGTCGCGCTCGTCGCTAGGAGCACCGAGGTCACGCGCACCGTCGCCGAGGAGGTCCGATCCGCCGCCGGCGTGGCGCTGCCGGTCCAGAGCGACGCGACCAACCCCGACCAGGTGGCCGCGGCATACGCACAGATCTGCAGCGCGCTCGGCAACCCGGAAGTACTCATCTACAACGGCGGCCGGCGGCCGTTCGGAACGCTCTTGCAGACGACGCCGGAAGTCTTCGAAGAAACCTGGCGCGTGCACACGCTGGGTGCGTTTCTCTGGGCGCGTCAGGTCGCTCCGGCGATGCTGGCATCTGGCAAGGGATCGATCCTGATCACCGGGGCGACGGCGGGCATCAAACCGGGGGCGTCGTCAGCGGCGTTCGCGGCCGCCAAGTTTGCGGTGCGTGGCCTGGCGCAGGTGATGTCGCGCGATCTGCATCCGCAAGGAGTGCACGTTGCGTACGTCAACGTCGATGGTGCGATCGACATGCCGGCGGTCAGACATTTCCTGTCGCATCTCAAGGACGAAGACCTGCTGAAGCCCGCGGCCATCGCCGACGCCTTCTGGTTTCTTGCGCATCAAGACCCGAGTGCGTGGAGCCACGAGCTCGACGTGCGCCCGTTCAAAGAGAAGTTCTAGCGCGAGGGCCGCCGCTGCCTGGACAGACGCTGGCCATCTTGCGCGGCCAGCGCCCGGGGTTTCTCCCGCTCCGCTAAACACCCGGCACGCCCTTCGACTGGGCTCAGGGCGAACGGTGGCGCTACCGCGCCGTCATCTGAAATCGGACCGCCTCGTGCCGTCTCGAGAAGCCTTGGCTAGATGTCCAGCAACGCACTGCGTCCGACGGCGTCGAAGCGGGCGCGGGTTTGCAGGTAGTCGTCGGCGCTCAGGCGGCGATAGGGCTCGTCGCGGCGGGGGCGCCAGTACACGGGATCGGCGCACAAGTCGGGCCGGAACTTCTGCCGGCGCAGCTCGTTCTTCAGAATCTTGGACGTCGCGGTCTGCGGCAGCTCACTGGCGATGCGTACGTACGCGGGCACCCATTTGGGTGACAGGTCCGGTTGCGCGCGCAGGAACGCGGCGAAGCCGGCCGGGTCGAAGCCGGCGCCGTCACGCAAGATCAGCGCGGCCATGACGCGATCGCCGCCGTCCGCATCCGGCACTCCATAGACTGCGGCCAGGATCACGTCGGGGTGACGCTGCAGGATGTCCTCGATCGGCCGCGCCACGAAGTTCTCGCCGTCGACCCGCAGCCACTCGACGTCGCGGCCGGCGAAGTACAGATAGCCGCGCGCGTCCTTGTAACCGAGGTCGCCGGTCCAGTACCACCCGTGGCGCGTGCGCTGCTGCATCGCGTCGGGGTTCTTGTAGTAGCCTTCGAACCACGCCAGGCCCAGCGTGTTCACAATTTCGCCGACCGCCGCATCGGCGTTGAGCAGACGGCCGGCCGCGTCGAAGTGCGCTGGTGGCCGCTCGTTGCCGCGTTCGTCCACGACGAGGATACCAGGTGCGGGAAAGCCGATGCTGGTGAGCGGATCACCAGCTTGCCGCGTAACGCCGACGCCACCTTCGGTGGAGCCGAAGACGTCGATCACCCGGCAGCCGAAGCGCGCTTCAAACTCTGCGACCACGCGGTGCGACCCCTCGTTGCCGTAACAGATGCGCAGCGGGTTGAGGTGATCGTCTGGCTGCGGCGGCGTGCCGAGAATGTACGCCAGCGGCTTGCCGGTGTAGTTGAAGAACGTGGCGCCGTAGCGGCGGATGTCGCCGAGCCAGCGGCTCCTCGAGAACTTGCGGATCATCGACACCCCCGCGCCGTAGTACAGCGCCGGCATGAGGCCGCACATCAGCGCGTTGGCGTGGAACAGCGGCATGGCGATGTAGCCGACGTCGTCGGGGGTGATGCCGTAGATGTTGACGCCGATGTTCTTGCCCGTCTCCACCATCCGCCCGTGGCTGCAGACGACGGCCTTCGGCGCCGTGACGGTCCCGGAGGTGAAGACGAGGACGAACGGGTCGGTCTCGCTGACCGCGCACTGCGGGTCCGGGCCGCCGCCGAGCTCGGCGAGCGCGGCATCCAGATCGCGGAACGAAGGGGTCGAGCGTTGTGCATCCGAAGCGCCGTCGTTCCAGCGCCGGCTGACCAGCACGCGCTCTGGGTCGATGCCAATCTGATCTTGCAGCGGAGCGAGCAGCGCCAGGTACTTATCCTCGGTGACGAGGATCTGGCAGTCGGTGTATGTGATGTCGCGCGCCAGGTGCACGCCGCGCTTCGTGTTGTTGATGCCGACGATCACCGCGCCGGCCAGCGCCGCGCCGCCCAACGCGTAGAAGTAGTCCGGAATGTTGTCGAGCAGCACCCCGATGTGAAAGGGAGCATCGCGCCGTTCGGTCCCTTCACGCCTGATACTCAGGAACAGCTTCGCCCAGCGCACACACTCGCCGTAGTACTCCGCGAAAGTGACCCGCGCGTCGTTGAAGCGCAGGAACGCCCGCCCCGCGCGCGCAGGATCCGAGGCATTGGCGCGGATCAGGTCGCCAACCGGCATGGCTGCTCAGTGAGCGTGACCCGGGTTCGGCTGCCTCACGACGCTTGCGCGGCGGCCCTGGGCGCTCGCCGGCGCTTCTTGGCGCGCGCGGTCTTGGGAGCGGCCGCGACGTGCGCCGCTTGCTGGAGCTCCCGGAAGGAGTCCACGAGCGCCTGCACGAAGTCGTGCAGATCGGGGATCTGTTCCCAGTCCGCGTTGAGGCCCCAGTAGAGGCCGCCGTTGTAGCTGAAGAGGCCCACGACGAGGGCAAGATTCGCGAACAGCGGCACCACCGGGTATGCAGTGCGCATGATCGATCCCAGCAGATACAGCGGGATCTGCGGACCCGGTACGTTGGTCACGATCAAGTTGTACGGCCGGGCGCGCGAGGCGAGCCGCACCGCCTGCACCAACAAGTTGGGGACGGTCCAGTCGCTGATGGCGGTCAGGACCTCTCCGCCCAGGGCTTGCCGCGATTCCTTGAGGCCGGCCGTTGTCTCACGTACGGCGCGCAAGCGCTCCACCGGATCGGAAAGCTTGACGGGCAACGGCGCGGTGAGCTGTGTCACCCGGTTGCCGAGGTGGCCGCGCTCGTCCTGAGAGCGCACGCTCACCGGCACCATGGCGCGGATGTCCAACTCCTCGGAATCCAGCCCCCGCTGTTGGAAAAAGATGCGCAACGCACCGCTGACCGTCGCCAGGACCACGTCGTTCAGGGTCCCCCCGAGGACGTTCTTCACCGCCTTCAGGTCTCCCACCTGCATCTCGGCCCAATCGAAGCGCCGATGCGGGCCGACCTCGACGTTGAGCGGCGTCTTCGACACTGGGCTGAAGGCGGGGGCAAACGCTTCGACCACACCCGCGGCGGCCTCGGCCAGCTCGGTCAGCTTGGTTCCGGGATCGCGCACCGTATCGTACACCGCCCGCGCCGCCTCGATCGGCTGCGCGGTGCGGCGCAGGAGCTCGTCGATCACCAGCGTTGCGTTACTCGGCTTTGGCCGCGGCTTCCAGGGCTCGGGCGTGCCGGGCTCGGTTTCGGGATACGGGCTCATGATCACCGACATCAGGTCGGCACCAGAGATGCCGTCGATCATGCAGTGATGCGTCTTGCTGATGAGCGCGAAGCGGTCGCCGTCGAGGCCTTCCGCAATCCACATCTCCCACAGCGGTCGCTTGCGGTCGAGGGCCTGCGACATGATCCGTCCCACCAGGCGCTTCAACACCCGCTCATCACCGGGATGCGGCAAGGCCGTGTGGCGGACGTGATAGGCGAGGCGGAAACGGTCATCATCTACCCAGATCGGGATGCGCTCGTAGGGGACGTAGGCCAGGCGCTGCCGGAAGCGCGGCACCAAATGCAGGCGGGCGTGAATGGCCCGGCGAATGCGGTCGATGTCGATACCGCCCCCGTCCACGCGCAACGGTCCGGCGTCGAAGATCATGACGGCGCCGACGTGCATGTGGCAGCTGTCGTCCTCGATACCAAGAAAAGACGCGTCCAACGCGCCCAAGCGTTCGTAGTGGGCCATGGCGGACCTCCAAGGAGTTGCAGCGCCAGTTTCCTAGCACGCTTCGGTGTACCAAAGAAACAGAGTCGACGGCGGTTCCAAACGGGGCGCACGGTTCCAGCCTTTGTGCGCGGCGGCAGCGCTTCCGCCGCCGGCATGGGCCGTGTACAAGGGGCCAGCTGGGTGGGGCGGATGCAACTGCGGCGGAAACTCTTTTGGGTCAGCGTGCTCTACTTTGCCGAGGGGTTCCCCTTCGGCATCGCCATCGACAACCTGCCGGTGTACTTCCGCGTGCACGGGGTTTCACTGACCGACATCGGCCTGATGAGCTTGCTCGGCTTGCCGTGGACGCTCAAAGTGCTGTGGTCGCCGCTGGTCGATCGGTTCGGTACGCGCCAGCACTGGATCGTGGCGTGCCTGGCGACGATGGCCGCGGTGTTGGCGGTGCTGCCGCTGTTCCCGGCGGCACCGCCCAGTCTCTGGCTCTGGACCGTGCTGATCCTGCTGACGACGGCGTCGGCGACGCAGGACATTGCGATCGACGCGTACACCATCGGCCTGCTCGACGCCGGCGAGGAGGGTGTAGCGAACGGTGTGCGGGTATCGGCGTATCGGGTTGCGCTGATCATCGGCGGCGGCGGGTTGGTGATTCTTGCGGCACCGCTCGGTTGGGCCGCCGTCTTCACCGTCGCGGCGGCCATCTGCGCCGCGCTCGCGCTGTTGGTATGGCAAAGCCCGCCCTTGCCGGTGACCGCAACGGACCCGCAGCAGGCGTGGTTGGGACCACTGCTGGAGTGGCTGCGGCGGCCCGGGGCGCTGGGCGTCTTCCTGTTCGTGCTGACGTACAAGCTCGGTGACAGCAGCATGGGTCCGATGGTCAAGCCGTTCTGGGTCGACCGGGGTTTGAGCATCGAAGAGATTGGTCTGATCTCGACCACGCTCGGGGTTGGGGCGAGCGTTGCCGGCGCCCTCGCGGGCGGTGTGCTCACCACGCGGTGGGGCATTTTTCGCGCGCTGTGGGGGCTGGGCTTGCTGCAGGCCTTTTCAAACTTGGGCTACGCGGCGGTCGCGCATTTCAGCCTCGGACGACCCGGAATCTATGCCGCCTCACTCTGCGAAAGCTTCACCGGCGGACTCGGCACCGCTAGCTTCCTCGCCTTTCTCATGCACATCTGTGACAAGCGCCGCGCCGCCACCGAGTACGCGTTGCTGTCCGCCGTGTTCGGCTTGACGCGCACGCTCGCCGGAGCCTTCAGCGGGTGGGGGACGACGCACCTCGGCTATGCGGCATACTTCGCCGTCACCTTTCTGCTCGCCTTCCCAGCCTTTGCGTTACTGCCGTGGGTGAAGTCCTGGGCGGGCAGTGTCTCGATTCCACCCCGAGGGCCTGGGGGCATCGAGTTGTAAAATGCCGGGGCTTGGAACGCCTACTTCGGCAGGCGGCGCTGCGGCCACTTGGTGGCCGCCACGCCCAACCCTTCGTTGAGCAACGCGGTGACGACCTCCGTCTTCGACGCGCCGAGCCGAGTCGCCAGTTTTCCGATGGATTCGAAGAGCGTCGCCGGCACCTTCACGTTCATCAGCGTGGTGGCGCTGTGTGTGCGGGTCTTCAGGTCGGCCACCCGGAGGTTTGATCGTGCTGCATGATACTGTCGACGAGGCTTCGCCGGTTTCATAGGCTTCTCCCCCCTTTGCGCGCTGTGTCTCGGAGTCGGATCAGGGTTGTGCTTCGTACGCGCCGATGTCGCAAGTTGCGAGACCGTCGCTGTTGCCGTCAGCTGGGCATGATGCCCCGCGTTGATCGGTCGCCCCGCAAGAGGCGTTGTCACCGGCGTCGATGGCAGGGCTGCTAGCCAGCAGCGCGCGAGTCCGACTGAAGCCGCCGTTCTGGCGCAGCGGGCCGAGCCGCGGATCGAGGTTGTTGAGATCTCCGTCCGCGGCGAAGCCGCAGGTGACGCCACTGTCGAGGTTGTGGCCGAGCGAGGTCAGTGCGTTGCCGTCACAGTTCTGTGGCGTGTTGCCGGAAACGATGGTGTTCCGGAGCGTGGCCATCCCGGCGCCGAGAAAGAGATTGCTGTAGAGGGCGGCGCCGAATTGGGAGCGGTTGCCGCTGATGGTGACGTTGCCGAGGTCGGCCGTGCCGCCGTCGCTGTAGAGACCACCACTATAGTAGAGCGACCGGTTGCCGCTGATCGTGACGTTGTGCAGGTTCACAATGCGGTAGCTGAAGATCCCGCCGCCGATGTTGGTTACACGGTTGTTGCTGACGGTCACGTTGGTGAGCCCGACCGTGCCGCCCTCGTTGAAGACACCCCCACCGCTGTTGGTGGCACGGTTCCCATTGATCGTCGCATTCGTGAACTGCACCGTTCCCTTCTTATTGAAAAGGCCGCCGCCGCAGCCGGTGGAGCGATTGAGCGTCAGGGAGACGTTGTCGAGCTGCATGGTGCCGCTGTTGTAGAGCGCAGCGCCGAGGCCGCCGTCGCCGGTGGCGCGGTTGAAGCTCATGACCACGTCGGTGAGCTGCACGGTGCCGCTGTTGTTGAGACCGCCGCCGAGATCGGCCGCGCCACGTTGGATCCGGAGCCCCGCCAGCGTTACGTTGGCTGGGCCTGCAACCGAGAAGACCCGGACCCTGCGGTTGCCATTGATGACCGTAGCCGTGCCGGCGCCGCTGATGGTCAGGTCCTCGGTAATCGCCAACTCGTCCATGGTGCGTCTCAGCCGGTAGCGCCCCGCGGGAAGCGTGATCGCGTCGGCGCCGGCCGTGGCGTTGGCTTCCTGGATGGCGGCCCGCAGCGTACACGTGCCCGCAGTAGTGGCGCACACACCATCCCCCGGAATCGCGTCGACCGCGTCCACCCGGCTGTTCACCGCAAAGCTCGCGGCCTGAGTGCTCTGCGGCAACAGCAGAGCGCAGACGACCGTAAGCACGACCGACGACCACACTCGGGAGCAGACCTGGACGGGGTGGGACAACATCGCCGATTGAGGGTACTGACGGGAGGCGGCAACGTCAAGGTTGAAGGAAAGCTTCATCGAACCGAATGGATTCGCAGCTTCTGGACACGGAGTGATCGCCAGAGCTCTGAAAACGCACGCCGGGGGTCCGGACCGCCGTCCCACCCATACCTTGGGCATCTGCAAGTTTTGCCACTTTGAGGCTTGAGAAACCCCTCGGAAACAAGGCATTGATGGGGGAGACCTGACTGCTGCGGGGGCACACATCGCGGCCGGAAGGGGGGGCATTTGCGTCGAGGCAACCTGAGGCGGTTCCGTCGGCCGATAGCGCGTGGCACGTACCTGCGATGGATACGTGCGTTCTGGCGCGCCCGTGTTGCGATCATTGCAGGAGGCGGAGAGTGCGTACCTCTTCGTGGCGCAGGAGACCGCGTGCGGCGGTCCGCCGCGCTACTCCTCCTAGCGTTTCTGTCGGCGTCATGCACTGGAGGAGGTGCCTCATCGCAGTGTGACGGTTGTCAAACCGGTGGGACGGGTGAGCTGTTCACCGCCACACCCACGAGCAGTCGAGCTCCGACGCCGACCCCGACCGCAACGCGCGTTCCCAGGCCCACCAACACGGCGACGCCGACTCGTACGGCCACGTTCGCCGACACGTCAACCCCTACCGAGACTCCGACACCGACGGAGACCCCCTCGCCCACCGACACTCCGGAGCCGACGGAGACGCCGACTGCGCCGCCAACGGAGACGCCGTCGCTCACTCCTCAACCCGCGGATACGCCGTCGCCGACGCGCACAGCGAGCGGGACGGCAGCCCCGACGGCAACGTTGACGGCGACGGCGACGGCGACACCGACGCCGTCGGTCACGCCGATTCCATCACCGACCGGAACACCACTGTGCGGCAACGGCCTCGTGGAAACCGGCGAGCGGTGCGACGATGACAACCTCATCGACGGTGACGGCTGCGATTCGAATTGCACGTTTACCGGGTGCGGCAACGGCATCACCACCGCCGGCGAGCAGTGCGACGATGGCAACACGCGCAACGGCGATTGCTGCTCGGCGACCTGCCAGATCGATCCGGACGCGGCGCCGTGTGACGATGCGGTCTTCTGTAACGGTGCCGACCGGTGCAGCCGCGGGATCTGCTCGGTGCATGCGGGGGACCCGTGTTCCACGCCGTGCAGCAGCACGTGCCAGGAGGGCGCGAGGAGTTGTGCCGATCCGCCCGGCACACCGTGTGACGACCGCAATGAGTGCACGTTGAACGACGGCTGCGACGGTGCCGGGACCTGTGTAGGACGGACGTTTACCGGCAACTACGCGGTGCTGCGCTGGGGGGAGTCGCCCATCCTGGCGCGTTTGGGGTTGGGCTCGCAGGTGATCGGCGATATCTGCGTCGAGACGATCGACGCGCTCGGCTCGAGCCACATCGAAGGCGACGCCGTCGCCCGGAAGGTGCAAGGCACAGCCATGACGTTCGCGCACGTACAGGGCAACGTGCCGGAGGTCACCGGGCAATGCGTCACCGCGGGCGGTTCAATCGTCGGGCAGACGCAGTGCGATGGCGGCAAGGACACCACCGCCGACTCGCCGCGACTGCTAGAGTGCGCCGCGGCCCGTTGTACGGCGAACGCGCGGCGGCAGGAGCTCATCGCGCTTCCCGTCACCCCCGGGTTCTCCCTGGGGTCGGTGACGCTCGGGATCGGGCAGATGGAACAAATCGGCCCGCTGCCAGCGGGGCGGGTGGTGATCGAGACGTCGAAGATCCGTCTCGGCCACAGTGCCACCCTCATGCTCGTGGGCTCGCAGGAGACCGCGCAGGTCATCATTCGCGACAGCGGCGAGCTGCGGCTTGCGCGCGCTGCCGCCATCGTGCTCGACGGCCTCGAGGCCAACCAAGTGCTCATCATGGTGGACGGGGTGGTGCTCGCGCGGCAGAGCGCGACCATCAACGGGACCGTCTTCGCCTCGAGCTCGGTGCAGATGGGCACCGGCACGTTCACGAACGGGGCGTTGCTGTCCGATGCGGCGATCCGCATCCTGAAGTCGGCGACCATCAACCTGCGGCCCTTCGTTGGCTGGTAGCTCCCGCCCGGTCGGCGGTCCGGTTGCTCGATCTGGATCACAGCGGCCAGCTCGTTCGCAACAACTCCAAGGACCCCCTCAGAGATTCTTGTAGCGGTTGAGATCGAAGAGGCCGAACTCGGTCGGG
>CAZCGA010000002.1:98398-143084 GCA_964498075.1 uncultured Binatia bacterium (SeqCode) | reverse complement strand
GCGGGATTGACAAGGATGAGGTGGAGCGCGGGCAGGTGCTGGCCAAGCCGGGGTCGATCAAGCCGTACAAGAAGTTCAAGGCGGAGGTGTACGTGTTGACGAAGGAGGAGGGGGGGCGGCACACGCCGTTTTTCAACGGCTACCGGCCGCAGTTTTACTTTCGGACCACGGACGTGACGGGGGTGGTGACGTTGCCGGCGGGCACGGAGATGGTGATGCCGGGGGACAACATCCGGGTGTCGATCGAGCTGATCACCCCGATTGCGATGGACGAAGGGTTGCGCTTCGCGATCCGCGAAGGCGGCCGCACCGTCGGCGCCGGCGTCGTCGGCAAGATTCTCAAGTAGAGAGCGTACGGGATCGCTTGTCGCAGCGCACAACGCGAACGATCGGCGACGGGCTGGGCGATAAGCGCGAGATATGAACGAAAAGATCAGAATACGTTTGAAGGCGTACGATCACCGGCTGCTGGATCAGTCGGTGAAGGAAATCGTCGAGACCGTGCGCCAGACGGGCGGCCGCGTCGCCGGCCCCATTCCGCTGCCCACCCATATCGAACGCTTTACCGTGAACCGCTCGCCCCACGTCGACAAGAAATCGCGCGAACAGTTTGAGATCCGTACCCACAAGCGTCTGCTCGACATCCTCGAGCCCACCCAACAGACGATCGACGCGCTGGGAAAGCTGGATCTCGCCGCCGGCGTTGACGTGGAAATCAAGCTGCAGTGACGGCCATGGTCGGACTGATCGGCAAGAAGCTGGGCATGACGCAGGTCTTTGACCCGAAGGGCGAGCTGATCCCGGTCACCGTGATCCAAGCGGGGCCGTGTACTGTCGTGCAAGCCAAGACCGCTGCACGCGACGGATACACCGCCGTGCAGCTCGGATTCGGCGAGAAGAAGGCGCAGCGCGCCACCAAGGCCTACCGCACGCATTGCCTCAAGGCCGGCAAAGGCGTCTTCAGCGTGCTGCGCGAGTTCCCGGCAGCCGACGACACAACCTACACCGTCGGCCAGGAGATCAACGTCGAAAGCCTCTTCAAAGTCGGCGACCACGTCGACGTCACCGGGACGAGCAAGGGACGTGGTTTCACCGGCGTCATCAAACGCCACGGTTTCTCGGGCTTCCCCGGGAGCCACGGTACCCATGAGTACTTCCGCCACGGCGGCTCGATCGGTAACCGTTCGTACCCCGGACGCGTCTTCAAGGGCAAGCGCATGGCCGGCCAGTACGGCAACGAGCGGGTGACGACACAGAACCTCGAGGTGGTCGCCGTGCGGCCGAGCGATCACGTGCTGCTGATTCGCGGCGCCGTCCCCGGTGCCCGCAACGGTCTGGTGATGATTCGCCTTGCAGTCAAGGAGATGCCCAGTGTCTGAGCCGGTCACCGTGCCCTTGCTGTCGCAGCGCAACGAGCCGGTCGGCGAGATCACCTTGCCGCCGGAGTTGTTCGGCGGCCCCGTCCGCCGCCATCTGCTGTACGAGACCGTGCGCATGCAGCAGGCCAATCGCCGCTCCGGGACGGCCTCGACGAAGACGCGCGCCTTCGTCCGCGGCGGCGGCAAGAAGCCGTGGCGGCAGAAGGGCACCGGCCGCGCCCGCGCCGGCAGCTCGCGATCGCCGCTGTGGGTCGGCGGCGCCACCATCTTCGGACCGCAACCCCGCGACTACTCCTACCGCATTCCCGCCTCGGCGCGGAAGGCGGCGCTGCGCTCCGCGCTGGCATCGAAGGTGCGTGACGGCAAGCTGCTCATGTTAGACAAGATCGCCCTCGAAGCGCCGAAGACCAAGCTGCTCGTCAAGTTGATGGCCGAGCTGCAAGTGAAGAACGCGCTGATCGTGATCCCCGCAAAAGATGCGACGATCGAGCGCGCCGCACGCAACCTGCCGCTGATCAAGGTGCTGCGTGTCGAAGGCGCCAACGTGTACGACCTCTTGCGTTACGACAAGCTGATCCTGACACCGGCGGCGGTGGAAGCCCTGCAGGGGAGACTGGCGTCATGAAGGACCTGCTGCGCGTCATCAAGTCGCCGCTGATCACCGAGAAGGGCACGCTGGTCAACGAGATCGGGAATCAGTTCGTCTTCCGCGTCCGCCCCGAGGCGAACAAGGTGGAGATCCGCCGCGCCGTCGAGACGCTCTTCAAGGTCAAAGTCGAGAAGGTGCGCACGCTGAACTATCTGGGCAAGAACCGCAAGGTCGGAAAGTCTATGGGGCAGCGCCCGCGGTGGAAGAAGGCGTACGTGACGGTCGCCGAGGGACAACGCATCGATTTCTTCGAGAACGTGTAAGTCATGGCAACACGACAATACAAGCCGACATCCGCCGGCCGCCGCTTCCAGACGGTGCTCGATTTTTCCGAGATCACTGAGAAGAAGCCGGAGCGCCGGTTGATCGCGCCGAAGCCGCGCACCGGCGGACGCAACGCGCTGGGCCGCATGACCAGCCGGCACCGTGGCGGCGGTCACAAGCGGCGCTTCCGCATCATCGACTTCCGCCGCAACAAGGACCAGGTGACGGCGCAGGTGGCGGCGATCGAGTACGATCCCAACCGCTCGGCGCGGCTCGCCCTGCTCAACTATGCCGACGGTGAGAAGCGTTACATCCTCGCGCCGGTTGGCCTTGGGTTGGGCGACTCCGTGACGGCCGGTGACGGCGCCGACATCAAGCCGGGGAACGCCATGGCCTTGCGACAGATCCCCACCGGGACGATGGTCCACAACGTCGAGCTGAAGCCGGGCCGCGGCGCCCAGCTTGCCCGCAGCGCCGGTGCGGCGGCACAACTGATGGCGAAGGAAGGCTCACGAGCGCTGCTGAAGTTGCCGTCGGGCGAGCTGCGCTACGTCCAGCTGGCATGCCGTGCGACCATCGGACAAGTGGGCAACGTCGACCACGAGAACGTCTCGGTCGGCAAGGCCGGACGCAGCCGTTGGCGTGGAAAACGGCCGCACGTCCGCGGCATGGCCATGAACCCCGTCGACCATCCGCACGGCGGCGGCGAGGGACGTTCGAAGGGAAACCACCCGCAATCACCGTGGGGACAGCCGGCGAAGGGATTCAAGACCCGGTACAACCCGCGGACGGACCGATTCATCGTGAAACGGCGTAGCAAATAGGAGCAGCCAGTGGCGCGGTCAATCAAGAAAGGCCCGTTCGTGGATGAGCACCTCCTCAAGAAGGTGCAGGCGATGAACGCCAGCCGCGAAAAGAAGGTGGTCCGGACGTGGTCGCGACGTTCCACGATCACCCCGGAGATGATCAGCCACACGTTCGCGGTGCACAACGGCCGCAAGTTCATTCCGGTGTTCGTCTCCGAAAACATGGTGGGCCACAAGCTTGGTGAGTTCTCGCCGACCCGCACCTTTCACGGCCACTCCGGAGACCGCAAGGCCGAGGTGAAGCCGGCGGCCGCGGCGCCGGCGGCGCCGGCGGCGAAGGCATAGCGATGGAAGCACGCGCAGTCAGCCGACACCTGCGGATCGCGCCGCGCAAAGCGCGCGGCGTGGTCGACTTGATCCGCGGCAAGAGCGTGGGCGAGGCGCTGATGATCCTCGACTTCCTCCCCAAAAAGGGTGCCCGCATGGTTGCCAAGACGCTCAAGTCGGTGATCGCCAACGCGGAGAACCGACAGCGCGTCGACGTCGACCGCTTGTACGTGCGTCGGGTCACGGTCGATGGCGGCGCAACGCTCAAGCGCTTCTTGCCGCGGGCACATGGACGCGCCACGCCGATCCGAAAGCGCACCAGCCACATCACCATCATGGTCGACGAGCGGTAGAGGACGTATGGGACAGAAGACACATCCAAAGGGCTTTCGCCTGGGCGTCATCGAGCAGTGGGACTCGAAATGGTTCGCCCGCCGCGAGTACGCGCAGCTCCTGCACGAGGATCTGCGCATCCGCAAGTTCCTCAAAGAGCGCCTGTACCACGCCGGCATCTCCAAAGTGGAGATCGAGCGCGCCGCCAACAAGGCCAAGATCAACATCTACACCGCGCGCCCCGGTATCGTCATCGGCAAGAAAGGCGCGGAGATCGAGAAGCTGAAGGGCGAGCTCGGACGCCTCACCAAGCGCGAGACGTTCATCAACATCCACGAGGTGCGGCGCCCCGACGTGGATGGGCAACTGGTGGCCGAGAACGTCGCGATGCAACTGGAACGCCGTGTCGCCTTCCGGCGGGCCATGAAGGAGGCCGTCGGGCGTGCTATGCGTATGGGTGCACTCGGCGTGCGCATCCAGTGCTCGGGGCGACTCGGCGGAGCGGAGATCGCCCGGCGCGAATGGTACCGTGAAGGACGCGTCCCGCTGCATACGCTGCGGGCCGACATCAGCTACGGGCTTGCTGAAGGCAAGACGACCTACGGCGTGATCGGTATCAAGGCCTGGATTTTTCGCGGCGAAGTGCTGACCAAGGAAGAGGAGAAGCAACGCGTCGCGTTGGGTGGGTAACCTGAAATGTTAGCGCCGAAGAAAGTCAAATACCGCAAGCAGCAAAAGGGCCGCCGCCGCGGCACCGCGTACCGCGGCGCCACCCTGGCGTACGGCGACTACGGGCTGCAGGCGACCGATCGGGGCTGGATGTCGGCGCGCGAGCTGGAAGCCGCGCGCGTCGCGTTGACGCGCCACATCAAGCGGGGCGGCCGCGTCTGGATCCGCGTGTTCCCCGACAAGCCGTTGACCAAGAAGCCCGCCGAGACACGCATGGGAAAGGGCAAGGGGGCGCCGGAGATGTGGGTTGCCGTGATCAAACCGGGCCGCATGCTGTTCGAGATGGAAGGGGTCTCCGAAGTGACGGCGCGCGAGGCCTTTCGCCTCGCGGCGCACAAGCTGTCCATCCCGACCCAGTTCCGTGAGCGCGTCGGCGCCGTAGGTGCAGCCCATGCAATCTAAGGACGTGCGCGAGCTGAGCGATCCGGAGCTGGTGGTCAAGGAGCGCGAGCTGAAGGAGTCCCTCTTTCTGCTGCGGCTGCGCCACGGGACCAACCAGCTGGACAGTCCCGCGCGTCTGGCCCAGACGCGCCGCGACATCGCCCGCATCAAGACCATCCAGCGCGCCCGCGCGTTGGAGAAGCAGGGCTAGTGGACGGAGGCATGCGAGGCAAAGCGAAAACGCGCGAAGGCGTGGTGGTCAGCGACAAGATGAACAAGACCGTGGTCGTCATGGTGGAGCGGCTGGTCCAACACGCCAAGTACAAGAAGTACCTCAAGCGCCGCAACAAGCTGAAGGCGCACGACGAAGAGAACCGCTGCGGGGTCGGCGATCGGGTGTTGATTGCGGAAACCCGCCCGCTGAGTCGCGACAAGCGCTGGGCGGTGCGCGCAATTCTCGAGAAGGCAGTGTGAGGAGGCGAGTCGGCGTGCGAGGCCGGTGCGAACGGACATGGTGCAGTCGGAAACCGTTTTGGATGTCGCGGATAACTCTGGTGCGCGTAAGGTGATGTGCATCAAAGTGCTCGGGGGGAGCCGCCGCAGGTACGCGTCGCTTGGAGACGTCATCGTGGTGTCGGTGAAAGAGGCGATTCCCAACGCCAAGGTGAAGAAGGGCGACGTGATGAAGGCGGTCATCGTCCGCACGACCAAGGAAGTCGGACGCGCCGACGGATCGTACATCAAGTTCGACTCGAACTCCGCCGTCCTCATCGACAATCAACGCGAGCCGATCGGGACGCGCATCTTCGGACCGGTGGCCCGTGAGCTGCGCGCCAAGCGCTTCATGAAGATTCTGTCGCTCGCGCCCGAGGTGCTGTGAGCGCGATGCACGCACAGATTCGCAAGAACGATACGGTGATGGTGATCGCCGGCCGCGAGCGCCGGAAGACCGGCAAGGTCGTCAAGGTCTTCGTGGAGAAACACCGGGCAACGGTGGAACGCCTCAACATGGTGAAGCGCCACACCAAGGCGCGCGGTCCGCAGAGCGCCTACGGGATCGTGGAGAAGGAAGCCGCGATCCATCTGTCGAACCTGATGATCATGTGCGACAAGTGCAATGCCCCGGTGCGCATGGGCAAGCTGCGACTCGAGGACGGGCGCAGCGTGCGCGTGTGCCGCCGCTGCAAGGAACAGCTGGATAGGTGAGCCGATGGCCGCGCGACTGAAGGAGATCTATACACGGGACGTGCTGCCCAAGCTCATGAAGGAGATGGGGTACCGCAACCCGCTCGATACACCACGGCTCGATAAGATCGTCATCAACATCGGGCTCGGCGAGGCCATCCAGAACGCCAAGGCGCTCGACTCCGCCGTCGAGGAGCTGACCACCATCAGCGGCCAGAAGCCGGTGGTGACCAAGGCGCGCAAAGCCATCGCCAACTTCAAGCTGCGGGAGGGCATGCCGATCGGCTGCATGGTGACGCTGCGCGGCAATCGGATGTACGAGTTCTTCGACCGCCTGGTGAACGTCGCGCTGCCGCGCGTGCGCGACTTCAAGGGCATCTCGGATCGCTCGTTTGATGGACGCGGCAACTACGCGCTCGGCGTCCGCGAGCAGATCATCTTCCCGGAGATCGATCTGGACAAGGTGGACAAGGTTCGCGGCATGACCGTCTGCATCAATACCACGGCGAGAACCGACGCTGAGGGCAAGGCGTTGCTCAAGGCGATGGGGATGCCGTTTCGCGCTTAGGAGAGAACGTGGCGAAGACGTGTTTGCGTATCAAGGCTCAACGACCCCCGAAGTTCAAGGTCCGCGGCTACAACCGCTGCCCGCTGTGCGGGCGCCCGCGCGCCTTCTATCGCCGCTTCCAGATGTGCCGGCTGTGCTTGCGGCTGCTGGCGCGCCGCGGCGAAATCCCGGGCCTCACCAAGGCGAGCTGGTAGGTGTGCTATGGGAATGACCGATCCGATCGCTGATCTGCTGACGCGCATCCGCAACGGCGTCCAGGCGCGCAAGGAGCAGGTCGACGTGCCGTGGTCGACCGTGAAAGCGCGGCTCGTCGACGTGCTGGCCGCCGAGGGCTTCCTGAAGGAGCACAGCATCGTCGAGCAGGACGGCCGCCGCGTGCTGCGCATCTGGCTGAAGTACGGCAGCAACAACCAGCCGGTGATCAGCGGCATCAAACGGGTCAGCCGCCCGAGCTTGCGCGTCTACGTCGGCGCCCGTGAGATTCCTGCGGTGCGCCGCGGGCTGGGCGTGAACATCCTGTCGACTCCCGCCGGCATTCTCACGGACCGCGACGCGCGCAAGCGGAACGTCGGCGGCGAGCTCGTGTGCTCGGTGTGGTAGGGCGTCAGATCATGTCGCGGATTGGGAAACTGCCCGTTCGACTCCCGGAGAAGGTCAAAGTGCAGATCGCCGATGGCGTCGTGCGGGTCGAGGGGCCGAAAGGAAAGCTCGAGCACCAGCTTCCAGCCGGCATCACCGCCGAACTGCACGACGGCACTGTCAGAGTGCTACGGCAAGCAGACACACGACAAGCGCGCTCGCTGCACGGATTGACGCAAAAGATGATCGCCAACATGGTGCACGGCGTCGCTGCGGGGTTCGGGAAGACCCTGGAGATCGTCGGGGTTGGCTATCGCGCCGAGGCGAAGGGACAGGCGCTGCAGCTCAGCCTGGGTTACTCGCATCCCATCCTGTTCCAGCTGCCCCCGGGCGTCCAGGCGCGCGTCGATCGCCAGACCACCATCACGTTGGAGAGCGTCGATCGGCAGCTTTTGGGTGAGACGGCCGCCACCATTCGTCGCCTGCGACCGCCCGAACCCTACAAGGGCAAGGGGATCAAATACGCCGATGAGGTCCTGCGGCGGAAGGCCGGCAAGGCGGCCGGAGCGGCGGGAGGAACGTGATCATGGCACTCGCGACAACACGCTTGGCGCGCGAACGTCGGCAGCAACGGGTCCGACGCCTCGTCCAAGGAACGGACGCGCGACCCCGCCTGTCCGTGTTTCGCAGCGGCAAGCACATCTACGCGCAGATCATCTCGGACCAGACCGGACGGACGCTGGCGGCCGCCTCGACGTTGTCGGTGCCCCTCAAGGGACAACTCAAGCACACCGGGAACCGAGAAGCCGCCAAGCAGGTCGGTGCTCTGATTGCGCGCTTGTGCCAGGAGCGCGCCATTCGTGCCGTCGTGTTCGACCGCAACGGCTTTCTGTATCATGGCCGCGTCAAGGCACTCGCCGACGGGGCCCGCGAAGCGGGACTGGAGTTCTAGCGCATGGCGGTCGGTAGAGGCAGAGATCGTATCGAGCTTCACGGCGTGGAGCTGAAGGAAAAGGTGGTCCAGATCAACCGGGTCGCCAAGGTGGTCAAGGGCGGCCGGCGCTTCAGTTTCAGTGCGTTGGTAGTCGTGGGCGACGGCGTCGGCCGCGTCGGCTATGGCTTGGGCAAAGCCAAAGAGGTGCCGGAAGCGATTCGCAAGGCCATCGAGCGCGCCAAGAAGGGCCTGTTGAGCGTGCCCATCGTGGAGGGAACCATCCCCTACGAAGTCCACGGCCGTTTCGGAGCCGGACACGTACTGCTGCGCCCGGCCGCGGACGGCACCGGCGTGATCGCCGGGGGCGGCGTGCGCGCCGTGGTCGAGCTGGCCGGCGTGCGTAACGTGCTCACCAAGTGCATCGGCTCGAACAATCCGCACAACATGGTGAAGGCCGCCATGCAGGCCTTGCGCGAGCTGCGCATGCCGGAAGAGATCGCCGCGCTGCGCGGCAAGAGCCTTGAAGAGCTCCGCGGGTGATGCGATGGCCGAACCGAGCATGTTGAAGGTGATGCTGGCACGTAGCCCGATCGGGACGACGCAGCGGCAGCGGCAGACGCTCCGTGGCTTGGGCCTGACCCGCTTGGGGCAGACCGTGATCGTGCGCGACAACCCGCCGATGCGCGGCCGCATCCGCGCCGTCCTGCACTTGATCGAGGTGAAGAGCTGATGGACCTGAGCAACCTGTCGCCCGCCCCGGGCGCCACCAAGAAGCGCAAGCGGTTGGGCCGCGGGCCGGGCTCCGGACACGGCAAGACCTCCGGACGTGGCCACAAGGGCCGCGGCGCGCGCTCGGGCGGCAACACCCCACCGGGCTACGAGGGCGGACAGATGCCGCTGCAGCGCCGCCTGCCGAAGCGCGGATTTCACAACCCGTTCCGGCGGGAGTTCAGCATCGTGAACCTGGGACAGTTGGAGGCGCAGTTCGACGCCGGCGCGGTGGTCGATGCCGACGCCCTCAAAGCACACGGGCTCGTGGCGACACTCGCCAAGCGGATCAAGATCCTGGCTGACGGCCCGCTCACCAAGTCGTTGACCGTGAAGGCCCACAAGTTCAGCGCCGCTGCCACCGAACGGCTGCAGGCCGCCGGCGGTAGCGCCGAGGTTGTGACCCGTGGTTGAAGGTTTCTCAAACGTAACGAAGATTCCGGAGCTGCGCCGGCGTCTGCTGTTCACGTTCGCCATGCTCGCCGTCTACCGCGTCGGCGTGCAGATCCCGACGCCGGGCATCGACGGGAAGGCGATGGCGGCGTTCTTCGAGCAAGCGCGCAACACCATGTTCGGCATGGTGAACCTGTTCTCCGGCGGCGCGCTGGAACGGTTCTCGATCTTCGCCTTGGGCATCATGCCGTACATCAGCGCCTCGATCATTCTGCAGCTGCTGACCGTCGTGATCCCGTATCTCGAGCGTCTGTCGAAGGAGGGCGAGGCCGGACGCCGCAAGATCACGCAGTACACCCGATACGGCACGCTGCTGTTGTCGGTCGTGCAAGGGCTCTTTATCAGCATCGGGATTGAAAAGCTGGAGTCGCCCGGCGGCGCTCCGGTCGTCTTGCAGGCCGGCTGGAGCTTCCGCGTGATGACCGTCCTGACCCTGTCGTGCGGCACCGTGTTCATCATGTGGCTCGGCGAGCAGATCTCGGAGCGCGGCATCGGCAACGGCATCTCACTGATCATCTTCACCGGAATCGTCGCCTCGTTCCCCTCGGCGGCGGCGACGACGATCGAGTTCGTGCGCGAAGGAGAATTGGGCGTCCTCGTGCTGGCCGCCCTGATGGCCTTCATGGTGGTGGTGATCGGCGTCATCATCTTCATGGAACGCGGGCAGCGCCGCATCCCGGTGCAGTACGCCAAGCGCGTCGTCGGCCGCCGCATGTACGGCGGCCAAAGCTCGCATTTGCCGCTGAAGGTCAATACCTCGGGCGTCATCCCGCCGATCTTCGCCTCGTCGTTGTTGGTCTTCCCGGGGACGATCGCCAGCTTCGTTGCCCATCCCTGGGCGCAGGCCGCGTCGGAGTACCTGATGCCGGGCGGGTGGTTCTACGATCTGCTCTACGTGGGACTGATCACCTTCTTCTGCTACTTCTATACGGCGGTGACCTTCAACACGACGGACGTCGCCGACAACATGAAGAAGTTCGGCGGCTACATTCCCGGCATCCGACCGGGGCAGCGGACGGCGGAGTACATCGATCGGATTCTGACGCGCATCACCCTCGGCGGCGCCATCTACGTCTCCGCGGTGTGCGTGTTGCCGTCGATCCTGATCCGCCGCTTCAATGTGCCCTTCTACTTCGGCGGCACCGCCTTGCTGATCGTGGTCGGGGTGGCGCTCGATACGGTCGCCCAGATCGAAACCCACATGCTCACCCGCAGCTATCAAGGCTTCATGAAGCGCGGCCGGCTGCGCGGCCGGCGTGGATGACGAGGGCTCAGGCACGTGCGTATGATCATCATGGGCGGCCCCGGAGCCGGGAAGGGAACACAAGCCAAGCTCCTCCAGGAGAAGTTTCAGGTGCCCCACATCTCTTCCGGCGATCTGCTGCGCAACAACGTGAAGCGCAAGACCGCGCTGGGCGTCCAGGCGAGACGGTATATGGACCGCGGCGAGCTGGTGCCGGATGAGATCCTGCTCGGCGCGATCGAGGAGCGCCTGCGGCGCGACGACTGCGCCCGCGGGTTCATCCTCGACGGCTTCCCGCGCACGGTGGCCCAGGCCGACGCCTTGGCCGCCATGCTCGAACGTATGGGCACGAAGATCGACAGCGTGGTGAGTATCACGGTGCCGCGCGACGACCTGGTCAAGCGCCTCAGCGGCCGCCGCACGTGTCGCGATTGCGGCGCGATGTACCACATCATCTTCGATCCACCCAGCAATCCGAACATGTGCAACAAGTGCAACGGAGAGCTCTACCAGCGCGACGACGATCACGAAGACACGATTCTGGCGCGCTTGGAAGTCTACGAAGGGTCCACGGCCCCGCTGCTCGCCGCGTACCGGCAACGCGGCCTGCTGCGCGATATCGACGGGACGGGAACCCAGGATCAGGTGTTCGAGCGCATCCTCCGGCAGGTGCGGAAGAACGGATGATCGTCTTGAAGTCGCCGCAGGAGATCGAGATTATGCGGGCGGCCAACCTCATCGTCGCTGAGGTGCTGGCCGAGCTGCGACACCGCGTCCGTCCCGGCGTCACCACCGCGGAGCTGGATGGCGTTGCCGAGGAGATGACCCGGCAGCGCGGCGCCGTCCCGGCATTCAAGGGGTACGAGGTGGCCGGGCGTGTGTTTCCGCGCAGCGTGTGCATCTCAATCAACGACGAGGTGGTCCACGGCATCCCGTCGGAGCACCGCGTCCTGCAAGAGGGAGACATTGTCGGGCTCGACTTCGGCGTCCGCTACCAGGGTTTCTACGGCGACTCGGCACTCACGGTCGCGGTCGGGCGGCCCGACGCGGAGGCGGACCGGCTGATGCGCGCCACGTCGGAAGCGCTGCAGGTGGGTATCGAGCAGGTGCGCGTCGGTAACCGCCTCGGCGATGTTTCGGCGGCGATCCAGGAACGTGCCGAGCGCGACGGCTTCTCGATCGTGCGCGAGTTCGTCGGGCACGGCATCGGTAAGAAGCTGCACGAGGAACCACAGGTGCCCAACTACGGCACGCCCGACCGAGGGGTGCGCCTGCGTGCCGGGATGGTGCTCGCCATCGAGCCGATGGTCAACGCGGGAGCACCCGAGGTGTTCATCAAGGAAGACGGCTGGACGGCGGTGACCCGGGACGGCAGCCGCTCGGCGCACTTCGAGCACTCGGTGGCGGTGACGCAGAATGGGCCGTACGTCCTGAGTCGGCCCTAACTCGACGGGCAACCCATGCAGAGGAGCAGACAGTGAAGGTTCGGGCCTCAGTGAAGCTGGTGTGCAAGAAGTGCAAGATCGTCCGCCGTGCGGGCGTGGTGCGGGTGCTCTGCAGCAACCCGCGCCACAAACAACGCCAGGGCTGAGCCGGGCGAGCAGCGAGGATTCATGGCACGTATCGCAGGAGTAGATTTACCACGCAACAAGCGGATGGAGGTGGCGCTCACCTATATCTACGGCATCGGCCGTCCGTCCGCGAAGAAGATCTTGCATGACGCGGGGGTGGACCTGAACAAGAAGAGCGACGCCGTGAGCGATGATGAGTTGGTGAAGATCCGCCAGCTCATCGACGCCAGCTTCAAGGTGGAGGGCGATCTGCGGCGCGAGGTCGCCATCAGCATCAAGCGGCTCATGGATGTCGGCGCGTATCGCGGTCTGCGCCACCGGCGTAACTTGCCGGTGCGCGGCCAGCGCACCCACACCAACTCGCGGACACGCAAGGGGCCGCGACGGAGCGTCGCCGGGAAGAAGCCCCCACCGTCGAAGTGACAGCCGCAGGAGTACTGAGAATGGCGAAGGAAGACAAAGACACGACAGCGAAGCCGCCGGAGAAGGCGCCGGCGCCCAAACGCCGCAAGGCCAAGAAGATGGTCAGCGAGGGAGCGGCGCATATCCACTCGACCTTCAACAACACCATCATCACGATCACCGACCCGGCCGGCAACGTCATCGCCTGGTCGAGCGCCGGCTCGGTGGGCTTCAAGGGGTCGCGCAAGGGGACACCGTTCGCCGCCCAGCTGGCGGCCGAGAACGCCGCCCGCAAGGCCATGGACGTCGGCGTCCGCTCCGTACAGGTGTTCGTCAAGGGGCCGGGAGCGGGCCGCGAGTCCGCCCTGCGCTCGTTACAGGCGGCCGGCTTTGCCGTCAGCGTCATCAAGGACGTCACCCCGATTCCACACAATGGCTGCCGCGCGCCGAAGCGCCGGCGCGTGTGAGACGAGGAGGAGAATCGTTGGCTCGCTATACCGAATCCGTGTGCCGGCTGTGCCGGCGCGAAGGCTTGAAGCTCTTTCTCAAAGGGGAGCGCTGCTACACCGACAAGTGCGCCATCGAGCGGCGCAACTATCCGCCCGGCGAGCACGGGCAGGGACGCAGCAAGTTCTCCGAATACGCCGTGCAGCTGCGCGAGAAGCAGAAGGTGAAGCGCATCTACCGCCTCATGGAACGCCAGTTCCACCGCTACTTCCGGCTGGCGGAGAAATCGCGCGGCATCACCGGCGAGACGCTGCTGCGGCTGCTCGAGCAACGCCTCGACAACATGATCTACCGGATGGGCTTCGCCACCTCGCGGGCGGAAGCGCGCCAGCTGGTGCGCCACGGCCATTTCCTGGTCGACGGCCGCAAGGTGGATATCCCGTCGTACCTGCTCCATCCCGGACACGTGGTCAGCGTCCGTGAACGCAGCCGGACGGTGACCCGGATCCTCGAAGCGTTGGAGCAGGCGGAGCGCCGCGGCGTGCCGGATTGGTTGGAAGTTCAACGTGAGGCGTTTACGGCGCGCGTCAAGGCTCTGCCGACCCGCGCCGACCTGACCATGC
Organism: uncultured Binatia bacterium (SeqCode); assembly: GCA_964498075.1. Taxonomy (GTDB): domain Bacteria; phylum Desulfobacterota; class Binatia; order HRBIN30; family HRBIN30; genus CAZCGA01. The sequence continues at coordinate 129,443 of CAZCGA010000002.1, read as the reverse complement.
CCATCAACGAAAAGCTGGTGGTCGAGCTGTACTCGAAGTGAACGCTTCCCCGTACCCAGCTCCGACGAACGCCTATTGGAGGTTGTAACTATGTTGCCGCAACGAAACTGGCGGGATCTGATCAAACCAAAGAAGCTCGAGGCCGAGGACAAGAACATCACGGCGACCTATGGCAAGTTCGTCGGGGAGCCCTTCGAGCGCGGCTTCGGCGTGACGGTCGGCAACTCACTGCGGCGCATCTTGCTCTCGTCTCTGCAGGGTGCGGCCATCAGCGCCGTGCGCATCAAGGGCGTCCTGCACGAGTTCTCCACCGTCACCGGGGTCCGTGAGGATGTGACCGATATCGTCCTGAACCTCAAAGAAGTGCGCTTGCGGCTGCACGACGGCACGCAAGAGAACGCGCGCATCGAGGCGAAGGGCGAGGGCGAAGTAAGAGCCGGTGATATCAAGGCCGGGCCGAACCTCGAGATCCTCAACCCGGATCTGCACATCGCCACGCTCTCGAAAGAGGGCAAGCTGGACATGGATCTGACCATCAAGACCGGGCGCGGCTACGTCCCCGCTGAACGCAACAAGGACGAGGACGCCCCCGTCGGGACGATCCCGATCGACGCGATCTTCTCGCCCGTCCGCAAGGTGAACTACACCGTCACCAACGCCCGCGTCGGCCAACGCACCGACTACGACAAGCTCAACATGGAAGTGTGGACCGATGGCAGCGTGCGCCCCGACGACGCCGTGGCCTACGCGGCGCGCATCCTGCAGGACCAGCTGGCGATCTTCATCAACTTCGAGGAAGCCCCCGAGGCGGCGGAAGCGGTGGAGGAGGCGCATCCGGGTCTGAACGAGAACCTCTTCCGCAGCGTCGCCGAGCTGGAGCTGTCGGTGCGCTCGGCCAACTGCCTGCAGAACGCCGGCATCAAGTACATCGGCGAGCTGGTGCAGAAGAGCGAAGCCGAGATGTTGAAGACGAAGAACTTCGGCCGCAAGTCGCTCAACGAGATCAAAGAGATCCTGCGCGAGATGGGCCTCGACTTCGGCATGCGCATCGAGAACTTCCCGACGCGCACCGAGCTCGATCGCCGTCTGGCCAAGGAGAAGGAGAGCGCATAGCTGCTGATCGCCTGCCCTTGAGTGACCCTCTCCTCGTAGGAGAGGGCAGGGTGAGGTTGTCCGAGTGAGCCGACCATGAGACATCTCAAGTCTGGACGAAAGCTGAATCGCAGTGGCGCCCACCGCAAGGCACTGTTCCGCAATCTCGTAACCTCGCTGATCGAGCACGAGCAGATCCGCACCACCGACGCCAAGGCGAAGGAGCTGCGGCGCATTGCCGATCGCATGGTCACCCTCGGCAAGCGCGGTACGCTGCACGCGCGCCGGCAGGCCGCGTCGTACATCCGCACCCGCAGCGTCGTCAAGAAGCTCTTCGACGAGGTCGCCGCCCGCTTCCGCGAGCGCCCCGGCGGCTATACCCGCATCGTCAAGCTCGGCCACCGCCACGGCGACGCCGCCCCGATGTCGATCATCGAGCTGACCGACCACGGGGACGCCGCCAAGGCGGAGGCGGAGAAGAAGCGCGAACGCCGCGCCCGGCGCGCGGAAAAGAAGGGCGAGCAGCAGCCGGTCGCTGCGCCGCGGTAGCGACAAGAACCTCGTGATTGGGCCGATCGCGCACTGAGTGCACTCCCGTCCTCTGCCATTGAATCCGATGGCTTCGGTGGGACAGGCGTCCTTGCCTGTCTTCCTGGTTGGCGTTCGGTGACGACGGCGACGACAGCACGGCAAGCCTCCCCCCAGGGACCGCTCTCACCGCGCAACGCGTCGCTTCTCCGCCGGCAACCGCGTGCGCTCGCGCTGGACGCCCTCACGCAGGCGGCGTTCGTCGCCCCGAGCTGAGTCGAAGCTGACGTCAGACCGCGTTCAACACCTGCACGAGATCTGCGATCGGATCACCGGTGAGCGGGGACTCCGTCACGTTTCCTTGTCGATCGTGGTGGTGGTGCGGGAAGGTCTGCAGGCCAGGGAAGTGGGGCGCGTTGTCCCAGCGACGCAACGGCTTGTCGATGATTTCTTGGTAGGAGTAGCGCACGTCGCCGGCGACGGCGTGCAGCCTGATCTGCAGCGAGGTGTGGGGGGTCAGCTCACAACGGATCTTGAAGAGGTAGTTCGCCTCGTCGACGGGGTCGTTATCGATGATCTCGAACGCACTGACCTTGGGGGAAGCTCGGAGAACCGCCTCAAGCTGCGGCAGCATGCTCCAAGTCTTTCTGCACTCCCTGCCAGCGGGCTAAGAACCGCTCGGCGGCCTCCCACTCTTCAAGGTCGTCTTCGGCACGAACGATCTGCTCTGGCCTCGGGAGGTCAGCCAGGGCGGCAATGTCACCGGTCCCCGCGCACAGTGCTCGCACCCGCTCGCCGAATCGGTCCACAGCGGTGCCATAGAGCGATCGGAACTGTGCGGCGCGCGCCGCGTAGCGATCAATGTGTCGCCGGACGTAATCGCGCGCCAGCGCTTCCAGCACCTCCGCCTCGTCCTTGTAGATTCCGTGGGTGAGGAACGGAGCAATGATCTTCCCGAGCGCGTCCCTGCCGGTCATGTCCCGGACCGTACCACGGGCTTTGCTCATGGACAATGAGAAGTGCGGCGACCGGATCGCCACACTTGAAGACGAGCACGAGTCACGATGTCACGACTCACGACTGGGGACGCTCAGAACGCGACTGAAGAGGACGACGGGGATGATCGGCACGTAGTACTTTCACAGCCGTCTGTAGGAAACGTCAGAGGTCTTGCGGGGTAGGGATCGTGCTGCCAACGGAGTGCTGCTTGGCCCCACCGACGTAAGGCGGGCTCATCATGGACGCCCACGCTACCCAAGCCTGTACGATTTGGACGCCGGCGTCCTGTTCTGGTAACAGAGTGGGGGATGCGGCGTACTTGAGCGATCAACATGAAGGCCCGCTCCGCGAGTACTTGCAGTCCACCGGCGAGGAGGATGCTGAAGGGTGGGTCGAAGGAAGGTTGAAGAGAAATTCGAAGTCCGGAAGGCGACCGTTCTTTCGGAGCTGTTCTCGCTTGAGAGTATCGGCCGGACAATCAGGCGCATCTACAACCGCCGCGATAAGGATGATCTGGTCACGCATCCTCTGAAGGCGCTCCTGCTGGTTGAGTATCGTGAGCAGCTATCTGAGATGCTCTCCCGCCTGGTGCCCAGCGGTCGCTGGAGCCCGACCACCGCCTACGTTTGCTTGGTGAAGAAGCGGTCCGGTAGCTATCGCGAGCTGGTATTCCCAAGCCTGATTGATTCCATCGTCGGCCGAAGAGTCATTGACGCGCTGGAACCCTATATCGTACGCGACGACGATGGGCGTGCGTTCTGCGGGCGTTCCCACGCGAACACGACAAGGGCACCTGGGGACTACGAGGACTGGTTCGCCGTCTGGCAAGACTACACGGCGGCGATAGCAGACGCCGCCAAGGAAGACGGCTTCACTTACGTTTTCGATACCGACGTCTCCGACTTCTTCCCCTCGATCGACCGGGCGAAGGCCAAGCAATTCCTCGCAGAGCGAACCGGGGCACACTCTTCATTGCTCGAACTGCTCTTCTATTGTCTCGAAACATGGCTACCCAGATTCAGGTACGCTCCGATGGCCGGCATTCCGATCGAGAACAACGACGTGAGCCGTCTTGTTGCCCACAACTACTTGAAGTTCGTCGACAGGGTCTTCGTTGATGAACCCAACTGGCGCTACTTGCGCTACGTCGATGACACGGTCGTCTTCGTGCGGTCTCTTCGCGAAGCCGAACACGTGAAAAGGCAGCACCATCTTGCTCTCCGCCACGTGGGGTTGAACCCGAACGCAGGAAAGACGCGAATTGTGACGGTTGAGAAGTTCGAGTCGGAACGACACCCTGAGTTCCAGGCGCGACTTGATCGGGCAAAGAGAAGGAGCGACGAACAGCTGTTCGCGGGCTTGGTGGACGAATGGTACGAGCGGGAGCGCTCAGCAACGCCCAACTGGGACCGGGTTGCGAAGCACCTCTACACGGTCGCCCATCGCTGCGGATTCGACAGGCTCCGCGAACACGCGTTGGAGGATCTCGAGCAGCATCCGGGCGTGGCGCCCCAGGCGCTCAAGTACCTCCGCAACTTCCGCGTTGGTCAACAGGAGCTAGACGCTCTACTCAGCCTTTGCCGGCGAGGTGCAGATCCGGAGCTCGGGATTCACGTCGCCCGGTTCGTCGGCGACGCTCGGTTCGAATCTGAGGCTTCCGACAAGATCGCCAACTTCGCCGTGTACAAGGTGAAGGCGAACGATGAGCGTCACGGCGCGGGCTATGAGAAAGGGCAGTGGTTGTTGGCGCTACACAAGCACGGAAAACGTCGACACCGCGATAGGGTCTTGGCCTGGGCTTCTGCAGAGAAGCTTGAGGACGAGCAGCTTCGGCTACACTTTCTCTACGTATTCCTCGCCCTCGGCGAATTACCCCTGTCCCTATTCAATCAGCTCCGGCACTTCTCGAACTCCGATTGCGACCTGGCCTTGAAGATCTGTGCTGCGGCACGCGAGGGGACCCTCACCAATCGGAAGCAGGTTCTGGCTCGTTGCCTCGGCTACTTCAACGGCGCGAGGGTCATCGAAGCGCGCTACTTGCCCTTCCTTCGCCTGGCCCTCGGGTGCGAAGCGAACCGCAGAGAGAACACGGTCTGGCTGGCGAGCATCCTGGAGCCGAAGAAGCCCAAGTTGCGAATCAAGGACGGTGTGGTCGTCCGATTTCTCCGAAATGCACAAAGACGGATGTTGGAGTAGCTGTTGCGGCTGATCCTGTAGCTACGTCCCCCCAACGACTTCGGCGCGCACAGGATAGTCCGGGGTAGCCTGAGACTGAGGGCTATCATGCGCACGAGGTGGAGGCCGGTCACGCCCAACGCGGTTTAGCGTCAGAGCCATGGAAGGGTGATCCTACTGCGGGCGGATCTGGAACCGATAGGTCCCGATGGCGTCGCCGGCCGCGAAGACCGCGAGGGTGTAGGGACCTCCGCGCCTCAGGGTGCGTGTGAAGTCTTGGAAGGGATCGCCTCCAAAGTAGAGAACCTCGCCGTCAGCGCTGATCAGCCGCAAGTGAAGGGCGGGGGTTGAGTGGCCTTGGTCGTCGAACAGAACGATCTGACCCGGCGTCGCAGTGAACGTATACACGTCGCGGGTGCCCGGAGACTCGATGTTCCCCGCACCGCGAGCGGGGCTACCGTTTAAGACCTTGTCTCCGATTGAGATCGGGAACCGGTCTGGTGGCGGAACGTTCCACAGTTTGAACCGGTACGTCGCTATTCCGTCGCCGGACTCGTACACGTGGAGGATGTATGTGCCACCGCGCGTCAGCGTAGCCACGAAGTCGTCGAAGTAGCTGTCATAGAGCACCTCGCCGTCGGCATCCAGCAGCCTCCAGCGCAACTCCTGGCCCAAGTGGCCCTGGTCGTCGAAGAACACTACTTGGCCTGCGGTCGCTGTGAACGTATACACGTCGCGGGCCCCCGGAGACTCGATGTTGCCCGCACCTAAAGTGGGCATACCGTTCAGCACCGCGTCGCCGATGGAGATCGGGAAGGACTGCGGTGGCGGAACGTTCCAGAGCTTGAACCGGTACGTCGCTATTCCATCGCCGGACTCGTACACGTGGAGGATGTATGTGCCACCGCGCGTCAGCGTAGCCGTGAAGTCGTCGAAGTAGCTGTCATAGAGTACCTGGCCGTCGGCATCCAGCAGCGTCCAGCGCGGCTCCTGGCCCAAGTGGCCCTGGTCGTCGAAGAACGCCACTTGGCCTGCGGTCGCTGTGAACGTGTACACGTCGCGGGCCCCCGGAGACTCGATGTTGCCGGCACCTAGAGTGGGCATACCGATCAGCACCGTGTCGCCGATGGAGACCGGGAAGGACTGCGGTAGCGGAACGTTCCAGAGCTTGAACCGGTACGTCGCTATTCCATCGCCGGACTCGTACACGTGGAGGATGTATGTGCCACCGCGCGTCAGCGTAGCCGTGAAGTCGTCGAAGTAGCTGTCATAGAGTACCTGGCCGTCGGCATCCAGCAGCGTCCAGCGCGGCTCCTGGCCCAAGTGGCCCTGGTCGTCGAAGAACGCCACTTGGCCTGCGGTCGCTGTGAACGTGTACACGTCGCGGGCCCCCGGAGACTCGATGTTGCCGGCACCTAGAGTGGGCATACCGTTCAGCACCGTGTCGCCGATGGAGATCGGGAAGGACTGCGGTGGCGGCTCATTGGGGGTAGGGGTTGGGGTGACGCCAGCTGCGCGGAGTTCGAACTGGTAGGTGCCGGTGCCAGCTCCGTTGTCGTACACCACAATGGTGTACATTCCATCCCGCGTGAGCGTCCTGACACCCGGGTCGCCGCACCCAAGACACGTGTCGAACAGGATACGGCCGTCCTCATTGACGACGCGCCAGTCGAGGGAGGGGTTCGATGTCGCGAGAACATCAAAGAAGACGATCTGCGCGGCCTGCCCACTGAAGGTGTAGACGTCTAGGGCTCCAGGGGACTCTATGTTTCCGGCGCCAGCGGCCGGATTGTCGGGTGACACGAGGTCTCCGACTGTTATCGGAAAGTGATCGGGTGCCGGGACGCCGAGCACTTGGAATTGGTACGTGCCGGTACCAGCTCCCCGGTCGTACACGGTTATCGTGTAGATGCCACCCCGGGTGAGCGTCCGGACACCCGGGTCGCCACACCCAAAGCACGTGTCGAACAGGATACGGCCGTTCTCATCGGTGGCGCGCCAGTCGAGGGACGAGTTCGAGAGTGCATCGAAGAAGACCACCTGTCCTGCCTGTGCGTTGAAGGTGTAGACGTCACGTTCTCCAGGGGACTCCACGATCCCAGCGCCGAAGGACGGAACGTCGAGGTAGACGACATCTCCGAAGTAGGGGCTTCGAGTGTCAAGAAGTTTCTACAGGCAGCGGCTCTACAGACACCTCCTCATCGTCTTCATGTGGCTGCTTGGAGAGGACTTGAATCGGCTTTGCCCAAGAAGTCCCCCTCGAGGCTCGAAGCTGCTGCCGGGCATCGTGCTGCCGCCGCAGACGCGGCGGTTGAAACCGCGCGCTACAAACTGCGCCAAGCCTGCCTGCGCAGGCTCCCAACCCCACCCCCGAAAAGGCCTTTGGTGGGGCGGGGAGTCGCCGCAGGGCGACTTGGTGCTCTTCGTAGCGCGCGAATTTATTCGCCGCGTCCGCGGCCGAACCTCTGCTGCTGCGGGGTTCGTAAGGACTTCTTGGGCAAAGCCACTTGAATCACACGTTCTCCAGAATCGTTGCCGCGCCCTGACCCATCCCACCGCAGATCGTTGCCAGACCGAGCCGCGCGCCGCAACGGCGGAGCTCGAGCGCCAGCGTCCCCACCAGGCGCGCGCCTGATGCGCCGACTGGGTGGCCGATGGCAACCGCGCCGCCGTTGACGTTGATCTTCTCGGCGGCGGTCTCCGGCATCTTGAACTCGCGCATCAACGCGATCGGCGCACAGGCGAACGCTTCGTTGATCTCGATCACCTCGAGATCTGCCATGCCCAGCCCGGAAAGATGCAGCGCCCGGTGCGTCGCGGGAATCGCCGAGTAGATCAAGTCGGTCGGCGCACACGCGCCGGTGGCGATGGTGTGGATACGCGCCAGCGGTGTGAGGCCCAGCGCCAGCGCCCGCTCGCGTGACATAATCATGCACACCGCCGCGCCGTCGGCTTGGCCGGAGGCGGTGGCCGCGCTGATGCGGCCGTCCTGCCGGTAGATGGGCGGGAGGCTGCTGATCTTCTCCAGCGTCGTGTCGGCGCGCGGCCCCTGATCATAGTCGATCGGCGCGCTGCTGCCGTCGGGCAAGAGGCCTTCGACGGGCACGATCTCGTCCTTCAGTCGTTCCCGCGCCGCCACCGCGCGCTGATGGCTGCCGAGCGCCCAACGGTCCATGTCGGCGCGCGAGATGTCGAACCGCTCGCACAAACGCTCGGCGCCTTGCCCACCGTTGAGGTCGATGAGGTTGATCATCTCGGCCATCTTCGGGTTCGGATTCATCGTCGACAGCATCGTCCCCGACTGCTTGATGACCTCGTCCATGCTCATGCCGTCCTTGATCACCGGGATGCGGAAGTGGGTCATGCTGTCGAGGCCGCCGGCGATGTAGACGTCGCCTTGGCCGCACTGCACGTTCATGGTGGCGATGTGCACCGACATCATGGCCGTGGTGCAGGCGCGCTCGAGGCTGAGCCCGGTGACGTGTGGTGGGAAGCCGGCGAGAAATGGGATCGCCGTCCCCGGGTGCGCCTGCTCGCCCATCATCTCGACGGCGCCGAGGATGATGCCGTCGACGTCCTGGGCCGCCACGCCGGTACGCTTCAGGATCTCGCGCAACACGATGACCGCGAGGTCGTCCGAGCGTACGTTGCGGAAGAACCCACGCTGCGGATCGGCCTTGCCGAACGGTGTCCGCACATAGCCAACCAGGACGGCTTCTCGCAGCTCACGCATCCTTACTCTCTCAATCCAAAGCCGATGCAACCACAGATGAACACCGATGAACACAGATGGGAAGGCCGAGATTGAGGGGAGGGGATCGGTGTGTATCGGTGTTCATCTGTGGTTCCACATTCCTTCTCTGATCAGGTGCCCTTCAGAAACTCGATGAGAATGCGGTTCACCTCGTCGGGTTTCTCCTGATGGACGAAATGCCCGGCGCCCTGAATCACCACCTTGCGCAGGCCGCGCGGGAACAGGGCCTCCATGCCGTCGAGCAACTCGACGCCCATGCAGCCGTCCTGGGCGCCGTAGAAAATGAGCGCCGGCACCGCAACGGGGGACATGGCGATCTGCATCTGTACGTCGGCGAGCGCCGGATCCTGGTTCGCTGGATTCAGCGTTGCACGGTAGTAGCCGAGCGCCGCTTGCAGCACACCTGGCGCGCGGAACGTTGCCTTCAGCGCCGCCATTTCCTCTGGAGGATACTTCCATCCCGGCGACCAGTCCCGCCAGAGCCGTTCGATGAACTGGAAGTCATTGTGCGCCACCGCCGGATCGGAGAAGGGGTGCTGGAAGAAAAACATGTACCAGGAGCGGTGCTGCTGATCGTAGCTGCTCATGAAGGCGTTGAGCACCGACGGCCCATGCGGCACCGCGGCGGTGACCAGCTTGGTCACCTTTCCGGGAGCAATGATCGCCGCGCCGTACGCGGCCACGGCGCCCCAGTCGTGTCCAAACACATGCGCCGACGAGTACCCGAGCGCCGCGATCAGCGCCACGGCATCCTGCGCCAGCGCCGCACTCTGATAGCGCCCGTCCGCCGGGATCTCCGTCGGCGCGTAGCCGCGCATGAGGGGGGCCACGGCGCGGAAGCCCGCTGCCGCGAGTGCCGGCAGCTGATGCCGGAACGAGCGGGCATGATCGGGAAACCCGTGCAGGCAGAGCACCAGCGGCCCGTCGCCGGCCTCGATGGTCGCGAAGCGCACGCCGTTGGCGTGCACCGTGGCGGTCTTGAGTTCTGGCATCGCGGCGTCCTCTCGGCGCTTTGACTTATGTGAAATTCGGGCGCCAGTCGATAGCACAGCAGTGCTCCCTGCATGCGGAATTTGCTGTGTTGACAACTCGGCGCACCCGGCTCACACTCGCATCGTCGCTATTTGACTCGCGATACGAAACACCGGCCGCGCGGAGGGCGCAACATGGTCCGAAGGGGTGCGGGGGGCTTACTTTCAGGCGGTGCCACGTCGGGGATGAACTCCACCACGACCGTTCGCGCGCGCCGAATCTGGAGGGCGGCGTCACCTGCCATGCCGGCCGCTCTCGTGAGCGTCTTGCTGGGATTGGCCGCGGCGCTCCTCGGTCCCGCGCGCGCCGCCGAAGCCTATAACTGTGCCAACCCGCCGCACAACTTTCAGACGATCACGGTCACCCCTTCGAGCCTCACGACCGGGGGCCTCAGCAACTACACCATCAACACCACCGTGCCCAACCTCGATGGCTGCAACTTAACGACGGGCACGACGATCAACATCACCCTGCCCGAGGATACCGACGCGGGCACCATCGTCTCCGGAACGTTGAACGGCCAGGCGATTGTGTTCATCACCAACAGCGGGCCGGTCGTGTCCTTCCATTCGCCCGTGGCCGTCGGCTTCAACCAGCCCGTCTCGATCATCCTGAACGGGGTCACCAATGCCAGCACCCCGGGGAGCAAGACGCTCTCGATGTCGGCGATGAACACCGGCACCGGCGGGATCGCCAGCACGACCTCGATCGCTTACAGTCTGGTCGCGCCGACGGCGACACCGACGAAGACGTCCACACCAACGAACACGCCGACGCCGACACCGACGGCCACGCCGACGCAGACACCCACGCCGACGAACACGCCGACACCGACGCCCACGGCGACGTTGACGAATACGCCGACGCGGACGCCGTCGCCGACTCTGCAACCGACAGCGACGCCCACGTCTACCCTCACGGCGACGCCGACCAACACCCGGACGCCGACCGTGACGCCGACGTTGACCTCGACCGCGACGCTGACGTTCACGGCGACGCCCACCCAAACCCCCACCCCCGGCCTGTGCACCGGTGTCGGGTTGGGCAATCCCTGCATCCCCGGCGGCGGCAAGCAGAAGACCGACTGCAACATGGAGTGGCTGCTCACCCCCGTGCCGACGCGCAACGCCGTGCAGTTCCCCAAGCGGCGCTTGGTGTGTTACGAAGGCGACCCGGCGTGCGACTTCGACGGCGCGCCGGGCAACCAGAGCTGCACGTTCCACACGCGCATCTGCATCAACAACGTCGACCCGCGCTTGGTGTGCACGCCGAGCGACATCACGACCTTTGAAGTGAAGCGCCCCAGGCCCAGCCAGCTCAATACGGCGGCGGACATCGCCAACCTGGCGATGCTCGAGCAGAACGGCGGCGGTCCGGGTGGCCTCGGCGTCAAGGTGGTGCGCAGCACCGTGCCGCAATTCCTCGGTCCTCCCAATACTACCCCCAACGCCTGCAGCGCCGTCATGAACATCGTCGTGCCAGAACGGGTGCTGTCCGGAAACCGCCTGCGGAGGGGTAGCCGGACCCTGCAGGTCCGCGGGACCACGTCCGCGCTGGTAAAGGACACCGATACGGTGCGGCTGTACTGCAAGCCCAGCGCGTGTGGGGACAGCGTGATCCAGGCCGATCATGAGACCTGCGACGACGGGAACCGCAACAACGGCGACGGCTGCGACGCCGGCTGCCACATCGAGCCCGGCTTCATGTGCACCGGGCTGCCGTCGGTGTGCACCGCGTTCACGCCGACGATCACCCCGACCGCACCGAGCACGCCGACGAAGACGCTGACGCCCGCGCCGACCAGCACGCCGACCAACACGGTGCCGCCGCTGCCGACGAGTACGCCGACCGACACGGCCACCGCGGTGCCGACGAGCCCGCCGACGAATACCTCACCGCCGGCGAACACGGCCTCGCCGACGAACACGGCGCAGGCGACCAACACGCCACTGGCGACCAATACACCGACGGCGACGTCGGTTGCGACCTCGACACCGACGGCGACACCGATCCCGACGTCAACCCCGACGGCGACGGCCACGGCGACGACCGGTGCCGCGCTGTGCGGCAACGGCGTCGTCGAGTCTCCTGAAGAGTGCGACAACGGCGGCACGTGCATCAGCGGCCCGAAGTTCTGCAAGGCCGGCCCGAACATCGGGACGGCGTGCACGCTGGCGAACGCGGGCACGACGTGCGGCAGCGATCCGGCCACCGGCGGGCCGTACGACTGCTACGGCAACCCCTGTACGTCCGACGCCACCTGCGGCGGCGGTTTCTGTCGCGCCTTCGGCGGCGACGGCTGCGCCTCCAACTGTACGATCGAAAGCTCGCGCAGCTACATCTTCACCGGCGCCAAATGCTTCGGCGGGACGACGCCGGGGGCGGACTGCAGCTTCATCCGCACCTGCGTCGGCGGCGCGTTCCCCGGGAAGTCGTGCGCCACCAACATCGACTGCGGACCGAGCAACAACCGCGGCGTGTGCACCAGTGAATGTGGGACCGCTCCCGCCGACTGCTTCGGTATCGGCGAGTGCACCGCCGGTGATCCGGCCAAGGTGACGGCGGCGACGACCTGCCCGGCGTCTGTGGGGACCAGTCAGGTGGTGGTCTGCGTGGCTGGAACCAACGACCAGGTCCCCTGCAATCTGAACGCGGATTGTCCGAGTGGAGTCTGCGGCGGGACCGGCAACAGCCCGAACCGCTGCTCGAACAACGCGACGCGCGTGTGTACGACGGACGCCAACTGCCTCAGCGGGGGACATTGCACGGCGTTCGCGTGCGTTGGCGGCACGCGGAGCGCCCTGGTGTGCAACAAGAACCTCAACTGCAGCGGTGGCGGCATTTGCGGCAACTACTGCAGCAGCAGCGCCGGCGCCGCCAGCGACGGCATTTGCAAGAACAAGAGCGGCGCCTACCTGCAGGGTGTCCCGTTGGCTCTGTCCATCGGCCCGCTCGCCGGGCAGCAGACGCTGAAGATCGGCAAGCCCGACGCCAGCGGCGTGATCCCCGTCGTCGTCCCGGCGTCCAGCGTGCAGTTCCTGCCCGTCAAGGTGTCCGGCCTGGTGTGCGCCTGCGTCCGCGGCGCGCCCGATCCGGACGTCAACGGTCCGGGGAACGCGGCATCCGGAATGATCGGCTGCGGCGCCACCGGCCTACCGGCGGTCAACGTCAATCTGTCGCAGGATCACGATACCGTCCCGTCACACACCTGCATCGGCGGATCCAACCCCGGCGCGCCGTGCAATCCCAACGCGCAGTGTACCGGCGGCGGTACGTGCAACACCTCCACCTTCCTCTGTGCCGGCGGCTCGAACCCTGGTGCTCCGTGCAACCCGAGCGTCGACTGCATCGGTGGCACGTGCAATCTCAACAACGGCGCCGGTACGTGTACCGGCGGAACACGTCCCGGGCTGGCCTGCGGTCACAACCTCGACTGCGGCAGCGGCGGGACCTGCTCGAATCAAGGACAAGGCGGCGGCCTTTGCATCGGCGGCGGCAACGCCAACAAGGTGTGCCACGGCGATGGGGACTGTCCGGGCTCGCGGTGCAACAGCCCGGACGACGCCACGTGTACGGCCACCGAGCCCGGACAGACCGGGGTGCGGGCGGTGGCGTGTCTGGAAGCGCACAACATTTGTATCGGCGGACCAACGCCGGGCGCCGCGTGCCTGATCGATTCGGATTGCACGGCGGGTGACAATGCCGGCAGCTGCGGCGTGACCTGCAACACCACCAGCTTCCACGCCGGCGTGTGCAACAGCCCGGTGCACCTCACGTCCAGCGGACTGGGGGCTCCGGGCGACGGGCTGATCATGAACAGTATCGCCATCGGACCGATCAGTGACGGCGGCTCGTGCGCCGTCGAGCAGATCTGCACCGGCGGCGGCTTCCCGGCCGCGCCGACGGCCTGCACGTCGAGCGCGACCTGCGCGGCGGGGACGACGTGCATCGCCGGTGCGTGCCTCGGCAAGTGCACGGTGAACGTCGAGTGCAGCAACAGCGGTCTGTGTCGGCCGGCGTTCTGTGCCGGCGTCTGTCAGGGCGACCCACTGACCAACGGCACGCCGTGCGTCACCAACCCGATCTGCGGCGGCGGGGCAGGGGTGTGCTCACAAGGGGCAAACTTCGGTCTGGCGTGCACCGGTATGGGGGTCGAGTGTCCCGGCGGTGTCTGTCAGGCGGTGTTCCCGGCGAAGGGCTTTGACGGCGCGCCGTGTACGGCGGACGACCCGGTGGCGTCGCGCGGCTCCGCGACCACGTTGCCGACGACCACGGCCACGGCGTCATCGACCGTGATGGATGCGAACAACAACCCCGGCTTCCTGATCACCTCGGGGGTGTGCTCGCCGGGCGGCGCGTGCATTGCCAGCATCACCGGGCACAAGTTCGACTGCAGCGGTCTGACGACCGTCGGCGGTGTCAGTGGCGCGAAACTGGTGAACGCCTTCCCGAACATCGATCAGGCGCAGGTGGGTGACAACGTCGTGACCAACGGGCAGACGGCGCGGTGAGATGCGGCGCGCTGGACACGCACGGGCGGTCCAGCGCGCCGCGCCGGGTCGCGGTCGGAGGTGACGGCCGGCCACCCCGACCCCGACGCATTCTCCGTCTCAATTCCTCGAAGCCGCTGCAGCCCACTGCGGGTCGGTTGAACCTCGGGCACTGAATGTGCGCTGGCAGGGAAGCACACTTGTAGCGCGCTGCCACAGGGACGCCGGGGGAATGGAATTCCCCGGCGGCGCGCCGGCTCGAATTGCCTGCGACGGTGGGCTGCGGTAGCGTGGGCGCAGCGTGCCGTCATCCTCGATCCGCTCAGACGGCGACAGCCGCTGGCGCTGGCTGGTCGTCTTTGCCAGCGCCGCGGCGGCTGCCGTCACCTTCGCACCCACGCTCTGGTTCGGTTTCGTCTGGGACGACTTCCGAGTGGTGGAAGAGTCCGTCCCGGCGCTCACCGACGTGTGGACCGTGTTCTTCCCGCCGCACGCTGCCGGTGACTTCCGCCACTACTATCGCCCGGTCTCCTACGGGTTGTACTGGGTGGCCTGGCATCTCGGCGCCGGCGCACCGCCGCCGTTCCATCTGCTGGCGGTGGTGTTGCACGCGCTGTGTGCGGGGTTGGTGGGCTGGTTGGCCTTCAGCGTGTTGGTGGGCGCGCGCCGCCGGTTCGCCGGTGCGCTGCTCGCCGGCGTGTTGTTCGCCACCCATCCGATCCACGTCGAAGCCGTCGCCTGGATCGGCAGCATGACGGAAGCCACGGCGTGCGTGTGGCTGCTGGCGTCGCTTTGCGTCTACGATGCGGCGCGCCGGCGCGGCAGTCTGTGGCTCGGCGGTGTGGCGGCGCTGCTGGCGTTCACCGCCATGCTCAGCAAGGAAAGCGCGCTGATCGTACCGTTCTTGGCGCTTGGTCTGGAATGGCGGCCGCCGGCTGCGTCGGCACCGCGCGCGCGCCGGCACGGCGGAGCAGTGGCGGTACGGGTGTTGGGGATGTGTGCGGTGCTGGGTATCTACATCGGGTTGCGGCGGCTGGCGCTCGGCGGGTGGTTGCGCGCCCCGATCAGCGCCGCCGTGCAGCCGGCGTCTTGGCATGTCGCGGTGGAAGCCGTGCTGTACTACGTGCGCGCCCTGGTCGCGCCGCTGCGCAGCTGTCATTTCATCCCGAGCCTGCCACCGGCGAGCGGGTGGGACCTCATGGCGTTCGCCACTGTGTTGCTCGCCGGCGGTGGCGTGATCGTCGTCGCCGCACGCCGGGCGCCGGCCGTGGCTTATGCCGTCCTGTGGATCGGGGTGACGTTGCTGCCGTTGCTGGCGCTGGCCGTCTATCCGGTGTCGACGGCGCCGGTGGCCGACCGCTACGCGTACCTGCCGTCGGTGGGTTTGGCGGTGCTCGTCGGCGCGGGGCTCGCGCTGCCGGGGCCGTGGCGAGCGGCGCGGACGGCGGCTGCCGTGGCGCTGGTGCTCGTCGCCGCTGCGGTCAGCTGGCAGCGGCTGCCGCCGTTTGCCGACGACGCCGCCTTTTGGAGCGCCACGGCGGCCTGCGCACCCTGGCATTGCCTCCCCGCCACCCGGCTCGCCGACGAGGCGCTGCAGCGCGGGCAGAGCGTGGAGGCGGAGCGGCAATACCGGCGCGCGCTGACCTTGGAGTGCGCCGACGACGAGCGCGGGCTGGCGCTGGCGCATCTGGGCATTGCGCTCGCGCAGCAAGGCCGGTGCGCCGCCGCCGACGAGCCGCTCGCCGCCGCCGCCCGGCTGACGCCGCAGTACGCCGTGGTGCCGTACATGCTGGCGCGCTGCGACGTCGTGCGCGCCAACCAACAGATCGCGACGGGAGACGACGCGGCGGCGCGTGAGGTGCTCAACCGCGCCCGCACCCGTCTGCAGCAGGCGCTGGCCCTCAAGCCTGCCGACCCGGAGTTCCACTACCTCTACGGGCAGGTGGCCTTCAATCTTGCCGACGATGCCACGGCGCGCGAGCAGCTCACCATCGCGCTGCGCGACGATCCCAACAATCCGCAGGCGGAGCAGGCCCGGGCGCTGCTCGCACGTCTGGCGCCGCCGTAGGCGCTTGAGGCACCGAAACGGCTATGCTAGCCAACTCCCTATCGTCGATTTCCATATTGGAGGTGGAGATGAGAGTTGCTTCGCTGCTTCTGGGTGTCGTGGCATTGCTTGTACGACCCACATTGGCACAGCTGCCGCTGCCCAAGGCGGGGGTGCCCGAGATGGCGGATGACAAGGAGCGTGTCGTCGTCGCCGGGGAGATCCCCAAGTCGCTGCAAGGGACGTGGTTGCGCCTCGAGCGCTCCGACCTCGGCAACAACCAGTGGGCGAACGGCTACCTCACCCTGCGCTTCACCCTCGACGGCGATCGGTGGGTCATCAATCAGCTCCTGCCGCAGAACGTGGGACCGGATGCCGGCACTTCGTTCCGCGACGCGGTGATGAAAAAGGTCAAGTGGGAGCCGGACGAGAAGGCGCTGAAGGATATGGTGAAGGCCTTGGAGTCGGCGCGGCAGCCGGAGATCAAGTGGCGGGCGCGGCAGTATCTCCTGTACGACGCGCAGAACCTCGAGAAGGACGCGGCCCTGCCGCCCGAGGCAAAAGGGGCCGTGCTGCGCTTCGATCTGCAGGGCTCCGCTCCCAGCGCCGCCATCGTCGGCGCGAGCGACTACATCCAGAAGATCGAGCCCAACCGCATGTATGGCTACTTTACGGCGGGCAGCGTGCTCACCGCACCGGGAGGCGGTGTGATGCCGATCGGTCTGCACGGCGACGTCGTCTGGTATCGCTTGAAGTGAGCGGTGAGCGCATGCGCGTGGTGGCGTTGGTCCCGGACCTGCTGTTCGGATCGAAGATCACCGCGGTCGCCGCGCACACTCCGGTCGAGGCGCGTCTGGTCGCGGACGTGGCGCAGCTCCTGGACGAGCTGCGCCGCGACCCGGCCGCCACGGTGATCCTCGACCTGAACGCGCCGGACGACCGCAGCTTCACGGCGCTGGCGCAGCTGCGTGCTGATCCGCAGCTGCAGCACCTGAAGGTCATCGGCTTCCTGTCGCACGTCCAGGTCGACCTGGCCCAACGCGCCCGCGCTGCCGGCTGCGATCAAGTGATGGCGCGTTCGGAGTTCAGCCGCGACTTGCCACGCATCCTGCAGGCCGCAGCCCGTGTTGTCGATCCGCGTGCGAGGTGATAGTCGACAGGAATCGTGAACCGTGTCCGCGGCGCCGGCGCGACGCGCGCGATTCACGCGCACGGAGGATCCATGGGTGCAACGCTCTTACGCGTCAATCTGAGTAGCGGGAAGATCACCAAGGAGCCGATTGCGGAGGCGCTGACGCGCCAGTTCGTCGGCGGGCGCGGCGTCGCCACCAAGCTGCTGGCGGACAACATGGACCCACGGATCGACGCGCTCGATCCCGCCAACCCGCTGATCTTCGCGACCGGGCCGCTGACGGGAACGTTTGCGCCAACCGGCGGGCGTTACATGGTGGTGACCAAGTCGCCGCTCACCGGGACCGTGGCGTGCTCCAACTCCGGCGGCTACTGGGGCCCGGCCCTGCGCTACGCCGGCTACGACTACCTGATGGTCGAGGGGGCGGCTCGCGAGCCGGTGTATCTGTGGATCAACGACGACACCGTGGAGATCCGCAGCGCGCAGCACGTGTGGGGCAAGCTGGTGGCGGAGACGGAAGACCGGCTGCGCGACGAGACGCACCCGGATGCGCGCGTCGCGCTCATCGGCCCGGCCGGCGAGAACCGCGCCCGCGTCGCCTGCGTGATGAACGACAAGGGGCGCGCCGCCGGCCGCTCCGGGGTGGGCGCCGTCATGGGTGCGAAGCGGCTCAAGGCCGTCGTCGCCTACGGGACCAAGGGCCTGCGCATGCTGAACCCGCAGAGCTTCCTGCGCGTGGCGCGCACCGCGGTGCAGCAGGTGGCTCAGTCGCCGGTGGGATCGGGGCTGTCGATGCTGGGCACGGCGGGAACCGTCGGCTACATGAACACCGTCGGCATCCTGCCAACCAATAATTTCCAGAAAGGCACCTTCGTGCACGCGGATGCGGTCAACGGCGAGCGCGTGCGCGACGAGTACATGACCCGCACCCGCGGCTGCCACAGCTGCACCATCAACTGCGGCCGGGTCACCAAGATCACCGGCCACGGCAAGCTCGACGGCCATGGCGAAGGGCCGGAGTACGAAACGATCTTCGGGCTCGGCACGACCTGCGGGGTGGGCGATCTCGCCGCCATCATCAAGGCCAACTACCTGTGCAATGAGCTGGGCATGGACACCATCGAGGCCGGCTGCAGCCTGGCGACCGCGATGGAGCTGGCGCAGCGCGGCTACCTGCCGGAGCGCGACGTCGGCTTCGCGCTCAAGTTCGGCGATGTGGACGCGCTGCTCACCCTGATGGACGCCATGGCGTACCGCACCGGCTTCGGTGACGCGCTCGCCGACGGCGGCTATCGCGTCGCCGAGAAATACGGGCATCCGGAGCTCTTCATCGGCTCCAAGAAGCAAGCCTTCGCGGCCTACGATCCGCGCGGCTCGGTGGGCATGGGCTTGGGATACGCCACCTCGAACCGCGGCGCCTGTCACCTCCGCGGCTACGCGGTGGCGCTCGAGCACTTCGGCAACCCGGTGAAGCTGGATCCGTTCACCACCCAGGACAAAGGCATGTGGCTGGCGACGCTGCAGAACCAGACGAGCTTCGTCGACGCCAGCGGCATCTGCCTGTTCGCGACCATGGCCATGGGCCCGCAGGTGCTCGGCGAGCTGGTCGGCGACGCGCTCGGGATGCCGATCGACGAGCACGAGATCCAGCGGATCGGCGAACGCATCTGGAACCTGGAACGCGTATTCAACAACAAGGCCGGGCTGGGGCGCCAGGACGACAGCTTGCCGCCGCGCATGCTGCAGGAGCCGCTGACCGAGGGCGCGTCGAAGGGGCACGTCGTGCCGCTCGAAGAGATGCTCGACGACTACTACCAGCAGCGTGGGTGGGACCGCGAGGGCCGTCCGACGCCGGAGAAGCTGGCCGAGTTGGGACTGACGTGACGCCGGGGATGGTGGCACCGGCTTCGAGCCGGTGCGTGTGGGCCGATCGCCAATGAACCCCGACGTGATCGGCCGTCTGCTCGCGACGGCCTTCTTCGCCATCGTCTTCCTGCAGTCGTCGCTCGACAAGCTCATCGACCGGCAAGGGAACCTTGGGTACTTCAGCGATCACTTCAAGAATAGCGCGGTCCCGCCGGCCGCGGTGCCGCTCCTGTTCTGGGCGCTGACGCTCGTCGAGCTGGCCGCCGGTGTGCTCTGTGCCGTCGGCCTGCTGGTGGGTGATTTCACTGTCGAAGGCTTTGGGGTCGCCGCTTGTGGCGTCGCAACCTCCGCGATGGCGTTGCTGTGCTTGCTCTTCGGCCAACGTCTGGCCAAGGACTACGCCGGCGCCGCGGTCGTCGCGGCCTACTTCGCCGTGGCGCTGATCGGCCTCAGCCTGTTCTAGACGGCGAATGGTGTCGGGCACATGCAAGCCTTGAGTGGGCTCCGCGTTCTCGATCTGACGCAGTTTGAAGCCGGGACGTCGTGCACCGAGTTGCTCGGCTTTTTGGGCGCCGAGGTCATCAAGGTCGAGCCGCCGCGGCACGGCGAGCCGGGCCGGTCGTCGTTCGGGGTGCGGCCGGGCAAGGACTCCGTGTACTTCGTCGTGCTCAACGCCAACAAGCGCAGCGTCACGCTGAACCTGCGCACGCCCGAGGGCGTGTCCATCTTCAAGCAGCTGGTGCCGCACTGCGACATCCTGGTGGAGAACTTCGCGTTCGGCGTCATGGAACGTTTGGGGCTCGACTACGAGACGCTGCGCGCGCTCCATGCGCCGCTGATCTACGCCACGATCAAGGGCTTCGGTACGTACGGGCCGTACGCCGAGTACAAGTGCTTCGACACCATCGCGCAAGCGGCCGGCGGCGCGCTGAGCATCACCGGCTTTCCGGATTCACCACCCTGTTCGCCCGGGCCGACGCTGGGCGATACGGGCACGGGCGTGCATGCGGCGGTCGGAATCCTCGCGGCGGTGGTGCAGCGGCACAGCAGCGGACGCGGCCAGAAGGTGGAGGTGGCGATGCAGGACGCCGTCGTCAACTTCATGCGCGTGCGCATGCTCGGCCAGTACCTGACACACACCGCCGTGCCGCGCATGGGCAACAGCATGCCGCTCCTCGTGCCCATCGATCTGTATCCCTGCGCTGCCGGCGGCCCGAACGACTACGTCTACATTTTCTTGACGACGCGCGCGATGTGGGATGCCCTGCTCACCGCCATCGGCCGCGGCGACCTTATCGACGACCCGCGCTACACCGACCTCAAGGAGCGCAACAAGCGGCGCGCTGAGGTCTTCGAGATGATCGCCGGCTGGACGCGCCAGCGCGACAAGTGGGAGGCGATGCACACCCTGGCGCGCGCCGGTGTGCCGTGTAGCGCGGTGTTCGATACGAACGACGTGATCAACGATCCGCACCTCAAGCAGCGCGGCATGATCGTCGACGTTGAGCATCCGCAAGGGTCGCTCACCATGCCCGGCAATCCGCTGCAACTCTCCGATTCGCCGACCGACGTACGCCCGGCCCCGTTGCTCGGCGAAGCGACGGCGGAAGTGCTGGGACGATTCCTGGGCATGAGCGAACCCGAGGTGGCAGCGCTACGCGACAAGGGAATCGTGTGAGCACTGAAGCACTGGCTCAATGACCCAATGACTCACTGACCCACTGACTCAATGTCCCTGACTCCGCTCCACACCCGCATGATCTCCCTCCGCCTGTCGTGGGGTGCGGCAGGCAGCCTGGTGGCTGAGGGGCGGATCTTCGATCTCCGCAAGCGCGGCATCGTCCCGCTCGCCGGCAAGCTGCAAGGCCCCGGAGTGGTGCACGACATGGCCGTGCAGCTGCACCTCGATTGTCCCGAGCTGCGCATCCGCGACGTTCAGGCGTCGATGTCGGCCTTCCCGTTTGCACCCGGTCCGGCGACGCGTGGGGAAGGATGCCCCGACCGGCTCCCCGACGTGCAGCGTCTGGTGGGTGCGTCGTTGCGTGACGCCTTCGGCCCGACGCTGACGGCGCACGTGGGCGGCCCGCGCGGCTGCTTCCATGTCTTCACCTTGCTCCGGATGCTTGGGCCGACGATCGAGTGGGCGATCGACCGGGAACGCGCGCGGCACCCTTCCAACGGAGCCGTGGTGGCCGGCAGCCCGATCTTCTCCCGCAGCCTGATCGTCGATGGCTTGAAGCCGACCGGGTGGGGCCTGGTGCTGCGCGGGACACTCTTCGACCTGCATTACCCTCCGGGCGCCGAGTCGTTGCCGCTGGAGGAGGAGCTGGAGGAATCGTTCGAGGCGATCGTCGACGTGGAGACCCAGATCCCGACCATGGCGGTGATCGCCGGCAGTGGGCGGGTGCGCCGTTCGGGACCGGGAATCGATGCGCTCGGCAGTTGGGAGCCGGTGGCGCGCGTCGGAGATCTCGTCGGGCGCGTGATGTTCACCGGCTACAGCGCGCAGGTGCAGCAGCTATTCGCGGGGACGACTGGCTTGGAGCCGTTGCAGCATCTGCTCTTCATGCTGGCGCCGACGCTGATGCAGTGTATGCCGAGTCTGATCGAGGAGCTGGAGATGCGTCCGCGACGCGCCGAGGGCCCGCACGCCGCCGTCGACTCGTGTCACATGTGGCGTGCCGACGGGCCGCTGGTGGTGGCGCCGATGTGGCCGGAGGGCGGGGGGGCGGAAAGTCAAAAGGCAAAAGTCAAAACTCAAAAGTGAGGGGGTGGGATGCCGATCGATACGCAAGAGTTCCGTCGTGTGCTGGGCCACTTTGCCGCAGGAGTCACCGTGGTGACTACCACGGGCGAGGGAGGGACGCCGTATGGGCTCACGGCCACGGCATTCACTTCGGTGTCGTTGGAGCCGCCGCTGGTGCTGGTCTGCGTCGACAAGCGCTCCGAGAGCTATGCCCACTTTCACCCCTCGGGTATCTTCGCGGTCAACTTCCTGGCCGTCGATCACGAGCCCTTGTCGCAACGCTTCGCCACGTCAGGTGGCGACAAGTTCGTCGACCTGTCGTGGCGCCGCGGGGCGATCGGGGCGCCGCTGTTGGTCGAGGCGCTCGGCTATTTGGAGTGCCGCACCGTCAACGTCGTCGACGCCGGGGACCACACCGTCTTCATCGGGCAGGTCGAAGCTGGGGACGCGTGTGACGCGGAGCCGTTGCTCTATTTCCGCGGCGCCTATCGGAAGATTGTCAAAGGATGAGACAACAGACGGACAGACAACCGACGGACAGACTACAGATGGAGGATGAATCGTCTGTTGTCTGCAAGCGCAGCGGTCTGTTGTCTGTCAGCGCAGCGGTCTCCCAACGACAGAACACACGAGAAGCCTTCATTGACAGTGCGTCGGCATCCGTAGTAGCAGCGAGCTACTCCTCGGAAACGGGCTGCACGGTGTGAGGTAGGTCGATGCGCGCTGGGGCGCCACAGAAAGTTGTCGGCATCATCGTGGTGCTTGCGGGTCTGTGCCGGCCGAGCGCGGCGGTTTGCCCCGGCGACTGTGACGACGATGGGAAGGTCACGGTCAACGAGCTGGCGACGAGCGCCAGCATCGCCTTGGGCACCGCGCCAGTGGACGACTGCAGACCCGTCGACCGGCAAGGTGACAGCGCGGTATCCGCCGACGAGTTGGTCGGCGCAATCGCCCGCGCGCTGGGCGGGTGCGTGAATCCGCTGCAAGGTTCGGACGCGCTGGATGCCTCGGCACGGTTGGCGGTGTCGACCACCGACTCGCTCCAGGATTTTGGATTCATCGGGGCGTTCGGCGGCGCGGCGCAGACCGTCACTGGCGGAAGCGGCGCGGCGACGATACCCTGCACGCTCGGCGGCAGCAGAGACGTCGCCTGTGTCCCCGGCCTTCACAGCGTGCTGACGACCGTGTATTCCAGCTGTATCGAGCCCGGCGCAACCAGCGCGACGACGGTCACCCGCTCCGGCACGGTCGTGCAGACCGTTCTGGGTCCGACCCTCTGTACGTCCGGAATACCCGATGACGCCGACGTCACCATCGACTTCATGAACTACAGCGAGACATTTGCCCGTGATGGTGTGATCACCAAGACGCTGAAGGCGAAGGAGCTGAGCCTGCTGCGCCATCCGCTCAACTCGGTGGGTGGACAACAAATCACCGCAAACGGCCAACTGACCGTAGACAGCCCGCAGACCAGCGAGCGCTTCACGCAAACGTTCACCGACTTCCGGTTGACCACGGAGCCGCAGTCGGACGGTAGCGTCGTGGTGACGCTCAACGGCGCGATGAACGTGGATTGTCTCGGCGATCTGCAATTCACGACCACCCAGGCGATTCGCTTCCGGGCGAACGCGGCTTGCCCGTCAGCGGGAGAGTTTGAGGTGGGCCAGCCGCTGGCGCCGCCGACCGGTGGTGGTACGGCGGCGTCGGACGACGGGGACCTGCTGGGCGCACGCGCAGAGGGCGAGGCGGCGAACGCGACCGCCGGCTTGGGCTTGCAGCAGTTGCTCTTCCGCGCCGCCGACGGTCAGATCTATCAGGTGTTGCAGAACGTCGGCGGCGAGCCCGACACCGGCGGCGAGGATATTCGGGTGACCACCTTGGTCGGGACGCTGGGGGAGGGTGGGGCGTGTGCCGAGACGCCGCTGGGCGGTGGGTCCGCGGCGGTGGCCGCGGCGGGGGCCGGGCAGGCGCTGTCGCTCGGGTCG
The DNA here is from genome assembly GCA_964498075.1 of uncultured Binatia bacterium (SeqCode). Lineage (GTDB taxonomy): Bacteria > Desulfobacterota > Binatia > HRBIN30 > HRBIN30 > CAZCGA01. Next base: position 105,597 of record CAZCGA010000002.1, on the reverse strand, counting down.
GTGTTCAAATCGGCACGCATCGCCGACGCCGGCCCACCGTGTTTCAATCCGAACGGCACGGGCGGCGCCGGTCGCCTGTGCTTCGGGCCCGGCTGCTCCAGCGATTGCGTCTGCCAGGTTGCCGAGCGCTGCACGACCTTCACCATCAGCGACGGGACCGCGATCGGCGCGCCGGCAGATGTTCCCGCGGCGAGTGTGGTCGATCAGCTGAGTGTCAGCAGCGGAAGTTTCTGTAGCGGCTTCAGCGGTCGTTCCACCTACCGGTTCGGCGGTTCGGGACCGAGCACGCGCGCCGGCCAATGCGGCGCCGATCCGGCCGACGGCTTCTTGCTTCCCAACGGGATGTCGGCTTTCGCCGGCGGGCAGAATGGCAGCACCGTTGTTTTCGCCTACGATGTGCCGTTGGCCGCGCGCTTCGCGGGCGAGGCAGCCGGCTTCAGCGTCGACCGCAACGGCAAGAACGCCCTGGGATGTGCGGGGAACAACATCGTGCTCGGCGGACGATCGACTTCCAAGAACATCTTCGCTCCGCGGATCACGTTCGTGCAGGATGGAAGCGTCAACTTCGACTTCGATCCCGGAGTGCCGTCAATCGACCGGTCGCTGGTGACGTGCAACATCCCGTTGCTGGCGGCGTGCTCATCCTTCCCCACGCCGACTCCAACCCCGCAATCCGTCCAATGTCCAGAGATCGATCTCGGAAACGCGCCGTCGGTCTCAAGGAATGGCTCGACCGTGGGCAAGGCGAACATCCTGAGTGATGCGACGTGCGGTGACGGCGGCGGCGCGGCGCCGGAAGCGACGTTCGCCTACACCGCCTCCTCCAACGGCACGTACCAGATCACTGTGGAAGGACTGGACTTCTTCGATCCCATCCTCTACGTGCGCGACGGCGGTTGTGGCGGTGCGCAGCTGGGATGCGATGGCTCTGTTTCGGTTTCACTGATCGAATTCGGCGAGGTTCCATCCGGTGCCGCCGGCGGAATCGTCATTGTCCCTGTCCTCGCTCGCACGGTTGTCGTCTCGCTGCACGGTGGCCAACGAATCGCGATCGTCGTCGACGGCTCGCCCGGGGGGAGCGGCGCCTTCCGGCTCGACGTCGCTCGGATCCTGGCTACACCGACGCCCACGCCAACGCCCACGCCAGCAGCGGGCGGGCTGGCGGACCTGGTGGTTACGAGCCTGACGGCACCGTCAGTCGCTACGATCGGTACCCAGATCACAGTGTCTGCCACGGTCACCAACCAAGCGACCCGCAGCGCCGGTGCCTTCCAGGTCTCCTTCGTGCTGTCCCGCGATACCGATCTCAGCGCCGGAGATGTCGTGTTGGCCAGCTGCAGCTATCCGGCGCTGGGGGCGGGCGCCACGGTTCTGTGCAACGGCACGATCTTCGTGCCCAGCTTGGCGACCGGCGGCTATTCATTGGGGGTGATCGCCGACGCGCTCGGGCAGCTGACCGAGAGCAACGAAGCCAACAATACCCGCCTGCTCCCCGGCGGGTTCACGCTCAACGGCCTACCGGGGACACCGACGCCATTGCCCCAGTGCCCGATCTCGGATTTGGGCAGCCCTCCCAACATCTCGCTCACAACGCTGTCGACGTTCGGCCGCCCCAGCTCGCTCGGCGGGGCGAGCTGCGGTGGCGGCGGAGGCCAGGCCGCCGACTTCAGCTTCGCCTATACGGCGCCGCAGACCGGACCCTATTCCATCGACACCAGCGGGTCGTCATTCGATACCGTTCTCTACGTGCGCGACAGCTGCGGCGGGAACGAGCTGGCCTGCAACGACGACATCGCCTTCGGGAGCCGGCAATCGCAGGTCCTCCTCCAGCTCGCTGCGGGGCAGCATATCGTCATTGTGGTGGACGGGTTCGGCGTGGCGAATGGGAACTTCGTACTCAACATCCGAAGCGGCTCCTCGCTGCCGACCAACACACCAAAGGTGCCGACGCCAACTCCGACGCCGACGCGAACCGTGGGCCCGACCGCCCCCGTGGTGCGGATCGGATCGGTGAGCGGTGCGCCAGGACAGCGTGTCAGCATCGACGTGACGCTCGACGCGCGCGGCCAGGCCATCAGTGACGTCTCTCACCTCCTCCATTTTGATCAGCGCACGGCAATTCCGAAGACCGGCGACGAGTTCGACTGCGTCGTGAACCCGGGCATCAACAAGCGTGATACGACCTTCTTCGTCCTCGATGTCGATGTCTTGGATGCGGACGTCACTTCGTTCGTCAACGTGGCCCCGATTCCCAGTGGGCGGCTCTACACCTGTGCGATCAACATCGCTCCCGATACGCCCGCGGGCGTCTATGCGCTGCAGTGCACCGAGCTGTTGGTGACGTGGGTCGACGGCACCGACGTCGAGGGGGCCTGCATTGACGGCTCGGTGACCGTGACCAATGTCATCCCGCCGACGCCGACAGTGACGCCGCCGTTCGGGGCCAGCGCCGCGGTCGCCGTCGAGCGTTGACCGCGGCGGGCGCGCGCATATACATTCGAAACGTTGAATACGCAGCGACCAGTCGGAGCAATCGTCCTGGCGGCCGGCCTCGGCACGCGCATGGGCTCGGCGCGCGCCAAGGTGTTGCACGAGTTGGGCGGCCGCCCGTTGATCTCTTATCCACTGGCCGCGCTACGCAGCATCGGCGTCGATCCGATCGTGGTGGTCGTCGGCTATCAGGCAGAGGAAGTGGAGCAAGCTTGCGTTGCGTACGGTGTCCGTTTCGCCGTGCAGACGGAGCAGAAGGGAACAGGGCATGCCACGCTGGTGGGACGCGCCGCACTGTACGACTTCACCGGCGACCTGCTGCTCATCTACGGAGATCTCCCGTTTCTGCGGCCCGAAACCTTTCGGCGCCTGATCGCCGCGCATCAGGCGGCGGGGGCGTCGGTATCGCTGCTGACCGAGACGATCAGCGACCCCAGTGGCTTCGGCAGGATCGTGCGCGATGCCGAGGGACGGGTGGACCGGATCGTCGAAGAGCCCGACGCCACCGACGCCGAGCGCGCCATCCGTGAAATCAACGTGGGCGTCTACTGCGCGGACTCCGAGTTTCTCTTCCCGACCCTGGAGCATTTGACACCGGCCAACGCGCAGTCCGAGCTGTACCTGACGGACATCATCGCCCTGGCGCGCGCGCAGGGGGCACGCATTGCCGACGCGCCCGCTACGCTGGGCGAAGGAGCACAGATCAGCTCACGCGCCGATCTGGCTGAACGGGAGAAAACCTTGCGAGACGAGCTCAACAACAAGTGGATGGCGGCGGGCGTTACGTTGGAAGATCCCGCCACGACGTACATCGGTCCCGATGTGGTGATCGGCCGCGACACGATCATCGGTCCGAACGTGATCCTGCGCGGTGCGACACGCATCGGCGAAGGGTGCCGGCTCGACGGCACCGCACTGATCACCGCGACGACCATCGGCAACGGCGTCCACATCAAGTTCGGAGTGGTGATCACCGAAGCTACGATTGGGGACGACGTGCAGGTCGGGCCCTTCGCGCAGCTGCGCCCCGGTACGCGCCTCGCCGCGCGCGTGCACATCGGCGACTTCGTCGAGACGAAGAACGCGGTGGTAGGAGCGGGGACCAAGGCGATGCATCACGCCTACCTCGGCGACACGGAGATCGGCGAGGACGCCAATATCGGCGCCGGTACGATCACGTGCAACTACGACGGCTTCCGAAAAAGTCGTACGATCATCGGCCACCGTGTGCAGATCGGCAGCGATTCGCAGCTCATCGCTCCGCTCCGCGTCGGTGACGATGCTTACGTCGCCACCGGCACGACGGTGCGCAAGGACGTGCCGGCGGGTGCCCTGGTCTTCAACTCGAAGGACCAGCGCCATCGCGCCGGCTGGGTGGCCGTGCGGCGGGCGCGCGAGGCTGGATCTCCGCACACTCGCGGCTCAGAGCTCAGGACTCGCAGACTGACGAAGAAGCCCACGGCTGCCGCGAAGAAGGCGGCGGCGCGCAAGCGCTCCCGACGCGCACCACGGCGCCGCGCCGTGGGCGCGAAGAAGCAGGCGCCGCGTCGGTAACGGTTCGTCGCTTCGCGCCGAGCGGAGACGTGCCCCGCATCGGAGATGAGAGAGAGACGACAGACAGAGAGACAACAGACGACAGACAAGACGACAGAATGGGGTGACGTGTGGCCCAACGTTGCGATCGACAAGCTGAGGGCTGGAATCTAAGATCTCCTGCGACATGGCGGCGGCAAAATCGAAGAGCAGCATCACCCGCGGACGTGCCAAGCGCGTGCTGAAGGTCGGCGAGCTGGCTACCTCCGTCGGCTCCAGCTACGTCTGGCAAGCGCTGCGCTGGCCGTTTCGCAATGCGGATCAGCGTCAACAGGGGTTGCTCGATACACACATCAAGAACGCCATCAAGATCGTCGAGCGCTCGAAGGAGCTGCGCGGCGCCTTCATGAAGCTGGTGCAGATGCTGTCGATGCGCGACGACATGCTGCCGGCCGAAGCGCTGCAGGTGCTCTCGGTGGTGCAGTCGTCGGTGCCGCCGATGGACTACGCGTTGATCCGCAAGCAGGTGACGCGCGAGCTGGGTCGGCCGCCGGAGCAGCTGTTTGCGTTGTTCGAGTCGGAAGCGTTTGCCGCCGCGTCGCTCGGACAGGTGCACAAGGCTCGGCTGAAAACCGGCGAGGACGTGGTGGTGAAGGTGCAGTACCCCGGCGTCGAAGAGACGGTCAACCAGGATCTGCAGAACATCAAGGCGCTGCTGCAGACGTTCACGCTGATCGGGCGGGACGTGATGCGTCAGAAGATCGACCGGTCCGAGGTGTACCAGGAGCTCGAAGAACGGCTGCACGAAGAGCTCGACTACGTCAACGAGGCTAAGAACATCGCGCTGTTCCAGAAGATGTTCCGCGATGACGACGAAGTGATCATCCCCGACGTGTACCCCGACCTGTCCTCGCGACGCGTGCTGACGATGGGACTCGTCGAGGGCTACCCCTTCAACGATATCCTCGGGCCGGGTGTCGATCAGCAGCTGAAGGACTGGGTGGCGCTGAAGTACTTCCGTGTCGTGTGGCGGCAGGTCTTCGAGTACGGGGTACTCCACACCGATCCGCACCCCGGCAACTACCTGATCACGTTCCATCCGAAGCTGGCGATGCTTGACTTCGGTTCGATCCGCATCTTTCCAGAGCCGATTCGCAAGGCCTACCACCAGTTGGCCAAGGCGATCCTCGCCCGCGACGTGAAGACGATGTCGGGTTGCTTCATCCGCCTCGGCTACCTGAATCGGGGCGACAATCCCGAGCCCATGGTGCGCATCATGGAGCTGATCTTCGAGCCGGTCCTCGAAGACCGCCCCTACAACCCGCGCGACTACAACACCGTCGACAAAGGGATGCAGATCGCCGGCATCGGGCTGGAGAACCGTTTCTTCAACGACCCCGGGCATCGTGTGTTCCTGGCGCGCGCCCTCATGGGACTAGACGCCTACCTGAAACAGCTCGGCACGGTCACCAACTGGCACCGTGAGTTCAAGCGATGCATTGAAGAAGTCAGTGACCAGTGATCACTGATCTCCCTCACCCCCCCACGATGCAGCGGGTGACGTCGGTTTCCCGGCCGGCGCTGACGGCTTGGTACTTCTCCCAGAACAGCGCGTCGATACGCTTCAACGACTTCTTGGTGTCGGGCTTGCGGTAGCGGGTGAGCTGCCCAGGCCCACCGTTGTAAACGGCGTAGGTGGCGCGCGCCAAGTTGTCGCGCCCGCCCGGGTGCTGGTCTTCGTTGCGCGCGACGGCGTAGTCCTCCAGGTAGTGCAGCAGGATCTCGGCGCCGGCGCGGCCGTTGTAGCGGATGTCCCAGCGCAGCCCGCGCAGGTCGTACACGCCTCGCCACACGTGCTCGTTCACCTGCATCATGCCGGTGGAGCCGACCTGGGACCTAATGTACGTCACCTTGTTGCGCTCGCGCACGAACTGCCGCCAACAGCTCTCCAGCCACGCTGTTGCCAGCACCAGCCGCCGGTAGACCTCGCCGTGGCGTCCCTCGAGGTCTCCACCCGCCAGCGCCTTTTTGGTGACGTCGTCGAGGACTTCGCGGACTGCCTGCAGGTACGTCTCGATGCGCTCACGATCCGCGACCCAGTTCTCCAGCGACTTCGAGGACGGAACGTCTCCCACTGCCAGAGCACGGCGGGGTGCGAACAGCCGCCGCCACCACGCCTCATCGTTCTCCGCCCCCGACAGGTCGGGCGGCGGCAAGGGCGGACCCAACCCGAACAGCTGCCGCAACTCCGGATCCACGTCTGTGCTGTAGGCGAGAGGATCCTCGGTGCTCTGCGGCGCGACGATGCGGGCAAGGCGGCGCAATCCGTCGGCGGAGATGTCGAGCCCGATGTCGGGTCCCGCCTGGTCCAAGGCCGCCAGCGCGTCTCCAGCCGCAATGAAGCTCATATACCGCAGGCCGGTTGCACCGGGCATCGCCAACGCCGTGCGCCGGACGACCGGCGCCAAGCGCTCCCACGTCGACAGAAACAGTGCGCGCGTCGGGTCGGGTGCGCCTGGGGCCGACGGGGCGAGCGCCTCCAGGATGTCGAAGCGGGCTGCGATCAAGACGTCGGTCAACGCGAGGCGGAGGTCCTTCGCCGACCCGTCGTGGCCGAGCTGCTTGACCACGAAGGTGACGAAGGCGTCCCAGCGCTGCCACGCGTCCTCCCAACGGTGCAGCTCCTCGGCCGTGAACGTCGGCTCCGGTGCAGGCGCCGCTGCCGGCGTTGCGTCACTCACGGCAAAGCTCAGCATGAGCCGGACGCCGGTTTCGTTGGCGCCGGCGTCTCTGAGGTGAACCGAGTCGAGCATCGCCGCAACCCGCTCGGCATCGCCGCGCGCTACGATCAGCGGCAACAGATCGCGCAGGTCCTGCAGCGCGGAGCTGAGATCGATGCGCAGGGCTTCGAGTCGTGGGTGTACGTACTGCTTCACCAGATCCCAGACCTTGCCGGTGGCGAGTCCTTTCTTCCACTCGCTGTCGAAGACGTTGGACTCGACGACACGAAACTGCAGGACGCGTTGGTCGCCCGATAGCTCGGGCGTTTCGAATGCTTCGATGAACCCATCCCACTGTAAGGGTGCGAGGCACTGGCTGCCGATCAGCGTCCCGACGCGAGCCTCGCCGCGCGTCACCACGCGCAGGCGGTCGCCGCTGCTGGTCACGCTCGGCTC
>CAZCGA010000002.1:41395-98388 GCA_964498075.1 uncultured Binatia bacterium (SeqCode) | reverse complement strand
GCTCGCGCAGCTTGAGGAACGCGCACCCGCTGCGGTCGTCCCACACCACCGCCTTGCCGCTGGGCGAGGTGTAGATCTGTGTGAGCAGCGCCTGACGGATCAGCTCGTGGTCGAGCTGCAGCGGGACGTTGACCTGCCGGGCCCGCGCCGGCGCAACGGCGAGAAGGGAAATGAAGAGCGCAGCAAAGAGGTGTGCGGCGCGGGACATGTCACGTCTGACGCTGCGAGCGTTTGCGCATGCGTGCGTCACTTACCACGACCCGTCGGGAAGCGCACGGCTGGATGGGCCCGCGGAGGGGCGAGGCGCGCACTTGCAACAGGCGTGGACTCCTGAAACAGTACCGGCAATTCCAGCGTCGAAGGAGATCGATCATGCGTGAAGCTGTCATCGTTGCCAGTTCTCGGACCGGACTCGCCAAGTCGTTTCGGGGCTCGTTCAACCTCACCCGGCCGGACGACATGGCCGCACATTGCATCAAGGACGTCCTGAAGAAGGTCCCCAAGCTCGATCCGGCGGAGATCGAGGACGTGGTCATGGGGACGGGCTTTCCGGAGGGGCCGCAGGGCTTCAACGTCGGCCGCAACGTCGCCGTCATGGCCGGCTTGCCGATCACGGTGCCCGGCTCAACGGTGAGCCGATTCTGCTCCTCCGGCCTCAACGCCGTCGCGGTGGCGGCGCACATGATCCAAGTCGAAGGCGCACAAGCGGTCATCGGCGGCGGCCTCGAATCGATCACCATGATGCAGAACGACTTCAATAAGAAGAACCTGTTCAACCCCTGGCTCATGGATCATAAGAAGGAGATCTACATTCCCATGGGCATCACCGCCGAGATCGTTGCGGATCGCTACAAGGTCAGTCGCGAGAAGCAGGACGAGCTCGCGCTGGCGTCGCAGCAGCGCACCGCCGCGGCGCAGAAATCGGGCAAGTTCAATGATGAGATCGCGCCAATGACCGTCACCATGGAGGTGACCGACAAGGCGACGGGGCAGAAATCCACCAAGCAGGCGACCGTCGATCGTGACGAGTGCAACCGTCCGGATACGACGGCGGAGGGCCTGGCGAAGCTGCCCGGCGCGTTCAAGGAAGGCGGCAGCGTGACCGCCGGCAACTCGTCGCAGTTTTCCGATGGCGCCTCGGCGACGCTGATCATGTCCGCCGATCGCGCCAAGGCGCTCGGCATCCAGCCGCTCGGCTTCTTTCGCGGCTGCGTGTTCGCCGCCTGCGAGCCCGACGAGATGGGCATCGGGCCGGTGTTCGCGGTGCCCAAGCTGCTGAAGCAGCACGGCCTCAAGATCGACGACATCGACATCGTCGAGCTGAACGAAGCGTTCGCCTCGCAGGCGGTTTACTGCCGCGACCGGCTCGGCATCGACCCCGCGAAGCTCAACCCCAACGGTGGTGCCATCTCCATCGGCCACCCGTACGGCATGACCGGGTCGCGCATGACGGGAACCCTGCTCCTCGAGCTGCGCCGCCAGAAGAAGCGCTGGGGCATCGTCACCATGTGCATCGGTGGCGGCATGGGCGCCGCGGGCTTGTTCGAAGCCATCAACTGAGAACCGTGAATCGTGCGCGTGTGCGTGCTCGTAGGGATCATCTCCCTTACGAACACGCACACGCGCACGACCTACAGCGGCCGGACGACGACGCGGCGCAGGGGACCGCGTCCGGTGCTCTCCGACGCCACGCCGAAGGTCTCGGCGAGCTGGTGCTGCAAGCGCCGCAGGTGCGCGTTCTGCGGCTCGAGGATGACGGGGCGACGGTGCGTGAGGACGTTGGCAATGGCATCCTCGGTCTGACGCAATGCCTGCTCCTGCTCGCGGTTGACCGAGGGGAGCTCGAACAGCTCGCGTAGGAACTCGGCGATCTTCCCAGGTGTGTTGCTGCCGATGGTATGCACCTGCGTCTCGTCGACCATCAGCTCGCGGAGCTTCTTCGGCCGTTTCTTGGCCAGCGACCTCAAGGTTACGACGACGTCGGCGTTGCGCGGGTGACTGCACACTGTGGCGTCGACGCCGAGATCGCGGATGGCGCGATCCAAGCGCTCGCGGCTCACGGCGTAGGGGAAGATGCGCAGCGGGCGGCGGTCGCGTTCTGGCCGCGGCTCGACGGCGTCGCCCGGGATGACCGGAACGGTCGGCTCCTCCAGATCGACGCCGCCGTCGGGCCGGCGCACGCGGATCTGCGGATGCGCCCCCTGCCCGCGCAGCACCGCGTCGACGACCTGGGCGACGTCGCGATGGACGGCGAAGCGCTCCTGGTTGTGGATCTCGATCAACACGTCGAACGTCGGTGGCGCCTTGCGTTCGAGGACCGTCTTCTGGGTGCGTCGTCGCCGCGCCTCCTCGTCGCCGAGCGTCACCGCCTGAATGCCGCCGATGAGGTCGGCGAGTGTCGGGTTGGCGATGAGGTTGTCCAGGCTCGTGCCGTGCGCCGTCGCGATCAGCTGGACGCCGCGCTCGGCAATGGTCCGCGCCGCCAGCGCCTCGGCCTCGGTGCCGATCTCGTCGATGACGATCACCTCGGGCATGTGGTTCTCGACCGCCTCGATCATCACCGCGTGCTGCCGCTCGGGCGACGGCACCTGCATGCGGCGGGCACGTCCGATGCCGGGATGGGCGATGTCGCCGTCACCGGCGATCTCGTTGGACGTGTCGACGATGATCACTCGCTTGGCGAGATCATCAGCCAGGACGCGCGCCGCTTCGCGCAGCAGCGTGGTCTTACCCACGCCGGGCCGTCCGAGGAGCAGCACGCTCTGACCCGACTCGATGACGTCGCGCACGATCTCGACGGTCCCGTACACGGCGCGGCCGACCCGGCAGGTGAGGCCGATGACCTCGCCGAGCCGGTTGCGCAGGGCGGAGATGCGGTGCAGCGTGCGCTCGATGCCGGCGCGGTTGTCCTTGGTGAACGTGCCGATGCGGCCGATCATGTAGTCGAGATCGTCGCGCGCGATCGGCTCCGGGCTGAGCGTCACGGCGCGCGCGGGGAAGCGGGCTTCCGGCTGACGCCCGAGATCGAGCACGACCTCGAGCAAGGCTACGAGGTCTTCCAGGCGCTCGATCTGTGCGCGCACCCGCGGCGGCAGCACGCGCAACAAGAGGTCCAGGTTGTCGCTGATCTCGATTCGCGATTGGCTGACCGCTTGCATGTGTGTCCCTACGAGTGTGGAGCGCGCGGCTGCATAACAATAGGCGTCACGGGCGGCGCGCCGAATCCGGCAGGCTGCATGGCCGCAGACGCCGCCAGGGCGCCGCCAATCTGATAAAAGAGGCTGGACTCGCGTTTGTAGAAGCCGTCGGTGTGAAACGAGTCGCTCAGCCGCAACAGGGCGTAATCGAGATGATGACAGACCTCGTGCAGCAGCGTGCGCAGAAAGGTCTTGAAGGCCACGACCTGGCCGCGCTTGGCGGTGATCATCCAGAGCTTGATCGTCGGCGCCTTGGACGGAGTGAAGAGCCCATGCAGCTCGCCGCGCGTATTTGACGGTCGAGTGCCATTCACCAAGACGCGGACCTGCGGCACGCGCAACGCCACCGTGATCTCGTCGGCGATCACCTGGGCCACTCGCTCGACGCGGGCGCGGTCTGCAGACGCCAAGATGACCGGGAGCGCGTCCACCGCGGCCCGCAAGCGCGGCGTGGCACGCAATCCGACGGATGAGGTTTCATTGCTGCGATCGTAGACGCGCTGCTGCGTACGCGTTAGCCGGTGACGAAAGTTGGGCACGTCCACTCCCTCCCTGCACACTCCCGCTGCCCGGCCCATCTAGCTACGCCCCGGCAGGGAATGTCAACCCCGCGCAGCGGCCGTGCGCTACGGCTTGCACGACGCGTCGCTGGTGAGGCATCATGCGCTGCAATTCTGGAATCGAGCATGAGTCTACGCGGGACAGCGGCGGCAATCGGAGTCGCCGAGATGAAGCCGATCAAGGACATGGGCGGCCTCACGCCTCTGGCGATCATGGCGCAGGTCGCGCACGATGCGATCGCCGACGCCGGCTTGGAACCAACCGACGTCGACGGCCTGCTTGCGGGGGTGCCGGTCGGCGATACCGGGATGCTCTACCCGGCGTCGGTGGTGGAGTACCTCGGCGTGCGGGCGCGCTACCTCGACGTGGTCGACATCGGCGGTGCCAGCGCCGCCGGCATGATGTGGCGGGCCGCGGCGGCCATCGATGCCGGCCTGTGCACGACGGTCCTCTGCCTGTGCGGCGATACGTTCGGCCGTGTCGACGGATCGCGCTGGCCGACGATCTCGTTGACCCGCGAGTTCGAGACGCCGTACGGGACGATGGCGGCCAACACCGGATACGCCCTGATCGCGCAGCGCCACATGCACCAGTACGGCACCACTGCCGCACAGCTGGCGAAGATCGCCGTCGATCAGCGCACCAATGCGCTGCGCAATCCGCTGGCGCTCTTCGGCGAGGCGCCGATCACGATCGATGACGTGCTGCGCTCGCCGTTGATCGTCGATCCGCTGCATTTGCTGGAGATCGTCAAGCCGTGCACCGGCGGCGCCGCGTTCATCATGACCGCAGCGGAGCGCGCCAAGCGCTCACCGCATCCGCCGGCGTACCTGCTGGGCGCCGCGGAGCTGTGCACCCACGCGAGCATCACCAGCTCGCCCGACATTACCACCTCGCCGATCAGCGTCACCGCGCCGGCAGCCTTCGCAATGGCGGGGTTGTCGCCGCGCGACGTGCACTTCATCCAGCCGTACGATTGCTACACGATCACCGTCTGCATCACGCTGGAAGACGCGGGCTTCTGCAAGAAAGGGCAGGGCGGGCCGTTCGTCGCGGAGCACGATCTCACCTACGCCGGCGACCTGCCGTGCAACACGCACGGCGGGCAGCTGTCGTGCGGCCAGCCGGGACTTGCCGGCGGGATGAGTCATGTCATCGAGGCCATTCGCCAGCTGATGGGGCGTGGCGGGGCGCGCCAGGTGAAGGGTGCAACGCGCGGTTTCGTGAACGGCAACGGGGGCATCATGAGCGAGCAGTGCAGCCTGGTGCTGGGGCTGGAGCGTTGAGATGGAGTACGCCAAACCGCTCCCGGTTCCATCGCCCGACTCGCGCCCGTTTTGGGACGCGGCCAAGCGACACGAGCTACAGGTGCAGCAGTGCGGCGACTGCCGGCGTTTCATCTACTATCCGCGCCACCGTTGTCCGCACTGTCTTGGCGCCGACCTCGAGTGGCGCCGGGTGTCCGGCCGCGGCACCGTGTACTCCTTCACTGTCGTGCGCCGGACGACGAACAAGGCCTTCGTTGCCGACGTGCCCTACGTGCTGGCGATCGTGGAGCTGGCGGAGGGGCCACGCCTGACGACGAACATCGTGGGCAGCCCGCCGGAGGTGGTGCGCTGCGGTATGCCCGTCGAGGTGAGCTTCGACGACGTCACGCCTGACGTGACGCTGGTGAAGTTCAAGATCGCAGGGTGAAGACGTGACTGGAGGTCAGCTGCGTCGGGTACGGTTCGCGGTACAGAAGGCTTCGTAGATCTCGACGAGCGTATCGCGTTGACGCGGAGTCAGATTCGGATCGCGGCGGATCTCGCGGACGGCGTCCCGCTCTTCCACGTCTTGCGGATCGAGGACGCCGGCTTGCAGGAACAGTGTCTCTGCCGACAGCCGCAGGGCGCCGGCGATCGAACGCAGGATGGTGCCGCTCGGATTGCGCAGGCCGTTCTCGATCTCCTTCAGCACCGCGGCGGAGGTTCCGCTCTGTTGCGCCATCTTGCGCAGCGAGATGTTGGCCAGCTGGCGCTGGCGGCGAATGTAGTCGCCGATGCTGGAGGTCTGCGGCGCGCGCTTGGGTGTCGCCATGGCGGGAATGTAGTCCGGTGCCATCCGTGGTTGCAAGCAAAGGCCGCGCGGCGGTAGGAATCAATGCACCGCGTCTGCTGCGAAGATGAGTGCTACAGCGGATTGAAAGGACCTCACCGACCAACACCAAGCACAGACCATCTCGTACTTGAAGGCAGCGGGGCTGCAGATTGCGTTGCTCATCAACTTTGCGAAGTCAGGCGTGGAGCACAAACGCATCCTCCTGAAAGATGCCCTGCTTCCTCCGAATCCGTTCAATCCGCGAAATCCGTTGTAGAACCCCCTCGGAATCTTGAAGAAGAGGGGGATGACAACGCATTCAACGGACTAAACAGATCTGCTGAGACACAGAGGCTCCCTCAGTCCGTTCAATCCCTGTAATCCGTTGTAGAAGACTCTGGAGTTCTGAGGGCAGGCTCTGCGGATGTGTGCGACGCGCCTTCGCGACGACATGTTCGGGTCCAATGCAAACGGCTTCCTTCTGTCGTTGGATAGCGCGCTCGAAAAGTACCGGCCGGACCGGTATGATCCTGGCTCGAGGTAAACCCCATGTCCCTGGCAATCGCACCTGAATCGCTACCATTGATCGAGCACTCCGACGGCGTCATCCGGGTCGGCGGGACCAGGGTAACACTGGAAACCGTCGTCGAGGCGTTCAACGAAGGGGCGTCAGCCGAGGAGATCGCCGCACAGTACCCGGCCCTTCACCTCGGGGATATCTACGCGACGATCACCTACTACTTGCGCCACCGCGCGGACGTCGACGCTTACGCGCAGAGGCAGGAGGGGCGAGCGGAGACAGTTCGGCACGAGAACCTAGCGCGCTCCGACCAGAATGGTATTCGCGAGCGCTTGCTTGCCCGGCGGAAGGCGCAATCAGAGTGATCCGGTTCGCCGCGGACGAAAACTTCAACCACACGATCACCTGAGGTCTTCTCCGGCGGCGCCCGGACCTGGACGTCGTGTGCGTTCAGGACGTCGGCCTCTCCGGTGCGGAAGACGAGGTCGTTTTGGAATGGGCTGCTCGTGAAGGTCGCATCCTCCTCACGCAAGACGCCAAGACGATAACCAAGTTCGCCTTTGATCGTGTTCGCAGCGGGTCATCCATGCCGGGCGTGATTGAATCCGCCGCAAGGTGCCAATCGCAGTTAGTGGAACCCATGGGGGACGTAGGTCCGAGTGTTCCGAGTTGGAGTTCAGTGTCGAAATCGTAGGGTCGGAGTGGCGTGAGCACGTAGTATGAAGCGGCATGATGACAAGAGTGGGATGAGCAGGAGCGCTGCGACGGCGGCTGGCGCGGCGGACGAGGGCGCGCGGCCTCGCGGTGGCCTGCTCGTCTCATTCCCGGAGCAGGTCGGCGGCCGTCCAGCCGGCGGCGGCCAGCACCTGATCGCCGGCCGTCACGCCGCGCAGGACGCTTTGCTTGGAGACGGACAGTGCCGCCGCGGTGGCGGTGAGCGTCAGGCCATAGTGCTGGACGGCGAGGTAGCTGACCACAATACGGGCTGTGACGGCGGGCCGGCGCAAGCTGCGACTGCAGACTTCGCGTGGAGTGACCCGACACCGGGCCGCTACGCGCTGGCAGAGCTGGGCAACGACGCGGTGGGGATCTGTTCGGGGCAACGCGGGTGGGGGCGCGGGGGCGGTGGCGAGCACGCGCGCCACGAAGGCGCTACTGCCGAGCACCCGTTCGTCGAAGCGCCAGCGCTCGCGTCCGCCACGCACGCGCTCGAGCACCTCCCACGCGCCGGCACTGCGCCGCAGACCGCCGCCGTCGAGATCGGGCGCGGCAGGCGCGGACAGCCCGTCGCGGACGAAGTCCAGATAGGCGCGGCGCGCCGCCCGCGGCGTGCGTCCGAACTGGGCGAGCACCGGTGCGGTGTCCTGGGCCGGGTACGCGAGCTGCCCAAGGAGCACGGCGTGCCCGGTCCACGGGTGGCGAGCCAGGGCGTCGACCGAGGCGACCAGGCCGGCGCGCACGGGGTTGAGGTGGATGTAGCGGACCAACTCAAGCAGGTACGGCTCTTCTTCGACGAGAATCGATTTGAAGCGGTTTTGGAAGAGGTGGCCAGCGCGGCGGTAGCGGCGGTTGAAGACGACGGCGTAGCCGCCGAGCACGCGGCGCATGACGGTGGAGAGGGGCGCCCGACCGGTGCGCAGGAGCAGGTGGACGTGGTTCGGCATGAGGCACCAGGCGAGCAGGCCCGTATGGGTGGGCTCGACGCTGCGGGCGAGGCGATCGAGGAAGCCCTGCCGATCGCCGTCATGCTCGAAGATCGCGCGGCGCTCGATGCCGCGGGCGATCACGTGGTGCAGGGCGTCAGGAGCATCGAGGCGCGGTCCGCGCGGCATAGGGGAAGCACGTATGGCGATGCCGATAGACTGTCAAGAGGTGTTAAATGCAATGTGTCAACCAACTCGGAACACTCGGAACTACGTCCCTTGGCCCCTTCTTCTTCCTTTATGAACAAAGTCCCGCCGACTCTCTGCGCCACGGGCTTCCTCATAGTTGGCCCCCGGAGACGTGCCTGAGCGCAGCAACTGCCCGGCAACGTGCCTCCCCGCCCGGCGTATCAGACAGTGCGTCGACGATTTTGACCACTCTAACCGCAAGCGCGACGGAAGACCCGAAACAGTGGAGATACACTCCTGGCCGGAAGCCGCGCCCTGCCAGCTCTCAGTACCGGCTCAGCATCGAGCGGCGTGGCGACGGTGACGATCCCAAAGAACACGCGCCCAGACACCTACTTCCTGTTGGCGTGTGCCGATGACTTGAACGGCGTGGCCGAAAGCGCCGAGGGCAACAACTGTCTCGCCTCCGCTGGAACTGTGACGGTCACGCGGTGAGGTACTCCGCCACTGCGCGCCGCTGGCAGTCGCAACGAAAAAGAAGAAGAGGGCCACAACGGATTTAACGGATTAAACGGATCTGCTGAAACCCCGAGCTTGGCTTCAATCCGTTCAATCCGCGTAATCCGTTGTAAACCCTCCTCGGAATCTTCGAAGAAGAAGGGGATGACAACGGATTCAACGGATTGAACAGATTTGCTGACACTACCGTCTCAGTCCTGAGTCCGTTCAATCCGCTCAATCCGTTGTAAAACCCTCTTAGATCGTTCAAGCCCATCCGTGTTTATCGGCGTTCATCGGTGGTTCCTTTGTCACCTCAGACCTACCGCCCGAACTCGCGCGGTGAGGCGCGGACGGCGCGGTCGTAGGCCCAGGCGCGGATGACGTCGACCTGCTCCTTCATCGTCTTCGAGAGCGGCACGATGGTGGTGGCCACGTTCAGCAAGTCGTCGTCGCTGATCTCGCGATCTTCGAGGCGCGCCGCTGTCATGGCTGAGACGACACACTGCTCGATCTCGGCGCCGGTCCACCCCTTGGTGAAGCGCTTGAGGCGCTCGATGTTGAAAGCGGCGGGATCGACGCTGCGCCGCAGCAGGTGGACGCGGAAGATCTCGACGCGCTCGTCCTCGAGCGGCAGATCGACGAAGAACACTTCGTCGAAGCGACCCTTGCGGATCATTTCGGCGGGCAGCAAGTCGATGCGGTTGGCGGTGGCGCCGACGAACAGGCCACGCGCCTTCTCCTGCATCCAGGTCAGGAAGAACCCGAAGATGCGGCCCAGCTCCCCCTCCGTGGATTGCGTGCTGATGCCGGCCTCGATCTCATCGAACCACACCACGGCGGGCGCCATGTCTTCCAACATCCGGCAGGCTTGCACGAAAGCACCCTCCGGCTTGCCGTGGCGCCCGGAGAAGATCTCGATCATATCAATGCGATAGAGCGGCAGCTCGAAGCATGAAGCGATCGCCTTGACCGACAGGCTCTTGCCACAACCGGATATGCCCATGACGAGCACGCCCTTGGGCACGATCTCGGCGCTGATGGTGTCGCGCAACTGAAACAACTTGCGGCGCTCGAGCAGCCACTTCTTCATGGTCCCCAGGCCGCCGATGTGGTCGATGCTCGTGCCGGCGCCGACGTACTCGATCATGCCGGTCCGGTTGACCAGCAGCCGCTTCTCTTCCAGCAGCGTCGGAATCGACTCTCGGGTCACCCCGTGATGCCGCGCCAGCGCGCGCCGTACGGCGTGCCGTGCCTCGTCGAGCGTCAGCCCCTGCAAGGCACGCGCGAGCTGGAACAGCGTCGCCTCGCTGGTGTCCACCGTGGTGCCGGCCGCTGCGGCTCCTTCGGCCTCGTGGCGCAGGAACTCGACCAGCTCGACGAGATCCGGGACGGCCAGATCGACGTAGACAAAGTTGCGCTCCAGCTCCTCCGGCAAGAACTTCACCGGCGACGAGATGATCACGAACTTGCCGCGGTCGAAGCAGCATGCGTACAAGTCGCGCAGGCGGCGGCGGATCTCGGCGGCGTCGCGCATCGGCTCGTGGAAGTCCTTGAGGTGGAAGAGCCCGGGACCCTCGTAATCGGCGATGAAGTCGAGCGCGCCACGGGCACCCAGCAGCTCGGCGGTGCCGTGGTCGCGCTGGAAGCCTTCGGTGAGGCTCCACGTCCACACCGGAACGGGCGACGTGAAGAGCTGCCCTGCGGCGTCGGCCAAGAGCTGGCAGATGCGTTGCTCCTCCGACGAGCGGAAGTACGTCAGCGGCCGTCCCGACTCGATGATCTCGCGTAGCGTCGCGAGCGCACGGCTCTCCTTCGGTTGCGAGACACTCGTCACGATCACCGGTCACTTCTTTTCGGGCGGTGCCGTGGCGATGGAGATCCTCTCGGCGCCGGCCTCCTTCGCAATCGTCATGATCTGCACCGCTTGTTCCAGCACGACGCTGCGGTCACCTTGCAGGATGACGTTGTGCTGCGGACTGTGTTGCAAACTGGCTTCGAGGGCGGCGCGCAGGCCCTCCAAGGGTATCGGCTTGCCGTTGAGCTCGATGCGATGATCGGCGGTCGCGGTGATGATGATCCCCGACGGCTCGGCTCCGCCCGCTCCGGCGCGCGGCAAGTTCACCTTGGTGCCTTGCTGCGTGAGCGCCGTGCTGGTCACCATGAAGATGATGAGCAGCACGAGGAAGATGTCGGTGAGCGGTGTGACGTTGATCTCGGCGACGATGTCGGTGTCTTCCACTTCAACGGGACTGAGCGACACGACTGATGCTCCCTTCGCGTGCACGGGGCTGGGCAAGGAACACGAGCAGCTCATCGGTCCACTCGCGCCAGAGCGCCGAGAGGTTGCCGATGCGCACCGTGAAGGCGTTATAGGCGAAGATCGACAGCACACCGACCAGCAAGCCACCGGCGGTGGCGATGAGCGCTTCGGAGATCCCCGCAGCCACCACCCCGAAGCCTCCGGAGCCCGTGGCCGCCATGCTTTCGAAGGCCCGGATGATACCGAGCACCGTGCCGAAGAGGCCGATGAACGGGGCCAGACTGCCGACGGTGCCGAGCAGCCAGACGTAGCGTTTCAGCGCGCGCGTCGTCTGGGCGTGACGCCGTAGCGCGATGCGACCACGGGTGTCGCTGTCCGCCTCCACTTGGCTGAGCACGGCCTTGTACACGGCGCCCAACGGGGAGGTATCGCGCCGGCTGATGGCCATGGCGTCGGTGATACTCCCTTCGTCGGTGGCTTCGATGACCAACTGGTGCAGCCGTGCCGCCGCGCGCGCCGCCCGGACAATCGTCCACAGGCGCTCGATGATGACGGCGATGCTGACGACGGAACACAGGAGCAGCGGGTACATGACTACCCCGCCGTTCTCGATGAGCGTGAGAAAATCGCGACCGTTCATTACTTGGAATCTAGCTATAGCCTAGCCTTGCCGGGGGCGCAATTCGGGGGAAGAAGAGGACGTGGGCGTGTGCGTGTTCGTGAAAACCAAGACGCAGGCGGAACGCCTGCGCCGCCACGAGGGTCGGGTTTCGACGAACACGACTCACGATAGCGTTGACTTGCCCAACGCTTGGTTCCAGACTCCCGGCGCGATGGCGCGGAAGATTCTGGTCCCGGCCGAGGAGATCGAGGTGAAGGAAGAGGCCGATGTCGTCGTCATCGGTGGCGGCTCGGCGGGAGTGGCGGCGGCGGTCACCGCGGCGCGGCTGGGGCTGCAGACGGTGCTGGTCGAGGAGTTCCCGTTCTTCGGCGGCATGTCGACCGGCGGCTGCGTCGGGACGTTCTGCGGCTTCTTCTACCGCGACGCGGCTGGCGAGCTCGCGCCGGTCGTGGGGGGCTATCCGATGGAAGTCATGCAGAAGCTGCAGAGCCGCGGCATGTGTTACGGTCCGGTGCCGTTCAAGGTCACTGCCGCGGTGCCGTATGTGCCGTGGGGCTTGAAGCGGCTGCTCGATGAGCTGGTGCGCGGTGAAGCGAGGCTGAAGGTCTACTTGCACGCGCGCTTCCTGCAGGCTGTCGTCGCCGAGCGCGAGGTTCGCGGCGTGAGCGTGCAGACACGCTCGGGACGCATTGCCCTGTGTGCGCGGCACTACATCGATGCCAGCGGCGACGCCGCATTGGCCCGTGCCGCGGGCGTCGAGACGATGCGGGGTGAGGCGATCCAGTATCCGTCGATGATGTTCTACATGCAGCACGTCGACCTCGTAGCGGCGCTCAGCGACTTCGGCAAGCTCAATGCCCTGATCGAAGAGCACTTCCAGCAGGAAGGGTTGCCGCGCAAGTCGGGGAACATCATTCCCACCGGACGCACCGGCGAGGTGTTGATCGCCATGAGCCGCGTCGGCGTTGGTGATCGCGCTCTGGATGCCTGCGAGGCCGACGAGCTGACGCTCGGAGAAATGATCGGGCGCGAGCAGGCGGCGCGACTGGCGGACTTCCTCATCCGTCACATGCCCGGCTTTGCCGAAGCCTTTCTCTCCGACACGGCGCCGCGGCTCGGCATCCGGGAGACGCGCAAGATCGTCGGACGCTATCAGCTCGAAGAGGACGACGTGCTCGGCGGCCGCAAGTTCGACGACGGCATCTGCCGCTCGGCGTGGCCGGTCGAGCTGCACGTTGCCGGCGGCGAGACCATCTGGAAGTTCCTCGATCAGGGTTTGTACTACACCGTGCCCTATCGCTGTCTCGTGCCACGCGAGATCGACAACCTGCTGGTCGCCGGCCGCTGCATCTCCGCCAAGCGCGCCGCCTTCGCCTCGGTCCGTGTCATCGGCCCATGCATGAGCGAAGGCCAGGCCGCAGCGGCGGCTGCCAAAGTGGCCGGTGACAAAGCCGCGTTGCCCGGGATCGACTCGGGCGCGTTACGGGCTCAGCTGGCAGAGCTCGGCGCGCTGATCTGAATCGTAGCGTCGAAGCCGCGCCCGGTTTGTGAGTCAGGGCGACGCTTGACTGGGGTGCACGGGTTGGCGGATACTTGCACCGTTCAACTGGTCGCCGTCAGTCATAGCAGGTCCGCGGACCGGGAGGGGCTATGAGATCGATACCGAGGCACCCGACATATGCGTGGGTAGTCCTCGTTCTCGCGACCCTGTGTGCGAATGCGCAGCGCGCCGGCGCCGTCGAGGCGGGGCAGGGGACGTTCGACAGCTTGCTCGGCGACGACTTCCGCTGTTCCGAAGGCGGGGGCAGTTACACGGCAAAGTTCCGCTTCGACGACAAGACGTTCACGATCCCCCTCTCGAAGAACCACGACGGCAAGGTCGACCCGGGAGACAAGCTCGAGATCAATTTCTCCGTGCTCGGCGAGTTCTTGGGAACTGGCGACATCCAGTGCGTGCCCGATGAAGGCGGGACGTTCACGAAGACCGCGGTCAACGAAGCCGGCGACTTCCAGTGGATCGAGATCAACGGCGAATACATGGATCACAAGCCGGGCATCAGTGAAGGGGATCCCTTTCAGTTCGTGGCGACCGCGCGCTGCTCGACGACGCGCCAGGACGACTTCCTGACTCTGTGCGAGAACTTCGAGTTCAGCGCCAATGGCCTGGCGAAAGCGCTGGCGCCGGATGAGACGGGTTTCTTCCGCTTCTATAGTGGCGACTTCACCATGCGCGCGGTGCAGAAGGTGAAGGTCGACCCTTCGCCGGAGCCGACAGTGAAGCCGACGCCGGGAAAGGGCGGTGACGATGACGACGGCCATCACGTGCCCGTCGACAATCCGGACGGCGACGTACCGGAAGTCGAAGTCACCTTCGAAAACGGCATCGCCGCGGCGGGTGAGCTGCACGTGACGACGTTGGGTGATGCCCACGGTACGATTCCCGCCGGAATGGAGCTTCCGGTTCGGGGTACGACCGCGATCGATCATGGCGCGGGTCCGGTGCCGTTCTTCCAGGGCGGTGATGAGCGGTTCGTCGAAGTCACCACGGACGCGGTGTTGCCATCGAGCCCGAGTATCGAGGTCTGTCTGCCGATGCCGAAGATCACGGACGCATCGGAGGTCCGACCGGTTCGCGTCCTGCACGGGGAGGGCAGCAGCCCGATGAATCGCGCCTTCGTCGACCGGACTTCCCGCACAGATCCGACGACCGGCAAGGCATGCGCGAAGGTGAGCGGGTTCTCAAAGTTCGCGGTGGCGACAACCGACGTGTGTGGTGGCGGACAGATGCGTTCGGACGGGCTGATCACCGTCGCGGGCGGCTTGCTCGGCAAGAAGACTGTGGTCGTCGATGGGCTTGCGGACTGCACGCAGTTCCCGGCGAATCTCCCGCAAGGGTTGCGGCGACACTGCGTGCCCGACGCGGATACCACTGTAGGGCAATGCACGGTGTCCGTGACACTGGGCATCAATCGTGGCGGCTGCAATCGCGTCCCATCGGGAACCGACCCGCACAGCCCGAGCGTCGACACCGGCTCATATGCCGGTCGCCTCACTCAGGGACGACACGCCATCGACCTGGCTCCGATCTTCGGACCGTTGATCGCGGCACTCAGTGGCCCGGTTGACGCGACCGTGGGGCCGGTGGATCTGGCGCTGCCGGCAAGCAGACGGATCACCACGTACAAGCTCAAGCAGAAGTTGCGCGGCATCCGACCGGGTACGACTGGCAAGCGCGCAACAGACAAAGACACGCTCACGATCCAGTGTGTCGACCCGACGCGGTTCTGAGCGTTCCGCCGTTAGCGGCAGGACCCTCGAACCGTTCTGTCCTGCGTGCTAGTACCGTTCGCATCGTGGCCGAAGCGACGCACCAGCCCCTGCAGCCCGTGGACGACGCGCTGGCGATCGAGCGGCGCTTTCCGGCGCTGCGCGGGCAGCTGCCGCGCGTTCGGCTCACGAGGCTGCCGACGCGTGTGCATCGGCTCGCTCGGCTCGGTGAGGCACTCGGGATCCCCCGGCTCTGGGTGAAACGGGACGATGAGACGAGTGAGCTGTACGGCGGCAACAAGCCGCGCAAGCTGGAGTTCCTGCTGGGGGATGTGCTCGCTGATCGCAAGACGGCAGTAATGACCTTCGGCGGCATTGGTACGCACCACGGCCTCGCGACCACGATCTGTGCGCGTTCCGTGGGATTGCGTACGATTCTCGTGTTGCTCAATCAGCCGGTCACCGATCACGTCCGGCACTGCCTGTTGCTGGACCAGGCTGCAGGTGCGGAGCTGCACTACGCGTCGACGGTGGCGCGCGTGACGGCGCGGGCGCTGCGCCTGTGTGGCCGCGAGCTGTTACGCGGCGAGCTGCCCTACATCATCCCCACCGGCGGAACCTCACCGCTCGGGACCCTCGGCTACGTGAATGCCGCGTTCGAGCTGCAGGAGCAGGTTGCTGGCGGTGAGATTCCGGAGCCGGATTGGATCTTCGTCGCGACCGGTAGCGGCGGAACGGTTGCCGGCCTCGTGCTCGGGCTGAAGCTTGCAGGCCTGCGCGCGCGCGTGGCCGGCGTGCTGGTGACCGACATCCTGCCGCCGTCGCCCGAGAAGTTGGCGAAGCTGGCGACCAAGAGCCTAGGGTTGCTGCGCGAGCGTGCGCCGGCTGTCCCGTCGACGCCCATCACGGTCGATGACTTCAAGATCATCCACGGGTACGTCGGTCCGGGGTATGGTGCGCCGACCGAGGCGGCCTGCCGGGCGCGCGATTTGATGGCGCAGTTGGAAGGGATTCCGCTCGAAACCACCTACACGGCGAAGTGCCTCGCGGGAATGATCGACGCCGCACGCGATCCGGTTTTCCGCGCCGGTCCGGTGCTGTTCTGGAACACCTACAGCAGTATCGATCCGGCGGTGCACCTCGGTCCTCTGCCGGACTATCGGCAGCTGCCGCGTGCGTTTCATCAGTTCTTCACGGGCCCCACCGTGCCGGCGTGAGCCGTGTGGTACTGTCCTGATTTGCGGTGAACAGTCCTAGTTTGGATTGCGCCGCCCCCACCCGGGGCGATGCCCCGGGCTCAAGTCTTGCCGCCCCGTTCGGGGCTGAAAACCTGGAGAGTTCGAATCGATTCTGAATCACTGCAGCCCTGAAGGGGCGACCAGACGTTAGCCAGGGGCAACGCCCGGGCAACGCCCCTGGCGCGGGGCGAACCGGCGCTATCTGGTCAGTGTCCCAATTCGGACAGCACCGAACGGGCGGCCGCCTCACTTGCAAATGGCAACCGATCACGGTTAGCTGGCGCCATGGCGGACCCGCGGCTGTTCGCTGTAGTGTCGCGACGGTCATTCCTAAGGTACACGGCGGTGAGCGCCGGCTTGCTGACGCTGTCGCAGGTCCGCTTGGGTCCGGTAGCGGTGGCGTCCCTTCCGGACGCAGGCTTCCATTTCCTGACGCCGCATGAAGCCGAGATTCTGACAGCGATCGTTGAACGCATGGTGTTCGCGGGAGAGGAGGGCATGCCCGCGGTGCGTGACACGCGCGCCGTCGAGACGATCGACCAGACCATCACGCAGCTCGACACGGCGGTCCAGTCGCAGCTGCGCTGGCTACTGCAGCTGTTCCAGTGGGGACCGCCACTCTTGCAGCTCAAGCTCAAGACGTTCACCGGGATGTCCCCCGAGGAACGCGACGACTACATCCGCGACTGGGCGGACAGCCGCTTCGCGACGCGCCAGCTCGCGTTCCGTGCGCTGAAGAACCTGTCGATGCTGGGATACTACTCGCAAGACGCGACGTGGGCGGCGATTCACTACGACGGCCCCTGGGCGCCGCGACCGAGGAGAGTGCTAAGTGCTGGGTCCTGAGTGCTGAGGTACTAATGTTCAGAATCCTCGCAGCACGCAAGCGTTTCCCAAGCGATACCATCCGTTCGTCCCGAGTAGCGCCTTTTTCTGGCGCGTATCGAGGGGCGTGGTCGGTGCCGCCGCGCACCCCTCGATACGGAGCCAAAAGAGGGCTCCTACTCGGGGCGAACGGATTTGCTGCTCGTCATTGGGTTGCGGGCGTCAACCCGCGCTGAGATAGCGAAATGATCACCAAAGGCGCGGCGATCACCGGAGACCTCGACCTGAAGGCCGAGGTGTGCGTGATCGGCACCGGCGCCGGTGGCGCAGTCGTCGCCAAGGAGCTTGCTGAGGCTGGGCGTGACGTCGTCGTGCTCGAGCAGGGCGGTTACTACACCAAGGACGACTTCACCCAGCGCGAAGACGAGATGATGCCGTTGCTCTACGAGGACATGGGGCAGCGTGCGACCACGGACCAGTCGATCATCATCCTGCAAGGCCGCAACATCGGCGGGTCGACGGTGCACAACCTCTGCTACTGCTTCCGCACGCCCGTGCCCATCCTGGAGAAGTGGCGGCGTGAGGACGGCGTGCGCGACCTGGGTTACGAGCAGATGGTGCCGTCGTTCGAGCGCGTCGAGCGCATGCTCAAGGTCAAGGACATCCTGCCGCACGAGATCAACACGCTGAACAACAAGATCCGCGAGGGTTGCGAGAAGCTCGGCTACCACGGCCTGGTGTCGAAGCACAATCGGGAGAACTGCACCACGAGCGGGTTCTGCCTGCTGGGGTGCCCCTTCGACGCGAAGCAGAGCATGCTTATTACGTACGTTCCTGCAGCCTCCACGGCCGGCGCGCGCATCTACGCAGATTGTCCGGTCCAGAAGATCCAGGCCGACGGGAGGCGGGTGACGTCGGTCGAGGCGACGGTGGTCGACGTGCTACGACGGCCACGCCATCGAGTGCACGTCGACGCGCAAGTGGTGGTGTTGTCCGCTGGCGCCATCAACTCGCCGCAGATCCTGCTGAACAGCGGCATCGCCAATGGCAGTGGGCAGGTCGGCAAGAATCTGCACCTGCACCCCAGCGTCTTGCTCGCCGGCATCTACGATGAAGACATCTACGGCTATCGGGGGATTCCGCAGAGCTACTACGTCGACGAGTTCATCAACCTCGAGAAGGACCCGAACAGCGGCTACATCCTGATGCCGGTGTATGGCTTCCCGGTGGCGACGGCGTCGCAGCTGCCGGGCTTCGGGCGCGGCCATTGGGAGCTGATGAAGCACTATCACCGCACGGTCGGCATCCTCGTCTTGATGCATGATGAATCGGCGGGCATGGTGCGCGTCGACCGCAGCGGCAAACCGGAAATCACCTACAGCGTGAAAGAAAAGGAGCGCCAGCTCTTCATCGAAGGGATGAAACACTGCGCCGAGATCCTATTCGCCAGCGGCGCCAAGCGGGTGGTGGTGCCATACGCGTCGCCGCTGGTATTGCGGCCGGGCGATGATTTCCGGGCGATCGACCAACGCGGCCTGCGTCCCAACGACATCCAGCTCGCGTCGACGCATCCGCAGAGCACGTGCAAGATGGGCGAGGATCCGCAGCGGTCGGTGGTGAACTCGTGGTGCCGGTCGCACGAGCTGCAGAACCTGTTCGTGTGCGACATGAGTGTCTTCCCGTCATCGCTCGGTGCGCCGCCGCAAATTTCGACGGCGGCGATCGCCGATCGTACGGCGCACTACATCAGGGACAACTGGGCCAAGCTGACGGCGTGACGGCAGGCCGTCGTGCCTATGGAGTGCGCAAGCCACGCTTGCGCTTTGGTCGCGGGGCGCCGCGCGTGCGGCAGCTCACGCCGCGGCGGCACACTACCAATGAACGGTTCGTCAAGCGCTCCCCTCCTTACCAAGGAGGGGTAAGGGGAGGTTTGCAGCGTCGCGTCAGCAACCTCCCCCTGGCCCCCTCCTTGGTAAGGAGGGGGCCAGGGGCCCCTTCAAGATAGGCGCGCGTCCCACGCCCTACCGACTGACCCGCTGCTGGCGCAGAATGATGCTGATCTCGCGGAGGGGGTGGTGTCGGTGTACTCAAAGGCGGTGGAAGAGCCGCGCGCCATCGCCTTGGGCCGACGTGCGGCGCTCCATCCGGTCGGTATACCCACGTATAGATTCTTTTGTCCTAGATGTGGTACGACCCGCCTAGCACGCTGCGGAGGTATGACAGGTCCCAACACCAGTTTCTTGACAAGGCTCGCAGGCTGCACGATAACTCGATGGAGCGACGGCCACACGAAGCGGCTGCGTGGGGGGAAGAAGCCAAATGAAAACACTTCGCTGCTGCGGCAGCGTCACAATCGTAGCCTGCACCGCCACGCTTGCATTCGGGGCAATGATCAACGTGAATACAACTGCAGACAATCTAACCGCTGGTGATGGCCACTGCACATTGCGCGAGGCGATCGCGAACGTGAACCTAGCGGCGGATATAACCAGCGGGGACTGCACGGCCGGAACCGGCACCGGCGACACCATCGCATTCAACCTCACACTACCAGCGTCGATCCGCCTCCGCTCCACATTAGGCGGTCTGCTCATTAGGCAGACGGTGACCATCACAGGACCGGGCAGCGGCTCACTGGGCATCAACGGACGCAATAGGACGCGCGTCTTCGAGATCGCGGCCGGCACCACAAACATATCCGACCTGACGATCCGTCGCGGTCGGGGTGCCGACAGTGGTGGAGGGGTTTTCGTTGGTGGAGGGGTCTTGGTGGACCAAGGAGCGATGCTCACCCTGACCAACTGCACCCTGACCCGCAACACGGCCCGCCCGGACGGCACCGGCAACGACTCTGGCGCGGGCGGCGCAATCTATAATGCGGGGAGCCTCACCCTCAATGACTGCAGCGTGACCCGCAACCTAGCCGGAGGCCGCGAACATCTTGCAATCGGCGAAGGCGGCGCCATCTACAACGGCAGCACGGGAACGTTGACTCTCACCGATTGTCGCCTGAGTGGCAACAAAGCTCTCGGCGGCTCCGCGCAGCCCGTCGGGTGGCCAATGGGTGGAGCTATCAGCAACTACGGCACCATGACCCTGAGCCACTGCACCATCAATTCGAACCAATGTCACGTGGCGTACAAGGTTAACTCGGGCGATAGCGGCTACGCCTTTGGCGGCGGCATTGAAAACCAGGGGACCGCGATCCTGAATGACTGCACGATCGGCTACAACTTGGTAGCGAGCGGCGTGATCTTCGGATACGGCGGCGGGGGCGGGATCGACAATAGCGGCAGCGCCACCCTCACCAACTGCACGCTCGTCGGCAACTCGGTCATCGGCGGGTACGAATCCTCGGGCCGGGGCGGTGGCATCAGTAACGGCAATGATTGTACGCTCACCAACTGCACGCTCGTCGGCAACTCTGTGATCGCGGGCGCGCACGCGTTTGTCTATGGCGGCGGCATCGACGCAGACGGCAACACGATCGTGACCAACTGCACACTCAGTCACAACATCGTTAATAGTCGCACACTGTATGATACTGTTGGCGCTGGTGGCGGCATCAGCGGCAACGTGCTCGTGACCAACAGCATCATTGCGGCGAGTGGGTTGGGAGGAAATTGCGAGGACGGGGGTACCTACTCGGGTGGGCAGAACATCAGCGACGACGACACCTGCTTCTCGGACGGCGGCAGCGATCTGCTCAACACCAACCCGCAGCTGGCTCCCAGGAGAAATTACGGCGGCTCCACCCAGACACTGGCCTTGTGCAGCGGGGCGGAGATGCCGCACCCGGCATGCACAGCACGGAGCCCGGCGATCGATGCTGGTGACGATGCCGTCACCGCGCCGCCGGACAATCTCAGCACCGATCAACGCGGGCTGCCGCGTAAAGCCGGTGCCCATGTCGACATCGGCGCGTATGAGGTGCAATAGGAAACCAGGCGCGATCACCAGCATTCCACTGACGGCACGGTGTTCCGGCTGGACCCGAACACCCAGGCCCTCACGACGCTTCACAACTTCAGCGGTGGTGACGGGGCAGTTCCTTATGCTGGGCTGATTCAAGGCAGCGACGGGGCTTTGTATGGCACACCTGGCGTGGTGGGAACTCCGGCTTCGGCACGGTGTTCCGGATCTTCATTTGCAGTAACAACGGTATCGTCGAGCCCGGCGAGCAGTGCGACGACGGAAATTCCGTGGATGGTGACGGCTGCAGTTCGAGATGTCAGATCGAGCCGTGTTACACATGCGCGGGCCAGCCGTCTGTTTGTACTCCCGTTGGCGCTGGAATGAGCTGTAACGATGGCAATGCGTGCACCCAAACGGACCAGTGCGACGGGAGCGGACGCTGCATTGGGAGCCCCGTCGTCTGCAACCCACTCGACCAGTGCCATGTGGCGGGCACATGCGATCCCGCTACGGGTGTCTGCTCGAATCCGGCAGCAGCGGACGGAGCAG
This sequence comes from uncultured Binatia bacterium (SeqCode), assembly GCA_964498075.1. Classification (GTDB taxonomy): domain Bacteria; phylum Desulfobacterota; class Binatia; order HRBIN30; family HRBIN30; genus CAZCGA01. The sequence goes on along the minus strand of CAZCGA010000002.1, from coordinate 77,022 downwards.
TGTGTGACGCCGGCAACGCCTGCAGCGAACCGGACGCGTGTATGGCCGGCGTATGTGTGGCGGCGCGCTGCGTGACCGGCACGGTTGACGCGGGCGGGACGGTTACCACTGACACGGCCAACCACGGGGCTACACCAACGGAACCCGTGCAGACGGCCGTGACCTCGCCAGAGGCAGGAACCATCTCGATCACCGAAAGCGTCGCCGGCGGCGCGCCGCCGACTGGCTTCGCTTTCGTCGGCCAGCAGGTGATCATCTCGGCCCCTGCGGCCACTTCCGACATTCCGCTCGTGCTGATGTTCCTGATCGACGCTTCACAAATTCCGCCCGGCGTCGACCAGGACGGCATCGAAATATTCAAGGACGGCGTATTGGTACCGGCATGCGCTGGCACCAGCGGCGTCGCTTCGCCTGATCCATGCGTGTCGAACCGGGCGCTGCTCAGTGATGGTGACGTGGAGATCACCGTGCTGACGTCGACTGCGAGCGTCTGGACCTTTGCCGCGCGCCCGGTGTGTGGCAACGGCGTCCGGGAGATCGGCGAGGAATGCGACGACGGTAACCAGGTGTCGGGTGACAGTTGTCCGGCGAGTTGCCGGTACACGGCGAGCGGCGTGTTGATCCGTGGCGACCGCTCGAAACTGCGGCGCGACCACAACGCCTGTCAGGTCGAATGGTACGTGGTGAATCCCAACAATCCACCGGACCGCTTCGGCTTGCCCAGCTTCCATCAGGTTTGCCGCGATCAAGACTCCAGCTGCGACTTTGAGCCCACCCAGGGCTACTGCCGCTTCGACGTTGTGGTGTGCGTGAACAACGACGATTCCAACCTGTCCGCCTGTTCAAACGACGGCGTCGCCTCGGTGCAGGTGTTGCCCACGAAGCGGCGGTTCTACCGAGTGCCAGCCGGGGCGGCGCTGGCCGCCGGCAATGAGGCGAAGATTCAGGGTGCCCTCACGCATCTTCTCGATCCGAACAGCCCACAGGCCGGATACACCAACCGCGTGCCGCTCAGTGCAACTCAGAAGAACTTCTGCAGCGCGCCTGTGGAGCTGGAACTGGAACTCCCGGCGGGACGGCGCGACCGCCGGCTCAACGCCCAAACGATCAGGGTACGGTCGTTTGACCACCGCCTGCCCCGGCCGCAACGACGACTTTCACAGTTGCGCCTCAGCTGCGCTCAGCCATGAGGAAATTGGAACCGGCGTCCAGAACCGTTCGTCCCGAGATTCGGACCAGCGCTGTGGCGCTGGTCTGTTGGGCCAATGAACCCCCTCCTTACCAAGGAGGGGGCCAGGGGGAGGTTACTGACGCGCCGTTGCAAGACCTCCCCTGACCCCTCCTTGGTAAGGAGGGGAACCCTCGGACTCCCCAACAGGCCGGCGAGTCGCGTATAAGGGCGGCATGAGGTTCATCACCGCCGACCGCGCGCCGGGTCGCGGGTGTTGGCGCGTGTGTGTGTGCATGCTCGCGACTGTGTGTGCCGCGAGCGCGACCGCAAACGCGGACGATACGGTCACGCTGGCGCAACGCCAGTTCGCAGCAGCGTCACCCGCGGCGCCGTTTCAGCGGTTCTTCGCGGATGCGCGTCGCCTGGCTGCCTCGACGACGCCGGCGTGGAGCAACATCGAGGGCGACCTGAGTGCTTGGGGACCGGCACTGATCTTCCCGTTGTTGGATCGCAGCGTCGGAACGGAGACGCTGCTGGGCTTGGCAGCGCCGCTGGAGTCGGAGGGGACTGTGCCGCCGCTCATGTTCCGCACGCTCGGCCTCTACGCGGCGAAGAGCCGCGTGCCGTTTACGGAGACGCCGACACTCAAGAAAGCGGTCGATCGTAACCTGCGCACCCTGGAACGCGCCACGCGGGATCTGGACACGTTCGCCGGCGGCCCAGGTCTGTCCGGCTGGGGAAGCATCGGTGCGGGCGCCTGGCTTGCGTACCTCGAGCTCACGTATCGCGACTACTTCGATCTCGGGGACCCCGGCGGCAACCGCTGGAGCAGCGACGGCGTACGCATCGTCGAGCAGCTGCTGGTGCGCGGGCAACTGGCGCCGGGAGGGTTTCGCCGCGATCCGCGCGACGAGCAGATCGCCTTGTGGCCTACCGCACTCGCGATGTACGCGTTGGTGAAGGCGTACGAGAACGAGGAGCTGGCGAAATATGAGTCGGCGGCGATCGCCGCGGCTGCAGCGATCGACGGCATGCACGACAGTGACGGCAGTTACTTCTCAACGCCCGAGAAAAGCGGGAAGGACGCGCGTGCCAACGCCTACCTCGCCGGCGCGTTTCTGCTGCTCTTCAAGGACACCGGCGATGCGCAGTACCGAGACCGCGCGCTCGCGATCGTGCGTTGGTTGACCACTGGGGGTGGGGCCACGGCCACCGCGTCAGACGCAGGGCTCAGCGCGCAAGTAGCGTATCTCGTCCTCTGGCTCGACAGCCTGAGCACGCAGCCCTTGGAGAACCTGCTGGGCCGCCGGCCGATGCGCACCACGGTCGAGCTCGGCTCGCCGTCAGCGCAGGTGGTGAACGAGATGGCGCAGCGGCTGCGGCCGGCCGACTTCCGCTACCGCGAGATGTTCGACGGCGTGTTGCACACGTTGATCGAGCGCGCGCCGCAGAGCGCGGGGGACTTCGCGTACGACTACGGCGATGCTCCCGGTTACGCCGCCGAGGTGCTGCTGGCCGCGGGGGACAAGGTGATTGCCCCGCAAATCATCCAGCGTCAAGCCAAGCTGCTGGCGTGGCCGCGGCCGCGCGACTTCGACGAGATCTCTTTCGGGGCCGGGGCGTTGCTTGCGGCGCTCGATCACTCGGACACTGCCGATACGGCGCTGACCTCCCGATCGCTGCGCCGTTATGTGCTGCTCTCCGGTGCCCTTGCGGTTGCCGATCGCTACTACCTCGATTGGCTCGACTGGCTGACAGGCGGCGGCGGTTTCGACTACGGGCCGACGGTCATCGGCGCGCAGATCGCCGCCACACAGCTGCGCTATGCCGAGCGCTTTCATGACGAGACCGTGGGCTGGTTGCTGCGGCCGCTGCGGGTTGGTCGCGGCTTGATTGAAGGAGCGGACGGTGCGGCGTGGGACGCGGAGCGGAGCGTCTACCGTGCGCGCCCGCAGAGCGACGCCATCTGGTTGCTGCCCAACGCCATGATGATCATCGACTTGCTGCAAGCGCACCGGCTGACGAGCGAGGCGTCATATCTCACGCGGGCGGAAGCGGTGGTCAACGGTCTGGAGGCGCTGTGGGACGAGAAGCGCGGCGCATTTTTCGCCAACTCGGAACAGACCGGCGACAACGCCTACGAGTCGTTATCGACCAACAGTTACGCGGCGCTCGCGCTGCTTCGAGTGCATCAAGCAACGCAGAAGCCGGTGTACCGCGAGCGTGCCCTGCGGATTTTGGACTTCGTAAACCGCGACCTCTACGCCAGCGGGGTCGGCTACCACCACCTCTACCGCGGCCGCCGCGCTGCCGGCGACATCTGGTGTACGGGGTGCAACTGGCGCGTATTGAGCGTCTTGGTCGAGCTCGCGGCGTTACCGAAATAGATCGAACTCGCGGGCGCGGATGAGGCTCTTGGCATTGCCGTCGGCGGGAGTGAATTCGTAGCCCCGTATCAGTGCTGCCGGGATGCCGTCGCCCTTGCGCATCACCAGCCCGGCGGCAGCGGCCAGCGCATCGGCTTGCGCCATGACTGTGTGGTGCAGCTCGCGTCCGGTGAGGTCGTGCTGGCCGCGCAGGTCCAGCTGCGCCTCCATGCCCGCCAGTCCGAGAGCGAAGTCGACGAGGCCTTCGCGCCACGGGCGGCCGAAGGTGTCGGTGATGATCACGGCGACATCGGCGCCGGCGCGTTGCTGGAACGCCTCGCGCAGCTGCTGCGCCGAAGCGTCCGGATCTTCGGGTAGGAGAATCACGATGTCCAGACCGAGGCTGTTCGACTCGTCGACGCCGGCGTTGGCGCACACCCAACCGGGCCCGGTTTCGACGATGAGATGGCCGCGGTCCATTTTGATGATGCGGTGCGTCTCGCGCAGGATCACTTCCACGACGCGCGGGTCCTTGTCGGTTGTCTGGGCGGCGATCTCCCGCGCAAACGGGGAGGCGGTAATTTCGCCGAGTCGCGCAATCCTTCCCTCAGCCTTGGATACCACCTTTTGACACACGGCGACGATGTCGCCTCCGGCCGGTCGAAGCGCGCACTGATCGCACCCGGCCAGGAGCAAGGCGGCGAGGTCGTTGCCCGGTTGGACCGCGGGTACGCCGGTGATCGGTGTAATGCTGATGGTCATTGCCGCAGCTCTGCGAGGACGGTTGCTGCCAGCCGTCGCGACTTGGCGGCGTTGGTCATCAGCGTGTCGGTGACCAGCGGACGCATTCCGAGCGCCGCAATCCGTGGTGCGAGCGCCGCATCGCGTTGGTCGAGGACGAAGACGTCAGCGCAGTCGCGATAGAGGCGCGCCACGCCGACGGACGACACTTCGTGTCCGAGACCTTTGAGCATGCGATGCAGCGGACCCTTGACGGGGGCGCCGGCGACGAGCGGACTGATGGCGGCCACCCGCGCGTGAGTCGTCCGCAGGGCTCGACGCATGCCGGGCAACGCCAGGATCGGGCCGATGCTGACGAGTGGATTGCTCGGTGGGATGATCACGAAGTCGGCCTTGCGCAGCGCCGCAACTGTGCCCGTCGCCGGCCGTGCGGCGCGCGCACCGCGCAGTGTGATGCGGGTCACGCGCCCGCGCCCGCGGCCGCGCACGAGATACTGCTGAAAGGGAAGGGGCCCGTGACCGGCGACCTCGACGATCGTGCGGACCGGGGCGTCGCTCATCGGGAGCACCGCGACCTGCACGCCAAGCGCGTTTGCGATGGTTCGGGTGATCGCCGTCAAGGTCGCGCCGCGCCGCAGGGCGTCGGTGCGATAGACGTGGGTTGCCAGGTCGACGTCACCGAGGCGAAACCAGGTGGCGTCGTAGAAACGACCCAGGGCGCCGAGGCAAGTGAAGGTGTCGTTGGTCACGCCCCAACCTTGTACGGGGTGCACCAGACCCGCCAGGGTGTACAAGACGGTGTCGACGTCGGGCGAGACGTGGAGCCCGAAGAAGGTCTCGTCGTCACCGGTGTTGACGATCACGGTGAGGCAGTGCGGATCAAGAAGCGAGCTGAGGCCCCGTAAGAAGCGCGCCGCGCCCACTCCCCCAGCCAGCACGGTCACTCGTTCCGTCCGCAGCGTGCGCCGAGACTCTGCCATAAGTTGTTGTGCGTTCTTCCGGAATGCGCCCCATGCCTTCGATCAAGGCGCGGATCGTGTCGACGGGAAGATACTCGCCGGCGTCGCCGCCCGCCGACTTGGTGATCTGCTCCTCCATCAACGTCCCGCCGAAGTCGTTGACGCCGGCGCCGAGGGACAGCTGCGCGAGCTCCGTTCCGAGCTTGACCCACGACGTCTGCAGGTTGTTGATGTGCCCGCGCAGCATGAGGCGACACACGGCGTACGTGCGGAGGTCGTAGGCCCCTTTGGGCGGCGGATCGACCAGCCCCTTCTGGTAGAGGGCGGTATAGGTATGGATGAACCGCAGCGGGACGAACTCGGTGAAGCCGCCGGTCTCCTTCTGGATCGAGCGCAGCAGCTCGAGGTGCCGTACGACATGCTCCGGCTTCTCGATGTGTCCATACATGACGGTCGAGGTGGTGGGTACGCCGATGCGGTGCGCGGTAGTGATGATCTCCACCCAAGTGCGGACGTCGACCTTCTTGTGGCTGAGGACTTCGCGGATCTCGTCGTCGAGGATTTCTGCGGCGGTGCCGGGGATGGTATCGAGCCCGGCATCCTTCAGCATCGTGATGTAGTCGTGGTAGCTCATCCCGGTGCGCCGCGCGCCGTACATGATCTCCATGGGCGAGAAGGCGTGGATGTGGATCTGCGGGAAATGGGCCTTGATGGAGATCAGCATGTCGCGGTAGCCGAAGGCGTCCATCTCCGGGTTGATGCCACCTTGCATGCAGATCTCGGTCGCCCCACGATTCACGGCGTCCTGCACTTTGGACAGGAGCTGCTCGGTGCTATCGGTGCGCGCGTCCGGATCTTTGCGCAAGCGGGCAAAGCCGCAGAACTGGCAGCCGACGAAGCAGACGTTGGTGAAGTTGATGTTGCGGTTCACCACGTAGGTCACCACGGGGCCGACGTCGAGTGCGCGAATGCAGTCGGCCGTCCGAATGAGCGCTGCGAGGTCGGTGCCTTCCGCGTGCAGCAGGGCGAGCCCATCCTCGAATCCGAGCTCTTCGCCCGCCACCGCGCGATCGAGGATTGCGGCAATGTCTGGTTGCGCCGTGGCGATGACTGTTTCCAGCGGTCGCGTGTCGTGCACCAGCTCGCGGAGCTGACTCATCAACATAGCGGTACTCCTCTCTCGGCGGCGCACTGCGCGACCGGCGCGTGTAATCCCGCGTCGAGAAAACCGGGACGCGCGACGTACTCGGCGTAGATCGGCAGGCGCGGCTGCAAAGCAAATCCTTCGGCGCGGCAGGTCTCTGCCAGCGCTGCCACGTGCGGCCACGGGGCTTCGGGATTGACGTAATCGGGGGTGAGTGGGGAGATGCCGCCCCAATCGTTGATGCCGGCGGCGAGAAAGAGGCGGTGATCGTATGGGCTGAGATTCGGCGGGGCCTGAATGTTCATGTCCCCGCACATGAGGCGGGCGACGGCGATGGTGCGCGCGACGTCGAGGCTTTCCGGTTCAGGGCTTCCCGCCATGCGCGTGCTCGGTTTCGCCCGGAAGTTCTGGATGATGATCTCTTGGATATGACCGTAAGCGCGATGCAGATTGCGGATTTCGGACAGACTGGCGACACGTTCGGGCAGCGTTTCGCCGATGCCGAGGAGAATGCCGGTGGTGAAGGGAATGGAGAGCTCGCCGGCCTGGCGGATCATTTCCAGGCGCAGCGCCGGGTCCTTGTCGGGCGCGTGGTGATGGACTTCGCCTTTGCGTCGCAGCCGCGGGCTGACGTTTTCGAGCATCAAGCCCATGCTGGCGTTGACGGGTTTGAGCAGCGCCATCTCGTCGCGACTCATGAGGCCCGCGTTCGTGTGCGGGAGCAGTCCTTCCTCGAGGGCGATCTCACAGGCGGCACGTACATAACCAATGGTGCTCGCGTGCCCGAGAGCTTGCAGTGTCGAGCGATAGGACCGAAAGGCGACCTCGGGTTTGTCGCCCAGGCACATCAGCGCTTCAATGCACCTACGGGCCTGACCCATCCGGCAACAGTCCCGGATTTCTTCGGGCATCATCGTCCATGCGTGGGCGTCCTCGGGATCGCTGCGAAAGGTGCAGTACGAGCAGCGGTCGCGACAGAGGTTGGTGACCGGCAAGAAGACTTTGGGTGAGTAGGTGACGACGGTGCCCTTGACTTGCGTGCGGACGTAACCAGCAACCGCCAGGATGGCACTCAGTTCGTCCGGAGCTGTCGCTTCAATCAGCGTGCAGGCTTCCGCCTCGCTCAGCAGCCGACCGTCGAGGGCACGCTCAAGCGGTTGGCGCACCACAACGCGAATGTCGCGCAATCGGGCCGGAGCCGCAGCGGCGTCGACGGTGGATGGCATGCGGAGGTAGGTACCACAACCGCGGTCCTTGTAGTAGAGGGGGTTTGGGCAGTCAAGCTGGGGTGATGCGGGTGGAGCAGACGGACGGAGCTTACGCCGTGAGGATGCCGAGATGCCGGCGAACCCGCAGGGCGAGCAGACCGTCGGCTTCGCGGTTGTCACGCAAGAAATTGCTGACGCGCCGGAGCTCCCACGGATCGAAGATTTCGACACAATGGTTGAGCAGCTCCTCGTAGAGCTCATCCGGCATGCGGGCGACGCTAACGGCGGGATCCTCGGCGGCATCGAAGACGATCGGTAGGTTCTCGGGGTTGATGTGGCTGATCACTTCCTGAAGGGCCGACACGAAGCGGTCGAGCTTGGTGGAACGAAGGGCGTGAGGATGAAACTCCATATCAAGACCGCGGCGGATATCGTCGTCGTCAATCCCGACTTCAGAGCTCTGCACCTTCAACGCGCCGGGGACGAACACATAGGTCCGTGGCTCATCGATTGACGGACGGGACGCCGTCACCACATACGTTGTGTGGCCGTCGGTGACTTCGAAGTTGAGCGTGGTCATGGGGTCCCACAGTGGACCGTCACCCGCGAGATCTGGACTGCTGCGACAGCACTCGGTCAGCTGATGAGTACGGTGATCATCGAGGAACTGGATGACATCATCGATCGCACTCTTGATGGCCTCGTCGGTGCGCGGATCTCTGCGATCGACGAGCGGCTGCAACACACCGCACTCGTCGCACGCAAGGAAGCGGTCTCGACCGGACGGTTCCATCAGTGGAGGCGGAGGTTCGCTGGGTTCGGTCGAGCCGGGATCGTGACGATCAGCTGGGTGCCACGGCCCGCTTCGCTGCGCACGCGCAGATCGCCGCCAAGCAGCTCGATCAAGCGCGTTGCCAGCCGGAGTCCAAGTCCCAAGCCGCGGAATCGGCGCCGGGCGGAAGCGTCGGCTTGCGAGAGTCCTTCGAGGGCCTGAGCGATCTCCTCGCGTTGCATGCCGATGCCGGTATCACTGACTTCGATTTCGAGGGCGCCGGCTTGCGGGGCGCGCCGCAGCTCGACCGAGACCATTCCGGTCGGGGTGAACTTGACCGCGTTATCGAGCAGCGCCCACAGCACGCGCTCGACCTTTTCCTCGTCACTGATTGCCGAGCAGTCGCTCGTGGCGATCTCAGTCCGGAGCAGCAGCCCCTTTTCATGGGCCAGGGGTTGAAACTTGGCGACGGCCCGTTCGACGGTTTCGCTGAGATTGAAGGGTTGAATGTTGAGGGCGATCTCGCCGGCGTCGAGGGCGTTCAGGAGTAGCACACCCTCCACTAGGTTGAGCAGCTCGTACGAGTTGGCTTGAATGCGGTCCAGGGCACTGCGCTGATCGGCATCAACCAACCGGTGCAACTCTTCCATGAGGATGGCGCTGTAGCCGATGATGGCGCTGAGCGGAGTCCGTAGCTCATGAGAGAGATTCGCGAGGAAGTCCTCCTTCATGCGATGATTGCGCAACGTCGCGCGCCGCCGCGCGACCGCGCGCCGCACGAGATCGGAGATCTGCGGGACGTCGAATGGCTTGGAGATGTAGTCGAAGACTCCTTGGCGGAGGCCGTGGAGAGCGGAATCCAGGGAACTGTAGCCGGTCACCACGATCACCTCGATGTCGGGATCGAACTGCTTGATCCGCTCCATCACTTCGATCCCCGACATGGCGGGCATGCGCAAATCCAAAGTGACCACATCGATCGGCGTTGAATGCAGGATGTCCAATGCCTGTTGCCCGCCACTCGCAGTGAACACGTTGTAGGAGGGCTTGAAGATCATGCGCAGGGACTCGGCCGGACCCCGCTCATCATCGACGATCAGCAGCGAAGCTCTTTCTTCCATCGCGGTGTCACCTCAATCCAGTGCGGGCCGACCCTGAGCATGCGGGGTGCCAATGCATGACCGAGGTGAAGTTCTACGCGAGATCCGCGCGAACACGCTGAAGTTTTGAGGGAAGTTTGCGCCACTCGCAGGGAGAATCCCCCTGCCCGCATCGCACCCCCAAGAACCCAAGGGGTGTGCAAAGTTGGACGGTGGCGGTGGAGAAATGTCGCTCTGACCGAGGGGAGACTTACTCGCTCCCGAGGATCCCGAGCTTGTCCATCTTGTACTTCAGAATACGTCGCGTCGTGCCGAGCAGCTCTGCAGCCCGAGTCTGGTTATTCTGCGCCTGAGTAAGCGCGCTGCGAATCAGCTCCTGTTCGAATTGGTCGACGGCTTCGCTCAGTCGAGTTTCTCCGCGCAGGACGCTTTGTTGGACCGGGTGGGCGCGACCGTTGCTCGTATTGAGATATTGCGGCAGGTCATCGACTGCCATTGTAGTTCCGCGCGACAGGACCAGAGATCGCTCGACGAGGTTTTCAAGCTCGCGAACATTCCCCGGCCACGCGTACTGCATGAGCAGGTCCAGGGCGTCGCTGCTGAAGGCCTTCTCTGTGAGGCCGAGCTCGCGCGACTTCGCACACAGGAAATGCTGGATGAGCTGTCCAATGTCTTCGCGTCGTTCACGCAACGCGGGCAGGTGCACCGCCACTACGTTGAGCCGATAGTAGAGGTCCGACCGGAAGCTGCCGTCGCGCATCCCCTCATAGAGGTCGCGATTGGTGGCGGCGATGACGCGCACGTCGGCCCGGATCGGTTGGGCACCGCCGATGCGGGTGAATTCGGCCTGTTCAAGGACGCGCAGGATTTTGGCCTGCGTGGCGGGATTCATCTCACCGATCTCATCGAGGAACAGCGTGCTCTGATCCGCGAGCTCGAACTGCCCGAGCTTCTTGGTATAGGCGTCGGTAAACGAACCGCGCTCGTGGCCAAAGAGCTCGCTCTCAAGCAGGTTCTCCGGGATCGCGGCGCAGTTGATCGTCACCATGGGCTTTTGCGCCCGCGGGCTGTGATAGTGAATCGCCTTGGCGATGAGCTCCTTTCCGGTGCCGCTCTCGCCGGTGATAAGGACCGTCGTCTTGAGCGGCGCCACCATGGATACGGTGCGCAGCACGGCCTGGATCTTGGGCGAATTGCCGATGATGTTTTCGAAGCTGTACCGCAGCCCCACTTCGGAACGTAGGGCCTCCACTTCACGTGCGAGCGCGGCAGATTGAACGGCGCGATCGACGATGAGGAGCAACTCGTCGACATCGAACGGCTTCGTCACGTAGTCGAACGCGCCGAGCTTCATCGCAGTGACCGCCGTTTTGACCGTCTTGGTGGCGGTGAGCATGACGACTTGGAGCGTCGCAGCCCGCTGCTTGATTTGCTCCAGCGCTTCCAGTCCGTCCATGCCGGGCATCAGGATATCCAGGAGTACGACATCCAATGGCTCCTTGCCGATGAGGTCCAGCCCCTCGTTACCCGACGATGCGCCCAGGATCTCATAGCGATCCTTGAGCACCATGCGCAGGGATTCCCGGACGCTCGGTTCGTCGTCAATGACTAAGACTCGTCGTTTTTCCATTTCCAGAAGCAATCTCTTCTCGGCTGGGCAAGCATACGGTGATGCTTGCCGTCTCAGCGGTTGTATGCATCTCGAGGCGCCCCCCGTTGCGCTCGATCAGCGCTTGAGCCAACACCAATCCGAGGGGCAACGGAGTTTCTCCGTCGCTAGGAGCGTGGTCGAGAAGGCCTACCAGCTTGGTCGCAAGAGGGCGACCACCGCTGCCGAACTCGAACACCACGCCCGGGGCCGAACCGAATGGGCGAACGGCGAGCGTCTCTCCTTCAGCAAGGTCACGGGTGATGACGCGGAGGAGATTTTCGAAGGCGTACCCGATCTGCGCGGCATCCACGAACACCGGCGCCGGCTCGGGGGGCCGATAGTTCAACAAGACCCTCCGCTCCGTGAGGACCGGGGTGATATCGGTTAGGCACGGAGCAAGGAGCGTGTTGAGCGAAACGTCGTGCGGGGAAGGGGAACGGAAACGAGTAAACTGCAGCAGGTTCTCCAGCGCTCGGTCCATCCGGTCAACCGCCTCACCAGTCAGGCGGGCGACCTGCTCGCGGCCAGCCTCGTCCGCAAGCCAGCGTTCCAAGTGCTGCGAGACGGTCTTGATGGTAACCATCGGATTCTTGAACTCGTGCGCCAGCTCGTTGATGATCAGGTCGACGGTTTCAGGTGGAGTCGAACGACTCACAACTTCTCGGCCCGGCGCCGGAGTCCCCTCTTGTGAGCGCGGTACCATCCTTCCGTAACCGAATAGAAGGTCCTCCGCATCGATCGATCGGCTGTGCGTCAGCACAACGGTGCGCGTAAGTACCGTTTCCATTTCGGCCAAGTTCCCGAACCAAAGGTAGTGGACCATTCGTTCAACTGCCCGCCGGGTGAACGCGACGGGGGTCGCGGAGAGCAACCGTGCCAACTCGGCTGCCACGTGGTCCGCAAGCGCCGGAATGTCCTGCGGTCGCTGACGAAGCGCAGGTAGAGTAATCGGCAAGACGCTCAAGCGGTACAAGAGTTCCTTGTCGAAGCCTCGGATACGTGCGAGGTTTTCCAGGGTCTCCGAGACCGCGCAGACGAGCCGCACGCGGTGCCAACCTTGTTGGGAGGAATAGCCCCCGCAGTCGAGCAATTCGAGGAGCAGCAGCTGCGCATCGAGCGTGAGGCCACCGACCTCGTTCACAAAGATAGTGAGGTCGCCCGCCGCGATCGCGCCGGTTTCTCCCAGGAGTGTTCGGCTAACGCTGCCAGCCGACACGGTGACAAAACGGGTGTGAGTCCTGAGTGCGTGAATGGCGCGAGCTAGGCGTGCCTTCCCAGTGCCTGGTTCACCGCAAATGAGGACTGGGAAATCGGTTGCGGCGGCGCGGCGTGCGAGCGAGGCCGCTTCTTGTGGAATGACGGGATAATCGACGATCGATAGAGTGCGGAAGCTGGGCTCACTTCGCTTCGACTCCAATAACAACGCCTGAACGTCCGCAAGGAGATCCTCGGGGCTGAACGGGTGGGCGAGCGCTCGCTGCCGTGTCGGGCCACTCGGAATCGGCCGACTCTCATTCTGCAGCCACAGGACCGGTGGCCCGTCTGCGAGCAAGCGGCGGCCTTCGCTGGAGAAAGAATCCTCTCCGACGATGAGTAGCTCCGCTTCAGACCGCAGCGGGTCGCCGAGGTACTCGTCCACGGTCAAAGATCGGACGCGGTACCCTTCGCCGAGAACTATAGGGATTGTCTCTCGGATGACCGGCGAGTTATCGACGACATAAACGCGGGGGCGCGCCACTCAACCACCTCCTTACCCTCCCCTCGCTCCGGGCGATGACCGGTGAATAGACGCTTGAACCTACACGGTTTTCGATTCGAAAGTCAATGCCGAGGCTACGCACGCGCAGGGTTTCCAGGCGAAGGATCCAAGGAACCGTAGAATCCGCTTGAAAAAGTTTAACTGAGCGTGGTAACGATCTTAAGAGTCAATTTTAGAGCGCAAGCGGCTCGCTTCACTTGGAGTATTCACGGGCTTGATGGTGGCGCAGCGAAGAATGATACGGCTTTGGCGGCGAGTTTGGCGGTGAGATGGATTGGACTCCGGAAGCAAGCGAGCACAAGGTAAACAAATGAAAAGCGCAGGGCGCCAAGCGGCTGCCACGGTGGAGCGGAACCGACCCGAGGGTGCCCCGTTTGAGGGCGACGCTCAGATTGTTGCCATTCGGCCACAGGTTGTGGACAACGTTGGCCATGTGCTCGGCAACTTGTTTCAACGCATTTACCACTTGATCGAGCAGGCCCGCCGGACCGATCCGCCTGCCGCTGATGGCCTTGTGAGCAGCACGCGGCAACTGGAGGACTTCCTGCAGTTGGTGATGGATTATTTCTCACCGATCTCCTTGGACTTACAGGATGTTGAAGGTGCCGAGGTGGCGCAAAGTCTGGCGCGCCAGATCAGTGGTCGCAGCGGCTGTCGTGTGCAAGTCGAGGCGAAGCTCTCGGAAGGTAGTCGTCTGCGCGTCGATCCTGGACGGCTCGCGCAGGCGTTTGGTCTCTTGGCGTTGCGGATTAGGAAGGACTCGGCAGGTGAAGAGGGCATCGAGTTGAAAGCCGTGGCGAGGGCGTCCAGTCGGGCTGCGGTCCTGGCAGTGGTTGTTCCACGCCATCTCGTCTCAATGCGAACGTCGGAATCTGAAATGGATTGGGCCGTCGCGGAGAAGTTCCTGGAGCTCCATGGCGGGAGTTTGCGCGAAAATCCAGCACCTTCAGGAGAGCTTCTGTGGGAAATAGTGCTACCGCTCCAGCGCTAGCTTCGTCGCCAATGTTGGGTGCCCGCATCTTGATCGTCGATGACGATCCGTTGATCCGGCGACAGCTGGAAGGCCTCTACGCGAGCCACGACTATGTCGTCGAGTCCGCCGCGGACGTGGAGGAAGCACTGGACAGGCTCGCCAGCTCCGAGTTCGCACTCGCCTTGGTGGACCTCAGAATGCCGGGGAGCGATGGGATGACGCTCATCGGCGAGATCAGAGAACGCTGGCCGTCGGTCGACGTCATCATGATCACCGGCTACGGAAGCATCCGCGGCGCGGTCGAAGCCATGCGCCATGGCGCCTGCGATTACATCACGAAACCGTTCGAGCCCGATGACATTTTGTTGGCAACGCAGAAGGTGCTCGAACGCCGACGCCTTCTCGACGAGATCGAATACCTGCGGAAGCAGCTCTCCGACCGTTACACTTTCGCGAACATGGTCAGCCGCGATCCGGCGATGATCGAGGTGTTCTCAACCATCGAAATGCTCGCGCAAAGTGATGTGACGGTTCTCATCACCGGCGAGTCGGGCACTGGCAAAGAGTTAGTGGCGCGCGCGATTCACTTTCAGGGCAAGCGCAAGGCCGGGCGATTCGTGGCGATCAACTGCGCGGCGGTGCCCGAGCCCTTGCTCGAGAGCGAGCTCTTCGGCTACGAGCGCGGCGCGTTTACCGGAGCGATGCAGGAGCGGGTAGGCAAGATCGAGCTGTCCAATGGTGGCACCCTGTTTCTCGACGAGGTGGAGAGCATCCCCCTCGCAATGCAGGCGAAGCTCTTGCGCGTGCTCGAGGAACGAGCGGTCGAGCGACTCGGAGGCAACCGACGCGTGAGCGTGGACATGCGGGTCGTGGCGGCGACCAATCAGGATCTTGCCGGCGCCGTGGTCGCGGGCCGTATGCGGGAGGACTTTTATTACCGAATCAACGTCGTTCCGGTGCAGCTGCCTCCTCTGCGCCAGCGCATCGCCGATGTGCCGCTGTTGGTCGCGGACTTCCTTCGCAACAATCCGATGGCGCGCGACAAACTCATCAACCGCGTTTCGGACCGCGCGCTTGCGCTGCTCATGGCGTACACGTGGCCAGGAAACATTCGAGAACTGCAGAACGTGATGGAGCGCGCCGTGCTGCGTGCCAAGGGGGACACCATTCGCGAGGTGGACGTACCCGGCGCCGAAGCGAAGGTGTCGGGCACTGCAGACCGTGCCAACTATCTGCTGCCGCTCCGACAGTTCTTGAGAACCGCGGAACGACAATACCTGACCCATGTGCTGGACCACTATCGCGGAAGCATCGCTCCCGCCGCGCAACATGCGGTGATCGACCAGGCGACGCTGCATCGGAAGATTCGATTGCACGGCTTGCGCCCCAGCGAATTCCGGCGAAATGGGCGTAGGACGCCCGACGGGACCGAGGAATGAGCAGGTTGCCGGCCGGCCGTCGCGCCGATGCAAGAGATCGGCAGGAATCAATGGTTGACCTTGCAGTGACGCAAGCTGGGCTGGCGTGCACGACCCTCGGTGGTGTCGCTCGGCGCCTGGCACAGGCATTGCGCCGGACAAGCGAGGTGCCCGATGTATTGTGAGTTCTATCAGCTGGCGGAGCGACCGTTCAACGTAACCCCGGATCCGAAATTCTTGTACCTGAACGCCCGTTATCGTGAGGCCATCGCCTCGCTGAACTACGGCATCACTCAGCGCAAAGGCTTCATCACGTTGATCGGTGAGGCCGGCACCGGCAAGACAACGCTGCTGAACAAGCTGCTCGAGGAACTGGATCCGCGGACCAAGTCGGTGTTCATCTTCAACACCAACGTGACCTTCGAGGAGATCCTGGAATACATCTTTGCTGAGTTTGATCTGCCCGTGCACAACGGGAAGAAGCTGTACATGTTGCAGCGGCTCAACGCGTTCTTGCTGGAGGAGCTGCGCGCCGGCGGGAACGTTGCGTTGCTGATCGATGAGGCGCAAGACCTCGAGTTTTCCGTGCTGGAGGATCTCCGGCTGCTTTCTAACCTCGAGACCGCCAAGGAGAAAATTCTGCAGATTGTTCTCTCAGGGCAACCGGAGCTCGGCCAGAAACTCAGCAATCCCATTCTTCGCCAGCTCCGGCAGCGGATTGGTATCAATTGCCGCTTGCTGCCCCTGTCGCGCGACGAGATCACGGAATACATCCAGTATCGCCTCCAGGCCGCTGGCTGCCCCGATTTGAAGCTGTTCTCACGAGAAGCCGAGGAGCAGATCTACCATTTTTCACGGGGTATCCCGCGGTTGGTGAACGTGGTCTGTGACAACGCCCTGGTGATCGGCTACGCACTCGGGAAGAAGCGCATCGGTGCCGACGTAGTCACCGAAGCGGCGGCTGATCTTCTTTCAGTGGAGCCGCCCACCGAGGAGCCGTACGAGCGCCCGACCGCGGTGACCGCTTCTGCTCCTGCGGCGACGCCACAGAACCGGTGGCGTGCACGCTTTGGGGTGATGGGTCTAGTCGTCGTGGCCGTCGTGATCGGATTGCTCTCGGTTGGTCGAACCATGCTGCACCGGCGTGCCGAAGAGCGCGTCGCCCTTCCGGCGCAGGCCCACAAGCTCGAAGTGATCCGACCCGGATCGGAGCCGCGCGGAACCGGCGTGGAAGGCCCGCCAACACGACCAGTCGAGCGAGTCGTCGACACTTCGCCGGAGGTCGACGACCGCGCCAGTGGCGAGACGGATGCGCTGCGTGACGAGCGCTCCACTGGGGTAGCGCAAGCCGGAGTTGCGCCGGTGGAGCCGGTTCCCCCGAAGACCTCCGACCTCGGAGACGCCGCTGCCCCGAGCGCTCGGCCTGCTTTGGAGGCCGACCGAGTGGCGAGGAATGCAGACTCTCACGCTCCATCACCGCCAGAGCAGCGCCCAGCTGAGTTGCGCGAGACCGGAGGAGTCCCGCGTGAAGAGCACCTCGTGGTTGCAGCGGTTCCCGAGCGCGCCCCCCCGGCGCCAATTGCGGTCGCTGCGCCGGGAGTATCACCACACGAACAACGCCCCGCGGATGCGGCTCCGGCTCCAAGCCGGGATGAAGGTTCACCACAAAGGGGTGAGGTTGCCGCAAGGGCGTGGCCGCATCGGGCGAGTGAACCACGGACGGAAACCGAGCGCGGCGATCAAGTCGAGACTCATGATGCAGCCACACTGAACGACGGCCCGACGCCGCGTTTGGATGGGATCCCGTTTACGCGAGTCGTTGTCCGCGGTGGTGATTCGGTCTCAGGCATTGCCATGCGCAAGTACGGGCAAGCGGGCTACACGATCTTGGATCTTCTGAAACTCGCCAACCCCGAGGTCCAGGATATCGATCTGATCACGGTTGGGCAGACGATTCGTTTGCCCGACTTGGGTGAAGGGTTCCCTCTCCTGAATGACGGCTCAGGCCACTATGCGATTCTGGTGTTTTCAACCCCTCAAGCGTACCGCGCGGCCGCGCTGCAGAATGCGCTGCGCAGCCGCGGATTCGAGTCGCATGTGTCCGGAGGAAGCGTGGGCTTCGGCAAGCCGATGTTCCGCGTGGTGGTGTCCGGTTTTACTGATCGGGACGAAGGCATGGCGGTCGGCAAGCAGTTGCAGAAGCTTTTCCGTGAAGACACGCGCATCGCGCAGTTAGGGGAGTAGGTCAGGAACCTAAGATGTCTGGATCGAATCTGCAGTGGTTTGTGATCAGCACGAAGGCGCGGCGCGAGCAGTTTGCGCAAGAACAGCTGGGGCGCCGAGGAGTGGAGAGTTTCCTGCCTCGAATACTCGAGCCGGGCCGCCTGCGCGTGACGCCAGCCATCGCGCCGCTGTTTCCAGGTTACCTCTTCGTCCGGATTGACCTCATGGAGCAGTACTTCGCCGTCGTGTGGACGCCAGGCGTGCGCAAGTTTATCGGTTTCGGAACGTTGCCGAGCCCGGTTGACGATGCTGTAGTTGAGTTTCTTCATGCGCGCATGGGGCAAGAGGGCGTTGTGCGGGCCGTGCCGGCCTTCAAGCAAGGAGATGTCGTGCGCGTGAAGCGAGGCCCGTTCGAGGGCCTAGTCGGAATCATTGAAAACCCCGGCTGCGGCCGTGGACGAGTGCGGGTCTTGATGGAATTGCTGCGGCGCCAGACGAGAGTGGAAGTGCCGCAGCACCTTATTGAACGAGTTTCGGCCTAGGGTCGAACGTTTTTGGATGCGGTGGCGAGCCGGCTCGGGAGGCTCGCCGGCTTCTCTTTGGCGGGGACGGCAATGACCCGCAACGGCGGAGCTACGCCTACCTGATGATCAGCGGCCTTCTCGGTACCGCGAAAGACAAACGATGACAGAGTCCCCAGGGGCCATTCGTTCTGCAATCGGTGCCATGCTCGGTGGGGCGTGGGGAGGTGCCATCGTTGGACTCGCCGAGGCAATCCTGATCACGGTTACTTCCGCACCAGGGGAAGAGTACTGGCTATTCCCCTACGCGGTGGTGAGCTACGGGGTGTTTGGTTTGCTCGTAGGACTTGGCGGCGCGATCCTCGTTCTCGCGGTCGCGGCTGCGCTACGACATCGGCGGCCAGATGCCTTTGGCATTGCCGCAGGTATGGCGCTGTTTGTTGCGGGGACGGCCGTCACTCGTTATCACGTCGTTCTGCGCGTCTTCCACGAGGAACTGGCCACTATATCGCCGGTAGGATTGGCAGTGCATGCCGCGCTCGTTGCGGCTATGGCAGGACTGGCTGTCATGACGGTGTATGCCAGCCGGGCGTTGGGTCGGCACCAGCGCGGCTTGACAGGTGCTGCCGTCGGATTGGTGTTCTGCCTGGGGATCTGCTCGGGGGCAGCTGTGCTGGCCGCTCCGCATTCGGAGGTCTTGGCTGTCAACCGAAGCACGAGCCCGGCGGCCAAGGGCCATCCCAACGTCATCCTGATTATCGCCGATACTCTTCGCGCCGATGCCGTCGGCTCTCAGGGCGGTAGGCCGAGTGCGAGCCCCGCGTTGGATCAATTCGCCGCCGAGGGCGTCCGCTTCGTGGACGCGTATTCGCAATCGACTTGGACCCGTCCGTCCATCGCAACCATTCTGACGTCGCTCTACCCATCTGTACACGGTCTCATGCATAAGCTCGATCCACTGCCGGATCAGGTCACCACATTGGCGGAAGCACTGAAGGCAAGCGGCTACTGGACCGCGGGGTTCGTAAGCAACATCAACGTGGCGCCGGTGTTCAACTTCCAGCAGGGGTTCGATGAGTACAGGTACCTCACCCCTGACTTCTATTTCGGCGCGACCGATTCGGCGACCCGGCTCGCGATCTACAAGGGGCTCCGCGTGATGCGCGAGCGCTTCTTCCGGGATCGGATCTCCTTCAACAACTACTATCAGGACGCTCAAGTCGTCGATGCCGCTGTGGCGCGGTGGTTGGAGGAGCGTCCGCCGAGTCCGTTCTTCTTGCTGATCCACTACATGGATCCGCACGACCCCTATTTCGAGATGCCGTACAACGGGAAGGGTGTGGCGCGGGTGAACAATCCCGACCCGCCCGCAGCTCGAAAGGACGAGCTGCACCATCTGTACATGGGAGACGTCACCTATCTCGACCGCTACCTCGGGGTGCTCATGTCACGCCTCAAGTCGCTGGGACTGTATGAGGACAGCGTGGTGGTCGTCACCGCAGACCACGGCGAAGAGTTCCAGGAGCACGGCGGATGGTGGCACGGTACGACGCTGTATCAGGAACAGGTGCACGTGCCGCTGATCGTCAAGCGCGCCCATGAGCTGCAGCCAGGTGCGGTGCGGTCCGACATCGTGCGCAGCGTCGATGTCGCACCCACCTTGATGACCGCCGCCGGACTCACTGCGCCCCGCGAGTTCGCCGGGCGCGATCTGTTCAGTCCGCCCAATGGGGAGCCGGAGCCCTTGTTCGCCGAGGAGGATTTTGAGGGCAACGTGCTTGCCTCGCTGCGCTTCGGATCGTGGAAAGTGATGACTGCAAACCCCGACAATCCCCGTGGACTCAAGCCAGTCGAGCTGTACGATCTGAGCCGAAGTCCGGCTGAGCAGCAAAATCTTGCTGCGGTGGAGCCGGCTCAGACAACCGAGATGCTCCAGCGGCTCGCCCAAGAGCGGGCGAGGATTTTCCGCCGCAGCCCGCTCAGTGGCGTCGGTAACCCTGGTCATGTTGCTGATCATCGGTCTTGACGGGGCCACGTGGGCTCTGCTCGACCCGTGGATCGAGCAGGGACGGCTTCCACACCTCGCGCGCCTCCGGCGCAACAGCCTGTGGGGTCCGCTCGCGTCAACGATACCCGCGGCGACGCTGCCGAGCTGGTCGACGTTCATGACGGGTGTGAATCCGGGCCGACATGGGATTTTCGACTTCACACGCCGCCAACTCGGCACCTATGAAGTGCGCTTCGTCAACGCGAGTTTTCGGAAAGTCCCCACGATTTGGAAGCTGCTCAGCGATGCGGGACGCCGGGTGTGTATTCTCGGTCTTCCGGGGACGTATCCACCAGAACACTTGAACGGCTGCATGGTCAGCGGCTTCGATACTCCCGTGACGACCCGGGCCGACGCCTCTTTCGTCGCCCCGTCCAGCCTCGCACCGCTAGTAAAGAAGATGGGCGGATTCCCGTTCGCCGACTTTCAGGAGTTCCGGGTCGGTCGTGGTTGGTACCGGACGGCGTTGGACCGGCTGCTGCGTGGTATCGAGGTGAAGACGCGGCTCGCGAGGACCCTGCTCGACCGTGGGCCGTGGGACTGCTTCCTTCTGTTGTTTGGGGAAACCGACACGGTGGCGCACCATTTCTGGAAGTTTCACGATCCGGCGTCACCGCGTTTTGACGCCGCGGGAGCCCTCGAGCTCGGCGACGCCATCCGGCGCGTCTACGAGGTGTTGGACGGTGCCATCGGCGAGTTGACGGGGAGCGTTCCAGAGGCGGCAGTGCTTGTCGTGTCCGATCACGGTTTCGGCGGAGCCGGTGCGAAGATCGTCTACCTCAATCAGTGGCTGGAGCAGCAAGGTTTCCAACGATCTCGGCGCCGGCACTCGCGACGAGACTTCAATGCAAGTCTCAAGCGGCTAGCGCTGAGCGCGTTGCCCCCAAGCGCGCAAAGCTGGGCGTTCCGGCTGAACGGTAGTCGCTGGGCGAGCCGGTTGGAATCGCGCGCGCGCTTTGCTGGAATCGAATGGCAACGGACCCGCGCCTTTTCGGAAGAACTCAACTACTTCCCGAGCGTCTGGCTCAACGTGAAGGGGCGGGAGCCTGAGGGCGTCGTCGATCCGGCGGATTACGAACGAGTGCGGGAGGACGTATGCGCCGCGGCGCGTGAGCTCCGGGACCCTGAACGCGGCGCACCTATCGTCCGCCACGCCTGGCGTCGCGAAGAGCTGTACCACGGACCCTGGACGGAATACGCGCCCGACGTTGTCCTGGATCTGCATCTCGACCAGGGCTACTCCTACGTCTGTCTACCCAGCGCGGGAGCGCCCACTGCGGAGGCGGTGCGGACACTGTCGGCACGCGAATCTGCGGGCGGCAAGCTCGCCAGTATGAACGGTAGCCACAGAGCCGATGGGGTGTTCATCGTCGGCAACCGCTTGCATGCCCGACTCGGCAAGCGCCTTGAGGGAGTGCACATAGCCGATATGGCACCAACCATCCTAGACCTGTGCGGTGTGCAGCCACCCGCTGGGTTCGATGGAAAGGCGATTACGCGCGCCGCGGGCTCGGCTGGTCGCGCTGCGTGGCAAGAGGAAGGGACAGCGGGAACGGAACTCCACTACCGCGACGACGAGGAGCGTGAAATCGCCGCGCGGCTGGATGCGATGGGCTACCTGCAATGAAGCTGCGACACGCCCCCGAAGCGCCTCTCCGTATCGCAATGACTGCGGCCTGTGCCTTTCCCTCCCTGCGGGGGTCCCAGGTGCTCGTCCGCGAGCTCGCCGAAGCCCTGGCGTCGCGTGGTCATCAGGTGCACCTCGTTACGTATCCCTACGGGGAGAGCTTGGCTCCGCTCGGTGGGATTCTCCTTCATACACCGCGCCTGCGCTGGCGGCGGACGCGTCGACGGCACTTTCTGGGTTCTCCCGCCCCACTCGGCTGGCGCAAGGTTGTCCTCGATTTGCGGCTTGCGCTGGTGCTGTACCGCGTTGTGCGCTGGCACCGTATCCATGTGATCCACGCGCACAACTACGAAGGGCTGTTGATCGGGTACCTGATCCGGCTGCTGACTGGGGTACCGGTCGTCTATCACTCACACAATGCGCTGAGTGACGAACTGGGCTACTACTGCAGACGCCGCTGGCCTCGGTTTGCGGCCGGCTGTCTCGGCCGGATCCTCGATCTGCTTGTTCCCCGGCGCGCTGATTTCAGCATTGCGCTCACGCCCGAGCTCGGATCGTTTCTGCGGGCACGCGGCGTCGAGGACAGCCGGTTGGCAATCATCCCGCCCGGGCGTGCACCGCTCGCGGCGCCTTCGCACTCGGATGCGCAGCCAGATTCCTTCGATGGTCGCTTCGTGGTGATGTACACCGGCAATCTGGACGCCTATCAGGATCTGGATGTGCTTGCGGAGGGCTTTGCTGCGTTCCGAGCAGAGGTTGACCAAGCTCTCCTGGTGCTCGTGACGCACGAGTCGAATTGGGCTGGGCGCATCGACGGCGCTCTGAAGGTCCAACTGCAGGACGGCGATGCGCGTATCGTTGTTGCCCAGGCCTTCGCCCCGGTCCGACGCCTGATGGCGCGCGCGGACGTGCTGGTCTGCCCGCGCAGCTCCTGGTCGGGGTTCCCGATCAAGCTCATCAACTATATGGGCGCTGGCCGCCCACTCGTGGCTGCGGAGGGTTCTGCCAAGGGTGTGCGCGAGGGTGAGAATGGCCTCGTCTTCCCGAACCGCGACACGCAGGCCCTGGGCCTCGCGTTGCTGCGCCTGTTCAGCGATCCGGCGTTGCGACGCCGCCTGGCCGAGAACGCGCGCGCTACAGCCAACGCGGGCTACGACTCGAACCGCATGGTCTCCCAAGTCGAGGCGGTCTATGCAGCGGTGCGCGGTGACCGTCGTGATAGTGCACCGATGAGGGTTGGTGAACCGACCCGGCCGCGGGGATTGCTAGCCTTCTCCAGAGATCGTATAAGCGCCGCGTCCAAGCGCGACCGAGGTTAAGGTGGCTTAGCAAGAACTATGCGGTACGTTGCGAATCAGTTTCCCTTGGGGTGGCTTGTGCTCGTAACCGCGTGTGCGGCTTGTGCCCATCACACGACGAAGCTGGTCCCTCTACCGCCGTTGGACGCCCCTCGTGAGCCGATTGCAGTCGGTGAACCCGGTGGATATCGATTGCAGCCCGGCGATCTGTTGCGCGTCAAGTTTCTCTATCATCCAGAGCTTGACGTCAAGGTTCCCATCCGACCGGATGGCATCCTCACGCTGCAACTTGCGGGCGAGGTCCGGGCCGCCGGGCTGACGGCGACGGAGCTGGAAAAGGTCATCAAGGAACGCAGCAGCGATCGTCTACGCGACCCGGAAATCTCGGTCATAGTGGCGCAGTTGGCTGAACAGAAGGTCTACGTCGGCGGGGAAGTTCGGATTCCCGGTTTTGTCGTGTTCCAGCCCGGCATGAGTCCGCTCCAGGCCATTATAGATCGCGGCGGTTTCACCGATACCGCCCGCATCGATAGCGTCTTGCGGCTCTCGCCGGCGCAAACCGAGTATCAGGGGACCCGTCTCGATTTCACCAAGCCGCTCTCCCAGGGCTCACCGGAGGGCGCCCGACTCGCTGCTGGCGATGTGCTGTACGTGCCGCGCACCTTCATTGGTGATGTGGATTCGTTCGTCCGGTTGTACATCCGTGAGGTGCTCCCGATTTCCCCACGTGTCGGGGCGGGGACGACATTCTAGCGAGCGCGTGCCCGAAGCGACCGCATGGCCCACGAACCGACACATTACGACCGCCCCAACGCCGGCCGCAACAGCAACATCAACCGCAACGGCGGCAACGGGAACGGCGGCGGAACGGGCGGCTACAACGGGGGATCCCGGGGGGGGCCGAACGGCAGCGAGCAGATTCGGGATATTCTCCACGTCATCTTCAAGCGGAAGCGTCTTATCGGGGGCTTGTTCTTGGCGGTTGCTTTGCCTGGATTGATCACCACGTTGCTGCGCAAACCCTCCTACATCGCCAGCGCCAAGGTGATGATTTCAACCCAACGGTCGGACCCGACTCTGCAGCCGACCGACATCACCAAGCTGGAAACGATTCAGCTCAATGAATCGCTGGTGAACTCGGAAGTCCAGGTCATCGGCAGCCGCGATCTATTGGAGCACGTGGTGCGCGCATTAGCCTTCTCCGGCGATGGCAGCGGGCCTCCGCAGTCTTCGAAGAACAGCCCCTTCGGCGAACAGGTCCTGGCGATGGGCCAGAATCTGAGCATCACTCCCATCAAAGCCTCGAACGTGATCCAGATCGATTACAAGGCCTCGGAGCCGGCCCACGCTACGCGCATTGTCAACCGGGTCGTGGATGAATACCTCGCGTACCACGCCGCGGTGCATGGCAACAAAGGGTTGTCGCGCTTCTACGACGAACAACGCCGGGCTCTCGAGCTGCGCCTCCACAAGGCGGAGGATACGCTCGGCGCGTTTGCGGACAAGGAGGGAATCGTATCACCCAAGGATGAGATTCAAGCCACCGTGCGTATGACCGGTGAGGTCAGCAGCGCCTTGCGCGAGGTGACGGCCAGCATCTCCGGAACCGAGGAGCGCATCCGGGCGGTCCGCGATCAGATCGCCTCGCAGCCGGAAGTCATCAAGCGCTCACAATACCTCGAGATCAATCCGGTGATCACGCAGCTCAGCACCCAGCTGGTCGACCGTCAGGTCGATCGGGTCACCCTCTTGCGCAAGTACACCGAAAAGGACCGCCACGTTCACGACAACGCCGAGGAGATCGAAGATCTCAAGTCCCAGCTGGAAAGCGAGGTGCGCGAGCGCCCGACCATCGTCTCCCATCAGCTGTTTCGAGCCAATCCGATTCGCGAAGATCGCCTGCGCACGCTCCTCGAGCTGGAGAGCTCGATCAAGGAGATGCGCGCGCGCCAGGCGACGCTCGACGAGGAGTTGAGCCGTGCCAATCGACGACTGGTGACCGTGCAGCAAAAGAGCATTGAGTACGACCGCCTCGATCTAGAGGTCAAGAACCGCCGCGAGACGTACGAGCTGTACGTGAAGCGGGAGCAGGAGGCACGTATCAGTCAGGCAATGGATGAACAAAAACTGGTGAACGTCGATGTCGTGCAGCGTCCCGCGCTGCCGTTGCCACGTGCGGATACCCAGCGCGTGTCGGTGGCGCTGTCGATCATCGCGGGTCTGGTCGTCGGAATTGCTGGAGCGTTCGGCCGGGAGTACATGAGCCGCTCGTTGCGTTCGGAACACGATGTCGGGCGGCACTTGGGTCTACCTCTCCTGGCTACCATCGGCGAAACCCCGCAGGCCTAGAACAATCGAACGGGCCGACGTTGAGCAAGATATACGAAGCCCTCAAGAAGGCAGAGCAAGACCGCGAGCGCATTCGGCTCAAGGTGGCCGCTCGACCGGTGGCGACCACCCCGCCCACCGAGACCGCGACCGCCAACCAGGAGGAGTATCACAAGCTCCGTGCGAGCCTGGTGTCGATTGCGGTGCCATCGGGGTTGCACACGATCTTGATTGCCGCGTCGCGCCACGGCGAGGGGGCAACCACCGTTGCCATCGGTCTGGCCACCGCGCTGGCCAAGGAGCGCGACTCACGCGTGCTCCTGGTCGAAGCCAACTTACGCAGCCCATCGTTCAGCAGCGCGCTGCCCCTAACGACCGAATCGGGCTTGATCGATTTCGCCGCCGGCCGGGCGGCGCCCGAAGCGCTGGCAACCCGATTGGACGGATTCAGCTTTTCGGTCATATCCGCGGGAGCGACGTCGAACTACCCGGTCGACTTTGAGATTCTTGATTCCCTCCTGACCCGGCTGCGGTCTCAGTACGACTTCATCGTGATCGATGCTCCCCCGGTCAACAGTTACGCGGACACCAGTGTCATCGCCACCAAGGTGGACGGTGTCATCCTCGTCGTGGAAGCCGACCGCACGCCGGTCGTCGACGCCGAAGCGGCGAAACGCCAGCTCGACAAGATTGGCGCGCGCATTCTCGGTGTCGTCCTCAATCGGCGACGGTCGTACATCCCCGCGTTCCTGGAGAGCATTCTCTAAGGAGGCAGGAGCCAAGCCATGCAGTCAGTCAGCGCCCCGCAGCCATCCCCGCTCCGCGCATTGATGCCGGCAGTCGGCCTGCTGCTCCTGGCGACATTGGTCGCGGTGACAACCGTCGTCGCCGGTCCGCTGGCGATACTCCCAATCTTCGGGATCCTCTTCGTGGCGGTGATCATCACGCGTCCGGAGTACGGTATCGCCTTGTTCTTGTCGACCTTCTTGATGACGTACCCGCAAGCGCTGCAGGGCTCCGGCTTCCTGACCATCAACAACGCTTTGGGGGGGGTCTTCCTGATCTTGTTGACCTACAAGGTCTACCGGGAGGAAGACTGGTGGTTCATCCACTGCCGAGAGCTTCAGTTGCTGGTGTTCATCGTCGTGATGTTCTATCTCTCGGGCAAGTTCAACGCCCCGGACCCCCGCAAGGTCGCCCTGCTCGGATTGCAGGAGCACGGCGCAGAAAACCTGCGGACCTTCATCAATCGGACCGCGTTCGTGCTGTTCTTCATCAACTTCATCCGCGCCCCGGAGCACGTACGCATGATCTATGTCTTGGCGCTGGCATTCATGGTGGTGAGCGCGCTGACGGGAATCCAGGGTGTGTTACGCGGCGGCGGCCTGTACGGCTACCGGGCCACCACGCACGCGGGCATCATTGCCTCGGCGTTCAATCCCAACCGTCTCGCGATGTTCGCCATCCTCTCCATCGCGGGCTTGTACTACTTCATGCAATGGCTGCGCATACCCGGCATCAGCCTGCTGGTGATCCCCACGATCGGCGTGCTGGCCTTGGCGGTGTTCATGACCGCATCGCGGAGCGGTCTGTTGGGACTC
This sequence comes from uncultured Binatia bacterium (SeqCode), assembly GCA_964498075.1. GTDB lineage: Bacteria > Desulfobacterota > Binatia > HRBIN30 > HRBIN30 > CAZCGA01. The sequence goes on along the minus strand of CAZCGA010000002.1, from coordinate 50,115 downwards.
GGAATCTGTGCCTTGGCGATTCTTTTGGACGAAGGGTTCAACCCGGGCAGGCTCATCATGTTTGCATTCACAGGCCTCCTCGTCGTGTCCCTGCTTCTGCCGCTGGTACCGGAGAAGAGTCTGGAGCGGATCACCAACCTACCGCTGACCGAGGCGGGCGAAACGGGCGTGGGTTCCGGATCTCTGGAGCGCCGGCAATACACCTGGGTCGTTGCTTGGGAAATGTTCGAGGAGAGCCCGATCTTCGGGATTGGTATGGGCAACTGGGAGCTCGCCCGCTTCCTCAAGGATCCGACGCGTTCGACCGGTGCACCGCACAGCTCGTACCTGCTGGCTTTGGTGGAAGGCGGTCTCTTCTGCCTGGCGGGCTTTCTCGCGCTGCTGTGGCGGACATGGCGCAACTTCGGCTTCTCGGAGCGGTATATCTTGCGGCCCGACTCGTCGCTCGCCGACCTTGTCTGGATCGTGAAAGGCTTGAAGGCCAGCTTTCTGGTGCTGGTCTTCTTTTCGATCTTTGCAGACCTGTGGCAGTTGGTGATTCTGTTCTGGTTGGTCGGGCTGGGCATCGTGATCCGGCGCTTGGTTGAGCAAGCCCAGGAACAAGAGGCACTGGCCTACTGATGACCGCGCACGTCGATGCCCCAAGCTATGCGTCCTTTTTGCGGGCCCTGGGTCACCGGGTCGTACCGACCCAGTCGGCCTACTGGTACGACGCCAGTCGGTTCTTCTTTCTCAGCGCACCACCACACCGGACGTACTGCCCGGCAGATGACGAGCTCCGTACGGTCCTGCGTCGGCCGCCGTGCCTGGGAGTGCGCTTTGCCGCTCCGCTGCAGGGGAGCGGGAAGCTGAGCTATCAAATCGTCTGTGACAACCGCGCGTACGGCCTGGATGCGCTCAGCGCCAACGTGCGGAGCAAGGTGCGGCGAGGGTTGAAACGCTGCGAGGTTGCACCGGTGCCGTTTGACGTCATTGCCACTGCCGGCCGGCGGGCACACGCCGATACGCTGGCGCGCCAGGGACGGGATGGTGTGCTCGCGGCGAACCGATGGGAGCGGTTTTGGGACGCTGCGGCGGCAACACCCGGGATGGAAGGCTGGGGGGCTTGGTGCGGTGAGACGTTAGCCGCCTTCCTGGTCACCGTTACGTTTGAAGACGGCGTCGAGTTCCTGCTCGCACGATCGTGCAGTGACGAGCTGCACGCGTATCCGAACAACGCCCTGATCTTTCGCGTCGCCGAACAGATGCTGGTCCAACGGGGCGTCGGCGAGGTCACCTTTGGCCTCGAGTCCCTCGAACCCGTGGGCCCGTTGGATCAGTTCAAGTTCAGTATGGGATTTCAGGCGCGACCGCTGCGTCAGCGGGTGGTGTTTCACCCGCTGATCCGCGCGTTGCTGCGCAACGCCGGCGTACGAGTGGTCTTTCGGCGCTGGACAGAACGCCACGGCGCTGAGGCGGTCTTTTGGAGGAAGGCCGCGGGCCTGCTCCGATTTGCAGAAGAGGGGGGGCTGTAGGCAGCATGACGAACCTTGCATACTTGTTCCCGGCCTTCCCCGTCTTCCACCAGACGTTTGTGCTGTGGGAGGTCATGGGTCTCCAGCGGAACGGGGTGCACCCGAAGATCTTCTCGCTGCGCCGGCCGACGAGCCAGCAGCAACCGGAAGCCCGCGACGTCGTGCGTCAAGTTACGTACCTCCCTGGCCTCTTCTCGACGGTGGTGCTGCGGGCGAACTGGCGGCGGTTGCGTTCCGACTGGCGGGGATACGTCCGCCTCTACATCGACGTGCTCCGTGCCTGGCGCACCGGAGCGGTGGCGCCCAGACACGACGTTGGGGACGGGCGGCGCGTCGCCCTGTCCAACCGCGTCCGCGGCTGGATCAACAGCCAGCCGTTGCTGTACCTGCTGAAGTCGCTACTGCTGGTGCCGATTGGTGTTCACCTGGCCGAGCTTCTCCGCGCGGAGGGCATCACCCACTTGCATGTGCACTGGGCCAGCTACCCGGCGACCGTCGCCTACGTCGTCCACCTGATCTCCGGCTTGCCGTTCAGTATCAGCGCGCACGCCTACGACATCTACATGGTGCCGCGCATGCTGCCGGCCAAGCTGCGGGCCGCCCGTTTTTTGGTGACCTGCGCGCAGACAAACGCGAGCTTCCTGCGACGACTGGCCGGCGCCGATGCGGATCACAAGATCATCGTGAACTACCACGGCGTCGACGTCAGCCGTTTCGCCCCCGCGGCAGTCAACGGCAAGCCGGCAGGCGACCTGATCGTCTGCTCGTGCGGGCAACTCGAGCGCTACAAGGGCATGCATCTGCTGATTGATGCGTGTGGGCAAGTCTGCGAACGCGGTGTCGGCCTGCAATGCCTGATCGTCGGCGAGGGCCGGCAGCGCCCTCAACTCGAGCGACAGATTGAGCGCCTCGGTCTGCGCGGCCGGGTGCACTTGCTCGGGGCGCGCCCCCACGCCGAGATCGCCGAGATGCTGCGCAAGGCCGATGTGTTCGTGCTCGCCAGTGAGCTGGCTGGCAAGTCGGGCCGTCGCGACGTCATTGCCAACGTCATCGTCGAAGCCATGGCCGCGGGCCTCCCCGTGGTCGCGTCGCACATCCCGGGTGTCGAGGAACTGGTGGACGAAGGCGTCACGGGCCATCTGGTCCCGCCGAATCGTGTCGACCAGTTCGCAAACGCGATCGCTGCCCTGGCTGCCCATCCTGAAGACCGCAAGCGGCTCGGGCAAGCCGCCCGGCATCGCATTCTGCGCGACTTCGACAACAGCAAGAACGTGCGCGTCTTGGCGAACCTACTCACACAACCGTCAGAGGACGAGGTGCACCGCCTGGCGGCCGCGGGGTTCTGAGAATGAGATCTGCAATGGCACATTGCCGCCGGTGGGTGCGTTCACGAAGCCTGAGGGGGTTGAACACGTGAAGGGCAATGCACAAGCGAGAGCATCGACGAGCCCGCCTGCGGTGTCGGCGGTGCCGTTCTACCGGCCCGACATTGGCGAAGATGAGATCGCGGCGGTTGTCGACACACTGCGGTCCGGCTGGCTCACGGTGGGACCCAAGACCCAGGAGTTCGAGCAGGCCTTTGCGCAAGCGGTCGGCGCCAGTTGCGCTGTGGCCGTGAGCTCGTGTACCGCCGCCTTGCATCTGGCGTTGAACGCGCTCGATCTTCAGCCCGGTGACGAAGTCATCACCAGCACGCTGACGTTTACCGCCACCGGAGCAACCATCGTCCATGCGGGTGCGCGGCCGGTGCTGGTCGACTGCACGCCGGATACCTTGAACCTCGATCCGAGCGATGTCGCGCGCAAGCTCACGCCCCGCACCCGCGCGATCGTCCCAGTACATTACGCCGGCCATGCGGCACCCATGGACGAGGTGTTGGAGATCGCACGCGCCCATCGTCTGACGGTTGTTGAGGACGCCGCCCATGCGATTCCTGCCAGTTATCGCGGTCGCCGCATCGGTACCATTGGCGACATCACGGCGTTCAGCTTCTATGCGACGAAGAACCTGACGACCGGCGAAGGCGGGATGTTGACGACGGCGGATGCTGCGCTGGCGGACCGCCTGCGGATGCGCCGGTTGCATGGGATGAGCCAAGACGCGTGGCGGCGGTACAGCGCCGAAGGGTCGTGGCGCTACGACGTCTCCTACCCGGGCTTCAAGTACAACATGACGGATATCGGCGCTGCGCTTGGGTTGGTCCAGTTGCGCCGCCTCCCGGCCCTGCACCGGCGGCGCCAGCAGATTGCGGCCCTGTACACGCAGCTGCTCCGCGACGTTCCGCAGTTGGAGCTGCCCACGACACGCCCCGAAGTCGAGCACGCGTGGCATCTCTACGTCGTGCGGTTGCGGCCGGAGCAGCTGCGCATCCACCGCGACGCGCTCATCGAGCTGCTCAAAGCCGAGAGCATCGGGACACAGGTCCACTTCATCCCTCTGCACCTGCATTCCTACTATCGCGATGCGTTTGGCTGCCGTGCGGAGGACTTTCCGGTCGCGTCGCGAGCGGCGGAGACCATCCTGTCGCTGCCCCTCTTCACCATCATGTCGGATGACGATGTCGACTACGTTGCCGCCACACTACGGAGGCTCCTCGATGCAAATCGACGCTGACCTGGCCGAGGGTCCGGCAGGTCGCGCTCTGGACGGGAGTGTGGCGAGCGGCGGCGGACACGGCGCGCGCGCCATATCGCCGGTCGGCATACTCGCCAAGCATTGTCTCGACTTCGTGCTGGCACTCCTCGGCGTGGTCGCCCTGTTGCCGGTGTTCGCCCTGGTGGCGATTACCATCAAGCTGGACTCACCCGGCCCTGTGTTTTTCCGCCAGAAGCGGGCGGGCCGCAACGGCAAGCTGTTCGAGATCTTCAAGTTTCGGACGATGATCCAAGGTGCCTACCACATGGGGTCGCGGCTCACGGTCAAGCGCGATCCACGCATCACGCGCCTGGGAAAACTGCTGCGCTGGTCGAAGATGGACGAGCTGCCACAGCTCTTCAACGTGCTGCGCGGAGAGATGAGCCTCATCGGGCCCCGTCCCGAGGATCCGCACTTCGTTGAGTTCTACAACGCAACGCAGCGGCGCGTGCTGCTCCTGCGACCGGGGATCGTCGGGCCCAGCCAGATCGAAGGGCGCGATGAAACCGAGGACTACCCCGAGGGCCTGCAGGACACCGAGCGCTACTACATCGAGCACATCCTGCCGCCGAAGCTGCAACGCGATCTCGAGTACGCACAGAACGCCACCTTCTGGAGCGATGTGGCGCTGCTCGTCCGCGGCGTCTGGGCGACCGTCCGCGGCGCCTTCAAGGCGAAGTACCTGTGGCGGCGGCGGCGACGGATTGCCCTGATGGGCCTCGATCTGGTGCTGGTCCTGACCACGTACTGCCTGGCGCTATTGATCCGGTTCGAAGGCCAGTGGCCCAGTGCGGCGGAATACACGCTGCAGACGCTGGTGCTCATCGCCTTGCTGCGCCCGCCGTTGCTGCTGTACTTCGGCGCCTACCATGGGATCGCGTCGTATTTTGGCTGGTGGGACCTGGTCGCCCTGTTCAAAGCCGTCTCCGTGGGATCTATCGCGATTGCCGGGATCACCTACTTCGTCGGGTTTCAGTCGCACCCGCGATCCGTGTTCGTGATCGATTGGGCGCTGCTGCTGTTCATGCTGTCCGGAACGCGATATCTGCTGCGCACGTGGACGCGCTGGCACCCACGCCGGAAGCGAACACGCGACAAGGCCTTGATCGTCGGCGCGGGCGGCGGCGGGGAGCAGATCGGCCGCGCGCTGATCGACGACCCCATGTCGGCATACCGGCCGGTCGGTTTCATCGACGAGTCGCACGAGCGTTGGGGCGCCTCCATCCACGGCGTGAAAGTACTGGGCGGCATCGCCGAGCTGCGGCTGGCGTTGTCGGCCAATGGGGTGCGGGTCGTGTTCGTGTGCTTGTCGGATCTTTCTGAATCAACCGCGCGCGAAGTGGCCGGCATTTGTGCCAGCGCGGGCGTGGAGTGCCGGATGCTGCCGGCACTCAGTGAGCTGTTGAACACCGATAGCTTCACCATCGAACGCTCGGGGTTTGCGGGATCGGCCCACGGACCGAGCACAGTGGGTGCATGAAGGCCATCGTTTACCGCAGGTGACGATCGAACCAGCCCTTCATGGGTTCATCGCGCGTCTCGTGAACGGACCCCGTGGGGCCGCGCGTCAATGAATGTATCGGCCGTTCCGCGTGCGGCACGGTCGGTCGCAGGTCCGAATGAGTGCAGTCTGAAAGGGAGGTATCATGCGAGAGGACGTCGTTCTGGTCACGGGAGGAGCCGGCTACATCGGTTCCCATCTGGTGCGCAAGCTATTGCAGCGAGGCTACCGTGTGCGCGTGTTGGACAAGTTCTTGTATGGCGAGCACGGCATCGCGGAGCTGCGCGGCGATCCCAACCTCGAGCTGCGGTATGGTGACATCTGCAACATCCGCGATGTCGTCCAGGCCGTGAACGGCGTCCGCGCGGTTGTGGCGCTGGCTGCCCTCGTCGGCGATGCGGCGTGTGACCTCGATCCGCAGGAAGCGCTGACGACGAACTTCGAGGCTACCCGCTGCCTGCTGGAGAGCTGTCGGGAGGTCGGGGTCGGGCGCTTGGTGTTTGCGTCCTCGTGCAGCGTGTACGGGGCGAACGGCAATGCCCTGTTGCGTGAGGGCTCCCACCTGAACCCGGTATCGCTCTACGCGCGCACCCGCATCATGTCCGAAGAGGTGCTGCTGCAGGAGCACGGCCCCGTGGAGGTCGTTATTCTGCGCCTCTCGACGGTGTGCGGCCTGTCGCCGCGCATGCGCTTCGATCTCATGGTGAATACGATCACCGCGCGCGCCAGCGTCGAGGGCCGTGTGCGCATCGTGGGTGCCAACCAGTGGCGCCCGCACATCCACGTGCAGGACGCGGCCGAGGCCTTTCTGCGTGCGGTCGAGGCGCCATCGGAGTCGTCCGCGGGCCAGGTGTTCAATGTCGGAGCCGAGAGCCAGAACTTCACCGTCGGGGAGATTGCCAAGAAAGTCGCCGACCAGATCCCCGGCACACTCATCGAGTACTTCGATCGGATCGAAGACCGGCGCAGCTATCGCGTCGCCTTCGACCGGATCCGCGACCGGCTCGGGTTCGTTCCCTCACGGACGGTGGACGACGCCATTCGCGAGGTGCGTACCGTGCTGCAGACGGGCGAAGTCCGCGACTACGGCGATGAGATGTATCACAACGTCAAGCAACTCCAACGCAACAGCCACCAGCGCGTTCGCGCCTGAAATCTCCTCCATCCGTAAGGTTCCCAATCATGGCAATACCCATTCGGGTTGCGCTGGTGGGGTGCGGCCGCATCTCGCACTTCCATTGCGGCTACCTGCGCCAAGTGCCGGAGGTCGAGCTCGTCGGTGCCTGCGACGTCAGCCGGCCGAGCCGCGAAGCGTTGACGGCACGGTGGCAAGTCCCCACCTACGCCGACCTCGATGAGCTGTTGAGCGCCGCGCAACCGCACATCGTCCACGTCGCCACGCCACCAGCGACGCATGCACCGTTGGCCATGCGGCTCCTCGATGCCGGCGTGCACGTGCTGGTCGAGAAGCCCATGGCGCTGACGGTGACCGAGGCGGATGCGATGCTCGCCGCGGCCCGTCGCTCCGGCAAGTATCTCACCGCGGACCACAACCGCTGGTTCGATCCGGTGGTGCAGCGAGCGCGTGCACTGCTCGAATCCGGACGTCTCGGCACCCTGGTCGGTGTCGAGGTGTTTCAGGGTGCTGTGGCGGGCGAGGCGGACGCACCGCCCGGCCACGACGCGCACTGGAGTGCCGCCTTGCCGGGCGGCATCTTGTACAACTTGGCACCGCATCCGACCTACTTGGTGCGCGGCTTCACCGGCGCGGTTCACGGCCTGAAGGTGGTCGCCCGGAAGGATGAGAACGGTCGCTTGCGAGAAGTGCGGGCGATCATCGAAGGGGAACGCGCTGTCGGCGGGCTGACGATCTCCTTGCAGACCCGGCCGTTCATGAACCGCCTCACGCTCTACGGTTCCGCGATGACGGTCGAGGTGAACCTCAACAACATGACGCTCATCACGCGGCGTGAACGCCGAGTGCCGAAGTTGATCGGCAAGGTGCTGCCGAACATCGACGAAGCCGCGCAGCTGCTGCGCGCGACGCTCGTGAACACCGTCGAGTTCGTCCGCGGCCGCCAACGCAACTACCCGGGCATGGGTATTCACTTTCGTGCACTGTACCGCGCTCTCGCTGTCGGGAAGCCACCTCCGGTGACCGCTGAAGAAGGACGCGAAGGGGTGCGGCTGCTGCAAGAGATCTGGCAGCAAGCCGGCGTCATGGTCGAGCCGCAGCTCCGGCGGGCGGTGAACGCATGAAGGCGTTGGTCACCGGGGCCAGCGGGTTTCTGGGTCGCAGCATCGTCAGCCGACTGCGGCACGAAGGCGTCGCCGTCCGCGCCTTGGTTCGACCCGGCCGCTCGGTCGACGAGGAAGGCATTGAGTCCTGTGTCGGAGACATTTGTGACGACGCCGCCGTGACCGCGGCGGTGAAAGGCGTCGACTGGGTGATCCATGCGGCGGCCCGGGTGCAGACGACGGGGACCTGGGAGGAGTTCGCGGAGGTCAACGTGCGCGGGACGCGCCGCGTCATCCAGGCCGCCCACGCGGCCAACGTGCGCCGGATCGTCCACATCGGCTCCCTCAGTGTCTACGGCGTGCCGCGCGATGGCGTGACGATCACCGAAGACAGCCCATATGAGAGCGAGTCTGAGGCGCGCGGCTGGTACAGCCGCTCCAAGTTGGCGGCCGACCGCGCCGCTCTCGATGCGGCCCGCAATGGTGCCCCGGTGGTTGTGCTGCGGCCGGGCCTCATCTACGGACCCGGCAAGCGCCCGCCGTTGGCGCGCCAGAGCTTCAGCGTCGGACGGTTCCGATTGATCCTCGCGACCCCAGACTACCTCCTGCCGTTGACTTACGTCGAGAACGTCGCGGATGCAGTCCTGCTCGCGGCGTGCTCCGAGGATGCCGTGGGCAAGGCCTTCACGATCGTCGATGAGAACGTGCGCCAGGACGACTACGTCGCCAGCTATCGTGCAATCCCCGGGGAGAATTGGCGGGCCGTGTTTCTCCCCGTAGGCGCAGTGGCGCTGGCCGCGTTCCTCGTCGAGCACGGCTTTCGGCTGCTGCGC
>CAZCGA010000002.1:0-41385 GCA_964498075.1 uncultured Binatia bacterium (SeqCode) | reverse complement strand
CGGTGACCGCTCATCAAATCCGCCGCGCCACTCGGAGCGCGCGCTTTGACTGTACGCAGGCGGAACGGGTGCTCGGCTGGCGACCGATCATCCCAGTCCACGAAGGGCTGCGGCGCGCCTTTGCGTCACTCGGAAACGGAAGCGCTGCACGAGCCGCCGCCGCGGCTACGAACCTCACGCCATGACACCCATCGATCGTCCGGGGGATCTCAAGTCCTACTATCAAGACCGGGGTGTGGTCGGCGCCTACATGCGGCGCCGCACTGGGCAGCCGCTCAACGGTGTGCTGCACGAGCGCCAAGTGCAGTTCCTGAACCGGGTGGTCGCCGAGCGCTCGATCGGCACCGTGCTGGAGATCGCCTGCGGCCCTGGCCGCTTGACCGCGGCAATGCGCGGCGTGCGTCTGGGTGTCGCCGTCGACAGCAGCCCGGCGATGCTGGAGACCGCCCGGCAGCGCATGAACGGCGCGGCCGGCCGCTGGTCGTTCCTGCGCACGGACGCCTTTGTTCTGCCCTTCCAGTCGGCATCGTTCGATGCGGCGTACACGCTGCGCTTCGTACGGCATTTTCAGCTGGAGGACCGGCGCCGCTTGTATCAGGAGATTCGCCGGGTGCTGCGCCCGCGGGGGGTGTTCATGGTCGACGCACTCAACCGCGAGGTGTCCTATCCGCATCGTTTGAAGCGCGGGCTGGACCACTACGCCATTTACGACGAGCTGTACCGGCGCGACGAGATCGAGGCCGAGCTGCAGGCCGCCGGCTTTCGCGTGGTTGCGGTCGAGGGCATCCTCAAGCACTTCCGCATGCAACAACCATTGAATCGTCTGCGGCGTGTGCGACTCGATGCCCTCGCCAGACTGCTGATCGACTCTCTCGAGTACATTCCGGGCAGGAATCCCTCCACGTGGATGCTGCTGTGCGAGAAGGAATCATCGCCCCTGTAGCCGCCGCGTGGCGGTCATCTGCCCCCACGCATCTGCGCTGAGGAGAGAAGGAGCACCCTATGGCCAGTGTGTCGCAGCTAGAACGCAATCACCCCGCCGTCAGTTCCGAGAACGGCGGGGTGTCGAGCGGCGCGGATCGCGTCCGCTTGCAGTGTGCACACTGCGGTCATGAGAGAGGGTACGTGATCGGTGTCGAGAAGTGCGTGGCGTGCGGGTGGGAATGGTTGGATCTGGTGTACCGGGGAGTGACGCGCGACGACATCATCTGCAACGGCGATGCGCTGGGTCGAACGTCGATGTGGCGGTATCGGAAGTTCCTGCCGATCGTAGACGATCGGAACATCGTCAGCATGGGGGAGGGGATGACGCCGCTGTTGCGCGTCGATCGGTTCGGCGGGCGGATGGGGTTGCACAATGTATACATCAAAGATGAGCGCGCGTCGGCGACCGGCTCGTTCAAGGATCGCGCCGCCTCCATTTGCATCAGCAAGTGGGTGGAGTCGGGCGTGAACGAGATGGCGATCAGCTCGACCGGGAACGTCGCCGCGTCCTTTGCAGCGTACGCCGCCCGGGCCGGCGTTCGTCTCTGGATCTTCATGCCGGAGAAGGTCAACACCACCAAGTTCACCGAGGTGCTCTTCTATGGACACCACGTCATCAGGGTGGAAGGCAACTACGATCAGGCGGGCGTCGTCGGGCGGCGCTTCGCGCAACAGAAGAACATTCCCGCCGACCCGGGGGTTCGCAGCCCACTGCGGCGTGAGTCCATGAAGGCCTTGGCGTTTGAGATCGCCGAGGATCTTGGTTGGGAGGTGCCGGATTGGTACGTCCAGGCGGTGAGCGGTGGCATTGGCCCGTTGGGTGTGTGGAAGGGGTTTCGTGAGCTCTACGATCTCGGGATCACCCACAAGATGCCGAAGATCGCCTGCATCCAGGTCGACGGCTGTGCGCCGATGGCGCACGCCTACGAGTTGGACAGCGAAGAGATCATGGAGGTCAAGCCGGACACCGAGATCGAGACATTGACGACCGGCCGTCCCGCCGGGTATCCACTGATCTACAAGGTGGTGAAGGAGAGCAACGGGTACATTGGCACCGTCACCGATGAGGAAGCGTTCGCGGCGCAGGAGATCATCGCCCAGTCCGAGGGCGTGTTCGGCGAGTCGGCCGCGGCGGTGGCGGTCGCGGGGTTGATGCGCATGGCGAGGGAGAAGCTGATCCAGCCGGATGAGACGGTCGTCTGCGTCTGCTCCGGGAAGGGGTTGCGTGACATTGACTTCGTGCGCCGCCGCATGAAGCAGACCATCTTCATGAGCGTCCCGGGCGAATGTACCGACTTCTCCGCGATCCAGGTTCGCGGCCCCGGAGCAGCGTGACCCAATCGTCACCGTAGGTTGTGTGCATGGACGGTCGCTTCAGCGAGTATATCGGCGCCGATGAACACGGGCGGTTGTGGATCGAGGAGTGCGCCGCACGCGATCTGGTCGAGCGCTTCGGGTCGCCGCTGTACGTCACCTCTGAAGCGCAGATCCGGTGCAACTACCGCCGCTTCGTGAAGGCGTTCTCCGATCGCTATCCGGCCAACCGCGTCATCGTCCTGTACGCGCTCAAGGCGAACAACAATCTGGCCGTCCGCCGGATCTTCCATCAGGAAGGGGCGGGGTGCGACTGCTTCGGTGTCGCCGAGCTGTGGGCGACGTTCGCCGGCGGCGCCGATCCCGAGAAGGTGGTGTTGAATGGCTCCAACAAGCCGGAGGACGAGCTGCGCGAGGCGGTGCGACTGGGCGTGACGGTGACGGTCGATTGCCTCGAAGAGATCGAGATGCTCAACGCCATCGCCGCCTCCCAGGGCCGCAAGGTTTCGATCCACGTGCGCTTGAAGCCGCGTCTCGAGGGTTTCGACGGCGTGTACGGGATGTTCTCGGAGACCGTCGACGTGACGCGCGTCGTGCAAAGCTGGAAGTGGGGGTTGACGTTTCCCGAGGCGTTGGCAGTGGCGCGCCGCGCGCTGGAGGTCCGCTGGGTTGAGCTCGTCGGCCTGCACTGCCACATCGGCCGGCAGACCGGCGAAGCGTCACCGTATCGCTCTCAGGTGCGGGCGGTCGTGGAACAGGCGGCGGCGTTGCGCGAACAGACCGGCTGGACGCCGCGCGTCTTCGATCTCGGCGGCGGCTTCGCACACGGACGCGACCCTGAGGGCAGACACAGTGTGGCCAAGGTCCCGCCGATCGAGGAGTTCGCCACCGCGCTCACCTCCGCGCTGCTCGCCGAGCTGGAGCAACACCGTTTTCCCCCGCCGGTGATCGAGTTTGAACCCGGCCGCTTCCTCATCGGCAACACCACGGTGCTGTTGGGAACCGTCGGCGTGGTCAAGCGCACCCCCGAGCTTGGGAAGGTGTGGGTGAACCTCGACTGCAGCACGAATCAGCTGACGCGCATCATGAGCCGCGGCGACTACTACCACATCGTCGCGGCGGAGAAGCTGAACGAGGCGGCGACCGAGGAGGTCGACGTTGTCGGCCCACTGTGCATGCCGGATGTGCTCGGGAGCAAGCGAACGCTGCCGACGCTACAACGCGGCGATCTCGTCGCGCTGCTCGATGCCGGCATGTACGCCGAGACGACCTCGAGCCAATTCAACGGCCAACCGCGCCCGCCCACCGTGCTGGTGAGCGGCGCTCAAGCCGAAGTCATCAAGACCCGAGAGACGATCGAAGATGTGTTTGCGCACCACCGCGTGCCCGAGCGGTTGGGAGGAATCGATTGCGGCGGTCGCCGGTGAGCAGAGCGTGTGGGCTGCCTGATGCCGCCCACTGCCGTTGCCCTCGCACGAACACACCACAATCGGCCCGAGTGGCACCGCGCGCAGGCTGGCCAGCGTCCTGCCTGCGCAGAGTGGGTCGTGCCATGCGTGAATGATGAAGCCGGTGAACACAGCACGTGCTGAGCAGGATGAGGGAGAGGCCTTTGCCCCGTTGCCCTCGCGCCTTGATGCCGAGATCGGCCCCTTTGCGGCGTTACCTCCGGCGACCCAGGACGCATTGCGCCGCGTTGCGCATTGGATTGAAGAAGACCGGCACTGCGCCTATGCGGCGCGACCGTGGTCACTGCGCCGCGGCGCGCTGGCGCTGATCCGCTCGCTGTACGGTCTCGAGCTGGGCCTGCGGCGTATTCACAGCCGCATATCGCTACCAACCGCCAAGCGGTTGCTGCTCCGCGGGGCACGCCAGGCGCGTGGTGCGGCGCGTGCCGCTGCGGTGTTCCACGAGCGGCTGACCTGTCGGATGGCGGCGGCGCGCCGCGCGCCCGCGTCGACGGTGAAGAGCACTGGAGGTTTGCCGGCGGGCACAGAACCCTGGACCGATCCGGACGCGCTGCTTGGCTACGTCGACCACATTCCCGTGCTCACTGGCACCGAACCATGCGCCCATGATCGGGCGAGCAACCGCATGGTCGTCTCGTTGCTGGGCTTCGACTTCTTGCGCTCGGCCGACCGCATGGTCTTTCTGGAGGCGAACCTCAACCCCTCGCTCCGCCAAGCCCGTGCCGAGCTGTACCGCGGCGATGATCCGATGTGGTCCAGCCTCCTCGGCTTCTGCCGGGAGCACGGGCTCACTCGCGTCGTGGTGTACGGCTATCGCCCGTTTTCTCCGAGTCACCGCGTCTCCTTGCAGCGTCAGGCGGAGGACTCTGGCGTGCAGGTTCGGTTCGTCGACGATGTCTTTGCATGCGGTCCACACGTCCGGGAACGCGGTTACTTCATGGACGATCGCCACGCAAACACGTTGATCGTGCGGGCGAAGTGCTATCGCACGTTGTGGGACGCGGTGATCACCAACAAGCGCCTCACCCACGACGCGATGACCTGGTACAACGCCGATGCGGCGCTGGCGGATCGCGTGCCCATTCCACGAGTGCTGGACGCGCGCTCCGCCGGCGGCAGCTACGATCCGGGATCCATCTTTCCCAACCTGGTGCTCAAGGAGGCGAACGCCGATCGCGGCCACGGCATCCACTTCTTCAAGGGGCCGCGGCTGCCACAGCTCGAGTCAGACGATGTCCTGGTGCAAGAGTTCGTGCCGCCAGAGACGGCGGACGCGCGCATCGTCCGCGATGAAGAGGAGCTGATCACCGTGCGCGGCGCCGCGCATGTCCGGATCTTCCGAACACACGCGTTGCTGACTCCGCTGGGGCCGGTCCATCTGTCGGGACACTCGGTGACCTCGGTCGACACGCTGCCCACCACGCCGTTGCCGGATGGATTCGTCGACGCGCCGGCGCGCTTCATGGCCAACTTCAGCGCTGGCGCGCGCTACGGCCAGCTGCGGCCGCATGAGGAAGCGTGGTGCCGCGACGCCAGCCTGCGTGCGGCGCAGGCCTTTCAGCGCTGGGTGGGTGTGAAGTACCGGGTGGATTGAATGGCAGTGGAGAAGCGCAAGAAGACGACGCTGTCGGAGGACATCTTCGGCACGATCTCGGTCCGCGTTGTGACCATGGTGCTCGGCTTGGTCACCGGTGCGATCGCCGCCCGCATGCTTGGCCCGCACGATCGCGGCCTGCTGGCATTGGGTCTGGTGTTGCCCGCGACCATCGTGATGCTGACCAAGCTGGGCATGCCGCAGGCGAACGTCTTCCTCATCCGACGCGAGCGCTCGTCGACCTCCGACGTCTGCTCGAACGCGTTCGTCACCGCGCTGCTGTGCGGCGCCGTGTTGATGGTGGCGGCGTGGGTGTGTCGTCGTCCGCTGCAGCAGACGGCACTGCGCGGGGTCTCCGATACGGCGCTGTTGCTGGCGCTGCCGATGATTCCGTTGCTGTTGATCCAGAGCTTCTTCATCGCAATTGTGCAGGCGCTCGGGCAATTTCGCTTCTACAACCGGCTGATGCTGTTCGGTGCGGCGCTGATGACCGCAGGAACCGGGCTGGCGCTGTTCATGCTCGGCGGCCGGCTGTTGGCGGCGCTCACGGTCAGCATCGTCGTGGCGGCCATCGTCGATGCGGCGTTGCTATTCGTCGTCTGGCGGCAGACGCGCTTCGCGTTCCGCCTCAACCCCGACTATCTTATGCGCGCCCTGCGCTTCGGCATCAAGTCGCACTTCCAGACGCTGACGCAACACCTGCACTTGCGCTTGGACATTTACATGGTGGCGTACTTCCTGAACCCGACGCAGGTCGCGTTCTATTCGTTGGCGGCGAAGTTCGCAGAGCTGATCCTCGACGTTCCGGACGCGGTCGGCATGGCGGTCTACCCGCGCATGGCGTCACGCGACGACCGAGGCATACACCGGCTTACCGCCGACGCCTGCCGTCGCACGCTGCTGATCACCGCGACCATGGGCGCCGTCATTTGCCTGATCGGCCGGCCGCTGATCGTGACGTGGTACGGCGAGGCGTTCCGGCCCGCCGCTGATCCGCTGCCATACATCGTCGTGGGCGTCTGCCTGATGTCGATCTTCGTGCTGCTGACGCGAAACTTCACCAGCCGGGACAAGCAGGTCGTGAACATCACCGCCAGCGGCATCGCATTGCTGATCAACATCGCGTTGAACGTCTACCTCATCCCACACATGGGTATCATCGGTGCGGCGCTGGCGACCTCCGTCTCGTACACGGTGGCAACCGTGATCCTCGCCGGCGCCTACCTGCGGGAATCGGGGCTGTCGGTGCTCGATCTCACCATGCCGCAACGGGCGGATTGGGAGTTCTTCCTCGCACGCCTGACGGCCCTGGTCGGCAAGGTGTTCCGGCCGTCGCTACGTGGTGCGGTGGAGAAGGTTTCTCCCCAGGTCGCCCCATAGCGTCGCGTTGCGGAAGGAACAGACGTGGGCCGGGAGCATTCAATCGACAGCGCAGCAGCCGTCTTGAGGCGGGTGTCTAGTGTTGAGGATCAGTGCGACCCGCAGCTGCCTTTCGACACGGTTCTGCGCGAACCGACAAGATACTTGGGTCCATTCGACAAGCTGCCAGCCGAGTTGCGGGATAGCTTGCGGAAGTTGCACCGGGCCGACGAAGAGGTCCGGACATTGGCCGCGGGGACGACCTCGGCGGCGCTGGCAGGCGTGGCCGCGGTGCTGAGCCGACCCGTGTTTCGCGTCAATCAGTGGGTCGGGACGCTCGCAGTGTCGCTGGGCCCGACTGGTGAGGCACGTCTCGCTCCGGTACGCCGCACGCTGCGCACGATCGGACGGCAGCCGATCAAGTGGACGTACAACGGCCGGCGCGCTCTTCATCGTATGGCGTGTCGTCTCCGTCATGCGCTGGGTGCGAACGACCTCGGCACCATTCTGGAGACGCGCCGCTTCGATGTCGGTGAGCTCGGACACGACTATCTGTGCGGCCTCGACTACGTCCGCGGCTGCGAAGCTGTGTTCCAAGACGCGGTCCGGAACACTTTGTATACGCTACTCCTGGGCGTCGACTTCATTCAGTCGGACGGCCAGTATTGGTTTCTCGAAATCAATTGGAATCCCACCCTGGTCGATGAGCGCATGGACCTCTATGAGGGCGAGGACCCGTTCATGGAAGGCGTCCTGTCGTTCGTCCAGGCCAGCGGATACCGCCGCATGATGGTCTACGGTCACCGGCCGTTTCCGGTGATTCACGGTCGCGTCCTGCAAGCCGAGGGGCGGCGGCGCGGGATTGCTGTCGAGGTGGTCGACGATTACTTCTCGGCGCGCAGCGACGGCCACCGCCGCTCACTGCTGATGGAGCCGGCCAGGCTGGCGGATACCTTTGTGCTGCGAGCTCGCGGCTTCGACTCAGTGTCGGACCGCGCGATTCTATCGAAGCAGCGCAGCCTTGAAGTCATGCGCCAGCACAACGCCACTACCGGCGTGAAAGACACCGTGCTACTGCCGAAGCGTGTGCCCTTCGGTGCGGCCGCATCGAGCTACCAGGCGGATTCGCGGTGGCCGAACATCGTCGGCAAGATCGACATGTGGGATCGCGGGGTCGGGGTCTTCTTCTACAAGACGCCGAGCGTGCCGCTCGACCTGAAGACCAAGCTCGACTACGTCGAAGAGTACAAGGTGCCGGATCCGGTCGCGTACCGCCTCTGCCGGGGCAAGCGGGAACCGATTCAGGGCGGACACCGCGCCTCGAAGCTGCGTTGCTTCGTCTTGATCTCGCCCTTCGCCACGACGTATCTGTCGTCGATCCGCGTGGTGTCCGGCCTGGAAGTCCCGCCGACGCTGTCCGACGGGCTGGTGCAGCGCAAGCAGATCTACCTCGCCACGGTCAACGAGGGCGGCTTCTACAGCGCGGTCGACGGTCAGGACGACGTGCTGTGTAGGACAATGGCGTCGCGCGTCGGTGAGGTGGTCCGGCACTGGCTCGTCGACAAGTACGTTTCGTCCGACACCGAGACCCCGCCGGGCATGGCTGCGGCGTCGGCATGGCGATGATCGAGATGACCGCGCAGCCCACGGCCGTGGGGCCGCTGCGTCAGCTCGTGGACTATGTGCGCACGCGTGGCGTATGGGCGACGCTGCGACGGCTGTTCACGCAGTTCGTCTTCACGCGCGAGCACTACGTACTGACCTACAAGCCGATGGACGGAGAGATCCCACTGGTGACGGCCCGCGTCCCCGGGACGATCCGCCTGGCGCGCCTCGATGACCTGGAACGCCTGCGTGTGTTTGCGCATCACTACACCGACGAGCAGTTCCGCCGCTGGATCGAGGCGGGCCCGTACCTATACGTGTTCGAGCACGAGCGCAAGCTGATTGGCTACCGGCTGATCACCCGCGAGTTGCCGCGCGTGGGCGTGGCGCGCCGCGTGGTCCGGCTAGAGGCGACGGACACCTGGGTCGTCAATGCGTACACGCTGGAGCCGTATCGCGCCGCCCGTATCGGCTCGGCGTTGGCGAGCCACATCTTGCGGGAGAATCAGCAGGCCGGCTTCCGGCGCGAAGTCAGTCTGATTCGCATCGACAACGTGGCCTCGCGCAAGATGGTCGGTCTGGCGGGCGCGCGCGAGATGCAGGAGATCACGTACACGCGTATTCTCGGATTCGCACGGTACCAGGTGCGCTCCGCAGAGGAGCGGCGCTACTACTACGATGGGAAGCCCAGTGCCTAAGACGATGGCGAATGACGCCGGCGTGTGTGGTAGCCTCGCCGGCGCGACGTTCCGACTGCGCGCCGACGCCGCGGACCTGACGGCCTACGCGCGCCAGCACCTCGAGCCGTTGGCGGGCGGGGCCGTGACGCCGCACATCGATGTCACGCTGCAGTGGCATGAGGGTCAACCGCCGCGCGATCGCCTTGCGGCCTTCGCGCATCTGGCCGGGATGGAGCGCATCGATCGCGACCTGTACGCGGCTCCGGGCGAGCTCCACTGGTTTCGGATCGACGACCTGCGTGACCTGTACCTGCGTTTCAGCTGGCGCGAGAATCGTCTGACGGTGCTGGGAGATTTCTTCCACCGGCTCGCCAACGATCGGCACCGCGACCGCGCCAAGCGACTGCTGTACCGCAAGCGCGTGGCGGCGCTGCGCCAGCGGCGGTTCACGACGCTGCTGTACTACCTGGTCTACTATCCTTGCTGGTGGTGGCTGGAGCAGACGCGCGATCTCCATCCGATCCACGCCGCGGGTGTGCAGACCGATGCCGGGGTGATCCTGCTGGCGGGTGCAAGCGGCGTGGGGAAGTCGACGCTGGCGATTGCGCTCGCGACTGCGCCGGGCGGGCGGCTGCTCGCCGACAGCTTCGTCCTGCACAACGGCGTCGACGTGTTCCCGGTGCGCGAGCCGGTGCTGCTCGATGCGTGGAGCCGGCGCTGGCTCGGCGCACAGGGCGGAGTGCTGCAACCGGTTGACTGGAGCTATTGCCTCGACCGGGACGGCTATCAGCTGCCGCCGCAGCGCTTGGCGGATCGGGGTCGGGCTGTGCTGTTGGTGTTTCCGCGACGGGCTCCGCAACCCTACGTGCGGCGCATTTCCGCGACCCAGGCGCATCACCGCTTGAGCGCGGCGGACCTGATCATCAATGACCTGCGGCGCTACTGGGCCTTTGCGGCGGTGATGGAGCACTTGGTGCCGGGAGGGTTGGTGACGCAGCGGGAAACGCAGATCGCACGCCTGACGTCGGAGGTGCCGTGTTACGAGATTGGGCTGACGGCCGACATGTCGTGCGCGGCGGCGGTGGACTCGATCACGCAGCTGACGCGCGACCCGCAGCTGCGCGTCGTCGGCTCGCGTCAGTGACCGCGCCGCATGATCCGCGTGCTGTATGTCGAAGCCTCGACCGGCGGAGTCGTCGGCGGCTCACTGACGGGACTCTATCATCTGATCCGCGGTTTGGACCGCACGCGCTTTGCGCCCGCTATGGTCTTGTACGAGCCGAAAGACATCGAGACGGACTTGCAGAGGATTGGCGTTCCGGTGCATCACGTCCGGCGGCGCCGCGTTCCCAAGGAGCATGCGTTGCTGCAATACGAAGGGTACCGGCGCGCCAAGACCTCGAGCGCCGTCCGCTCCGTGCTCGCCCTGGGGCGGCAGGGATTGCGTCTGGCGATCGAGGAGCTGCCGGTTGCGATCCGGCTGGCGCGGATCATGCGGCGGACGGGGGCCGACGTGGTGCACCTCGGCAACGGCGTGCGCGCCAACTTCGACGGCGTCCTGGCGTGCTGGCTCACGCGGACACCGTGCCTTTGCCACGTGAAGGGGTTCGAGAAGTACTCCGCTCGCGAACGCTGGGCCGCCGCGCGGATCGACGCGCTGGTGTGCATGACCAGCGCGGTGAAAGAGCATTGCCTGCGCTGCGGTCTGCGTGGCCGCACCACCGAGGTCATCTACGATGCACTGGACGAGACGGCCTTCGTCCCGCAACGCGATGCGGCCACGGTGCGTGCGGAGCTGGGCATCGCCAACGGTGCGCCCTGCGTGGGTGTGGTGGGGAACATCCAAGAGTGGAAGGGGCAGACGGTATTGGTCGATGCGATGGCGCGTGTTGTGACTGCCGTACCCAAGGCGCGCGGTTTGATCATCGGAGGGGTGCATCGCGCTGGCGCGACGTACAACGAGAGGCTACAAGATCGTATCCGCGAGTTGCATCTGGAATACACCCTCTCCGTGACTGGATTTCGCCCGGACGTTGCTGACGTCATGAATGCGCTCGATGTCATCGTACATACCTCTGTCCGCGCCGAGCCGTTCGGCCGCGTGATTCTCGAGGGCATGTTGCTCGGCAAGCCGGTGGTCGCGAGCGCGGCCGGCGGCGTGCCCGAGCTGATCCAAGACGGCGACACCGGATTCTTGACGCCTCCCGGTGACGCGGCCCGCTTGGCGGAGCGCCTCATCCCGCTGCTGCAAGACGCGGCGCTGCGCCGGCAGATCGGCCAGCGGGCGCAGGCGTGGGCGCGGCGGCAGTTCGGCTTGCAACGACACGTCGAGGCGATGTCCGCCGTGTACGAAGCTCTCAATCGAGGACACTGAAACGCATGCGTATATTGGGTATTTCCTGCTTCTACCACGATGCGGCCGCCGCGCTGCTGCACGACGGAGACTTGATCGCCGCCGCCGAAGAGGAGCGCTTCAGTCGCAAGAAACACGACTCCGACTTTCCGCGCCTGGCGATTCGATACTGTCTCGACACCGCCGGGATCACGGCGGCCGATCTGGACTACGTCGTCTTCTACGAAAAGCCGTTCATCAAGTTCGAGCGCATCCTCACCACGGCGCTCAGCGTGGTGCCGAAGTCGTGGAAGGTCTTCGGCGACGCCATGACGACCTGGTTGCTGGACAAGCTGTGGGTGAAGAACCTCATCCGCCAGGAGCTGGGCATCCCCGCCGATCGCATCCTGTTCAGCGAGCATCATCTGTCGCACGCCGCCAGTACGTTCCTGTGCTCGCCCTTCGACGAGGCGGCCATCCTCACGATCGACGGCGTCGGCGAGTGGGCCACCGCCACCATGGGGCGCGGCAAGGGCACCGAGATCAAGCTGCTGCGTGAGATCCGCTTTCCGCACTCGGTCGGACTGCTGTACAGCGCCTTCACCGCCTTCCTCGGCTTCGAGGTGAACGAAGGCGAGTACAAGGTCATGGGCATGGCGCCGTACGGCACGCCGCGCTACGTTGACGACGTCTACAAGCTCATCCATCTCGACACCGACGGCAGCTTCTCCCTGAACATGGATTACTTTTGCTTTCATCACTCGTCGACGCAGACGTACAACCGCAAGTTCACCGACTTGTTCGGCGCGCCCCGCGATCCCTCGTGGCACTTCTTCACAGAGAGCTCGGGCTACCCGTCGTACTTCGAGCCCAAGCCGTCGAACTACAGCGAGCTGGCCGCGAAGAACGAGCATTACGCCGACGTGGCCGCCAGCATCCAACGGGTCACCGAAGAGATCGTGCTCAACATGGTGCGCACGCTCCATAGGGAGACCGGCCTCGATCGCCTCTGTCTCGCCGGCGGGGTGGCCCTGAACAGCGTGGCGAACGGCCGCATCATACGCGAGACGCCGATCCGTGAGGTGTTCGTGCAGCCCGCCGCGGGTGACGGCGGTGGCGCCTTGGGTGCCGCACTGTACGCCTACCACTGTGCGCTGGGCAAGCCCCGCAAGTTCCTCATGCGCCACGCCTACTGGGGACAGGAGTTCGGCCAGGGCGAGATCAACGACTTCGCACGCCAATGCGGGTTGCCGTATCAATCGTACCCGCACGAAGACGAGCTGCTGGATGCGGTGGTGGAGGAATTGCGCGCCGGACACGTTGTCGGCTGGTTCCAGGGTCGCTTTGAATGGGGCCCGCGAGCCCTCGGCTCGCGCAGTATCATCGCGGATCCGCGCCGCCACGATATGAAGGAAATCGTCAACGTGAAGATCAAGTTCCGCGAACCCTTCCGCCCCTTCGCACCGTCGGTGTTGGCGGAAAGCGCGGAGCGCTACTTCGATCTGCCGGATGCGCCGCGGCACTACCCGGCGCGGTTCATGTTGTACGTCGTCGACGTGAAAGAAGGTCAGGCCGAGGTGCTCCCGGCGATCACCCACGTCGACGGCACGGCGCGCCTGCAGACCGTGCACAAGACGGAAAGCCCGCTCTACTACCGGATGATCGAACGCTTCGGACAGGCAACCGGCGTCCCAGTCGTGCTCAACACCTCGTTCAATCTGAAGGGCGAGCCGATCGTGACCACGCCGGCCAACGCATTCAGCACCTTCACGCGCAGCGGCATGGACGCACTGGTCCTCGGCAACTGCGTGATTCGCAAGGACGCTTGAAACGGCGTGAGACGCGGCCGCGAGCTGCTGGCGGGGTTGCTCCTCGCCAGCATCGGAATCGTTTTCGCCCTCGGTGTCTTGGAGCTGGGCATTCGGATGCTGCATCTGGTGCCCGACCGTTTTTGGGAGCCTGACCCGATCCTCGGCGTGCGATTGATTCCCGGGGATCGCGGCTGGTGGACGCAGGAAGACCGCGAGTTCGTCGTGCCGGTGCAGATCAATCACCAGGGCTTGCGCGACGTCGAGCACGCGTACGCGAAAGCTCCTGGCGTCTTCCGGATTCTCGTGCTCGGCGATTCGTTCGTAGAGGCGATGCAAGTGCCGCTGGAGACGGTGTTCACGCGGTTGCTGGAGCAGCAACTCAATCGCGACGGCGCGTCGCCCCAGGTGGAGGTCGTTAGCGCCGGCGTCAGTGGCTACGGCACCGCGGGCGAGCTGCTCTACTTCGAGCGGGAGGGGAAGCGCTACCAGCCCGATGTGGTGCTGCTGGCCTTTTATCCCGGCAACGACGTGAAGAACTGCAGCCCGACCCTGGAGGAAAAACTCAAGCCGGTCTACGCGGCCGATGGGACGTTGCAACGGGTCACCGGAGAAACACCGCGCAAGGCCGTGAAGGGATGGCGGCGGCTGCTGGCGCATTCGGCAGCCTACCATTACTTCCGCCAGGTCCTGCTCGTCCGGCACCCAGACTTGGCAAAGGGCCTCGTCCGACATGGGCTCTTACGAACGGAAGCGGTGCGTACGGCGACCGAACGGAACGGCGTGCCGATCGAGTACGGTGTGTACGCTCCGGAGGTCCAACCGGAGTGGCAAGACGCCTGGCAGCACACCGAGGACTTACTCGAGCAGCTGCACCGCTCGGTAACCGCCAACGGCGCCCGCTTGGTGGTCGCCGTCCTGTCAGGGCGTGATCAGGTCTATCCGCAGTGGTGGGACGAGATCGTGCGCGCGCATCCCGGCATGCAAGGGAAGAGCTGGGATCTGGACGTGCCGCAACGGCGCATCGAGGCGTGGTGTGCGGCACACGGCGTGTCGTGTGTCAGCCTGGCGCCGGCGTTTCGGGCCGCGGTGGCGCGCGGTGAAGACGCGCTCTACTATCATCACGACGGACATTGGACGGCCAGCGGGCATCGCCTGGCGGCCACTGTGTTGGCCGATTTTCTGAAGCCGCACCAACCGGGTGCTGACTCGACGACAAGGAGTGGCAATGAAGCTCACTGAAGGCCTGCAGCAGCGTTTTGGGATTGCCGGCGAACTCATGGCTTTTCTCTGGCAACGGAAGCTGTGGTGGTTGATTCCCATGGTGTTCGTTCTCCTCGTGTTTGGTGGCCTGATGGTTACCGCACAGAGCTCAGCGCTGGGGCCGTTCATCTACACCTTGTTCTAAGGGAATTTCGTGGACCGTGCCCCCAAATGTGGCGTCTCTGTGGGGGCGGGGACGGCCGCGCGGCGCCTGATGGTGCTGGCGCTGCTGCTCGTCATCGTCTGTGGAGCCCGCGGGTTGCAGGCGGCAACGGTGTATGTGCGGGCCGCTACCGGCAATGATCTCAATGACGGTTCGTCTCCGATTGCGGCCGTGCGCACGATCGCGCGCGGTGCGGCTCTGGTCAAGGCCGAGGACCGCGTCGTCGTTGGGCCCGGAACGTACCGTGAGGGGCGCATCGCACCCGCGCCGTTTGCGCGCGTCAGCTTCGTCGCGGATCGGCGCGGCATCGAGACCGGCGAGGCTCCCGGAAACATTGTGGTCGACGCCACCGGATTGGCCAGCGGCTTCGAGCTCAACCACAACCTGGCGGTCACCATCGATGGGTTTGTGGTGTACGGCGCCGCCACCGGCATCTACATCAAGAGTCAGTCGGATCAGGCGGTGATTCTCAACAACATTGTGTCGAACAACAGCGGCAACGGCGTCTACATACAGGATTCCAAGAACGTGCTGGCGTTCAACAACCTCGTCTACAACAACGGCGGATCGGGCATTCTGGTGACCGGCAACGTCAGCGGCTCGCTCGGGTCGCTCGGCGTGCGGCTGATCAACAACACCGTGTACGGCAATAAGAACCGCGGCATCTTCATCGCAGGGTCGACGATCGGCTCTCAGCAGGGCCTGGTGCTGAACAACATCGTGGAGGGCAATGTCGTCGCCGGCATCCAAGTGAACGTGGTATCACGCGCCGGCTACGTGAGCGCCGGGAACGTGGCTGGCTTTGCGCGCGGCACGCCCGTTGACCCGACCGACATCCGTACTAGCAAGGCGTTATTCGTCGGCGACGACCATTTGGAAGGACCCGACGGCATGTTGGGCGGTGCCGGTTACGCCGACGACGATTTCCATCTCAGTCAGGTGAGCGCCGGCCAGTCTATGACCAGTCCCGCAGTCGACACCGGGTCCGACCTCGCGCGGCTTCTTAAATTGGCGCGGTCGACCACGCGGAGCGATGGGCGGCCGGACCGCGGCTGGGTGGATGCGGGGTACCACTACCGTAACTTCGATGCGCCGCCACCGCGGCCGCAGCTGCGCCTGCGCTTCGCGCCCCTGTACGTCAACCCAACGAACGGGGTCGACCGCCGCGACGGCGGGTCCGCTGCGACGCCCTTGATGACCATTGCCCAAGCATTGGAGCTGGCGCAGCCGGGCAACTGCATCATCCTGGAAGGTGCGACCTATCACGAGGGACAACTTACCTTCGCGAGATCGGGCAAGCCCGGACGCCGCATCATTATCCAAGGGAGACCGGGCACCCAAATCGACGCGACGGGATTTGACCGCGGCTTCCTCATCTCCAACCGCAGCCACATCACGCTCGTCGGACTGGATGTCTCCGGGGCTGCGGACTCCGGGATCGAGATCCGCAACGGATCCAGCGACGTCACCGTACTCCGCTGCCATCTCCATCAGAACGGCCGGCGCGGCGTGTACGTGAACGGCACCGCCGAAATCACGGTACAAGCGGGTACCATTGAGAGCAACGGAACCAAAGGTGTGCAGGTCACCGCCGGGCAATTGGACGTCGTGCGCAGCACGATCATGGCCAATGGGGAAGAAGGTCTGTCGGCGTTGAGCGGCTCGACCGTTGCGCTGGATGGCAGTCAGTTCCTCGATAACATGAAGAGCGGGGTACTGGCCGACCAAAGCTCGGTGACGATGACCGACAGTGTAGTGAGCGGCAACAAGGACGGCGGCGTCCGATTCAATCCGAAATCGACCGGCCTGCTGACGCGAGTCGTCCTCCTCAACAACCGCGACTTCGGCGTCCAAGGCATCTCGAGTGTCGTCAACCTCGCCGGTGGCCGCGTCGAAGGTAGCACGAGGGTCGGGGTCGAAGGCGTCGTTGACGCGGTAAGCCAAGGCATCAACCAGCTGACGCTCACGGGCACACGCGTCTGCGGCAACCAGGGGCTGGGTGTGCGCGCCCAGAGCACTGCAGTCGCGCTCACCGACGTGACGCTGTGCGCCAACGCCGACGACGGGCTGCGACAGAGCAACGGTGTCGCCCAGATCCTGCGGGCGACGGTGACGGGGAATCAGGGGAAGGGCATCTCGATCACCGGCGGCGCGCAGTTTGTGCTGCGCGATAGCACGATCACCGACAACGGCGACCACGGGCTGCACATTGCCACGACCGCGGCCCCGATCATCAGTCACGCCGTTGTCTCCAGGAACGCCGGCAATGGTCTGTGGGCGCTCGCACATGCGAGCGTTGCGGTCTCCGACAGTCAATTCGCGGACAATGCAAAGAGTGGGATCCTCGTCGACCAAAGCGGCATGACGATCACCGACAGCACGATCAGCGGCAACCCCGATGGCGGTGTACGCCTGACGAACGGGTCCAACGGTGCGCTCACGCGTATCGTCGTCTCGAACAACACTGACGTTGGGGTGCAATCGATCTCCAGCACGGTCAGCATCGCCGGCGGACGAGTCGAGGGAAATGCGCGCCTGGGAATCGAGGCGTTCGTCGATGCCCTGCGCAGTGGCCCGAGTCAGCTGACGGTGAGCGCCGCCCGCGTCTGCGACAACCAAGGGCCGGGCCTCCGGGCGCAAGACACCGCCGTGACGTTGACGGACGCGACGCTGTGCGGCAACTCCCAGGAAGGCCTGCGGCAGACCGGCGGCTCGACGCAGATCCTGCGGGCGCTAGTGACACAGAACCAGGGACGGGGACTGTCGGTCAGCGACGCAAATCAGTTTGCCCTCCAGGACAGTACCGTGAGCGACAACGGCGATAGCGGCGTCCAGCTCGTAACGGTCAAGACCGCGGCCCTCGACAGGGTTACGCTGTCCGCGAACCAGGGGAATGGCCTCTGGGTGACCAATGGTTCCGTCGTCGCGGCTTCGAACGGCCAGCTCACCGGCAATACGAAGAGCGGAGCGCTCGTCGATCAAAGCATCCTGATGGTGGGTGACACGACGATCAGCGGGAACCAGGACGGTGGGGCGCGCGTGTTGAACGGATCGAGCGCCACGTTCGCCAATGTCGTTCTGTCGAACAACACCGACGCCGGACTACAGGGGATTTCCAGCTCCATGAGCATGTCCGGCGGCGCCATCGAGGGAAACACGCGGCTCGGGATCGAGACTTTTGTGGACTCGACCTACGGAGGCACCAGTCAGCTGGGGCTGAGCGGGACGCGCGTCTGTAACAACCAGGGCCCCGGCGTGCGCCCCCAGGACACCGCGGTGTCGCTGACCGATGTGACGCTGTGCCGCAACGCGCAGGAAGGATTGCGGCAGAGCGGCGGGACCGTGCAGATCGTACGCGCCGTGGTCAGCGAGAATGGCAGCAAGGGCCTTGCGGTTTCTGGTGCGAGCCAGTTGCTGTTGCAGGACGCCGCGGTCGCGAACAACCGGGACAATGGTGTGCAGGTTGCCGCGACTGCGGGTGCCAGAATCACCGGCTCGGTGGTGGACTCGAACTCCGGCGACGGGCTGACGATTCTGGATTCTTCCTCGGCTACGATCGTGAACAACTTGATCTACGCCAACACCTCCACCGGCATCATGATCGCCGGCGACACGGTGGGCTCTCCGAGTGCCCAGGTGCTCAACAACACGATCTTCGGGAACCGCAATCGCGGACTCGTGATCGGCGGCAGCGATGACAAGCCGCAGTCATCGGGTGCAATGGTGCTGCGCAACGTCTTTCAGGGAAACAGTTTCGCGGGCCTGCAGGTGAATCAGCTGTCGCTGCCGGGGTATGTCGGTGACTACAACCTGAACGTCGATCCCTACGGCGGGCTGGTGCCGGGAGCGCACGATCTTCTGACCGATCCCGCCCTGGTCCGCCCAGAGAACGGCGATTTCCATCTGAGTCAGCGGCCGGCGGGGCAGGGTGTGTCCAGCCCCGCCGTCGATGCTGGCGGCATCGATGTCGCCGCCGCCGGCCTGCAGGAAACAACCACCCGCACGGACGGCGTCGCCGACACCGGCGCCGTCGACTTGGGCTATCACTACCGGCAATGACGAACCCGACCACACCGCGGCTGCGCATCGCCTACGTCATCAAGTCGATGGCCGTCGGCGGCAGCCAAACTCATCTGGTGCAAGTGCTGCGGCTCCTCGATCGCGAGCGCTTCGATCCGGTGCTGTATTGCCTGACGGGGGAAGGGGTCCTGCTCGATGCCGTCCGTGCGCTCGACGTTCCCGTCGAGGCGCCGGCGGCGCGCGCGGGCTTCAGAGGCGCCGCACTGATTCGGAGAATCACCGCGTTGAGCCGTGCCCTGCGCGGGCAGGGCGCCGAGATCGTACACAACTATCTGCTGCGTGCCAATCTGGTCGGGGCGGCGAGCGCCCGCATCGCCAGGGTCCCGGTGGTCCTGGGCAGCAAGCGCGGCTGCCATGAGCGGCGCGGCTTCGAGCTGATCAGCGCCAAGATCGGCAACGCGCTGGCGGATCGCGTCATGGTGAATGCGGAGGCCGTGCGCGACTTCGTCCACCAGAATGAAGGCTGTCCGCGTGACAAGATGGCGGTGATTCCCAGCGGCGTCGACACCGATCTTTTTCGTCCGTTCCCGCAGGACCATTTCAAGGGGCGCTTGGGACTGCCGGAAGACCGGATCGTCGTCGGCGTGGTGACCCGGATGCGCGTGCGCAAAGGTGTCGAGGAGTTCATCCGTGCCATCGGCCGCGTACGCGAGACGCGCCCCGCCGTGCACGGGGTGATCGTCGGCGAGGTGAGCCTCGACGAGACGCTCCAGGAGCTGGTGGCCACGTTGAAGTTGCAGGACCATCTCAGCTTGCTCGGCCGGCGCAGCGACATGCCGGAGGTTCTCTCCGCGTTCGACGTCTTCGTCCTGTCGTCGCACGATGAAGGAATGTCGAACGCAATCCTCGAGGCCATGGCGATGCAGAAGCCGGTGGTGGCGACCGGTGTCGGCGGTACCGGCGAGGTCGTCCGGCACGGCCACAGCGGGCTGCTCGTGCCGCCGAAGGATCCGGAGGCGCTGGCCAGCGCGATTTCCGAAGTGCTTGCGCAGCCGGTCCGTGCCGCGGAGATGGGTCGCCTGGGTCGGCGCATCGTCGAGGATGGCTTCTCCGCGCATGCCATGGTGCGACAGATCGAGCAGCTCTATTTCGACCTTGCCGCGCAGCACGGGCTCGCCTGGGCGAAGGCCGCAGCGAGCGCAGTTTGAGTGAGGGGCACATGAAAGTTACGTACATCGGGCACGCTTGCATGATGATGGAGTCGGACGCGACGCGCATCTTGATGGATCCGTGGCTGACGGATCCCACGTACCACGGCACGTGGTGGCACTACCCGCCGCTGCAGCTCGGGATCCGCGACATCCCCAAGCTCGACTACCTGTACATCTCGCACGAGCACCCGGATCACTTCGACCCGCCGACGCTGCGCCAGCTCGACAAGGACGTGCACGTCATCATCGCCAACTTCAAGCGCAAGCGCTTCCGTGACCGCCTCGCCGCCATCGGCTTCCGCCAGATCACCGAGATCAACTTCGGCGAAGAGTTCCGCTGCAACGGCAACGGCCTGCGCCTGAAACTGATTGCCCCGGATCGGCCGTGGGACGACAGCGCCATCGTGGTCAAGGACGGACACACGACCGTGCTCAATGTCAACGACTGCCATCTCGACGATGCGACGCTGGACCGTCTGGGACACGAGGAACAGATCGACCTGGCGTTCCTGACGTTTACCGGCGCCAGTCAGTATCCGGGCTGCTTCGAGTTCCCACTGGCGTCGAAGATCGAGCGCTGGGAAGCATCGAAGGCCTCCCACCTCGAAGAGTTCGTCAGTTGGGCGAAGCTGCTGCGCACCAAGCGCGCCGTCCCGGCCGCCGGAAACTTCGCGCTGCTCGCACCCGACCAGCTCTTCATGAACACGGCCCACTACGTGAACACGCCGCAGGACGCCGTCGATTTGTTGCACGTGAAGGCACCGGAGATCGAAGGCCTGCAAATGAACCCGGGCGACGTGTGGACCGCCGATGGCGGGCACGAGCGCTTGCGGCCCGCACCCGATTGGAGCCGCCGCCTCGAGCACATCGAAGAGCTGAGTCGCCAGCATCGCGGGCAGATCGCCGAGGGCTTCGCCAGCGAGGGCGAACCGGGACCGGACTTGTACGACCGCTTCCGCGACTTCTTCACCGGCCTGCTCGCCGCCGATCCGTCCATCGCCAAGCGCATCAACATCGTCACCTGGTGGGTGGTCGACGGCCCGCACGGCGGCGACTGGGTCATCGACTTCACCCGCGAACGCGACTGGGTGTACCGCGGCGCGCCGGCGGCCTGGAACCTGCGCCTCAAGTTTCCCCGGCGGCTGGTGCATCAGGGAGTGAGCGGCGCGGCGATCTGGGACAACCTGGTGCTGTCGTTCCGCGTACGCCTGGCGCGCAATCCCGATCGCTATATGAAGGAGTTCTGGACGTGGCTCAGCAAGCTGTAGGGCGTCGAGCCATGAGGTGTTGGAGACGATGCCCGAGCCACTGAACGTTCTCGTCGTCGTGCTCGACGGTGTCCGTGCGGACCATCTGTCCTGCTACGGCTACGACCGCGAGACGACGCCGTTCCTCGACCAGGTGGCACGTGACGGGGTCCGCTTCCCGCATATGATCGCGACCGCGCCGTGGACACTGCCGTCGCATGCGGCGTTGTTCACCGGGGTGCACTCCGTCACCCACGGCGCCACCGACGAGAACCGCTTCCTCTCCGCGCGGCACAAGCTGCTGCCCGAGTACTTGAAGGCGGCGGGGTATCGCACCGCCGCGTTTTGCACCAACCCGTGGGTCAGCCCGGAAACCGGCTTCGGTCGCGGTTTCGACACCTTCTTCACCCAGCGCTACCACAATCGGGTTGCCGCCCGTGCCGTGTTCTACAGTCGCAAGGCCAGCGACACGCTGCTGCGGCGCAAGGATGCTGGCGCGCGGCGTACGAACCATGCGTTGGGCAAGTGGCTGGCGGTCGGTGAGCAGCCATTCTTCGCCTTCGTGCACTACAACGAGGTGCATCCGCGCTTCGAGCCGCCGCCGCCATACGATCGCATGTTCTTACCACGCGGCGTGACCGCGGCGCGCGTCCGCGCCGTAAACCAGGACAGCAACCAGTATGTCGCCGGCCAGCCTGAAATGGACGCAGAAGATTTCCCGATTCTCTCGGCGCTGTACGATGGCGAGCTGCGTTACCTGGATCATCGCCTCCGCGAGATCGCGGAGACCCTGCGCGCGCGTGGTGTCTGGGACCGGACTGTGCTCATCGTCACCGCGGATCACGGACGGAGTCTGGGCGAAGGCGGCTTGCTGGGGCACCGGCTCGGCCTGTCGGATACCGTGTTGCGCGTGCCCCTCCTGCTGCGCTGCCCGCCGTGCGTGCCGCAGGGCTTCGTCGTCGACGAGCTGGCGCAGACTACCGACATCGTGCCGACGGTCCTGAGCATCGTAGGCGTGCCGGAAGACACCGGACGCGTGCAGGGTCGCGCGCTGCTGGAAGACGGGCGTGCCACTGCCGGTCCCGCATTCGCCATTGCCGAACGTTTCCGCCCGAACCTGAGCGCGCTGGAGCAACGGTTCCCGAACTTCGATACGCGCCCCTTCGATGTGCGCCAGAAGGTGGTCCGCACCAAGCGGGAGAAGTTCATCTGGCACTCAGACGAGGCGAACGAGCTGTACGATCTCGTGGCGGATCCCGCGGAGGAGCACAATCTGATCGAACGCGACGCCACGCGTGCCGACACCATGCGCCACCAGCTGTTCGACTGGTTGGCGGCGGTGGAGAAGTTCGAGTTGGAAGAAGACGGACCCGCGCTTGACGATCGCCTGCAGCGGCAACTGCAAGGACTCGGCAACATTGATTGAGACGGTATCGGTGCACGCCCGCATGCAGAAAGTTGCTGTCATCGGACTCGACTGTGCCCCGCCGCGTTTGGTGTTCGATCTGTGGCGCACCGAGCTGCCGCATCTCGATAGCCTGATGCAACGCGGCCTGTGGGGCGAGCTGCGCAGCTGTCATCCGCCCATCACCGTGCCGGCCTGGTCATCGATGATGTCGAGCAAGGATCCGGGGCAACTCGGCCTGTACGGCTTCCGCAACCGCCGCGCCCATACCTACGACGACTACGCCTTTGCCAACTCGACCTTCATCAAGCACGATCTCGTGTGGGACATTCTGTCGCGCGCCGGCAAGCAGATCGTGCTGCTCGGAGTACCGCAGACCTATCCGCCGCGCCCGGTCAACGGTCACGTGGTCACCTGCTTCCTGACGCCGTCACGCGACAGTGCCTACACCTATCCGCCGGACCTGAAAGCCGAGATCGAGCAGGTTGCCGACGGCTACGTCTTCGACGTGGACAACTTCCGGACGCCGGACAAGCACGGTCTGTTGCAGCGGATCTACGAGAAGACGCGCAAGCACTTCACGGTGGCGAGGCACCTCCTGCAAACGAAACCTTGGGAGTTCTTCATGATGGTCGAGATGGGCACCGATCGCATCCATCACGGCTTCTGGCAGCACTTCGACCCCGAGCATCCCAAGTACGAGCCGGGCAACGAGTTCGAAAACGCCATCCGCGACTACTACCGCTACGTCGACGGGGAGGTCGGCGCGCTGCTCGCACGGATCGATCCCGACGCGCTGGTCATGGTGGTCTCCGATCACGGCGCCAAGAAGATGGACGGCGGCATCTGCTTGAACGAGTGGCTCATCCAGAAAGGCTATCTGAAGCTACGGTCGTACCCGGACAGCGTGACGGCCATCAGTCCCAAGCTGATCGATTGGAGCGCGACGCGTGCCTGGGGCGACGGCGGCTACTACGGCCGGTTGTTCCTGAACGTGAAGGGGCGCGAGCCGCAGGGCGTCATCGAGCCGGACGACTACGAAAGGGTGCGCGACGAGCTGATTGCTGCCATCGAAGCCATCACCGACCCGCAGGGGCGTAACATCGGCTCGCGTGCCTATCGCCCGGAGGAGCTGTACTGCGAGACCAACGGCGTGCCGCCGGATCTCATCGTCTACTTCGGAGACCTCAACTGGCGCTCCGTGGGCAGCGTCGGCCTGAAGAGCATTCACTCGTTCGAGAACGACACCGGTCCGGACGGCGCCAACCACGACTGGAACGGAATCTTCATCATGCGCGACGGTGGGCACGACGGCGGCGGCCTGCGGCTCGCAGGGCTGCAACTGATGGACGTGGCGCCGACGATTCTCCAGCACTTCGGCCTGCCGATCCCTTCCGACATGCTCGGCACCGTCATCGACGGGAGCCGCACGTACAGCGCCGAGGACGAGGAAGAAGTGCGCCGGCGCCTCGAAGACCTCGGCTACATATGATGACGTGGTTGGTGGCGGGCGAGAGCGGCGTTGGCTGATCGACAGGCCGCCGCGCCGCGCCGCTGGTTGGCTCTCCTGCTCGTTGTGAGTCTATGCATCAACTGCGTGGGAATCGGATGGGGACTCCCGAACAGCCAAGGGACCTGGGCTGCGGACTCACTGCAGCCGACGGTGCCGATGGCGATCGCCAAGCACGTGTTCTTCGGCGAACGATGGAACTCCGGATGGTTCTACTTCAAGTATCCACTCGGCCATCCCCTCGTCTTAGTGGCTGCACAGCTGCCGTACCTCGCCTGGCTGCGGGTGACGGGCCAGTTCCAGTCGCCGAAGGCGGAGTACCCGTACGGCTTTCGACATCCCGATCGCGCGCTGATGGGGCTGACGCTGCTGATGCGGACGGTGAGTGCGCTGATGGGTGTGGGTGTGGTCGCGCTCGCGTACGTGACGGCCGCAAGCTTGTTCGGCGCGGCGGCAGGCCTGGGTGCGGCGTTGCTTGTTGCCGGCTGCTATCCGATCGTCTTCTACGCGCACACCTCGAACGTCGACGTGCCCTTGCTTCTCTGGATCGCGCTGGCGATCGCCGCGGCGCTGCTATGCGCCGAACGTGGATCCGTCGGCGCGGCCGTGGTGGCAGGCATGGCGGCCGCGATGGCTATGCTGACCAAGGAGCAGAGCGTCGGCGTCCTGGTCATGGTGCCGGTCGTGTGGTGGCTGCGCCGCGATGCGGCGCGCTCCTGGCAGTGGCGGGACGTGCTGCAGCACGCGGCCGCGGCGGCGGCCGGGCTGATCGGTATCACCGTGTTGGTGGGGAACCTCTGGTGGAACCCGGCCGGCTTCGTCAACCGGTGGCGTTTCCTGATGGGCACGCTCCCCGCGGCGGTGCGCGAGAAGTACGCGCCCTACCAGTTCTTGGTGCAGGTTCCGAAGGAGTTCTCCCTGGCGCACGAGACGGCACACCTCAGCAAGGTCGGTACGACGATGCTGCACGCTTTGACCGGGCCGGTGGTGCTGCTGTGTCTGGCGGGTCTGGCTTGGGTGTTGTGGCGGCGACCGCGCCGGGCCGCGATTCCGCTGCTGCTCATGGTGGGCTACTACGTCTTCACCCTGCGCGCGGCGGCACTGCTCCCGGTGCGCTACCTGATGCCGTTGCTCTACTGCACGTTGCTCCTCGGTGGGGCCGCTGTGGGAGTACTCCTGGAGGCAGTGGCCACGCGCACGAGCATTCGTCCGCTGTTGGCAGCGGCGCCGTGGCTCTTCGTGGTGGTCACTTGTGCGTTGTTGCCCGGCATAGACGTCGACCGGCTGCTGGTGAGAGATCCTCGCTACGCTGCGGAGCAGTGGCTGCAGAAACACGCGACCGCCGCGACGCGCATCGAGGTCTACCAGCCGCTCACGTACCTGCCGCGTGTCGAGCCGGCGATACAGGTTGCGCGGGTGCGGCTCGAGGAACGCACGGTGGCGCTCCTGCAGCAGCGGCAGCCGGACTTCGTGCTGCTCAGCAGCGGCGGGAGGGCGGGATTGACGGGCCGCTACGTGCGCGATTGGCAGCCGGGCCAACCCATCTTCTCCGACGTTGATGCGGCCAAGGAACTGATGGAACGTTTGAGTGCGGAGCAGCTGGGTTACCAGCGTGTGGCGCGATTCCGGACGTCGACCTGGTGGATCACGCCGCGCATCAACAGCGTGAATCCGGAGATTACGGTTTATGCGCGCCGACACCCATCGAATGCGGTGAACGGATGAGTCACGCAGTCATGCGGCCGGGCCCGCGCCCGCTCCTGTCGGTCGTGGTGCCCATCTTCAATGAGACGGCAACCTTGCCGGCATTCTATCAGCGCGCGACGGCGGCGCTGCAGGGGTGTGGCGACGCGTATGAGATCATCTTCGTCGATGATGGGAGCAGCGACGGCTCGGCCGACGAGCTGCGGCGCCTGGCGGCGATCGACCCGCACGTCAGGGTGGTGAGCTTCTCCCGCAACTTCGGCCATCAGACGGCGGTGACGGCGGGCATGAACTACTCCAGCGGCCAGGCGGTCGTGGTGATCGATGGAGACCTGCAGGACCCGCCGGAGCTGATTCCGAAGATGTTGGCGCGCTGGCGCGAGGGCTACCAGGTGGTGTACGCCATCCGCCGCACGCGGCGGGAGAGCTGGGCGAAGCGCGCCGCCTACCGGCTCTTCTATCGCCTGTTGCGCTCGCTGGCCTACGTCAACATGCCGCTCGATGCCGGCGACTTCGCGATCATGGACCGCTGCGTCGTCGACCTGCTGAACGAGATGCCGGAACGCAATCGGTTCGTGCGCGGCATCCGCGCCTGGGTCGGGTTCCGGCAAACCGGCCTCGAGTACGATCGCGACCCGCGTTTCGCCGGTGAATCGAAATATCCGTTGGGCAAGCTGATGCGGCTCGCCTACGACGGCGTTATTTCGTACTCCTTCGTGCCGCTGCGCATGGTGACGCAGCTCGGCTTCGTCATCTCCGTGGTGGCATTCGTCTTGATGATCTACTTCCTCGGGTTGCGTATCTTCAGCGGGAGGCTGATGGTCGGTTGGACGTCGACGATCGTGATCATCCTGTTCCTCGGCGGCGTGCAATTGGTGTCGCTCGGCATTCTGGGTGAGTACGTCGGGCGGATCTTCGACGAGGTGAAGCGCCGGCCGTTGTACGTGGTGCGCGAGACGCATGGCTTCGACGCGGACGCAGTCGACGCCCGCACTCGTGCGGTCGCGGGCGGAGGCGGCGAGCGGTAGGTATGGAACAGGCCTTCTACGAAGAGTACGCACAGATCGAGGCGACGCACTGGTGGTTCGAAGGCCGCCGCGCAATCTTCGACGTGGTCATCCGCTCTCTCGAGCTGAGCAAGGAAGCGCTCATGCTCGATCTCGGTTGCGGCACGGGTGCGAACCTCAACTTCTTGTCGGCCTATGGACGCGCCATCGGCCTTGATCGGGGCGAGGCGGCGGCACGATACGCCCGGGCGCGGACGGCCGTTCCCGTGTTCATCGGCGACGTCACCGCACTGCCGTTTGCGAACGACTCGGTCGACCTGACCACCGCCTTCGACTTGATCGAACACATCGACGACGACGCGGCGTGCGTCCGCGAGCTGGCGCGGGTGTGCCGTCCGGGCGGCTACATCATGGTGACCGTTCCCGCCTTTCAGTGGATGTGGGGGCCCCAGGACGTGATCAACCACCACAAGCGGCGCTACCGGGCGGATCAGCTGGTGCAGCTGTTTGCCAGTCAAGGCCTGCAGATCACGCGCTTCACACATCTGAATACGATCTTGTTTCCCGTCATCGCCGCGATCCGACTCTTCCGGCGCGTGGTGCCGGAACGCAACGGCCGTGTGCGATCGGACTTCTCGATGACCCACCCGGGGCCGTTGAACACGCTGCTGGGCAAAGTGTTCGGGGTCGAAGCGCGATTGATCCAACATTGGCGGCTGCCGATCGGCGTGTCGCTGCTGTGTGTGGCGCGCAAGCCGCTGCCGGTATGATGCAGCAGCAAGGAGCGAGCGTGCGGATCGGGCAAGCCATCCGGTACTTCACCTTCCACACCGTCTACGGGCTGGTGAAGTACCTGCCCATGCTGGGCGGCGACGTCTTCCGGTATCTGGTCCTGAAACTCTTTCTGCGACGGATCGAAGGGTGGGTCTGGTTTCGCGACAACGTGACGATCTGGTTTCCCGAAGGGGTGAGCGTGGGCAGCGGCAGCATGATCGGCGAGAACAGCTTTCTGGACGGCTACAGCGGGTTGACCATCGGCCGTAACGTGCTGGTGGCGCACAACGTCTCGATCGTCGCCGAAGACCACGGCTTTGCGACGCGACGGATTCCGATTCGCCGGCAGCCGAAGACGATCGGGCCGATCGTCATCGGGGACGACGTGTGGGTCGGGTGCGGCGCGCGCGTCTTGAAGGGCGTCACGATCGGCACCGGTGCGATCGTGGCTGCCGGTGCGGTGGTCACCGAGGACGTCCTCGCGTACAGCATCGTCGGCGGCATCCCGGCACGAATGATCGGCATGCGGCCGGATGACACGGCCCCGGCCGCAGTCGACGTTGCGCCGACCGGTCTGCGGCAGCTCGGGTGAGCGGGAGGAGACCGCAACGGGTCGGCTTGGTCATCGGCCAGCTGACTCGCGGCGGTGCGGAGGGACAACTCGCGCAGGTGGTACGGTACCTGGATCGCGCGCGGTTTGATCCGATCGTCTACTGCCTGTCGGCGCAGACCGAGCCCGTCGGAACGGAGATCGCCGCGAGCGGCGTCCTGATCCGGGTCCTGACCGGTAGCCCGCTCAGCCGGGTGCGGCAGCTGGCAAGTGGCGTTGCTGCCGATGCCGTCGAGCTGGTGCACTCGTGGCTCTACTTGGCGAACGCGTTTGCAGGCGCCGCGCACGTGTTGCAGCCGTCACGCCCGCTGATCACCGCGGCGCGCAACTGCAAGGTGCAAGGATGGGCAGGAAACGTCTTGGCGTTCCGCCTGAGCCGGGCAATCGTCGTGAACTCGCAGGACGTCGCGACATTTATCGAGCGACAGTACCGGGCACCGCGACAGCGCATACGCGTCGTCTACAACGGCATTGATGTTGAGCGGTTTCATCCAAGGGACGAGTTGAGCCGGGAAGATGTGGGACCGGTGGTGACTATAGGACGTCTAGTGGAACAGAAGAATCACAGACTCTTCTTGCAGGCAGCGGTCGAGCTCTCCCGCTACGTGCCGCACGCACGCTTCGTCATCGTGGGGGACGGCCCGCTCGGGGAAGCGTTGGAGGCGCAGGCGCGCAGCCTGGGGATTCACGAGCGAGTCTCGTTCGTCGGCGAGCGCGGCGACGTCGACGCGATCCTGCGGGCGGCTTCGTTGTTCTGGCTGACCTCGCGTTGGGAGGGCATGCCCAACGTCTTGCTCGAAGCCATGGCCAGTGGGACGCCGGTCGTCGCGACCGACGTCGGTGGCGTCCGCGAGCTGGTGCGGTCCGGCATCGACGGATTCATCGTGGCGGGAGACGACCCAGAGGCCTTCGCCCATCATTCGCGCGACTTGCTGGTGGATGCGGCGGCGCGACGGCGCTTCGCTACCGCCGCGCGGCAGCGCGCCGAAGAGTTTTCCACCGAACGCATGGTGCGTCAGGTTGCAGAGCTATATAGCAACGTGCTGGGGCGAGGTCAGTGATGGCGCCGCTGCCGCTCGTCTCCGTGGTGATTCCGATGCGTGACGAAGCGGCGCACATCGCCACCTGCATCGACTCCGTGCTGGCGCAGGACTATCCCGCTGCGCGGCTCGAGGTCGTCGTCGTCGATGGCGACTCGGACGACAACTCGGGCGAGGTGCTGCGCGGCTACGGGTCGCGCCTGCGCGTATTGCGCAATCCGTCGCGGATCGTGCCGACGGCCATGAACATCGGCATCCGCGCTGCGCGCGGTGATATCGTCGCGCGGCTGGACGCGCACACCGTGCTGGAGCCGGACTACGTCCGCATCGGCGTGGAGGTGCTGCAACGTACCGGCGCCGACAACGTCGGCGGGCCGATGCGCAGCGTCGGCGGCGGGCGACTGGGCGACGCGATCGCGCTGGCCATGTCGTCGCGCTTCGGTATCGGCGCGTATTTCCACTTCGCCACTGAAGACCGCGAGGCCGACAGCGTGTACATGGGCATGTACCCGCGCGTGGTGTTCGAGCGCATCGGGTTGTTCGACGAAGAGCTGGTGCGTAACCAGGACGACGAGCTGAACTATCGCTTGCGCAAGTCGGGCGGGCGCATCTTCCTCACCACGCGCATGCGCTCGAGCTATCAGAATCGGCAGAGCCTGACGGCGCTGTCCCGCCAGTTCTTTCAATACGGTTGGTGGAAGATCCGCGTCTTGCAGAAGCACCCGCGGCAGATGAACGTTCGCCACTTCGTGCCGCCGCTGTTCATTCTGGCGTTGATCCTCAGCCTCGCGGCCAGCGTATGGCTGCCGGATGCGGTGTGGCTCTTCTGTGCCGGAATCGGGGCGTACGGTGTGGCGCTGGTCGGCGCGGCGGCGGCCATCGCCGGGCGCCACGGCGCGCAACACTTCCCGCGGCTGCTGCCGATCTTCGCGACGATCCACTTCAGTTGGGCTACGGGTTTTCTGCTTGGGGGCGTGCGCTTCGCGCGTCGCTGGCTTGCCGACGAGCCGCTGCCACCGCAGCTGCGCGACGCGCCGGTCGCGTCGCGCGCGTTGCTGCGCGTCTCTGGAACGGAGTGACATCATGGAAAATTTACCCGGAACGATGCTGGCTCAGGGAGGGGGCGTATGAGAACACGAGAGAAGCTCACGCTCGAAGAGAAGTTTTCTTTGGCGCTGGAGCTCATCAAACGTGAGCGCAGCTTGGATGAGATCCGGTTGCACTACCGGGTCAGCCACACCACCGCTTATAAGATCCGCA
The DNA here is from genome assembly GCA_964498075.1 of uncultured Binatia bacterium (SeqCode). Lineage (GTDB taxonomy): Bacteria > Desulfobacterota > Binatia > HRBIN30 > HRBIN30 > CAZCGA01. Next base: position 11,026 of record CAZCGA010000002.1, on the reverse strand, counting down.
ACACCTTCCTCGAAGGCGGTCGGACTGCGCTGGGTGGAGAGCGGAGAATCCGCAACGGAGACCTGGAGGCACGCGTCAGCGCCTTGGAAGCGATGTTCGGCAACGGCCGGAGCGACGTGCTGCGCAAGCCGATGACCGGGCTCAAATCGACGGTCATCGATCGGGACGACGGCTTGGCGCGCGAACAGCGCGCCGGCAAGTAGGCTGAGTGACAGAGGAGTGGGGATGTATCTGGTAACTGGTGGCGCGGGTTTCATCGGTTCGAGCATCGTGGAAGTGCTGGTCCGCAAGGGAGAACGCGTCCGCATTCTCGACGATTTTTCCACCGGCAGCCTCGACAACCTGCAAGGCCTGGCGGGCCGCGTCGAGGTGATCGAAGGAGATTTGCGCGACATGGATACCGTCCGCCGCGCCGTTGCCGGCATCACGTACATCTCGCACCAGGCTGCGCTGCGCTCCGTGCCGCGCTCGGTCGACGATCCGCTGAGCACCGACGCCGTCAACACGCATGGGAGCTTGCAGCTGCTGCTGGCGGCGCGCGAGGCGAAGACGGTGCGCCGCGTCGTGTATGCCTCGTCCTCCTCGGTGTACGGCGACTCGCCGCTCTTGCCGAAGGTCGAGGACCAAACGCCCGCCCCGATCTCGCCTTATGCGGTGGCCAAGCTGGCTGCCGAGCACTATTGCCGCACGTTCACGCACCTGTACGGCCTGGAGACCGTGAGCCTGCGCTACTTCAACGTCTTCGGCCCCAAGCAAAGCCCGGAGTCGAAGTACGCTGCCGTGGTGCCGTTGTTCATGCGCGCGGCGCTGTGCGACGAGCCGATCATCGTGCACGGCGACGGCGAGCAATCGCGCGACTTCACGTACATCGACAACGTCGTGCAGGCGAACCTGCTGGCGTGCACCACCCCGGGCGTCGGCGGCGAGGTGTTCAACATCGCCTGCAACTCGCGCCACTCGGTGCTGGAGATCGCCCGTACCATCGAAATGCTCCTCGGCCGTAAGGCCAAGATTCAACACACCCCACCGCGCTCCGGCGACGTGCGCCACACCCAGGCGTCGATCGACAAGGCCGAGCGCCTGCTGCACTACCATCCCACCATCGGCTTCGAAGAGGGCATGCGCCGCACCTTCGAGCACCTGCGTGCCCAACTCAGTGAGGCTCCTGCCAAGGCAGCCCGCACCGCCGTCTAAACGACACCGCAAAAAATTGACTTCACGGCAGCGAGCGGTTAGGTTCCCCGCTTCGCCGAGGTGTACGCCGTGAGCATCCTGGTCAACAAAGCGACGAAGGTCATCACCCAGGGAATCACCGGGTCCACCGGGCAGTTCCACACCCGCACCTGCCGCGAGTACGGAACGCAGATGGTGGCCGGCGTGACTCCGGGGAAGGGCGGCACCGACTTCGAGGGCATTCCGATCTTCGACACGGTGAGCCAAGCGGTCGCGGCCACCGGCGCCAACGCGTCGGTGATCTACGTGCCGCCGCCGTTCGCGGCGGACGCCATCCTGGAAGCCGCCGATGCAGGCCTGGCGCTCGTGGTCTGCATCACCGAAGGCATCCCGGTGCTCGACATGGTGCGCGTCAAGCGTTACCTCGACGGGCGGCCCACGCGCCTCATCGGGCCCAACTGCCCGGGGACCATCACGCCGGGCGAATGCAAGATCGGCATCATGCCCGGCTACATTCACAAGCCCGGCACCATCGGCGTCGTGTCGCGCAGCGGGACGTTGACCTACGAGGCCGTGCACCAGTTGACCCAACTCGGGCTCGGTCAGTCCACGTGCATCGGCATCGGCGGCGATCCCATCATCGGCACCGGCTTCATCGACGTGCTCCGTCTGTTCCAGGATGACCCCGGCACCGAAGGGGTGATTCTGATCGGCGAGATCGGCGGCTCGGCCGAGGAAGAGGCCGCAGAGTTCGTGCGCCGTCACATGACCAAGCCGGTGGTCGGATTCATTGCCGGACAGACGGCGCCGCCCGGCAAACGCATGGGGCATGCGGGCGCCATCATTGCCGGCGGCCGCGGTACGGCGGCGGACAAGATCAAGGCCTTCACGGCCGCGGGCATCCGCGTGGCCAAGAGCCCGGCGGAGCTCGGCAGCACCATGCAGGCCGTTTTGGCGGAGCGGAAGTCATGACTGAACGGACACTGTCGATCGTGAAACCCGATGCCGTGCGCAAGCACGCCATCGGTGACATCTTGCGGCGTTTTGAAGCCACCGGGTTGCGCATCGCGGCGGCGAAGATGCTGCACATCAGCCCGGAGACCGCGGCGCGTTTCTACGCTGTCCACAAGGAGCGCCCCTTCTACCGCAGCCTGGTGGCCTTCATGTCCTCGGGCGTCATCTTCGTCTCGGTACTCGAGGGTGAGAGCGCCATCGCCAAGAACCGCGAGATCATGGGACCCACCGATTCCACCAAAGCGCCCAAGGGCACCATCCGAGGTGACTTCGGGACGAATGTCGAGCAGAATGCCGTGCATGGGTCAGACGCTCCCGACACCGCCAGTTGGGAAATCAGCTTCTTCTTCAGCCAATCTGAAATCCCTGAAGTCTGAACGGGGCAGGGTGCTGACCCCTACCGCGCTGCGCGCGTGGCTCGCGGAGCACGGCGCTCCGCCGTACCGCGCGGCGCAAATCCTGTCCTGGATCTATCGCCGCGGCGCCACCAGCTTTGCGGCGATGAGCAATTTGCCGCCGGCGCTGCGTGAGCAGCTCGCGGCGGACTTCCTGATCCCTGCGCTGACTCCCACCCTGGTGACGCACGCCCGCGACGACACGCGCAAGCTGCTCTTCCAGCTCGACGAACGCGCCGCCATCGAGTCCGTCCTCATTCCCGATCCACCACGATTGACCCTGTGCATCTCATCGCAGGCCGGCTGCGGCATGGGATGTGGCTTTTGCGCTACCGCGCGTCTCGGCCTGCTGCGCAACCTGTCAGCGGCAGAGATCGCCGGCCAGGTGCTGGCGGCGCAGACGTCGCTGCGGCCCGGAGAGCGCATCAGCAACGTGGTGTTCATGGGCATGGGCGAGCCGCTCGCGAACTACGACGCCGTCGTGCAGGCGATCGAGCTGCTCACCGCCGACTGGGGTATCGGCATCTCGGCGCGGCGCATCACCGTGTCGACCGTTGGCCTGGTGCCCGCGATGCGACGGCTGGTGCACGACACCGCGGTGAATCTCGCCGTGTCCGTCAGCGCCACCACCGACGAGCAACGCGCGCGGCTCATGCCGATCAACCGACGCTATCCGCTGGAAGCGTTGATGGCGATGTGTCGTGCGTTGCCGATCCCGCAACGCCGTCGCATCACCTTCGAGTACGTGATGCTCGCCGGCGTCAACGATTCATCGGACGACGCGGCCCGGCTCGTCCGGCTCCTGCGTGGCATTCGCTCCAAAGTGAACCTGATCCCCTTCAACCCGTTTCCCGCTGCCGGGTTCACCGGCTCGTCCGACGCGACGACCCGGCGCTTTCAGGAACAGCTGCTGGCGCAGGGCGTGCACGCGACGGTCCGCCAGAGTCGCGGACGCGACATCCAAGCTGCGTGCGGGCAGCTGGCGCTGGCCAATCCGCCAGACTCGACTCTGCATTAGCGCATGCCGGGCATCGGCGTCGTCGTCAACCCGCACGCCGGCCGGAACCGGCGCTTGCGTGATCGCGCCGCGCAGTTCGCGCAGACGGTCGGCACCGCCGGGCTGGTGCGGCAAACCGGGTCCTTGGAGGAAATGGAGGAGGTGGCGCGCGAGCTCCTCGATCGGCGCATCGAGATCCTCGCCATCTGCGGCGGCGACGGTAGCTTCTTCCGCACCTTGTCGGCGATGGTCCGCGTCTACGATGAAGAGCCCTTGCCGCACTTCTTGCCGCTGCGCGCCGGCTCGATGAACACCATCGCGCACTCGGTGGGTTGCCGCCACGGCAGCCCGGAGCGCGTCGTCGCGCACGTGGTCGCCGACTACTGCGCCGGCCGGCCGTTCGCGACCACGGAGCGCCAGCTGATCCGGGTCAACGGAGAGCACTTCGGATTCATGGTCGGTGCGGGAGCCATCGTGAGCTTCCTGCGTGTATACTACGGGGGCACCAGCCGCGGTCCTTGGGCGGCGGCCCGATCGTTCACGCGCACCGCGGTCTCGGCCGTCTTCCACACGGAGCTGGGTCGCGGCCTTCTGCAACACGTCGAGGCGGACATCGATTGCGACGCGGAGCGCGTTCCGCACCGCCGCTTCAACGTGATCTACGCCAGCACCATCACGGACATCGGGCTCGGCTTTCACGCCACGTACCTGGCGACGCGCAAGCGCGGCTTCTTCCATCTCCTGGCCGGGCGCCTGCACGCCGCCGAGCTCATGGTGCGGCTGCGACGGTTGCGTCACGGCTGGCCGCTCGACGCTCCGGAGCTGTACGACAACCTGGCGCAGCACGTGCGAGTTGAGTTTCCGCGCCCGACCCATTACATGATCGACGGTGACGTCTTGGGCGCGGTGACCGGCTTGGATGTGGTGGCCGGCCCGCGACTGACGATCATCCAGAAATAGGAGCAGACAGTGAGCACGGTTGGTGTGATTGGTGGCAGCGGCCTGTACGACATGGCCGGGCTTGGAAACCTCGAACGGGTGCGCCTGTCCACGCCGTTTGGAGAACCGTCGGACGAGTACGTCTGCGGGACGCTCGGAGCGACGCGCCTCGTCTTCCTGCCGCGCCACGGACGCGGGCACCGCCTGTTGCCGTCGGAGGTCAACTTCCGCGCCAACATCTACGGCATGAAGAAGCTCGGCGTAGAGTGGATCATTGCGAGCGGCGCCGTCGGGAGCTTGCGCGAAGAGATCGCGCCCGGACATCTCGTGATTCCCGATCAGCTCATCGACCGCACCTACCGCCGGCCGAGCACGTTCTTCGGCAACGGCATCGTGGCCCACGTGGCCTTCGCAGATCCGTTCTGCCCGGTGTTGAGCGTGGCATTGATCGAAGCTGCGCGGCGGCTCGGGGCGACGGTGCATCCGCGCGGCATCTACGTGTGTATGGAAGGTCCGCAATTCTCGACGCGCGCCGAGTCGTTCTTGTACCGGCAGTGGGGTGCCGACGTCATCGGCATGACCAATCTGCAGGAGGCCAAGCTGGCGCGCGAGGCGGAGATGTGTTTCGCGACGCTGGCGCTGGCCACCGACTACGACTGCTGGCACGAGAGCGAGGCCGATGTGGTGATCGGCGATATCCTGCGCATCCTGAACGAGAACGTCACCACCGCGCAACGGGTGATCGCCGATGCTGTGCCCCAGCTACGCGGCCCGCGCACCTGCCCGTGCGCCACGGCCCTGGAACACGCCATCATCACGGATCGCGCCCGCATCCCGGACGCGGTCAAGCGCGATCTCGACATCATCATCGGCAAGTACGTGTGACGATGGATTTCCGGTTTCTCACGAGACGGTCCGTTTGTTCGAAGAGCACCCTTCGAGAGCCTCAGGGTGAGCGGAAGAGTCCTCATTTTGGAAATGGATCCGCAACCGCTCGTGCTGAGGCTCTCGAAGCACGCTCCGCGCGGACCGTGGTGGACGCGGGTTGAGGAGCAAATGAAGTGAGCATTCTGGTCGTCGGCTCCGTCTTCTTCGATTCCATCGAAACGCCGCATGGCAAGGTCGACCGCGCCCTCGGTGGTGCGGCGACGTACTTCTCGGTTGCCGCGAGCTTCTTCGCGCCGGTGCAGATGGTGGCGGCCGTCGGCGAGGACTTCCCACGTGAGGAGATGGACTTCCTGAAGCAGCGCGGCATCGATCTGAGCGGGCTGCAGGTGCGCGCCGGCCGCACCGGCTACTGGTCCGGGCGCTACCACGAGGACATGAACCAGCGCGACACGCTGGACCTGCAGCTCAACGTGTTTGCCGACTTCCAGCCGCAGCTGCCGGCGAGCCACCGGGACGCGCAGTACGTGTTCCTGGCCAACATCGATCCGAAGCTGCAGGCCATGGTGTTGGATCAGCTCGCCGCGCCGGGGCTGATCGGCTGCGACACCATGAACCACTGGATCACCGGGTCGCGCGGCGACCTCGAGCCGCTGCTCGGCCGCGTCGGCATTCTGGTCATCAACGACGAGGAAGCGCGCTTGCTGAGCGGCGAACGCAACGTGGTGCGCGCGGCGCGCCGCCTGCTCGCGATGGGGCCGGAGCGCGTGCTCATCAAGCGCGGCGAGTACGGGGTCATCCAGTTCTCGGCGAACTCCGTCTTCGCGGTGCCGGCGTTCCCGCTGGAGGAAGTCTTCGACCCGACCGGCGCGGGCGACACGTTTGCCGGCGGCCTCATGGGCGAGCTGGCGCGTTCCGGTGATGCCTCGGAGCGCGGGCTGCGCCGCGCCATCGTCTACGGCAGCGTGATGGCGTCGTTCGTCGTCGAAGACTTCGGCATGAATCGGCTGCGCGGGCTCACCGCGGACGCCATCGAGTATCGCTACCGGCAGTTCGTAAGCCTGACCGACATCGACGGCGCCTGAGCCGAGGCTCATGAGCACCAAGCTGTCCGCCGTCGTGCCGATCTACAACGAAGCGGAGAACATCGCGGCGCTGCACGGTGAGCTGAGCGCGGCGCTGAACCGGCTCGGCTGCGCCTACGAGATCATCTACATCGACGACGGCAGCACCGACGGTAGCTTCGCATTGCTGGCCGACGTGCAGTCGGGCGATCCGCACGTCAGCGTCGTGCGCTTCGCACGCAACTACGGGCAGACCGCGGCGCTGGCTGCGGGCTTCGACCACGCGACCGGCGACGTCATCGTCACGCTCGATGGTGATTGTCAGAACGACCCGGCTGACATCGCCGCCATGCTGCAGACCCTCGATCAAGGGTACGACCTGGTCAGCGGCTGGCGCGTACCGCGGCAGGACCCGTTCTGGTCCCGCCGCGTCCCCTCGATGGTCGCCAACGCCATGATCGGGTGGATGACCGGCGTACGGCTGCACGACTATGGCTGCACGCTCAAGGTGCTGCGGCACGACGTGGTCAAGGGGTTGCGGCTCTACGGCGAGATGCACCGCTTCATTCCGGCGCTAGCCAGCGATATCGGGGCGCGCATCACCGAGGTGCAAGTGCACCATCGGCCGCGGCGCGCCGGCCGGTCGAAATACGGCCTGTCGCGCACCGTGCGCGTGCTGCTCGATCTGCTGACCGTGAAGTTCCTGTCGAGTTACTCGACGCGACCGATCCAGGTCTTCGGCATCATCGGGTTGCTGTCGAGCGCCATCGGGTTGGTCATCACCCTCTGGCTCGGCGTCGAGCGCTTGTTCTTCGGCGTGCTTCTGGGAAACCGGCCGTTGCTGTGGCTGGGCATCTTGCTCACCTTGATGGGCCTGCAGTTCATCACCATGGGCCTGCTCGGCGAGCTGCTCGTGCGCACCTATCACGAGTCGCAGAACAAGCCGGTGTACCGCATCGCCGAGGTCCGCCGGGCGCCGACGCGGAGCGCGTTGACTTCATCCGGGGGCGTCGCTATAGCTTGAGCCCTGATTCGACCGGGGATGTGTGATAAGAGGGTCTGGGTTGGCTCTGTTGCCGCCAGGCCCTTTTTTGTACCGGCGTAAGGAGGAATCGTGAAGCTGTGTGTCGTCGGCACAGGCTACGTCGGCCTCGTGGCCGGCACGTGTTTCGCCGAAGGCGGGAATGACGTCGGCTGCGTCGATATCGACGCTGACAAGATCGGTTGCCTGCGCCAAGGCATGGTGCCGATCTACGAGCCGGGTCTCGAGGAGCTCATCAAGCGCAACGTGGCCGAAGGACGGCTCACGTTCAGCACCGACTTGCCCAGCGCCGTGCGGCAAGCGCTGGTCTGCTTCATCGCCGTCGGCACCCCCCCGGGCGAAGACGGCGGCGCCGATCTGGGCGCCGTGATTCACGTCGCCGCCGAGATCGCCGCGGCGATGGACGGCTACCGCGTGATCGTCGACAAGAGCACGGTACCGGTGGGCACGGCGGAGCGCGTCCGTCAGGTCGTCGCGTCGCGTACCAATCATCCGTTCGACGTGGTGTCGAACCCGGAGTTCTTGAAGGAAGGGGCGGCGGTTGAAGACTTCATGAAGCCCGACCGCGTCGTCATCGGCTGCGACAGCCAACGGGCGATCGACCTGATGAAGGACCTGTACGGCCCGTTCGTACGCACGGAGCAGCCGATCATCGTGATGAGCCCGGCGAGCGCGGAGATGACCAAGTACGCCGCCAATGCGATGCTGGCTGCGCGCATCTCGCTGATGAACGAGTTTGCCAACTTGTGTGAGCGCGTCGGCGCCGACGTCGACGACGTGCGCCGCGGCATCGGCTCGGATCGCCGCATCGGCCACCACTTCCTTTTCCCTGGCGTTGGCTATGGCGGCTCCTGCTTTCCAAAGGACGTCAAGGCCGTCATCCGCAGCGCCGAGGAATACGACCTCGACTTTCGCATGCTGAGCGCCGCCGAGGAGGTCAACGAACGCCAGAAGCGTACGTTGGTCGACAAGGTCATGGCCCACTTCGGCGAGTACTTGCGCAATATGCGCTTCGCGGTCTGGGGCCTGGCGTTCAAGCCACGCACCGACGACATGCGCGAAGCGCCGGCGATCACCATCATCGAGGCGCTGCTCAAAGCCGGGGCTGAGGTGCACGCCCACGACCCGGAAGCGCTCAACGAGGCGCGGCGCATCTTCGGCGATCGTATCCACTACCATCGCGTCAACTACGACGCCGTGGAAGGCGCCGATGCGCTGCTGGTCGTCACCGAGTGGAACGAGTTCCGCCGCCCCGACTTCCAGCGGATGCGGCAACTGATGAAGCGCCCGGTGGTCTTCGACGGCCGCAACATCTACGACCCGAACGAGATGCGCCAGCTGGGCTTTACGTACTACTCCGTCGGCCGGCGGCCGGTGAAGGGATAGCCGTCAGCTGTCAGCGATCAGCTCTCAGCTGGGAGGGAACAATTCGATGTCGATCCGTCGTGGGGCTGGCTTCTGAAGCTGACGGCTGAATGCTGACTGCTGAGAGCGAAAGCATGTCGCGCATCCTCATCACCGGCGGCGCCGGATTCATCGGCTCGCATCTCGCCGACCGCTTGTTGTCCGACGGCCACACCGTTGTGGCCCTCGACAACCTGTTCACCGGCCACATGCGCAACGTGAGTCACCTCGCCGGCCACGACCGTTTCCGGTTCATCAAGCACGACGTCACCGAGTACATGTACGTCGACGGCACGGTCGACGCCATTCTGCACCTCGCCTCGCTGCCCAGCCCCGTCGACTACCTGCGCGAACCCATCAAGACGCTGAAGGTCGGCGCGCTCGGCACGCACAAGGCCTTGGGTCTGGCGCGCGCACACGGCGCGAAGTTCTTGCTGGCCTCGACCTCGGAGGTCTACGGCGATCCGCTGGTGCACCCGCAGCCGGAATCGTACTGGGGCAACGTCAACCCCATCGGCCCGCGCGGCGTGTACGACGAGTCGAAGCGCTTCGCCGAAGCGATGACGATGGCGTACCACCGCTACCACGGCATCGATACGCGTATCTGCCGCATCTTCAATACCTACGGGCCACGCATGCGTCCGGACGACGGCCGTGTGGTCACCAACTTCATCGCACAAGGTCTGCGCGGCCAGCCGCTCACGGTGTACGACGACGGCGCGCGCACGCGCAGCTTCTGCTACGTTAGCGATTTGGTCGACGGTATGGTCCGCTTGTTGACCGCATCGGAGATCGGGCCGGTCAACCTGGGCAACCCCCGCGAGATGACCGTCTTGGAGTTCGCCAAGACCGTGCAGCGCCTCACCGGCGGCACGTCGCGCATCGAGTTCGTGTCGCCGAAGGACGAGCGCACCAAGGACGATCCGCACATCCGCCAGCCGGACATCGCGCGGGCGCGGCAGCTGCTCAAGTGGGAGCCGCAGGTGAGCTTGGACGACGGGCTGCGGCGTACCATCGAGTACTTCCGCCAACTGTTCAGCACGGAGGGGACATGAGGATCCTGGTCACCGGCGGTGCCGGATTCATCGGCTCGCATGTCGTCGACGGGTTCGTCGCGGCGGGTCATCAGGTGTCGGTGATCGACGATCTCTCGTCGGGTCGCCGCGAGAACCTCAACCCGCGTGCACGCTTCCACCAGATCGACGTGCAGGACCCCGCGGTTGCGGAGGTGTTCCGCCGCGAGCCGCCCGAGGTGCTGTGCCACCACGCGGCGCAAATGGACGTGCGCCGGTCGGTCGCCGATCCGGTCTTCGACGCCCGTGTGAACCTGCTCGGTCTCCTCAACTTGATGGAGCACGGCCGCCGGCACGGCCTCAAGCGTGTGCTGTTCGCCTCCACCGGCGGCGCCATCTATGGCGAGCAGGACGCATTTCCTGCGCCCGAGACGCACAAGCTGGAGCCGCTCAGCCCGTACGGCGTCGCCAAGCTGGCAAGCGAGCGCTACCTGTTCTTCTACTCCGCGACCTATGGCATCTCCTACGCGGCGCTGCGCTACGCCAACGTCTACGGCCCGCGGCAGAACCCGCACGGCGAAGCCGGCGTCATCGCCATCTTCGCCGAGAAGCTGCTGCGCGGCGAGCCGCCGATCATCAACGGCGACGGCACGCAGACGCGCGACTACATGTACGTCGGCGACCTGGTGCGCGCCAACCTGGCGGCGCTGCAATCGGCCTTCACCGGCGCCGTCAACTTCGGCACCGGCATCGAGACCGACGTCAACACGCTCTTCCACCACCTCTGCAAGCTGTGTGGCTTCGCTGCGACTGAGCAGCACGGGCCGGCCAAGCCCGGCGAGCAGCGGCGCAGCGTGATCGACAACGCCCTGGCGCAACGCGTCTTCGGCTGGCGGCCACAGGTGGCGCTCGAAGACGGGCTGCGGGAAACGGTCGCCTTCTTCCGCGCCCGTCTCGCTCACGCGTAGCCGAATCGCGCCGTGCATGACCCCCTCCCACATCCGTAACTTTTCGATCATCGCGCACATCGACCACGGCAAGTCGACGCTCGCCGACCGCCTGCTCGAGCAGACCGGTACGATCACCGATCGCCAGCGCAC
>CAZCGA010000001.1:127790-167641 GCA_964498075.1 uncultured Binatia bacterium (SeqCode) | reverse complement strand
GCCCGACCGAGGTCGACAAGAAGATGTTCCGCCTGGTGATGCAGGACGAGGCGCGCCACGTCGGCTACGGCATGCAGCACCTCAAGTGGGTGCTCGACCACTTCCCGGAGAAGCGCGAGATCATCCACCGCCACCTCGATGAGGCCGAAAACTTCGTCTTCGGCGGCGGCTACGCGACCGAGGTGCTCGAGCCCTTCATCATCCTCTCCGGCAAAGGCATGAAGAAGGAGAACATCCAGCAGGGCCTCAAGATCACCGCGCAGTTCAATCTCAAGCAAGTCGATGAGTACTTCGAGCGCCTCGACAAGTGCGGCCTGCCGGAGCGGCGCGAGCGCAGCAAGCTGGCGCTGGCGATGGAAATGACCCGCGCGGCAATCGCCGCCCAGGCCTGAGCTCTGACGCGCCGCCACGATGGCCTACTTCGCAGAGAAGAACTTCTTCGAAGACGCCGAGCTGATCGAGCTCACCCAGAAGGTCTTTTCCGGTGAGCTGACGCTCAACTGGTACCACAGCCCGACCGAGAAGGTCGTGTGCAGACCCGCCAACCGCGAGCGCGGCTTCACCTACGACGACTGCAACGTCGGCACGTATGGCTACGACGGGCTGCCGGAGTTCATCCGCAAGAACTACTCGATGGCGGCGCGCGGCTCGGAGATGGTGCCGGGGTTGCCCGATCTCGGCTACACCATCAATCGCAAGAGCGACGTGTGGTCGGACAACGTGTCGGCGCTCTACGAAGAGTCCAAAGCCCGCCGCTGGGCACCGGCGGTCGACATCGACTGGGCCGCATTGAAGGCGGCGCCGCTACCCGCAGAGATCGAGGCGGCGATGAGCCAGCTGTGCACCGCGCTGGAAGAGATCTCGCTGGTGATGATGGAGCTCCCGTCGCGCTGGGTGTCGGTCATCAATCAGGAGTTTCTCGAGCTCAAGAGCTACCTGTGCGCGCAGATGATCGACGAGGCGCGTCACGTCGAGGTCTTCCGCAAGCGCGCCCTCGCCGGCAGCGGCCTCAAGCGCGCCAGCGCGACGGCGGAGCAAGCACTCAAGGAGATCCTGTTCGCCGAGACCTACCCCGAAGCGTCGCTGGGATGCAACGTCATGCTGGCCAGCCTCGTGGTCGGGATCTTTCAGCAAGGCGCATCGGTCTCGCCGGTCGACAACCGGATCTTTCGCTTGTGCACACAAGACACGGCGCGCGAGCTGGCGTACGGCGTGGGGCACGTCCGGTACCACTTGCGGCATCAACCGCAGCGCGCCGAGTACTTGCATGACTTCCTCGACCGCACCGAGCATACGTTCCTCGGTATCGCCGGCAGTCCGGAGTTGCTGGAACCGCTGATCGTGCTCGCCGGTGGGGGAACGTCGAAAGCGGCGCTCAAGGACGGCAGCCAGCGCGTGCAGAAGTTCCTGCGGCACGCGGTCGATGGGTACTTCGAGCGGCTTGAAGCGGCTGGCTTGCAGCGACGGACTCGCAGCCGGCTGGGGAAGTTCTTCGGAACGGCGTAGCGGCGATCGCCCACTCTGCCTCGGAGATTCTCGATAGACGGGCGCACAGTGCTTCGACAAGCTCAGCGCGAGCGGTATTCGGTTCATCTCATTCAAGATAGAGACTCCACTCCGCTCACCCTGAGCCTGTCGAAGGGTCTGTCTCGCGAAACCCCGGTTACCTCTTCGGGGGAGGAGACCTCACCTCGGACGTGAGGTGTCTCCATGACTCGCCTCGGCATCGGCCTCATCGGCACCGGCAAGCACGGCAGCCGCTACGCTCGACACATCGTCGAGGACTTTCCCGATCTGCGTCTGGTCGGCGTGGCGCGCCGCAACCTCGAGCTGGCGCGCCTTCAGGCCGAAGAGCTCGGCTGCCGCGCCTACGGCGATTATCGCGAGCTGCTCGTCGCGCCTGATGTCGAAGCGGTGATCATCGTCGTCCCGCCCACGTCGCACGTCGAGATCATCGAGGCCGCGGCAGCGGCGCGCCGGCCGGTGTTGTTGGAAAAGCCGGCCGCCGTTAGTGTTGCCTCCGGCCAGCAGATGCTGCGCGCGGTGCGCAACGCGGGCGTTCCGGTGATGGTGGCGCAGACGCTGCGCTACAACGGCGTCGTGCGCACGCTGCTGGAAGCCGGGGCGCGCATCGGACGCATTCATGCGCTGCGCATCAGCCAGCACTTCGAGCCGTCGCGTCCCGGCTGGATCGATGATCCGGCCATCGCCGGAGGCGGCATCACGCTGCATACCGGCGTGCACAGCTTCGACCTGGCCCGCGTGCTCAGCGGGCTGGAAGCCGATCGCGTCAGCTGCGAGATGACCTCGGTAGGCACGCGGCGGACGGAAGACAACTTCAGCGCCGTGATCCGGCTCGGCGGCGACGCCGCGATCGCCAGCGTGGCCGGGTCGCGCGCCACCGCAAGCCGCTCCGGCGCGATCGAGCTGGTGGGCGAGCGCGGCCAGCTGATTGCGGACCACGTGCTCAACACCGCCCACCTCGTCCAGGGCAGCACCGTGACCCCGCTCGCCGTGCCGCCGCCGATCCCGACGGTGCGCGAGCTGTTGCGCGATTTCGTGACGGCGCTGCAACGCGGCGACCCGATGCCGATTCCGCTCGAAGAGGGTCTCCGTGCTGCCGCCATCGCCGCGGCGTGCTACGCCGCGGCGCGCTCAGGAAAGGCGATCGCCGTTGCGCACATCGGGTAGGCCAGGTCGGTCGACGCGGGTCTGCTTCCTGACTATAGTTGCGCCCACGCTGATGGGGGACCAACGATGAGGTCGATCTTCCGCATGAGTCGCTCCTACCCGCTTGCCGTCCTGGCGCTGTTGCTTCCGGGCTGCATCTTCGTGACCGGCACTCTCAATCCGTTCAGCAGCGTTCCGCAGCCGCTCGAGGAGCACGTCGTCTCGGGTGAAGGCGGCGACAAGATCCTGCTCGTGGACATCTCCCGCGTCATCGGCGATCAGGACGAGGAGGGCGCCTTCGGCATCCGGCACCGTGAGAGCACTACCGCTCGGGTACGCGAAGAGCTGGGCCGCGCGGCGAAGGATGACCAGGTGCGCGCCGTGGTGCTGCGCATCAACAGCCCCGGCGGGACGGTGACCGCCAGTGACACCGTCTTTCAGCAGATCATGGATTTCAAAGCGGCGACCGGCGTCCCGGTGGTGGCGCAGATGCTCGACATGGCCACTTCGGGAGCCTACTACATCGCCCTCGCTGCGGACGAGATCATCGCCAGCCCAACTACGGTCACGGGTAGCGTTGGTGTGGTGCTGTATAGCATCAACCTGAGCGGGCTCATGGAGAAGCTCGGCATCAGCGACCAGACGGTGAAGTCGGGCGACAAGAAGGACATCGGCTCGCCGCTGCGCAAGATGACTCCGGACGAAGCACGCATCCTGCATACCGTGCTAGGCGAGCTGCAGGGCCGGTTCATGACGGTGGTGCGACAGCGGCGCCCGGATCTCACGCCCGAGACGGTGCGACTGATCTCAGACGGCCGCATCCTCACCGCCGATCAGGCGCTGCAAGCACGGCTGGTGGACCGCATCGGCTACTTGCAAGACGCCGTGCACAGCGCGGAGCGTCGCGCCAACCTGACGCAGTCGAGCGTCATCATGTACCGCCGCCCTGAGGAGTTTGCCGAGAACATCTACTCGCGCGCCGCGCTGCCGCCGGCGCAGATGAACCTCGTTAATTTCGACTTCGGCGGCCTGGCGCATACGTCGCCGCAGTTCCTGTACATGTGGTTGCCCGGAAACTGAACCACTAGTGGCGAGCCGCGCGTGGGCACCGCACCGTCCGCCGCGCAGCGTTCGAACGCTGCCTGGGGCCTGCTGCTGGGCAGCAGTCTCCTCTACTTCTTCTCGATCAACGAAGCCGACAACGACCTGTGGGGGCATGTGCTCTTCGGCCGCGACATCCTCGCCGGCGGCACGATCGCAAAGATCGATCCCTACGCCTACACCACGGCCGGCCAGTCGTGGGTCAACCACGAGTGGCTGTCACAGGTTCTCCTCGCGGCGGCCTACCGCTCCGCCGGCTCACCGGGCCTGCTGCTGCTGAAGCTGGCGGTCGGCACGGCCACCGTTCTGCTGCTGCTCAGTCTGATCCGCCAGCGCGCCGACGCGTCGTACATCCGCGGTGGGCTCGGCGTCCTGACGATTGCCGTGCTGGCGCGTGGGTTCGCCATCCGCCCGCAGATCTTCACCTACTGTGGTGTGGCGCTGACGTTGGTACTGCTCGATCGCTACGCGCGGGGAAAGCCGCGGGCGCTGTGGGTGCTGCCCGGTGTCTTCCTGTGTTGGGCCAACCTGCACGGCGGCTTCATCCTCGGACTGGCGATTCTCGGACTGTTTGCGGCGGCGAGCCTCCTGACACAGCCCGGCGCAGTGCGCCCGTGGGTCGCGTTGGCCGCGGCGCTCGCAGTGACGGCGTTCAATCCCAACGGACCGCGCCTCCTCCTCTACGTTGCCAGCGAGCTGAGCCGCGCGCATCCGATCACCGAATGGCAGCCTGCGGTACTCGCCGAGGTGGCGCAGTGGGGTTTCTTCGGCATGCTCGGACTCTTCGTGGCCAGTTTGCCGTTCTTCCACCGCTGGCGCGAAGACGGTTGGCAGGTCGTGCTGGCGCTGGGCGCCGGGTTGCTGGCGCTGCAGCATCAGCGGCACACTCCCGTCTTCGCATTGTGCGCCGCGGCGCCGCTGGCGACGCAGCTGCAGCACGCGGCGAATTGGCTCCAAGGACGACCGTCCATCGCGCTCGGTCGTGGGGCGCGGCGCGCCATCGATGTGGGCGTCGTCGTGCTCGCGCTGCTGCAGCTCATGCTCACCGGCTGGCGCTGGCGGGGGGACGGGGTGCAGATCGTCTTCGATCCCGCCGACTACCCGACGGCGGCGGTGCGGGCGATGCGGGAAGCCGGCATGCAGGCGAACCTCGCCGTCCCCCTGGAGTGGGGTGAGTACGTGCTCTGGTTCCTCGCGCCGCAGGTCAAGGTCTCGCTCGACGGGCGCTTCGCCACCCTGTTTCCCGAAGAGGTCGTCGAGGACAACTTCAGCTTCTTCAGCGGGGCTGCCGGATGGAAACGACTGCTCGATCAGTATCCGACCGACGCGGCACTGCTGCCGGCCGGGTCGGGGTGGCCGCTGGTCAACGAACCCGGGTGGCAACGCATCTACGGCGACGCCGTCGCGCAGGTGTACGTGCGATCCGACCGGGCGCAGAACCTGGACCTGAAGGCCGCGCCGCCGGCGCCGGGAATCTTCCCGTAGCTTGCGGAGACGGTTGACGCGCCCCGTCGCTGTTCCCATGCCGTCCGGAAGAGCGGGCTGAGGGCAGCCCCTCTCCATCCGCACGCATATTGGAGCCGGCGTGCCCTCACGCCGTATTCTTCCCCCACATGCTGCGCGGGTAGAGCTCACGCCCGGTTGACCAACGCAGCACTCCGAGCGCTGCCACCACCAGAAGCAGCGCCACCGCGGCGATCGCGAAGGTGAGGAAGTAGCTCAGCATCCCCAGCACTGTCAGCACCACCGCGGTGAGCACGAAGGGCTCGCGGTCGCAGAGGATCCCCAGCACGACCACGGTGAGCAAATGCCACGGCCACAGCTGCGTGATCAGCAGCATGAAGGCGGCGAGCCCGATCAGAAAGGAGCCTTCGAGCAAGGCTGGAAACAACGGGGCGCTGCGCCACTGCCGGGTCAAGATCAGCACCGCGGCGGCGGCGAAGAGCGCAAGCCGGCTGAGGTCGAAGAGAGGACCTCCAAGATCGCTCGGGAAGAGCCCGATGGCGCGGAAGCTCCAGAAGAGCGCCGCCAACACCGGCGACAGCTCGTTCGGATAGATGCCGCGCATCTTCTGTGGGTGCAACCACTCGCCGAGGATCGCTGGTAGGGATCCCGACAACGGGCTGAGCAGGACGACGCCGCTCACGATCAGCAAGGCGGCGCATCCTAGCGCCTGGCGAACTGCGGTCCGCAGCCCGGAGAGCCTCAGGGTGTCGATGAGAAAGGCGGGAACGAACACGATACTGTACCACTTGTACCAGACGGAGAGCGCCAGAAAGGCGAAGGCCGCGGTGAAGCGACGCCCCTGCCAGCACCACAACGCCCCGAGCAGCAGGAGCACCATGGCGATGTCGTTGTGCGCCTCGCCGGCGCTCTCGAACAAGAGGAGAGGGTTCCAGGCGAGCAACAGGAAGAGCCACGAAGCGCGGTCGCCGGAGCTGCGCTCCAGGAGCGTGCGCGCGATCCACAGACTCATCAGCAGCAGCGCCGTCGCCAGCGCCTTGTGCAGCCAAACCACCGCCCACAACGATCGCCCGGTGACGGCTTCCACCAGCCACGTCTGCCACAGAAACAGCGGGCCGTAGACCGAGAACGGTTTTCCCGAAAGGAACGCGTACCATGAGTCCGCCTGGAACTGCTCCGGTGCGGCGATGTACGGATTCACCCGATAGTGGCCCCACATCTTTCCCAGGAACGCGTAGGCAAACACGTCCTTCGAGCCGACGGGGAAGCTGGCCAACAACAGCGCCGCGCAGATCCCGCCCGTGACGATAACTGAGCGGCGGCTGACGGCGTGGCGGTGAAAGTACGCCGCGACGTAGGCGCCGCAGAGTCCTGCGCACAGGGCGAAGAACAGAAAGAGGAGGGGCAGGTTGTCGAAGCGCTCGAAGTCGTTGCGTGTCCAGTCCGACTTCAGGAACGAGGCGATCAGGAGGGGGCCGCAGAGCGCTATCAGCACCGCACCAATCGGCCATCGGCGCGCCGGCACACTCGGTGCCCGTACCGATTCGACTCGATCCGGTTCGGCATGCAGAGCCATGCGGCATTATAACCACCGAGCGGCGCAGCGAAAGGACGAGTTGGGAGGCAGGCAGCCACAGAGAATCGGGGCGCTGTGTGGCGTGTGGCTCGGTGTGATAAGAGGCGCGCTCGATGCCGGACAACGCACCATCTCCGCTGCTCGATAGGGACATCCGGCGGGAGGATGTTCAGGCCCTGAGTGGCCGTGATCAGATCGCGGCGTTCTTTGCGACGCTGGGCTACCAAACCGACGCGCGTCTCGATCAATCGCCCGCCAACATCGGGGTAACCGCCGACTCGCTCGTTCGACAGATTCGTCACCTGGAGCGCCTCGCTGATCATGAGAACTTACTGCAAGTCTATCTCGTGGAGTTGTCATCCGTCACACTGGTCGCCACGCGCGGTCTCGCCTCGGCATTGCGCAATCGCGCCGGGAACTACTTGCTCGTCCTCACCCACGACTACGAGCGCATCGACTTCGTTCTGGTGGAGAAGATCGCACCGAAGGCAGAGGTGGGCCAGCCCTTCAGCCAGCGTCAGGTGTCGGTGCGGCCCCGCATCCTCACCGTCCGGCGACGCGACCCCGAGAAGGTTCATCTGCGGGTGCTGCGCCGTCTGAGTTACACCGAAGCCGACCCGATCGCCCAGTACGATAAGCTCCGATCCGCCTTCGACATCGCCGACTGGTCTGAGGAACACTTCAACAACCGGGCGTTGTTCGCCGACTACTACCTGCGCGAGCGTCTGCCAGAGCAGCCGGAGTGGAAGGAAGACGCCAAGCCGGCTTTCCTTACGCTCCGCACCCTGTACGAGCGCGCTGCCAGCCGCTGGGCCGGCAAATCAGAGAAGGAGCTACGCAGCGGCCTACTCGAACCCGCGCTTGGTGCGTTGGGATTCCATGTCGACGGGGTGAAGCCTGCCGGCGACGACCGGCCTGAGCCTGACTATCGCCTCAGAGCGAACGATGAAACACTCACGGCGGTGTGCCTGGCCTATCGCTGGGGACGCTTCCTCGACGGCAAGGACGAGGGCCGGGACACCGAGACGCCCGAGGAAAACCCCGGCGCTGTCGTCGTCAGTCTCCTGCAGCGCGGCGAGGCGCCGTTCGCCATCGTCACCAACGGCAAGCACTGGCGGCTGTATGCGGCGAAGACGCATTCCCGGGCCACCAACTATTACGAGATCGACCTCGAAGAGACTCTCGCCCTGGACGATCCCAACGACCCGTTCCGTTACTTCTGGCTGCTGTTTCGCCGGCAAGCGGTCGAGCCGCGCGACGCAACCCTCGACGGCGAAACGACGCGGACGACGTTCGTCGACCAGCTCATGCGCCAGAGCGAGCAGTACGCCAAGCAGCTCGGCGAACGACTCAAGGACCGCGTGTTCGACGACATCTTCCCGCACTTCGCCGAGGGCTTCATCACTCAGATGCGTGCGGCGCGTGGGCTGCACGCCGTGCAACTGGAGCAGAATGAACTCGACGCCGTCTTCCACGGTACGCTGACGTTTCTCTATCGCTTGCTGTTCCTCCTCTACGCCGAGGCCCGCGACCTGCTGCCCGTGAAGGAAGTGCGTGGCTACTTCGAAGGCAGCTTGACGAAGCTGAAGCAGGACGTAGCCGCCATCGCCGGCGACGTTGGCGAGGAGAGCACGGATCGCCTCTGCAAGAAATACTCGACGACCGGGTGCGGGCTCTACGATCGCTTGGGAGATCTGTTCCGAGTCATCGACCGAGGTGACGCCGACCGTAACGTCCCCGTCTACAACGGCGGCCTCTTTCTCACGGAGGTCGACCCTGCCAATGCGAGCCCGGAAGCCGAGAACGCGCGCTTCCTGCTCGCCACCAAGATCCCCGATCGCTACCTGGCGCTGGGTCTCAACCTCCTGGCCCGCGACGACGATGACAAGACGTTCAAGCGCGTGTTCATCGACTACAAGTCGCTGGGTGTGCGCCAGCTCGGCAGCATCTACGAGGGGCTGCTCGAATTTCGGCTGCGTATTGCTCCGGAGAAGATGGCGATCTGCAAGGGCAAGAAGACCGAGGAGATCGTCCCGTACGCCGAGGCGGCAAGAGAGAAGCGGAAGATCCTAACAGCCGGCAAGGGCAAGAACGCCGCCGAGCGTACCCGGCCGAAGGGCGCTGTCTACCTGGAGAACGACAAGCGCGAACGCAAGGCGACAGGCTCGTACTACACGCCCGACTACATCGTGGAGTACATCGTCGCGAACACGGTCGGCCCGGTGCTCGCCGAGCGTATGGAGCACGTGCGCCCGCAGCTGCGCGAGGCGCAGAAGACACTCCACCGGCAACGCGAGAAGGCCGTGGCGTTGCAGAAGCGTTACGGGAAAGCCGACGATCCCGAGCATGAAGCCTTCCTCAAGCATCGCGACGTCGTCGATGCGCTGTTCGGGATCAAAGTGCTCGACCCGGCCATGGGCTCAGGGCACTTCCTGGTCGAGGCCGTGGATTTCGTCACCGACCGCTTGCTCGACTTCCTGAACGGCTTCCCGTGGAACCCGATCGTCTACCAGCTCCGGGAGACGCGCGAGACGATCTTGCACG
Source organism: uncultured Binatia bacterium (SeqCode) (assembly GCA_964498075.1). GTDB lineage: Bacteria > Desulfobacterota > Binatia > HRBIN30 > HRBIN30 > CAZCGA01. The sequence goes on along the minus strand of CAZCGA010000001.1, from coordinate 158,286 downwards.
AGTTGGAGAAACAGGACGTCACCGTCGACGCCGCGAAGCTCACTGACGTGAACCTGCTGAAGCGCCACGTCCTGAAGCGCTGCATCTACGGCGTCGACATCAATCCGATGGCGGTGGAGCTGGCCAAGGTCAGCCTGTGGCTCGACAGCTTCACGCTGGGCGCGCCGCTGTCGTTTCTCGACCATCACCTGAAGTGCGGCAACTCGCTCATCGGTGCGACGGTCGAGGAAGCGCGAGAAGCGATCGAGGGGAAAGGTGTCGAGGTTGATAGCGGCGATGCGCGGGCGCAGATCTCGTTCTTCGGCAGTCGCTTTGCGGGACTCATGCTGGCGACCGATCTGATGCGACACGTCGGCGAGCTGTCGGACGTCACCGCCGCACAGGTGAAGCAGTCGCGCGAGGAGTTCCAGCGTGCCAGCGATCAGCTCGCGCCGTTCAAGCGCATCCTCGATGTCTACGCCTCACAGTGGTTCGGCACCGCGGGTAACACAACGGTGAGCAAAGGGAGACGCCTTGCGGAACCGCCCGCGGTGACCTTTCTGAAAAGCGGACACGCTGAAGCGTTCATCCAGCGAGCGGCAGTGCCTGAGCGCGAGCCGGCGCTGGTCGAGACGACGATTCGGACCGCAGCTGCGAAGCGCTTCTTTCACTGGGAGCTGGAGTTCCCGGAGGTGTTCTACGGCCCGCAACCTGGCACCACACGGAAGATCGAGCGTCTGCCCACGGCGGGATTCGATGCCGTGATCGGCAACCCGCCGTGGATTCGGCAGGAGACGATTCAGGCGGACAAGGCGGCGTTGGCTGCGCAGTTCAAGGCGGTCTTCGACAGCGTCGCCGACATCTACGTCTTCTTCCTGGCGCGCGGTCTGACGGTCGTCGCGCCGCAGCGCTTGCTCGGCATGATCGTGCCCAACAAATGGCACCGGGCGGCGTACGGCGAGAAGCTCCGCCGGTTGTTGGCCGAAGGCGAGCAGCCGGTGACCATCGTTGACTTCGGGCACGCGCCGGTGTTCCCCGACGCCGACACCTTCCCGTGCGTGCTGATCGTGCGCAACGCTCCGCCGCGACCGGATGACGGACACGTACAGGTCTGCTCAGTGCCGCGCGAGGTCTTGCCGACGCTGAACCTGCCGTCCTTCATCGCGCGCTCATCGCGCAACGTGCCGACCGCACGCCTCAGTCCGAGCGGGTGGGACCTGGAGTCCAGCGGCGTTGCCGACTTGCTGGCAAAGATCAAGCAGGCGGGCGTGCCGCTGCGCGAGTATCTGGGCGCCTCGCCGCTGTACGGAATCAAGACCGGCTACAACGAGGCCTTCCTCATCGACCAGCAAACGCGCGACCGCCTCGTCGCCGAGGATCCGAAATGCGAACCGATCATCAGGAAGTTCCTGCGCGGCCGTGACATCCAGCGCTGGCACCCGCAGTGGGGCGGGCAATGGATGATCGTCCTCAAGAGCAGCGAGAACCATGCGTGGCCATGGGCGAATGGAGGTGACAAGGCCGAGGGCGTGTTGCGCAAGACGTACCCTTCGCTGCACCGACACATGTCGCAACACGAGGAACGGTTGCGGAAGCGCGCCGATCAAGGACGCTATTGGTGGGAGCTTCGGTCGTGCGACTACTACGAGGCATTCGATCATCCGAAGGTCATCTATCAGGACATTGCTTTCCACAGTCGGTTTGCGCTCGACGGGGACGCAACTTATTCGAACGAAACTTGCTTCTTCCTCCCCACGGGCGATCGTGTCCTCGTCGCGATTCTGAATTCATCCGTAACTTGGTGTTACCTTGCTCGAAACGCGTACCACGGAAAGGACGAGGCACTGCGCCTGAAGACGATCTTCATGGAGGATGTTCCGATACCTGCGTCACGAAATCTTCGTGCGTCGATCGAGGAAGCCACGGGTAAACTGATCACTCTCACTGCTGAGCGACAGCAGGCGAGTCGCCTATTCTTCGACTCGCTCGCAAAGAAGCTCGGCACGACTCGCGTGACACAGAAGCTGGAGATCTACTGGCAGCTCGACACGGCAACGCTGGAAGCCGAGGTGGGGCGCGCGGGTGCGAGCACCCTGACGCCGGCGGCGCGGCGGTTGCTCGCCGACGAGCACGGCCGGCAGGTCGCGCAGCTCCGGCCGATCCTCGACCAGACACGACGCCTGGAGATCGAGTTGCAGCATCTGGTCTTCGACCTCTACAGCCTCACGCCCGACGACGTGCAGCTCCTGCGCAGCACCGCCCCGCCGCGCGACCCGCTGGCGCTGGTGGAAGCAAAGGACCAAGAGTCAAGGAAGGGGCCACCACAACAGAGATGGCTCTGAAGAAGTGTAATTGGGAACGGTTTTGGCACCGGCGGGAGGTGCGTCCTTACATTGGAGAAGATGGTTTCCTCTTCGATCCGAAGTCGGAGTTCGGTCGAACGGCGAACGCGCATGTGGTTCCGTTTGAAACGATACGACAAGTGCCGTGCCTGGTCCTGCTCGGGGAACCCGGGATGGGCAAGAGCTTCGCGGTCAAGGAAGCCGCGGGACGCTCGACCGCTGATTGTGAAGTGCGTCTGTTGGACCTGCTCCGCGACTGCGGGACGGACAACCTACTGTGCCGGGAGTTGCTTGATGCTGCCTGGCTCATGGAGTGGAAGGAGGTTCACGACCGGCACCTCGAACTCCTGCTGGATAGCCTCGACGAATGTCGCGCTCGCTTTCCGACCATCACTGTCTTGCTGGCACGCGCGCTGAAGTCGCTGCCGCGCGACCGGCTCAAGCTCCGGATTGTTTGCCGAGCAGCAGAGTGGCCAGAGGACTTCGGCAGTCAGCTGGGCGAGCTATGGGGCAATGAGGGTCTCGGGATCTATGAGATGGCGACGTTGCGCCGACAGGATGTCGCCTCTGCCGCGGCTGCTTTTGGCCTCGATGCCGAGCAGTTCGTAGCTCAGGTCGTTGAGCGCGAGGTTCAACCCTTCGCGGGTCGACCGATCACTTTGGAGCTGCTGATCAACATCTTCAAAGGTCAAGGGCAGCTGCCAACGCGGTTGGCGGAGATCTACGAACGCGGCCTTCCCCTCCTGTGTGAAGAAACTCCGGGTCGAATCGAGGTCGGCCTGCGTACACGACTGACCGGTCGACAGCAAGTTGCAGTCGCGTCGCGCATCGCCGCGGCTCTGATGCTTGGCAACGGTCTTGTTGTGCGATCGAGCGTCGACCGTGGAGATATTGAGCCGGGTGACGTGCTCGCGTCCGATCTGACCGGGTACGCGGAGTCAGTTGACGGCACGGATGTGCCCGTCGACGAAGCCGCGGTACTTGAGACCACTTTATCTGGGCTCTTTTCTTTCGGCGGACCGGAACGGCGGACCTTCGCTCATCAGACGTACATGGAGTTCCTCGTTGCGCGTTACCTGAATAACGCGGGGTTCAGCAAGAAACAGATTTACAACTTGCTTACCGTTCCCGATGAGCAGGAGCTGACGATCGCGCCGCAGCTTGAGGAGATCGCTGCGTGGCTCGCCAGCATGAACGCTGAGATCTTCAAGGACATCCTTGGGCACCAACCGGAGATCCTTGTGCGAGGGGACATCGCAACCCTCGATGCCGAAGTTCGTCGGACATTGGTGGACGCGCTCCTGGCCCGGGTGAATAGCCGCGCAATGGCTGATTGGTTTCAACTCTTTCCCCACCTCAAGAAGCTGGGTCACTCCACGCTCTCCAATCAACTGCGGGGTTGGCTCAGTGATACTCATGTACCCGAAGTTCGCGAGGCTGCGGTTGACATAGCGCGGTCGTGCTCTTGTTCCGACCTCACCGAAGAGCTGGCCACGTTTGCGCTCGATCGATTGCAGCCAATGGAGCTCCGCGAGCGCGCGGCGGCTGCGGTTGCGACAATGGGAACGCCGGCTGCACGACTACTGCTCAAGCCGCTCGCGCGAGGGGAGGCAGGCGACGATCCGCGTGACCAGCTTCGCGGATACGGGCTGCGCGCCGTCTGGCCGGATCACATGTCGGCGGAAGAACTGTTCAGCTGCCTGCATCGGAGGCGGGATGATCACTTCGTTGGGAGCTATTGGATCTTCTTGCGACACTCCGACTTCACTAGTTCGCTGCGAGCAGAGGACTTCCCCGACGCCCTCCGATGGATCATCGATCAGAAAATCAGCCATTATCCCACGGTCGAGCTTCGCGAATGCGCGCACGAGATCGTTCTCCGGGCCTGGGGCCACTGCGACCACGAAGACGTGCGCAGCGCGCTGGCAGCAGTGTTCTGGGATCGTCTGCGCCGGCACGATACCGACATCGCTTTCGGAGATCGAGATCAGAAACAGACGTTCATCGCCGAACTTCAACGCGATCTGGCTACGCGACGCAAGATGCTGAGGCAGATGGTCGTAAGCGCCGATCCGGACGATCGGATCACCAGTCTGATATGGTGCCATCCGCCTCTCGTCTATCCGGGAGACTTTGAGTGGGTCGTCGAGCAAGCGCTCGCGTCGAACCCGCCGGAGACTGAGAGGTGGGTGGAGATGGCCAGGTACACCTTCGCCCCCGATATCCTCGCTCACGTCGAGGCGGCCCATTCTGCCATGCGCGATTCTTCGCCCCTCCGCGACGCCCTCGGCTCCTGGTTCAAGCCTGTCGACCTGCGGTCGCCAGAAGCTCTCGAAATGAAGGCACGCCACGAGGAACGAGAGAAGTGGCAGCGGCCGCATGAACCGAAGCTCCCGGATCCGCCGCCGCATCAGCGGGTGAAGCGGGTGATCGATCAATGCTTGGGTGGTCGCCCGGAGCTCTGGTGGCACCTCGCTCGCGAAATGACGCTGGAACCGACAAGTGAGAATTACGATTACGACTTGTCCCTCAATCCGTCTAGTTCCCCTGGATGGCGAGAAGGGAACTCAGCGACGAGAGCCGAGATTCTCGAGGCCGCGCGTCGATCCGTGCAGCAAGTCATGCCCGACGAGACGTGGATCGGTACGAACAGTATTCCGGTATCTGAACTCGGTGGCTTCGCTGCGTTTCGATTGCTGCTCGAAGAGGACCCGACGTTCCTCGAGAGCTTGGATGATGTCGTGTGGCGACGTTGGGCACCGAGCGTCTTCGCATATCTAGTGACCGACAACCACGCCGAGAGCGTAGCGGCGCACCATCGGCTGATCGCTGTGGCGTACCACCACGCGCCGGCTGAGACCCTTGCAACACTGGGCCAGCTCATCACGAAGGAGAACGATCACCACGGGCGCATCTTCGTGCTGGGCCGGCTCGAAGGGTGCTGGGACTCAAGGATTTCGGAAGCTATGCTCCAACGGGCGGCGAAGCTCGACGTTAAACCGGCATGCTTGGGTGATTTGCTCAATCCGCTACTCGAACGGGAAGACAGCAATGCCACCGCCTTTGCCGTTACACTGATCACGAATCCGCCACCTACCGCTGACCCCGACCGTGAACGCTCCATCGAGGCCGCGGTCCAGCTGCTGGCACGCAACCCCAGCGCCGGATGGCCCGCTTTCTGGGAGGCGGTTGACACCGATCCAGTGTGGGGAAAGAAGGTCCTTGAGGAGCTTTGTCGAGGACACGAAGGCGGCAAACTCGTCCAGCAGCTAGACGAAACGCGAGTTGGTCGCCTTCTGGACTGGCTACTTGTTCACTACCCCCACGACTCAGATCCCAAGCACTCGGGCGGCTTCATGGGAGGCGACGACATGGTCCGTCAATGGAGGGATGGGCTGATCTACCGGCTGCGGGACTGGGGCACCGCCGCCGCGGTGGCTGAGATTCAGCGCCTAAAGGCGGTCCATCCCGAGCTTCCCTGGCTCGAATGGACGAGCCTGCTCGCCGCAAAGATGCGACAGAAACGGGCTTGGCAACCAGCGACTCCGCGACAGATCATCGAAATGGCCCAGGACCGGAATAGACGGTTCGCGGCATCTGGAAGCCAGCTCCTCGACATCCTGTGTGAATCGCTGGAGCGGTTGCAAGAGAAGCTGCGAGGCGAGACTCCACGTGCGAGGTTGCTCTGGGACACCACGGCGCGACGTCCGAAAGAAGAAGAGGATCTGTCGGACTACATCAAGGGTCACCTTGAAGATGATCTTGTTGCGAGGGGCATCGTCGTTGGACGCGAGGTGAAGATCCGACGGCGCAACTGGAGCGAGGGGGCGGCGGGACAGCTGACGGACATCCACGTCGACGCCGTGAGCACCGATCAACATCGCAGTTCCGCTGACCGCATCCGCGCCATCATTGAAGTGAAAGGCTGCTGGCACTCCGAGGTGAAGACCGCAATGGAGACGCAACTCCTGCAGCGGTACCTTGCACAGAATCAATGCCAGCATGGACTCTATGTGGTGGGGTGGTGTCTGTGCGACTACTGGACTGACAAAGATGATCGGAAGGTGCGGGCGGCGAAGGCATTTGGGTCGATCGAGGAATGTCGAACGCATCTCGACGCGCAGGCCGAAAGCCTGTCGATGTCCCTCGTACCGAGCGGCGGGCAGATCCGCGCGCTCGTTCTAGACTATCGGCTACCCTGAAAGGTATGTTTCTCAGCCTGGCAACGATCGGTGCCGGGGCCCGGCTGGTGGGCGCCGGCCCACTCACAAGGACGGTGAAGCGTAGACTCGCCGTACGCGTCGCGGGTGCCCAGCGATGAAGCGCCGGTCTTCCCCTCGCGAGAAAACATATGTCGCGATGCTCTCGCCCGAAGACCGCCGGCGATACGCGCACCGCAAGCGAAACGGTTCAATCGTCGGCTTCGTGATTCAATACGAGACCAAGGTCGGCGAGGACTGGTACCCGGTCGTGCGCTATGATTGCGCTCACGGGATGGCGCACAAGGATGTACTCGACATACGTGGGCACCAGGACAAATACCTTCTCGGCGTAAATGATCTCCGCGAGGCTTTGGCGATCGCAGACGCCGACATTCGCCACAACTGGCAACGCTACAAGAGCCGCTTCCTGACCAAGAGGAGAAGACCGTGACCAACCAAGAGATGTTCGAGAAAAACCAGCAACTGTCAACGGAGTTCGACTTGTATCTACTGGACCATCCCGAGCTGGCCGAAGACATTCCAGACGGCGCGCTCATCGTGTTTGTGCCCGAGTTCGACAAGGAGCTGGGCAGGCGAAATCGCGCCCTGGCTCGCAAGTCGAGAAGCGCGGGTCAGCCGGTCGTCTATGTTCAGGTTGACCGCATGGTTGCGTCGCGGCTGCAAGGCCTCACGCTCAAAGTACCATGACTCCGGCCGCGAAACGGCTGCTCGCCGAGGAGCATGCGCGTCAGCTCGCGGCGCTGCGCCCGGTGCTCGCCAAGAGCCGCCAGCTGGAGATCTAGCTGCAGCACCTGGTCTTGGACCTCTATGGCCTCACGCCCGACGAAGTGCAGCTCTTGCGCAGCACCGCCCCACCGCGTGACCCGCTGCGCTGGTGGAAGGGGCGGTACCAGCTGAGGACACCGCAAAGCAGCCGGTTCGCTAGCCGAGCGTCTGGTCGTCGATCTGTGCTTCCGCACCGAGGAAGCTGCACCACCGATCATGCGAATCCTGACCCGCATGAACGGCGACGGACACTTCATGCCGCTCGATGCGCCCACGGTGCACGTTGAGCAACACACGGGCAGCGCTGTCGCTCTCTGGGAGGCTGTAGCCCCATGCCTCCACTCTCGCGGCGTTGCGGAATGCGTCGCCGGCCAGTGCCCAGATGCGCTGCATCTCCACGCCGCGGAGCTGCTTCAGAAACGATGGGTAGGCTAACACCGGCGCCTCGGGCGGCCCCACTCGTCGTCCCACAGGGTCGATGAGTCGTAACGGTTGGCCGTTGTAGTGGAAGTCGAACTCATCGAGGAAGTACGGGCTGTCGAAATATAGCTGGCCGCTTCCCCGTTTGGGGTGCCACCCGAAGCAACCATGGAGCTTCAGCACCGCAACCTCGGAGCTGCAAGGAACGTCAGCCGGTAGAGGCGCAGGCTCGTCATCCGAATCCTTCAGGAAGAGTTCGTGCTCGAAGCCATAACCGGTGATCGGATTCCAGCGCCCTTGCTCCCCTAAGGTGCGCTCGACCGCCGTGTCCCAGTTGAATGTGACGACCACATCACCCGGCGCGAGTCTAGTAAGTAGGCGGTGAAGATACTCCCGGCGCCGGCGGCCTTCCGGCTTGGCATCCTGGTAGTGCTTGAACGCGAAGTACCAATGTAGGCAATCGAGAAAGCGCGCACGGGCGGTGATTGCGTCCGTGAGTTGTGCCCGTTCGGGGGACTCCCAGTACTGGTTGATTCGTTCACCTTCAGCGTCAGCCCCGCGTTCGAAGGCATCCTTGGCCCGCTGGAAGGTCGAGGCATCCTCAGCGTTGCGTGCCGCCTCGCAGAGGTCTGGAACGGACAGGATCACCTCGGGGTTTGTGCAAGAAAGCAACGTCTGCAGTTGGCCGGTCACGTCCCACGTGTTCCAAGCGTTGCGTAGCATGACTTCGCCGGCATTGGCGGCCTCCATTTCGATGGCAGCAATCAGGTCGGAGGCCAGTGGGTAGCCGGCCGCTTTTGACGCCCCAGCCCCGAGGAGCAGAACTTTCATCCTCTATCGACGCAGGGCTTCCGAGAAAATAATCGCTGGCTCCCAGGCGGAGCGGTGCGCCTGCGTCGCGCTACGCCGTCGCGTGCTCGCGGTGCGACGGGCTTGCTCCACCGTGCCGCGGGTTTTGCGCGGCGAGGCGCTGGCGTCGTTGGAAAAAGATCCAACCTGCGCCGACCAGGCCAACAAGTACGCCGTACGCGACGACGACGATCAAGGATAGGTACTGGTGCATGACGACCGAACTATACTCGCGCACCCGCCAGTTGCCAACCCTTCACTCGACTTCAATAGGTCGCGCGCGTTCAATGAAGACTCCGAGCGCCAACAACGCGGCGCTGCCTGCGCATACGCTCGAGGCCCACGACACGGTGAGCCCATCGGGCGAGATCATCTTGTCCAGCAAGGCGAAGATGAGAACGAGCACTGCTGCCTCGCGGCAAAATTCCCCGAGCATCTCCGGAACCGTCTTCTTGTTCATGAGGAATGGTCACGTACAACTATACCTACCTATCACGGATATATGAAAAGACAACAACCGGGCAGTCGAGTCATGTTGACTGACGAGCGCTCGCGCTGTGCAACGAGGCGGCCGGAGCCTCCCGAACGGGATGCTCCGGCGTGCATTACTGTCCAACACGCCCACTCTGGGAGGGAGCGGACGGCTCGTCCTTGAGCATCGTGAGTAGGTTCACCGCCCTTGCACACGCCAAACTTCTACCGGCATACTCCAGCGGCTGTATGCATACGCAAATGGGGCCGCGTCGGTACGCCGACTGGGCTCTGGCGTTCACGCGTGCTGCCGAAGAGCGCCTGCGATGAAGATCCCCTACGTCATCGACAACCAAACGTATCGCCTGGCCGATGTGCTGCGCGATCTGCTTGCCGAGCACGCGGGGAAGTCCCTCGACATCGCGACGGCCTACTTCACCGTAGCTGCATTCGGCATGCTGAGGAACGATCTCGACGCACTCGGGAACTTCCGCCTGCTCCTGGGTGCCGAGCCGCACACCGGCGAGCAGATCGGCCTGCGTCCCGATGCGCGGGCGCTCGCCGCACGCCTGCGCGGCGACCTAGAGCGCGAGCCGTTCTCGGAAACTACCCTGCGGTTGATCGAAGATCTGACCCGCTTCCTCAAGAAGGAGCAGGTCGGCGTGCGGCTATACCAGGAAGGCTTTCTACATGCCAAGTGCTACCTGTTCTACAACGACTCACCCGCGTTCGGGTGGGACCGCTTCCAGCCGGTGGCGGGGATCGTCGGCTCCAGCAACTTCACCGGTCCGGGGCTGACGACCAACAAGGAGCTGAACCTCACGCACAAGGCACGTCTGGCAAGGGAGGAGGTGCTCGACGATCTTGAAGCGCCGCCCGTCAGCGCGGACGCGCCCGTGGGTCGCGAACAACGGTTCGACTTCGAAGAGCGCCAGCGCCTCAAGTCCAGCGTCGGCGCCCGCGCGATTGCCGAGCTCGACGAATGGTTCGAGCACCAATGGCAGGCGTCGCGCGACTTCAAGTCAGACTTGATCGAGCTACTCGACGCGTCGAAGTTCGGGGCCCACGAGTACACGCCGTACGAGGTCTACCTGAAGGCGCTGTTCGAGTACTTCAAGGATGACCTCGATGCCGACCCGCAGCTTGCCGGACGCTCAGCTGTCGACCTCGCTGAGTTCCAGGAAGACGCGGTGAAGAAGGCACGCAAGATTCTGGCGCGCTACGACGGCGTGATGATCGCCGATTCGGTTGGGCTCGGCAAAACCTGGATCGGCAAGAAGCTGTTGGAAGACTTCGCCTACCACATGCGGCAGCAGGCGTTGGTCGTGTGCCCCGCATCGCTGCGACCGATGTGGGAGACGGAGTTGCAGGATGCCACGATACCGGCCGCAATCGTCTCGCAGGAAGAGCTCGGCCAACAGGACTTCCCGGTCGATCGTTGCGGCGACGTCGACCTCATCTTGATCGACGAGTCACACAACTTCCGCAACCGCAACGCGCAACGCTACGAGAATCTCGAACGGATCATGGCCCTCAACGGTGGCCGAGGGCGCGATGGAGGCCGCAAGAAGGTCATCCTGCTGACGGCGACCCCGATCAACAACGATCTCTTCGACCTGTACAACCAGCTCGCCCTGTTCACCCGCGGCGATAGGGGCTACTTTGCTGCGGCGGGTATCGGTGACCTTCATCGATACTTCCTGAATGCACGCCGCGAATCACGGAGCGGCAACTCGGTCGTCGCGCTGTTCAACCTCCTGGAGGAAGTCGTCATCCGGCGAACCCGCCCCTTCATCCGCCGAGCCTATCCGGACGCCACGATCCGTGGCGAGAAGATCCGCTTCCCCGACCGGCAGCTCAAGACGGAACGCTACGACCTCGAAGCTACGTATGGCGGCATCTACGAGCAGATCGTCGCCGGCATCGACAGCCTCCGCTTGGCTCCGTACAACCTGGAAGCCTTCAAGAAGCAGGACATCCCGAAAGACGATTTCGAAGCCGGCCGTCAGGAGGCGCTTGTCGGGATCTTCAAGTCGCGTTACCTCAAACGCTTCGAATCGAGCGTGGATGCCTTCCGGATCAGCGTGCGGCGCGCACTGCAATTCTCGAAGACCTTCGAGTCGTACCTGCTCGGTGGGCAGCTCGTGCGCAGCACGGACTTCCACCGGCTCGCCCGATACGTCGCTCGCGAGGATGAGGAGGACGACGCAACCCCGTCGTCACTCGCCGAGGACCTTGACGAAGCCGAAGAAGCGAAGGAGTTTCTGGCCGCGTTGGAGCCGGTGGACCCGGCGCAGTTCGACCTCCGGAAGCTGCACGACGCCGTCCAGCATGACATCGAGGTTCTGACCGAGATCTGGCACCGCGTACGGGACATCAGGCCAAACAAGGACGCCAAGCTGCAAGCGCTCAAGGCACTGCTGGAGGGCCGTCTTGCTGGTCAGAAGGTGCTCGTCTTCACCTACTACAAGGACACGGCCCGGTACCTCTTCCGCGAGCTTGCTGGTGATGTGGGAAAGGAGTTCCGCACTCGGATCGGCAACCCGATCATCCGCCGCATGGATAGCGGCGCGGACGCCAAAGAGCGACGGAACATCGTCGAGGCATTTGCGCCGCGCGCAAACAAGCGGCCAGAAGTTGCCGGCACCGAGAAGGAGATCGGCATCTTGATCTCGACCGACGTGCTTTCGGAGGGACAGAACCTCCAGGACTGTGCGCACCTCATCAATTACGATCTCCACTGGAACCCGACACGAATGGTCCAACGCGCGGGCCGCATCGATCGGATCGGCACCGATTTCGATACCCTCTACGTCCACAACATGTTTCCCGAGGAGGGCTTGGAGCGTCTGCTGCGGCTCGTGCAACGCCTGGCGCAGAAGATCGCCGACATCGACCGTGCTGGTTTCCTAGACGCCAGCGTGCTCGGCGAAGTGGTGCATCCCCGCAACTTCAACACCCTTCGCCGCATCCGCGACGAGGATGGGTCGGTGATCGAAGAGGAAGAGCAGTTTACCGAGCTGGCCAGCAACGAGTTCCTGCTGCAGACGCTGCGGGCTGTGCTGGGCAGCGAAGGTCGGGAGCAGTTGGACAACCTCCCCGATGGGATTCACTCCGGACTGATGAAGCCGCGCGCCAAGGGCCTGTTCTTCTACTTCCAGTCGCCGGTACCAGAGGGCGAAGGGAAGTTGCACTTCTGGAAGTACTACGATCTCGCCGATGGGCGGATCGTCGACAACCGGTACATCATCGCGAATCTCATCGCCTGCGAGCGCGACACGCCGAGGGTCGTCGGTGACTACGATGTCTTTGCCGCGCAAGAGAAGGTCATCGACGACATCATGCGATCGCACCAAGAGCAGCAGGCGCTCGGAGAGGCTCCGAAGACGGTGGACCCGTTACAGCAGACGCTGGCGTCTACGATCCAGAGCTACATGAACCGGCCGGAGGTGAAGCGTCAGGACGCTCTTGCTGCCGTTCGGTTTCTCAGCAAGCCAGCTCCATCGGTCGTGGTCAAGCAGCTGCGGGAGGCGTATCGAGAGTTCCAGCGAGATCGCAATATCGGTTCGTTGGTTGGAGCGGTCGTAGATCTCGCAGAACGGTTCGGCAGCGCCACTGAGAGCCGCGGCGGCGGCGTGCTCAAGCTGCGTCGCGAGGATCTGCGGTTGATCTGCTTCGATCACCTTTGCTCCTGAGAGCCGCACCCCATCTTGCCGGACGGTACTTTCTGAATTCAGGCAGTCGAGATGCGCGGCGGATCTACTACTCGCACATCGTGTCCCCCTCCCGCCAAGCAATGGACCGAACCGCACAAATGTACTAGGTAGTTCGGCTTGCGATGAAGGCCATTGTCTTGTGTGCCGGTTTGGGGACCCGGTTGCGTCCGCTGACGTTCAGCACCGCCAAGCACCTCATACCGGTGGCCAACAAGCCGGTGCTCTTCTTCGGCATTGAAAGCCTCGTCGAAGTTGGCGCGCGGGACATCGGTGTCATCGTCAGCAAGGAGAGCCGCAGCGTGATTCAGAACGCCGTTGACGACGGGCAGCGCTGGGGCGCGCGGGTCACCTACATCGAGCAGCCGCAACCGTGCGGCCTGGCACACGCCGCACAGTGCGCCGAGTCGTTCATCGGCGCGGAGCCGTTCGTGATGTATCTGGGCGACAACCTCATCCCGGAGGGGCTCACCGGCGCCATGCGCCGCTTTCGCGAGACCGGCGCCAACGCCGTCATCATGCTGAAGGCGGTGGACGATCCGGGCCACTTCGGCATCGCCGAGATCGACGGCGACCGCATTGTCCGCCTCGTCGAGAAGCCCAAGGAGCCGCGCTCGAACCTGGCGATTGTCGGCGGCTACCTCTTCGATCAGAACATCTTCGAGTCCATCCGCCGCATCAAGCCGTCGTGGCGCAACGAGTACGAGATCACCGACGCGATTCAGAACCTCATCGACCGCGGCCTCACGGTACGCCCCTACGTGGTCACCGGCTGGTGGAAGGACGCGGGAAAGCCCGAGGACATCCTCGAGGCCAATCGCGTCATGCTCGATAAGATCCCATACACCGTGCACGGCAAAGTGGAGGCCACCTCGACGCTCGAAGGCACCGTGTCGATCGGCGAGGGCACCGAGGTCATCAATAGCCATATCCGCGGCCCGGTCATCATCGGTGCGGAGGCGCGCATCGTCGATGCGCAGATCGGACCCTACGTGTCCATCGGTGATCGCGTCCATGTGATCGGCAGCCGCGTCGAGGACAGTGTGGTCATGGACGATTGCGTCATCCGCAACCTGCGCCAAACCCTGATGGGCAGCCTGCTCGGCCGCAAGGTTCAGGTGATGGCCAACACCGGCAGGTCCGAGACGCTGCGGCTGTTGCTCGGCGACTTTTGCGAGACCGAGTTGCCGTAACTGTCGGGCATTGACGCCTCGCGGCTTGGGGTTGCCGCCGGTCTGTAGTATAACTCGTCCCGCACGCGCTCAGCCTGGCGGCAGGCTGACGCAAAGGGGCGAGATGCACGCGTGCCTGTGGATCGGGGTTCCTCTGGCTGTCACCCTCCAAGTTGGAGCGGTTGTCCGGCCCGCCATCAGCCAATCCTGCCAGCAACTAAGCGGCGCCTTCTCTGCCACCGTCGCCGGCAGCACCAGCGGCGCCAGCAGCGATGCGGGTTCGTGCGGCGGCGGCGAAGCGCCGGAAGCCACGTTCTTCTACTACCCTCCGCGCACCGGCAAGTACACGATCGACACCAGCGGGTCGGTGCTCGACACCGTGCTCTACGTGCGCGACGCCGTCGGCAACGAGCTGGCGTGCAACGACGACGTCGAGCTGGGAAGCATGCTGCAATCGGAAGTGTTCGTGAACCTCACCGAAGGCCAGCTCGCGGTCGTCGTCGTCGACGGCTTTCAGACACGGAGCGGCGCGTTCATCCTGCGCATCAACGGCAACTGCCCACAGACGCAGAATGACGACCCGCGCGACCTTGGGCGTCCGCTCTCCACCACAGTCAGCGGCAGCACCGTGTGTGGATCCTTCTTGGTCGGCGGTGCCTTGTGCGGCGAAGGCGGTGACAACGCTCCCGATACCGCGTTCTTGTATACGGCGCCGTCCACCGGGGCGTACACCTTCGACACGATTGGCTCGAGCTTCGACACCCTCCTGTACGTGCGCAGCGCGACGTGCAAGGGCGCCGAGCTCGCGTGCAACGACGACATCGAACCGGGCGTGACGAGACAGTCGCGACTCACGCTCAACCTCGCCGGTGAACAGCCCGTGGTAGTCGCCGTCGACGGATTCCAGACGGCCAGCGGCAGCTTCACGCTCAACATCAACGGCATCGCATTCACCTCGACGCCGACACCAACCCGCACACCGACCCGCACCAGCACGCCGAGCAGAACGTCCACAGCGAGCCGCACGGTGACGCGGAGCCCTTCCGCGACCGCCACGGCGACCGTGACCGCCACACGTACGCGCACACCGCCGCAGACCCCGACACCCACGACGACTGCGACACGTACCGCTTCCGCGAGCCGCACCCCGAGTCGAACGCCGACCGGCACGTCCACGCTGACGTCCAGCCCGACGGCGACCCCTACGCGCACACGGACACCCACGACCACCCCGACGGCGACCATAACATCGACGCCCAGCCGCACCCCATCAGCAACGCCCACGCCGACGACCACGCCGACATCGACCACCACGCTCCCGCCAACACCGACGGACACCGCATCAGCCACGCCGACGCTCACACCGCTGGCGCCGCCTCCGACTGCGCCGAGTGACTTGCGCTGCGAGGCACGCCTGCTGACACCCGGATGGTTCGTGCGGCTCAACTGGACCGACAACGCCGCCGATGAATCCGAGTACCACATCGAGCGTGCTCCCGATGGCGTGACCTGGGCCGAGATCGCCACCGTGGGTGCCGACAGCGCGACGTACCAGGATGCCATCCTGCCCGCGGGCATGACGTTCGCGTACCGTGTCCGCGCCCATCGTCACGGCGACGGGCGGTTCTCGGACTACAGCAACGTGGCCCAGTGCACGACGGTCGTGCCCTCGCAGACGCCCACGGCGACCTTCACGCTCACGACGACGCCGACGCTCACGCCAACGCCGGGCGTTCCGCCGACACCCACCTGCCCGAGCGTGCCAGATTTCGAGAAACCGGTGGTGACGATCACCGAGCCCCTGGACGGCACACGCATCTCGAGCGCGCACTTGCCCCGGCTGTCGGGGATGATCTTCGAGAACTCCGGCGTGCTGTCGCGCGTCACCATCGACGTCCAAAGCATTCACACGGGGCTCACGTACTCGCTCGACATCACGGGTCACGTGTTAGCCGACTCGCACGTCTCCGGGCTCTTCCGGTTCGCCATCACTACCCTCAGTCTGTCGACCGGCTTCGACGTGATCACGGTGCGCGCCGCGGACGGCGCGTGCCCGCGCAACGTGGGCGATACGCAAGTGGTGGTTCGCTTCGACGCGCCACCGCCGGACATCAACTTGTACGCGCTCGCCCTCGAGGTCACGCAAGCGATTCAGGGCAAGGGGGCGGCGGACGGGATCGCCAAGCAAGCCGTCGCCCGCAGCGATAGCGAGCTGCCGGCGATCGCGTATGCCGGTGCGTCTCTCGTGGAAGGCAAGCGCACCGTGGTGCGTGCGTATGCGATCGTCGAAGGCGCGTTCGCTGCCCTGGCCGGCGTGCCGGCGCAGTTGGTCATCCGCCGCGCCGACGCCCCCGTGGGTGAGGTGACCCTCAGCGCGTTCAGTGCTCGGATCGATCCGGCGGATGACGTGATCAGCGGCGGCACGCTCGAGGTCGCGCCGACCCTGGAGCGCAAGCGCCGCAGCATCACTTCGAGCTGGAACTTCGTGCTGCCCGACTCGCTGACGCGTGAAGGGCGCATCGATAGCGTGCAACTGCGCGTCAACCCGCCGGCGCTGTCGGGGCCGCCCGAATGCTCAGGGTGTGACGATGCCGCCAACGTCCTGACCGTTGCGAACATTCCATTCAGCGAGACGGCGACGCTCTCCGTTCGGCCCGTCCTGTTCACCTACGATCCTGCGGGGTTCCCACGGCGTGCGCCGCAGCTCAATGCCGACCTGCAAACGTTCTGCGGACAGTTCGCGCGCATGTATCCGGTGCGCGACGGCTGCGGGCGCGGCATGGGCATCGACTTCCTGTCGCCGCTGCGGCAGAGCTTGCGCAGCCTCAAGTACATCGACGCAATGGGTAACGTCGTTCGCATGGGAACGATCCAGGACAAAGTTTGCAAGTTGATGGTACCGGCGCGCGACGCCAAGCCTCCGGTGATCCCGCGGCTGACGGCGTACTACGGCCTCGTGCCGGCGGGCACACCCGCGGGGCCGCCAGCCGGCGTGGGCGGACCCGTCGATGGCCCGCCGCCCTTCAAGCCCTGCGCCGCTAGCTTCGAGGTGACGGCACCGGGAGTGACGCCTACCGGTATCAACGTCGGCATTCCCGCGCAGGAAGTCGGCCATGGGTTCCTGCAGGCAACCTTTGGCGGAAGCAACGGCTACTGGCACGCCTGCGGCGGCGATCGGCCGCTCCCAACCTTTCCGCTGTATCGCGACGCGGCGAACGCGCCCTACTTCACCGGCTCGATCGGGCAGTTCGGCTTGGACACCACGACCCTGAGCGTCTTCGATCCGAGCGCCACCGTCGACTTCATGGGCTTCGGCTACTGCGGCGGCGGCGCTTGGGTGTCGCCATTCACCTGGGAGCAACTCTTCAGCCGGTTCCGGCTCGCACTCACGCTGGGTGGCGGCGGCGCCGCGACGCTGCAAGCCGCGGCTGACGCGGCGGAGCGGTTCCTCACCGCCTCGGGCGAGATCGGGTCGGACGGGACCGTGAGCCTCGCACCGTTCTACGTATCGGCGGATCTCACCGACTCCGGCGAGCTGGGCGACGGCGCCTACAGCATCGAGTTGCAAGACGGTAACCAGCAAGTGCTGTCGGCGCGCCGTTTCGACGTACAGATCGTTCCGGACTTGCCGGACACCGGACGCTTCTACCAGACGCTGCCCTTCGCACCGGCGACCGCACGGGTCGTGGTGAAGCAAGGCGAGACGGTGCTGGCGACCCGCGACGTGAGCGAGCACAGTCCAAGCGTCACCGTGATCGCACCCAACGGTGGTGAAAGCTGGCCGGTCAGTGGGACGCAGGTGATCTCCTGGATGGCGAGCGACGCCGATCACGATCCGCTGTTCTTCCTCGTGCAGTACAGCTACGACGGCGGGCAGACGTGGGAGACACTGGCGTCGGACGTCACTGAGGATCACCTGGAGGTGGACGCGGCGCTGCTGCCCGGCAGCGATCAAGCACGCGTGCGCGTGCTGGCATCCGACGGCATCAACACGAGTGCCGACCAGTCGGATGATTCGTTCCGCGTCGCGCGGAAGGATCCGGTGCTTTTCATCACCGGTGTCGACGACAACGGCATCGTCGAGCTGGGTAGCGTGCTCAACCTGATTGCGAACACCATCGACCTCGACGCCGGCGCGCTGTCTGACCAGGATTTCATCTGGCGGTCCGACCGGGTGGGGATCCTGGGCACCGGGCCGCGCCTCGAGGTGCCGGCCGATCTGCTGCCTCCGGGACCGCATCAGCTGACGCTGACGATTCCGGGACGGCAGGGCGCGCCGATCACGCGGCGCGTGAGTTTTCTGCGGGCGCCGCGGCTGGGGGAGCTGCGGCCGGCCGACATTGGCGACTGCAATCAAGACGGCTGCGTGACCGTCGACGAGATCCTCACCGCGGTGAACATCGCCCTCGGTACGCTGCGCCTCGACCAGTGCATGGAGTTGGACAGCAACGGCGATGGCGTGGTGAGCATCGCCGAGATCCTGACGGCGGTGAACAACGCGCTGCGCGGTTGCGCCGGCGCGTGATGCTCCCGCCGGCCGCGGGTGGTGACGCCACCCGCGATGCCGGCTATAACGATCGGCATGAGCCTGCGTGCCGGGCCGCCATGGCCACCGGCAGAACTCGTGCTTCGCGGCGTCCGCTTCCTGCGCCATCTGCCGCACTTCGTGCGGCTCTACTGGCGTCTGCTGTGGGACCGGCGCGTATCGCTCTGGCCCAAGGCGTTGCTGCTCCTGAGCGCACTCTACGTACTGTCGCCCGTCGACATCATTCCGGACGTCCTGCCGTTCATCGGCGAAGTCGATGACCTCGTGGTGGTGATCGTGGTGTGCCGCTTGTTCATCTACCTGTGCCCTCCCGAGGTGGTGCAAGAGCACGTACGCCGGATCGATGCCGGCCAATCATGAGACGCGCTGGCGCCCTCCTGCTTGCGGCGATCGTTTTCTTCGTCGCTGTCGTGCTCACCGCCACGTTCAGCGGCTTCCTGGTCGATTGGCTGTGGTTCGACTCGCTCGGGTATGGCGCCGTCTTCTCCACTGTCTGGCAGACGAAGCTGGCCGTGTTCGTGATTGTCGCGGGAGTCTCGTCGTTGGTGCTCGCGGTGAACGGGCTCGTCGCTGCACGCACGCGCACACGGCAGGTGCGCCGCCTGCGGCTCATTCGCGGCAACGGCGGCATCGAGGGCCTGCCCGAGATCTTCGAGCTCTCCCCGGACAATCTTCCTTGGCGTACGATCGTCCTGGCCGTTGCGCCGTTGCTCGGCGTGCTCATCGGCGCCGCTCATGCCGGCAATTGGGACCTCTTCTTGAAGTGGCTGTACGCCGTGCCCTTCGCACGTGCCGAGCCGGCGTTCGGACACGACCTGGGGTTCTACGTATTCTCCTTGCCGGTGTACGAGCTGGGACGGGACTGGGCACTGCTCCTCCTCTTCCTGGCTGCGGCGATGGCCGGTGGTGTGTACTGGGTGTTCGGGGCGATCGAGGTGCAGGATGGCCTGCCGAGACTGAGCGCTGCAGCCGTCCGGCACCTGTCCGTCCTGCTCGCTGTGTTCTTCCTCGTGAAGGCAGGCGACTACGTGCTGCAACGCTACGACCTCTTGCTCGGCGGCAACGGCGTGGTGTTCGGCGCCGCGTACACCGACGTGCATCTGCGCCTGCCCCTGCTGGCCGTCCTCGTCGGGATTTCGTTGGTCGCGATGGTCCTGTGTGCCGCCAACGTGGTGTTCCAGGGATTTCGCCTGCCGGTGGCGGCGGTGGTCCTGCTGCTCGGCGCGGCGTTGCTCAACGGCCTGATACCCGGGCTCTTTCAAAGCTACCGGGTCAAGCCGGATGAGCTGCGGTTGGAAACGCCGTACATCACGCGCAACATCGAGCTCACACGCTACGGCTTCGGGCTCGATCGCATCAGCAGCAAGTCGTTCCCGGCCGAGGGCAAGCTCACGCCGGAAGTGCTGGCGGCGAACGGCACCACGATCCAGAACATTCGCTGGTGGGACCCGCGGCCGTTGCTTGATACGTACCGGCAGCTGCAGGAGATCCGGCTCTACTACGACTTCCGCGACGTCGACATCGACCGCTACACCTTCAACGGCACGTATCAGCAAGTGCTGCTCTCGGCGCGCGAGTTGAACCAGACGCGCCTGCCGGCGGACGCGCAGACGTGGATCAATCAGCACTTCAAGTTCACCCACGGTATCGGGCTCGCCATGAGCCCGGTGAACCGTTTCGACGAAGAAGGATTGCCGGTCTTCCTGGTGAAGGATATCCCGCCGGTGTCGCCGCCGGAGCTGCGCATCGAACGCCCCGAGCTGTACTTCGGCGAGGAGACCCGCAACTACGTGGTGGTGGGCGGCGGCACCAAGGAATTCGCCTACGCCAAGGGTCAGGACAACGTGTACACCACCTATGCGGGGCGTGACGGGGTATCGCTGGCCAGCGTGTGGAGGCGGCTACTGTTTGCCTGGCACCTCGGCGACATCAAGCTGCTGATCAGCAGCAACGTCACCGCGTCGAGCCGGATCCTCTTCCGGCGCCTCACCCAGGAGCGCATCGAGCGCCTCGCGCCGTTCCTGCGTCTGGATCGCGATCCGTACCTGGTCGTGAGTGACGGGCGGTTGATCTGGCTGCAAGACGCTTACACGACGAGCGACGCGTTGCCGTACTCGCAACGCAACCGGCGCGGCGGCATCAACTACATCCGCAACGCGGTCAAGGTGGCGACGGACGCGTACGACGGCCGGCCGATGTTTTACGTCGCCGACCCGGACGACCCGATCATGCGCACCTACCAGCGGATCTTCCCGTCATTGTTCCAGCCGCTCGACAGCATGCCGCCGGCGCTGCGCCAGCACGTGCGCTACCCGGAGGATCTGTTTCTCACGCAAGCCGGCATGTACAACACCTATCACATGACCGACCCGGAGGTGTTCTACAACAAGGAAGACCTGTGGAGTTTTCCGCAGGAGAACTACGGCGGCGAGAGTGCCACCATGCAGCCCTACTACACCATCATGCGCCTGCCGGGCGAGGCGCGCGAGGAGTTCATCCTCATGCTGCCGATGGTGCCGCACAATCGCGACAACATGATCGCGTGGCTGGCGGCGCGCTGCGATGCGTCGCACTACGGCACGATGATCGAGTTCGCCTTCCCGAAGGAGAAGCTCATCTTCGGCCCGGCGCAAATCGAGGCGCGCGTCGACCAGGACACCACCATCTCGCAGCAGCTGTCGCTGTGGAATCAGATCGGCTCGCGCGTCATCCGCGGCAACTTGCTGGTGATTCCGATCGATGACGCGTTGCTCTACTTCGAGCCGCTGTACCTGCGCGCCGAGAAGCGCGAGCTGCCGGAGCTGAAGCGCCTGATCGCCTCGGCCGGCGACCGCGTCGTCATGAGCCAGCACGTCGACACCTTGCTGGCCGCGCTGTTCAATGGACAGACGAAGCCGCCGCCTGTCGCTGCGGCCCCGCCGTCAGCCGAGCCCTCCGCCGCGCCGCCGCAACCGAGCGAATCGTCCAGCGAGGCACTGACACACTACCGCCGTGCACTAGAGGCGTTGCGCAACGGGGACTGGCAGACGTTCGGGGTCGAGATGGACGCGCTGCGGAAGGCGCTGGAGGGCCCCCTGAAGGACCGCACCTCGTGAAGCGTGAAGCGTATCTCGTTGGGAAGGAGCTCTGACGAGATACGCTTCACGGGTCACGGCGCTGGCTGAATCCTGAAACCTGACCGCTGCGGCTAGCGAATGAAGTGACCGAGGCGGTCCCAGCGCAGCCAGTGGGTCTGGCTGTTCCACGACCAGTAAATGAAGGTCGCCTGACCTTTCACGTCGGTCTCGTCGGCGAAGCCCCAGTAACGGCTGTCGTAGCTCTGGTCGCGGTTGTCGCCCATGACGAAGAACTTACCGGACGGAAGTTGTCCCGCGGTACGGCAGTGCGCACGTGCGGGTCGGTGAAGTTGGCGTGCGGGTCGGGGACCTCTTCGCCATTGATCACCAGATGCTTGCCGCGGACTTCGACGCTGTCCCCGGCCACGGCGATCACCCGCTTGATCAGATCGATGTTGCGGTCCACCGGTGATTGGAAGACCACAATGTCCCCGCGGTGTAACGAGCTCCACTGCGCGATCTCCTTGCCCACGAAGGGCAGGTGCATCCCGTATGCGAGCTTGTTGACGAACAGGTGGTCGCCGATCTGGATCGTCGGCAGCATCGAGCCCGAGGGCACCCAGAAGGCCTCGACGATCGACGAGCGCACCAGCAGCGCCACCGCCACGGCGAGCAGCAACGACTCGGCGTTCTGGCGCAGCCGCGACTTCGGCGGTTGGTCGTTTCCGCGGTGACGCCAGAAAGCGATTCGGGAATTGCGTGTCTGCTCGGTGGCGGTCCGGGGGGTGCTTCGTTGGGCCATCTCGCTTCGAATGATGGAATGCGCGCAACAGTCCGTCAAGGGCGTTGCATGTCCTCGGCGCTGGCGGCGGAATTGCCGATTGCTGAACGCCACCTGCTGTGGTACGTAACCCGCGCTTTCAAACGGACTGTGCGGTGAAGGGCACCCGCTACATCGTTGTCGAAGGACCGCTCGGCGTGGGCAAGACCACCCTCGCCCGCTTGCTTGCCGAGGAGTTCAACGCGCGCGCCGTTCTGGAGCAGGTCGAGGAGAACCCGTTCCTGCGGAAGTTCTACGAAGACCCTGGCACCTACGCATTCCAGACGCAGCTGTTCTTCCTGCTCAGCCGCTACCGTCAGCAGCGGGCGCTGGCGCAGCAGGATCTCTTCAGCCAGAACACCGTCGCTGATTATTTGTTTGCAAAAGACCAGATCTTTGCGCAGGCTAACCTGGAAACCGATGAACTGGCGCTGTATCGGCAGCTGTTCGGGCTCCTCGACGCGCGCTTGCCAAAGCCCGATCTGGTCGTGTATCTACAGGCACGTGCCGATGTCCTCATGGAACGATTGCGCAAGCGCGACCGCGATTACGAGCGGCGGCTCGCGCCCGAGTACGTCCAACGCATAGCGGAGGCCTATAGAGACTTTTTCTTCTATTACGACGAGACGCCCCTGTTGGTGGTCAACAGTTCGGACGTGGATTTCGTAGCCCGTCCGGAGGACTTGGCCGATCTGGTTCGTGAGATCAGACGCATGGGGCCAGGAGTGCAACACTACATACCGCTTGGATCCAGATAACCCCGACAGACGTCGGGGACATCGGACCGAGACGGAGTGCCCCGGAAGCGGGGTTCGTGGTTAGTGGATTCCTGATTCACCGAGCGGCGACAAGACGCCGACTCATGTCCTACTGAATCTCGAATCTTCGAATCTCGAAGCAGCAGACGCAGGTCGCGCGCGCGCCCCTCCGGGATCGGTCCCAGGAGGGGCTTTCTTATGGAGCGCAAAGTCACAGTGCCGGACATCTTGAAGCGCAAAGGCGGCAGCGACCCGATCGTGGCGCTGACTGCCTACGACTTCCCGTTCGGTCGGATCGCGGACGAAGCCGGGGTCGACGTCATTCTCGTCGGTGACTCCCTCGGGATGGTGGTGCAAGGGATGGACACGACCTTGCCGGTCACCATGGACGAGATGGTTTACCACTGCCGCATGGTGGCGCGCGCCCGTCGCCGCGCCTTGCTGGTCGCCGACCTGCCGTTCCTCTCGTATCAGGTGTCGGCCCGCGACGCCGTGGCGAATGCCGGCCGGCTGATCAAGGAAGGCGCCGCGGAAGCCGTGAAGCTCGAAGGCGGCGTGGCGATGGCGGACACCATTCGCGCGATCGCCGGCGTCGACATCCCGGTGATGGGTCACATCGGCCTGACGCCGCAATCGGTGCATCGCATGGGCGGCCACAAAGTGCAGGGCCAGCGCCGCGGCGAGCGGCCGGGGCAGCGCGACCGCCTGGTGGACGATGCGCTGGCCGTCGAGGATGCGGGTGCCTTCGCGATCGTGCTCGAAGGCATTCCGCTCGACCTGGCGGCGGAGATCACCGGTCTCCTCAGCATCCCGACCATCGGTATCGGTGCCGGACCGCACTGCGACGGGCAGATCCTGGTGCTCCACGACGTGCTCGGATTGTGCGAGCACTTCGCTCCCAAGTTCGCCAAGCGCTACGCCGAGCTGTGGCGCGCCGCCGAGGATGCGATCGGTGCGTACGCGCGTGAGGTGCGCGCCCGGACGTTCCCGAGTGATAGCCACTCGTTCCACTCGCTGGTGACCGTCCCGCGCGAGCCGAAGGTGGCGGCGGAGGGCTGAGGTCCCTCTTCTCCCTCGCCCTCTCTGGGAGAGGGTTGGGGTGAGGGTTTGTGATGGAGACCATCACGATCGTTTTGCAGATGCAGCAATGGGCCGACGCGGCGCGCGCCCGCGGCCAACGCATCGGCTTTGTCCCGACCATGGGATACTTGCATGCGGGGCATCTGAGCTTGGTGACCGAGGCGCGCCGGCGAGCGGACCTCACGGTGGCGTCCATCTTCGTCAACCCGCTGCAATTTGGCGCCAATGAAGATTTGGACCGCTACCCGCGCGACATCGAGCGTGACACGCGGGTGCTCAGCGAGGCAGGCGCCGACGTGCTCTTTCTCCCCGAGGCGGCGGCGATGTACCCCGAGGGCTACCAGACAACGGTCAGCGTGGAGCGCGTCACCCGCGGCCTGTGCGGCACCTCGCGGCCGGCGCACTTCCGCGGTGTCACCACAGTCGTGGCCAAGCTCTTCAACATGGTCAAGCCGCACGTCGCCGTGTTCGGTTGCAAGGACTTCCAGCAGTTGGTGGCCATCCGGCGGATGGTCGTGGATCTGAACTTCGACGTCGAGATCATCGGCGCGCCGATCGTGCGCGAGGCCGACGGAGTCGCCATGAGCTCGCGCAACGCGTATCTGTCCCCGGCCGAGCGGACCGCGGCGCGCTGCTTGTCGCACGCGCTGGCAGCCGCGTCTGCCGAGGTACAGGGCGGTGAGACCGATGGCTTGCGGATTCTCGCCGCGGCCAGACGGGTGATCGCCAACGAGGCGCTCGCCCGACTCGATTATGCGGTACTCGTTGATTCGGAAACGCTGGAAGACGTTTCGGAAGTGCACGGCCCCACATTGCTGGCGCTCGCCGCTCACATCGGCAAGACGCGTCTCATCGACAATTGTCTCCTCGGTCGTTCCAGGCTGAATGCTGAAAGCTGATTGCTGAAGGCTATTGCAGGAGGTTCCATGCGCACCATGCTGCGAGGCAAGATCCACCGCGCCACCGTGACCGGCGCCGACTTGCACTACGAAGGCAGCGTCACCATCGACGTCGACCTGCTCGAACGGGCGGACATCCTGCCCTACGAGCGCGTCGACATCTGGAACGTCACCAACGGCGAGCGCTTCCAAACCTACGCGCTGGCCGGGCAGCGGGGCTCGGGCGTGGTGTGCATCAACGGCGCCGCCGCGCACAAGGCGCGCAAGGGTGACCTGGTGATCATCGCGGCTTTCGCCCAGGTGAGTGAGCAAGAAGCGCGTGACTGGACCCCACGTTGCGTCTTCGTCGACGCGCAGAACCGCCCCGTCGAGTCGCGCGGCGAGCACGCCGGCCAGGCCGAGACCGTCACTGCGTGGCAGCAGTAGAGGAGGCGGCCAGCCCGTACCGTCAGCGGGTGTGGGCGGTACGCTGCAGGAGTGAGCGCACCTTGGCGCGGACGTCAGGTGCCCGCACGATCTCGCTGATCATGGCGACGGCATCGGCGCCCGCCGTCAAGACGTCGGGCATGGTGGTGGCGGTGATGCCGCCGATGGCGACGATGGGGAGCGCGGTCCGGCTGCGCACCTGGCGGAGCCCGTCGAGCCCCTGCACCGGATCGGGCCGCTCTTTGCTCGTGGTGGAGTAGATTGGTCCGAAGCCCAGGTAGTCGGCGATACCTTCACGCGCCGCCGATTCCGCCTGCTCGAGGTTGTGCGTGGAGAACCCGATGATCTTGCCCGGTCCAAGGATCGCGCGCCCCGCGGCCGGCGGCAGGTCCTCCGGCCCGAGGTGCACGCCGGCAGCGTTCACCAGCTTGGCGATGTCGGCGCGATCGTTGATGATGAGCTGCGCGGACGTCCGGTCGGCGAGCGCCTTGACGGCGCGCGCCAGCTCGACGAATCGCCCGCTGGGTTCGCCCTTCACCCGCAGCTGCAGCAGCGGCGCTCCGGCATCGAGAATGGCTTGCGCCAGCTCGACGTAGGACAGCCGCGGATCTCCGAGCGTATCGACGATGGGATAGAGGCGGGCCGGGAAGCAGAAGGGCATCACTCCACACGCCGCCGCGGCGTGATCTTGAGCTGGAGGATCTTCTTGTGCAGGGTGTTGCGGTTGATGCCGAGCAGTGCCGCCGCCTTCAGCTGGTTGCCCTGCGTCCGCTCCAAGGTCAACTCGATCAGTGGACGCTCGATGCGCTCGATGATGAGCGGGTACAAGTCGGTGGGCTCGACGTCGCGGGTCTGGCGAAAATACTCCTTCAGCTTGAGCCGCACGATCTCCTCCAGCGACATGTCGTCGTACGCGGTCACCGTTGCCTCTCGTGTCGCCAGCGCCAGGTCGCGCGGCATCAGCGTCGGGCCAGGGGCGAGGACGGCGGCGCGGACCAGCGTGTTCTCCAGCTCGCGCACGTTCCCCGGCCAGCTGTGCGTGTTGAGCATGGCGCGCGCCTCGGAGGATACCCCGGTGATGTTGGTGCCCATTTCGCGGTTGATCTTCTCGATGAAGTAGGCCACGAGCTCCGGGATGTCGCCGCGCCGCTGTCGCAACGGCGGCACGGTGATCGGCACGACCTTCAGGCGGAAGTAGAGGTCTTCGCGAAATCGTCCCTGCTTGACAGCGCGCTCCAGGTCCTGGTTGGTGGCCGCAATCAGCCGGCAGTCGACCTTGATGAGCTCGCGCCCGCCGATGCGGGTGAGCTCGCGCTCCTGGACGACGCGCAGCAGCTTGACCTGCAGCTCGATCGGCATGTCACCGACTTCGTCGAGGAACAGCGTGCCGCCATTGGCGACCTCGAACATGCCGGCGCGCTGCTCGGTAGCGCCGGTGAACGCGCCGCGCTCATGGCCGAACAGCTCGCTCTCCAACAAGTCGCGCGGCACCGCCGAGCAGTTGAGCGCCACGAACGGGCCGCTCCAGCGCGAGGAGTGCGAGTGGATGGCCCGGGCAATCAGCTCCTTGCCGGTCCCGCTCTCGCCCTGAATCAAGACGGTGGCATCGGTGTGCGCGACGCGGCCAATGGTCTTGAAGATCTCCTGCATCGCCGGCGTCTTGCCGATGATCTCGACGCCGAGCTCGAAGCGGCGGCGCGTCTGCTCCGCCAGCCGCGTGAGGTCAGCTGCCTGCCGGCGCATCTCCAGCACGCGCTGCACCAGCAGCTGCACCTCCTCGATGTCGAACGGCTTGGTGACGTAATCGTACGCGCCCCGCTTCATCGCCTCGATCGCGTTCGCCATGGTGTTCTGCGCGGTGATGATGACGACCGGCGTGGCGAGCCCGGCGTCGCGGGCCTTCGAGAGGATGGACAGACCGTCGAGGCCGGGCATCTTGATGTCGACGAGCGCCAGGTCGAAATGATCGCGTACGAGGCGTTCGAGCGCCGCCGGGCCGTCGTCCACTTGCTCCACTGTGTGCCCTTCTCCGGTCAATGCGGTGGTCAAGACCCAGCGGATCGACTCTTCGTCGTCCGCCACCAGGATCCGCCCGACGAGGGTCGTCATGCGGCCACCAGGGGCAAGGTCACCGTGACGACGGCACCGCCGGTGCGGCGGTTCTCGGCGCGAATGTCGCCGCCGTGCGCCGCCACGATGCGTTCACAGATGGCGAGACCCAGCCCGCTGCCGCGCGGCTTGGTGGTGAAGAAGGGCTCGAAGACGCGCTCGACCACGTCGGGAGGGAAACCGGGACCGGTGTCGGCGATCTCGACGCGCAGGAACTTCCCGGGACCGGGCGTCCGTCGCAAGATGTGAAAGTCGGTCTCCATGCGGGTGGTGATCGTCAGCAGCCCGTGATCGGGCATCGCCTCCAGCGCGTTCTTGACGAGGTTGAGGAGCACATGTGTGAGTTGGGCTTCGTCGCCACGGACATCGGGTAAGCTGGGGTCGATCTCCAAACGTCTGGTGATATTCTTAGCGTTCAGCTCGGTGACGAGCAACGCCAGCACCTCGCGGATGACCTTGTGAACGTTGAGCGGCAGCGGGTTCGGCGTCGGAGGCGCGCCGAGCGTGAGCAGCTGCTCGACCAGACGACTGAGACGATCGATCTCCCGGACCATCACGCCGGTGTACTCGCCGACTTCGGGTTGATCGACGAACTTCTTCGCCAGCAATTGGGCGGCACCCTTGATACCGCCGAGGGGGTTCTTCACCTCGTGCGCCAGCCCCGCCACCAAGCCTCCCAGGCGCGCCAGGGTTTCGTTGCGGCGCGCCTCGTCCTCGAGCTTCTTCTGGTAGCTGAGGTCCTGCATGACCAGGGCGACTCCTTGCAATTGATCGGCCGCGCCCCAGATCGGCGAACAGCTGAGACGGACGGGGATGCGCCGGTGCGACGCCAGCAAGATCTCTTCGCCGCACGATTGGCTCTGCCTGGAGGTGCGCGCGTGCTGCACCATCGCGCCGATGGTCGGCGTCGCCGCGAACACCTCGGCGCACGAGCGCGACAGCACCTGCCCCTCCGCCCAACCCGTGAGCTCCTGGGCCGCCTGATTGAACATCGTGATGCGGTCCTCGTCGTCGGTGAGAATCAAGGAGTCGCCCAGGCTGGCAAGCACGTTCTCCAAAACTGGCTGCGCGGAACCCGCACGGCGTTGCGATCGTCTGCGCCGTTTCAAAAGCACCGGCGAATCGTAACACACGGTCGGCCTCGGGCGAAACTCGGTACGTTGACAAGATCGAGAACCTCGCGCTAGGTGTACTTCTTCCTATGATTGGCGTGCGCGCTGCACTGGAGCTCGTCCTACGCGACCTGCCGCAGGTGGGAACGGAACAGGTGGTGCTGCCGCGGGCCGCCGGCCGGGTGCTCGCGCAGCCCGTGCGGGCGACGCGCGATGTTCCTCCCTTTCGCAACTCGGCGATGGACGGCTACGCCGTGCGTGCGGCCGATACGGCGGGAGCGACGGCGAGCCGCCCGGTTGCGCTGCGGGTCCTCGAAGTCATCGGCGCGGGTGCGATGCCGCGCGAGACGGTCGCCAGCGGGACCGCAACCAAGATCATGACCGGTTCGTCGATGCCCAGCGGAGCAGATGCCGTCGTGCGAGTGGAGGACACGGAGGAGCAGAACGGCGAGGTCCGCGTCCGTACCGCCGTGGCTCCCGACACCAGCGTGCGGCACCCCGGTGAAGACATGCGGGCGGGCGAAACGGTGCTCACGTCCGGCCGGACGCTGCGCCCGGCGGACATCGGGCTGCTGGCGTCACTCGGCGTTGCCGTCGTGTCCGTCCGTCGCCGCCCGGTCGTGGCCGTCCTGTCGACCGGCGACGAGCTGGTGGACCTCGGCCAGCCGCTGGCTCCCGGGCAGATCGTGAACAGCAACGCCTACACGCTGGCCGCCGCCGTCGGTGAGGCGGGCGGGACGCCGCGTCTCCTCGGCATCGCCCATGATACGGTGGAAGAGACCCGCAGGGTGTTCAGTGAGGCGTTCACCGGCGACATGGTGCTGTCGACCGGTGGGGTATCGATGGGCACCTTCGATCTGGTGCGGCAGACGCTGGCCGAGCTGGGGGTAGGGGAGCGCTTCTGGAAAGTCGCGCAGAAACCGGGAAAGCCGCTGACCTTCGGGATGCGCGACCGCGTCCCGGTTTTCGGGTTGCCGGGCAATCCCGTATCATCCCTGGTGTGCTTCTACCTTTACGTGCGTCCGGCCTTGCGGGCCATGCAAGGCATTGATCGGCTGCACTTGCCCGTCGTCGACGCCACGGTGGACGACGACGTGCGGACGGCGGACGGTCTGACCGAATTTGTCCGCTGCACGGTGGAGGGTCCACCGAGCGGCTACCGCGTGCGTGTCACCGGGTCGCAAAGCTCCGGTGTGCTGCGCTCGCTGTCGCTCGGCGACGGCCTCATCATCGCGCCACCCGATGTGCTGACGATTCCGCGCGGCAGCCGGGTCCGCGTGATGCTGCTGAACAACGACGCCGTCCCGACGCCTCCGGTGTGATCGTGACTCGTGCGCGTGAATCGTGTTCGTGGTTGATACAGGCCTTCAGCCAGTGTGCGTTCTCTTTGCCGGCACGAGCCACGAGCACGCATTACGTCTCTTGATCATGCTGCGCATCGGCCACGGATATGACGTGCACCGCCTCGTCGAAGGGCGCGCACTGTTCCTCGGCGGCGTTCAGATCGAACACGCGCGGGGGTTGTTGGGGCACTCCGACGGGGACGTGGTCCTGCACGCCATCTGCGATGCCATCCTCGGCGCGATGGGCATCGGGGATATCGGCCAGCATTTCCCCGACACCGACGAGCGCTATCACGGCATCGCCAGCAGTGAGCTGCTGCGGCACGTTGCCATCCGGATGCGCGAGGAGGGCTGGGCGGTGAGCAATCTCGATGTGACGATCTGTGCCGAGCAGCCGCGCTTGGCACCGCACC
>CAZCGA010000001.1:48815-127780 GCA_964498075.1 uncultured Binatia bacterium (SeqCode) | reverse complement strand
AGCCGCATTGCGGAGCTGCTCGGTGCCGCGGTGACGTGCGTCAGCATCAAGGCCAAGACGAACGAAGGTCTGGATGCCATCGGCCGCGGCGAGGCGATCGCGGCCACCGCGGTGGTGTTGCTGCAAGACGCAAAGCGTGAAGACTGAAGCGTGCGAGAAGAATCAACTCTCCGGACGCAGCTCTGACGCTTCACGAGATACGCTTCACGAGCGACCTTCTCACTCCTCGCCGTCGCCCTCTTCGCCCGCTTCGACCTCGTCGATCATCTGATCGAAGTCCTCGCCGCCGACGTCCTCACCCATCTCCTTGCCCATCTTGCGCATCCAGCGGGCGACGCTCTTGGGATCCTTCTCGTCGATGCCGGCCAGCGCGCTGGGATCGGCGAGCGATTCCATGCGTGCCTCTTCCGACTTCGGCATGGCGAAGCGTGACAGCAGGCGGTCGGCGGCGCGGCTGCCGCACTTGTCGCACTCCGGTGCCGGCTTTTCTGAGACCCGCAGCGTCAGCACAGAAAAACGGCGGCCACACTTACGGCAGCGATACTCGTAGATCGGCATGTTGCTGTCTCCAGGCGCATCCCTGTGTAGCAAATCGCGGTATGCGGGCAAAGGTGCCGGCGGTGGCGCCGCGGTTGACTGTCTGACCGTTGGCTCTTAGCATCCGGCTCTCGCTCATGATCGAAGCAGGCGATGCGTTGGCGGCGCTGTTCGGTGCGCCTCTGGACCGGCGGCGCTTCCTCAAGGGAAGTGCCGGTGGGATCGCGCTGCTCGGTGTAGGGTCCCTGTTGCCCTCGGGATGTCGGAGTTATCCCAAGCCATCCGTACCGCTGCGGTGCCTGAACCCCCGCGAGTATGCGACGCTCACTGCCGCGGCGGCGCGTTTGCTGGGGGTGGCGGAGCGCGTGGGCGACGGTGCCGAGCAGATCAACGTCGCCGCGCACGTCGATGCGCTGGTGGCGCATTGGGACGTGGAAGCCCTTGGCCAGTTGCGCTTGATGCTGCGGGTCTTCGAGCACGGAACCTATCTCTTCGACTTGCAGCGCAAGCGGTTCACGCGGCTGTCGGCGGCGCAGCAGGACCAGTACCTGGCCGGATGGATGAACAGCACCCTGGGCGCGCGGCGGATTGTCTTCCGCGCGCTGAAGGCGCTGGCGGCCGGCGGGTTCTACCAAGACCGGCGCGCGTGGCAGAGGCTCGGCTACGATGGACCGTGGCTCGGTCGGGTCTACGCTGCAGCGCGGGGCGAGCCGGAGCCCGCCGTTCCACTGAGCACGTTGTCATCGAGCCCGCAATGATCCTCGACACTGCGACAATAGACCGCGACGTCTCGCTGACGGCGGATGTGTGTATCGTTGGCTCTGGCGCGGGCGGTGCCGTGGTGGCGCACGAGCTGGCAGCGAAGGGCCGCTCCGTGGTGGTCGTCGAAGAGGGCCCGTACGTCACTAGTCGCGACTTCACGCAGCGCGAGGAGCAGATGCTGCCCCTGCTGTACGCCGATCAGAACCTGCGCACGGCGGTCGACTCGACGGTCGTGATCTCGCAAGGGCGTGCCGTCGGCGGGTCGACCGTGCCGAGCTTTTGCGTATGCGTGCGCACGCCGCGGCAGATTCTGGCACATTGGGCAAAGCGGTTCGGTCTCAGCGGGGTGGAGATCGAGGCGTTGGCGCCGTTCTTCGAGCGCGTCGAGTCGGTGGCGCAGGTGCGGCCGCTGGTGCCGGAGGACGTCAACAAGAACAACGAGAAGTTGAAGATCGGTGCGGACCGGTTGGGCTTTCGCAACTACCTGCCGGCGCACAACCGGATCCAGTGTGTCGGATGCGGCTACTGCGCGCTCGGCTGCGCGTACGATCGCAAGGGCGACGCCCTGACGGTTCACCTGCCTGCGGCCTCACGCAGCGGGGCGATCATCATCCCCGACTGCCGCGCGGAGCACATCGAGACCCAGGACGGGCGTGCCGTCGGTATCCGCGGGCGCTTCCTGCGGGCACGCGTGGACAAGCCGTACGCGCTCACCGTGCGTGCCGGAGCCGTCGTGCTGGCGGCGGGTGCGATCGGATCGCCCGCACTGTGGTTGCGGAGCCAGCTGCCGAACCCGCATCAGCAAGTCGGCAGCAACCTGCACCTGCACCCGGAGGTCGTCATGGGTGCGGTGTTTGCGGAGGAGATCGCCGGCTGGCGCGGCATTCCGCAATCGGTGATCGTCGACGAGTTCCTCGAGCTGGATCAGCGCATCGAGGGCGGCTACCTGCTCACCGCGTGCTTCGCGCAGCCGGTGGCTGCGGCCTCGATGCTGCCGGGGTTCGGGGCCGAGCATCGCGCTGTAATAAGTGACTACGCGCGGCTCGCACTGGCGGCGGTGATGCTGCACGACCGGACCGTGGGGCGCGTCGAGCTGGACTCCAACGGACGCGTGTCCATCTCGTATCATCTCAACGACGAGGACCGCGGCGACCTGCTGGACGGGATGCGGCGGCTGGCAGACGTATTCTTTGCGAGCGGAGCGCAGCGTGTCATCCTGCCGTACAACGAGCTGGTGGAGCTGACCCGGCGCGGCGAGTACCGCGCCATCGACGAGCATTCCTTCCGCGCCAACGACCCGTTGCTGTTCGCGTATCATCCGCAGGGCACGCTCCGCATGGGGAGCGACTCGAAGCGCTCGGTAGTCAACGGCGTGGGTGAGGCGCACGCGGTGAAGCGACTCTTCGTAGCCGACGCCAGTGTGTTCCCCACGTCGACCGCCGTGCCGCCGCAGCTGTCGGTCATGGCGTTTGCGCTGCGCACGGCGCAGCACATCGCTGCGCCGCCAGCCTGACTACTACTTCAGGGCCTTCGTAGAGAAGCCGCGGTCGTTGAAGAGCAGCAACGACCGCTTGCCGTTGATGACGGTTTCCATTGCGACGTCGCGCTGCCAGAGGCGGTGGACGTAGGCGAGCGTCTTTTCGGCGTACTCGAGCTGGAGGTCGCGGCCGTCATGGGCATGGATCAGGTACAGCGTGCGGTTGTGGCCGTAGTCTGCATCTTCCACCTTGATGACCGGAATGCCACCCATGCCGACGTTTTTCAGGAGAACGTCCTTCACCTCGCGCCAGCCATCCGCGTCGGCAATCTCGGTGATGACCAGGTCATCCCCCTTGGCCTGGTACTCGAAGAGGTTGAGGTCGCGGATCAGGTGCTCCGTGAGATGGCGGCGAAGAAACGAGATGTCGCGATCGGTCTCGCGGACCTCGATGAGCTTCTGGGTTCCGCTTGGGTGCGTCGGTCCCAGTGCGTCCGCATCTTCCTTCGTCGGGTGCTCGTAGCGCTGATAGATGTCCTCCCAGAGGCGCAGGCCGAGGTGATACGGGTTGAGGCCGTGCGGGGAGGGGCGTACCACTTGGTTGTGGCGCACGATGAACTCGATCTGCAAGTCCTGCGGCAGGTCGAGGCTATCGAGGATGCGCTTGTGCCAGTAGGTTGCCCATCCCTCGTTCATGATCTTGGTCTCGATCTGTGGGATGAAGTACTGGGATTCCTCGTGCACGATGGTGAGGATGTCCTTCTCCCACTCGGCCAAGTAGAGGTTGTAATCACGGATGAACAGGAGGAGGTCTTCGTCGGGGATCAGCGGCACCTTGCGGAGATCGGGCTCGACGTAGGGTTGGCGGCGGTGCACGCTCTGAAAGGGATCGTGCCGCGGGCGGGCGGCGTCGAGCAGTTGCTGGCGCGCCTCGTCTGGGGTGGGCTTGCGGACCGCGAGGTTGCGGCGGCATTCAAGGGAGATGGCGTGTGCGGCATCGAGGATGTTCTCCACCTTCTCGATGCCGATGCTGGGATCCTCGATGTACGAGCGGATGCGATTGCCGTGCGCCTTGAACGTGCTGATGGTGAACTCAGCGCGTGTGCTCTTGAAGGTGAAATTGTTCTTGAAGAAGTCGTTGTGGCCGTACACGTGCGCGATGGTCAGGATCTGCAGCAAGAGGGAGTTGTCGCGCATGAGGTACGCCAGCGCCGGGTTGGAGTTGATCACCATTTCGTACGGTAGCCCGGAGACGCCGTAATCGTAGAGGGTCTTGAGCTTCTCGTACGCCTTGCCGTACGACCAGTGTGGGTAGTGTGACGGCATCCCGGAGTACGCCGTGTACCCGAGCATCTGGTTGTGATTGCAGATCTCGAACTCTTGTGGGTAGCAGCTGAGCCCGAACTCCTGCACCTTGGCGCGAATCCTCACGTCCCATTCTTCGAGCAGCTTGACGTCGTAGGGGGCCGCCATGCTTACGACCTCACTGCTCGGTCCCGCGGTCCTTCGCCAAGAACGCCTTGAAGCTGGGCCAGATGTCCTCTTTGCGCTCGATGAGGACGGTCTGGAAGTTGTCCGCCTCCAGGCGGCGGAAGATATTCAACATCGAGCTTTCGTAGTAGCGCGAGCCGAGCGGTTTGATTTCCCCGTAACCGAACAAGTTGCACACGTCCGCCAGCTCGCGGGCGCAGCGCAGCGCCGCGGCGTTGTCGGAATCGAAGTTGTCGCCGTCGGAGCAGTGAAACGCGTAGACGTTCCAGAGTGAAGGGTGGTAGCGCGCCGCGATGATGTCCAGGGCCTTCTGATACCCCGACGAGATGAACGTGCCGCCGGATTCGCCCTTGCGGAAGAACTCGTCTTCGCCGACCTCGCGGGCCTCGGTGTGATGCGCGATGAACACGATCTCGACGTTGCGGTACTTCGTGACGATGAACTGATAGAGCAGGAAGAAGAAGCTGCGGGCCAGGTATTTCTTCATCGTGTCCATGGAGCCCGAGGTGTCCATGACGCACAGGACCACAGCGTTCGACTCCTTCTTCGTGTCGGTGACCAGGTGACGGTAGGTGAGGTCATCCTCGTGAAACGGGAACCGCTGCCGGTCGTCGCGGAAGTGATTGCTGGTATGGCGGGTGGCCAGTCGGCGCTTGACCTTGGCTTTGACGGTACGGCGCTTGTCGAGGCGCACGCGGACGCCAACCTGGCGGTATCCTTTCCGGCGGCTCATGCGCTGTGCCGCGATCTCGCGCAGCTTCTTGCGCTCGAGGTCGGGCAGCTCCAGGTCCTCGAACATGATGTCGATCACTTCTTCCAAGGTGACGTCGGTTTCGTAGTAATCGACGCCGGGTTGATCCCCAGCCTGCTCGTCGGCCCCATCGCCGCGGCCGCGCGCCTTGCCGACGACCTGCCCGCGCTGTGAGTCGCCGTCGCCTTGCGCTACGCCCGGCGCGTTGTCGCCGTAGATGAACCGGTACTCTTTGATGCCGCGGATGGGGACCTTGATGATGTGCTCGCGGTCCTTTCCGATGATCGATTCCTCGGCGATGATGTCGGCGATGTTCTCGCGGATCGACTCGCGTACCTTTTGGCGGTGACGCAGCCGGTCGCCGGCCGAGCGATCACTGCGCTCGGCCTCTGACGGGCGAAAGGGATGGAAGATCGTTTCGGAGGCGGACATCACCGATCAGGTGACTGCCACGATGGGCGCCGCGGAGGCATCGGCGGTGCGCGGGTCCCCTCGTGTGCGGGTCCCTCAGTCCTTCCACAGGTTGTTGGCGGCGTATTTCAGCACGACGTCGACGCAGTTGTCGCAGTAGCCGTTCTCCAGCAGGTTCTTCACCATGGTGTTGTACTTGTCCGTTTGCTCCTCGTCGCGGGTACGTGCCTTGGTGATGATCCGGCTGATGTCGCGCACCGAGGTCATCAGCTTCTTCTCGATGGCTTCCTTCAGCGGTTCGTAGCTGCGATAGCTGACCTTCTCGCCGCGGCGGCTAGCGGCCCACAGGTAGGCGATGACTTCCTGGCGGAAGCCTTCCGCGGCGGAGCCGATGATGGCGATCTGCTCCTCGATCGACTTGAGGAAGCCCTCGTCCGGTTGCAGCTCTTCCTTGGTATTGCGGTCCTTCACCCTCGTCTTGTTCACGTAGGCTTCGGCGTGATCGAGGTAGTTCTGGAAGAGCGACTCGGCCTGCTCCTGGTAGGAGTAGACGAAGGCCTTGGTGATCTCCTTCTCCAGGACGTCGAGGTACTCCTTGTGCAGGATGTCCTGCAGGAAGTCGAGGTACTGTTTGCGCGCATCGTCGGGGAGATCCGCCTCCTTGGTCATGTTGATCAGCGCCTCGCGTACGGTGATCGCGTTGATGCAGTTGCCGCTGATGTTGTCCGAGAGGGCGTTGTCGAGCGCCTTCATGATGAAGCGGGTGGAGATGCCGCTCATGCCCTCGCGCTTGGTGTCGTCGCGCAGCTCCTGCACGTCGATCTTCTTCGTCTTACCCTTCTCGACGACCTCCTCGCCGTTGTAGAGCTTCAGCTTGGTCATCAGATCGCACTTGGTGGTCGGCTCGAGCCGCGAGAGGATGGCGAACATCGAGGCGACTTCCAGCGTGTGTGGCGCCACGTGCGCGCGGAAGTCGGAGTTGCGGATGATCTTCTGGTAGATCTTCACTTCCTCGGACAGGCGGAGGTTGTACGGTACCTTGACGACCACGATGCGGTCGAGGATCGCTTCGTTGGTGTGATCGGCCTTGAACTTTTGCCACTCCGCCTCGTTGGAATGGGCGACAATCACCGTGTCGACGTACACCATGCCGTGCCGTCCCGGCGCGGGAATCACCTTTTCCTGGGTCGCGGTGATCATCGCGTGCAGGTACTCGGTTTCGTTTTTGAAGACCTCGATGAACTCGACCATCCCGCGGTTGCCGACGTTGAGCGCACCGTTCAGATCGAGCACGCGCGGGTCGCCCTCAGAGTAGATATCGAGCTTGGAAATGTCCTCACTGCCGATCAAGACGGACGTGTCTTGGTTGTTTGGATCGACCGGTGGAACGACGCCGATGCCCACCCGATTGCGCTTCGAGAACGTCCGGGTGACGATCGGCACCTCTTCGTAGCGTTCGCCGAACTCCTCCTTGAGGCGGAAGCGGCACACGGGGCACAGGTCCCCCTCGATGTGCACGCCGAGCATCTTTTCGAACTCGCGTCGCAGGTGACGTGGAATCAGATGCAACGGCTCTTCCGCCATCGGGCAGCCGTCAATGACGTACAACGGCTCGC
The DNA here is from genome assembly GCA_964498075.1 of uncultured Binatia bacterium (SeqCode). Classification (GTDB taxonomy): domain Bacteria; phylum Desulfobacterota; class Binatia; order HRBIN30; family HRBIN30; genus CAZCGA01. The sequence continues at coordinate 120,735 of CAZCGA010000001.1, read as the reverse complement.
TTTCCTCCAAGCCGTGCAGCAGCTTCTCCACCAGCGAGCTTTTGCCGGAACCGACCGGTCCCATGAGGTAGAGTACCTGCCGGCTTTCCTCGCCCTTCAGCGAGGCGGAATGGAAGTAGCGCGCGATTTGCGCCACCACCTTCTCGATGCCGAAGAACTCGTCGGCGAAGAAGTTGTAGACCTTGACCGACTCATCCTTGAAGAGCCGCTTGACGCGGGGATCCTCGGATTCGTTGATGTCGTGCACCCCGGTGCGCATGATGACGTTGTGCAGCCTGGCGTGCGCCAACTTCGGGAGGCTCGGGTTTTCCTTGATGCGCTCGAGGTAATCCAGAAACGTCCCGCGCCAGCTGTGGACCTCCCGGGTTGCCCGGTCTTCCTGGATGAGCTTTTCAAACGTCGCCTTGTCTTGCTGCATGACCCGCTCCTTTGGCGATAAGCCGTTCCACCCAAACCGCCTCAAGCGCACCCCGCCGCCGCCCTACGTCATTGGATGCTCACTGGGTCGCCTCTATTCACTACGTAGATTATATGGGCGTGGACGCCGCCCAACAATCTGGGCTCTGGAACTGATGGGGTACGAGAAGGCGAACTGGACGCGTGGCGAGGGACAAAGAGTCGGAGCGAAGGTGTGAACTGATTCACCGCGCTCCCTTCCTCGTGATGCCCATCCCAAAAAAATGGTAACACCACCGGCTCGATGGGTCAATGAATTTCCGAGCTTTTCGCCGGTGTTTGCACTCGGATCGCAGCGCCGCGTGCGCGCGGTGGTCATGGATCCGTGCGCTCCGAACGGCGCCACACGTGACTTGTCCGCCGGTCGCAGGTAAGCTTCGGCCCAGCCCGGAATGAGGCGCTCATGACCCTCGCAGCTTCGACGATGAGCTTGGCCCAACGGTGCACGCGGCACGATTGCCACGAACCCCGAGAGGTGTAGCAGATGAGCGAACCACGCATGAGTGTGTTGCCGCAAGCGCTGCTGGTGGCAATGGATTTCTCACCCGGTTCGCGCCGGGCTTTGGATCTGGCCCTGAGCTGGTGCCCGCACGGTGAGATCACGGCCTTGCACGTGGTGGAGGCCGACTTTGCCGCGCGCGTCGAGGCCGAAGGGCTCGGCAGCAGCGCCGGGGTGATCGCCAAGCTGCGGGCGCGGGCGGATGAAGAGTTCGGCTGGCTGGCACAGGAGAAGGGGGCGAATACGTTCGAGCCCATGATCGTCGATCATTCCCCGTGGCATCGCGGCGCTCGGCTACACGCAGCAACTGCCGACGCAGGACCGCTACCTGATGACGCGTTCGGAGCTGGAAGACCGCATGTGTGTCCTGCTCGGCGGACGCGTCGCCGAAGAGCTGGTCTTCGGCGACATCTCCACCGGCGCGCAAGACGACCTGCAGAAGGCGACCGACATCGCGCTGAGCATGGTGACCCAGTACGGCATGAGTGAAACGCTTGGCCTGCGGACCTTCGAATCCGAGCGGCGTTCGGCATTTCTCGACGCAGCCCTGACGGGCCGCAAGGAGTACAGCGAGGAGAAGGCCGGCGCCATCGATGCCGAGGTGGAGAAGCTGCTCGAACGCGCGCATGAGAAGGTGCGGCGCATGCTCACCGATCGACGGGCGACCCTTGATGCGGTCGCACGCCGCCTGCTCGAACGCGAGGTGGTCGACGGCGACGAACTGCGGGCGCTCCTGGCCAACGACACCCGGCCGCAGCGGGCCGCGAGCTAGCCGGCGGGCACCCGCCCGGAGCCGTTTGCGCCTCTTCAGTCACTGCGCAAAGCCTGTTAGAAGGTCCACCGACCTGGGGGGGGCAATTCCCGAAGCCGCCGGCACGAACGATACAAATACGCCGCGGGGCGAGCGCCGCAACGCGGCCTGGGTCAGGAGGTAGGCTGAGGATGGGCACGCCGATCGTCGGAAGCGAAGAACACAAGCGACTCTTTTGCCAGTCATTCATGGACACGCACGAGCGTTACGCACCAGCCGACATCACTTGGCCGGAGATCGACGAGGACAGCCGCGCCCGACTCGCCGCCTTGCCGATCTGGGACGAGGCGGTCAACACCGAGCGTGAGACCGCCTACAAGGTGCAACGCATGGCGACCGTGGAAGCCGACCCGCTGGTGAGCGAGGCGATTGCGCTCCAAGGCTTCGAGGAGGGGCGACATGCGGCGCTCCTCGATCTGCTCACGCGTCGTTACGGCATCCCCGTCAAGACGCGTACGGAGGACCTCGATCGCGAAGATCCAACGTGGGCCTTCATCCGCACCGAGTACGGCGAGTGCTTCGACGCTTTCTTTGCCTTCGGGTTGTTTGCGATTGCGCGCGACTCCGGCTTCTTCCCACCGCCACTGGTGTCCCTGTTCGATCCCATCATGCAGGAGGAAGCACGCCACGTCCTGTTCTTTGTGAATTGGATCGCCTACCGGCGCGCCCGCATGCCGCGCGACCTGCGCGTGCTGCTCGACTTCCGCCGCGGCCTCGCCGTCTCGCTGCAGATCATCAGCCGCGTTCGCACCGCGTTCGACCTCGGCGGAACGGAGCAAGACAACTTCGCCATGAAGAGTCACGACTCGCTGGGCGACTTCTCGATTCGCGGGTTTCTGGAGATCTGCCTGCGCGAAAATCAGCGGCGCCTGGAGGTGTACCCCCCGGGGCTGCTGCGGCCGCGCTTCGCGCCGCGGATCGCCCGCGCGGCGCTCAGCGTGATGCGGAAGTAGCGACGCGAATCGTGCGCGTCTTCGTGGTCGGTCGATTCACCGACACGGGCACGCTCGGCTCATGCCGCTTCCGCCAACGGTTGGCTGGTGAACACGAGGCCGCTGCCGCGGTAATCGACGACCACGCGGCTGTGATCGTGGACCTCGCCGGCAATCAGCTTGCGACCGAGCGCCGTCTCGAGTTCCTTTTGCAGGAGGCGCTTCAGCGGCCGCGCACCGTAGACCGGGTCGTAGCCGGTGCGCGCGAAGTGCTCGGCCGCGGCATCGGTCAGCTCGAGCTCGATCTTGCGCTCGGCGAGCCGCGCCCGCAGCCGGCCCAGCTGGATGGCGACGATCTGCTTCAGCTGCTCGCGCGTCAGGCTGTGGAAGACGACCACCTCGTCGACCCGGTTGAGGAACTCGGGTCGAAAGTGTTGGCGTAACGCCTCCAGCACGTCGACCTTCATCCCCTCGTAGGCCTCCGGGCTGTCCCCACCACGGTACCCCAAGATCAGCTGGCTCCCGATGTTCGAGGTCATGATGACCACGGTGTTCTTGAAATCAACGGTGCGCCCGTGACCATCCGTGAGCCGTCCGTCGTCGAGGATCTGCAGCATGGTGTTGAAGACGTCGTGGTGCGCCTTCTCGATTTCGTCGAAAAGAATGACGGAGTAGGGACGGCGCCGGACCGCCTCGGTCAGCTGTCCGCCTTCCTCATAACCGACGTATCCTGGTGGGGCGCCGATCAACCGAGCCACCGTATGCTTCTCCATGTACTCGGACATGTCGATCCGAATCATGGCGGCCTCGTCGTCGAAGAGAAACTCCGCCAAGGCGCGCCCGAGCTCGGTTTTGCCGACGCCTGTCGGTCCGAGGAAGATGAACGAGCCGATCGGGCGGTTGGGGTCCTTGATGCCGGCGCGCGCCCGGATGACCGCGTCGGCGACGGCCGTCACCGCTTCGTCCTGGCCGATCACGCGCTGGTGCAGCTGCTCCTCGAGGTGCAGGAGCTTCTGCATCTCCCCTTCCATGAGCTTGCTCACCGGAATGCCGGTCCAGCGGGCCACCACCTCCGCCACGTCGTCTTCATCGACCTCTTCCTTGATCAGCCGGCTGCTGGCTTCCTTCGTCGTGAGCTGCTCCAGCTCGCTGGCCAGCTGGCGTTCGAGCTGCGCCAGGGTGCCGTACTTCAGCTCTGCGACGCGGTTCAGGTCGTACTGCCGCTCGGCCTTTTCGATCTCGACCTTGGTCTCCTCGATGCGCCGGCGCAGCTCGCGCAGGCGGCCGACGGCGGCCTTCTCCACTTCCCAGCGCGCGCGCAGCGCGTCGGCATCGGCGCGCAGATCGCGCAGCTCCTTTTCCAGCTTCTCCAGACGGCTGCGCGACGGCTTGTCGGTTTCCTTCTTCAGGGCTTCGCGTTCGATCTCCAGCTGCATCACCCGGCGCGATACATCGTCGAGCTCCGTCGGCATCGAGTCGATCTCCGTCCGCAACTTGGCGGCGGCTTCGTCGACGAGATCGATGGCCTTATCGGGCAGGAAACGATCCGCGATGTAGCGCTGAGACAACACCGCGGCGGTGACCAGCGCGGTGTCCTTGATGCGCACGCCGTGGTGCACCTCGTAGCGCTCGCGGAGCCCACGGAGGATCGAGATGGTGTCTTCGACCGACGGTTGATTCACCATCACCGGTTGGAAGCGGCGCTCCAGGGCGGCGTCCTTTTCGACGTGCTTGCGATACTCGTCGAGCGTGGTGGCGCCGATGCAGTGGAGCTCACCGCGCGCCAGCATGGGCTTGAGCAGGTTGCTGGCGTCCATTGCGCCTTCGGCCGCCCCCGCGCCGACGACCGTGTGCAGCTCATCGATGAACAGGATCACCTCGCCGCCGGCATCCTGCACCTCCTTGAGCACGGCCTTCAGCCGCTCCTCGAACTCGCCGCGGAACTTCGCTCCGGCAATCAAGGCTCCCATGTCGAGCGCCACGACGCGACGGTCCTTGAGGCCCTCGGGCACGTCTTTGCGTATGATCCGTTGCGCCAGGCCCTCGACGATGGCGGTCTTGCCGACACCGGGCTCGCCGATCAGGACGGGGTTGTTCTTGGTGCGGCGCGACAGGACCTGAATGACCCGGCGGATCTCGTCGTCGCGACCGATCACCGGATCGAGCTTGCCCTGGGCTGCGAGCTTGGTCAGGTCTCGCCCATACCGCTCGAGCGCCTGGTACGTACCTTCCGGGGTCGGGCTGGTGACGCGCTGTCCGCCGCGAATCTTCTGCAGCGCGCTCATCAACGATTCGCGCGACACGCCCTGCTCGCGCAGCAGCTTGCCGGCGCCGCCGCGGTCCTCGACCATGGCGAGCAGCACATGCTCGATGCTGACGTACTCGTCCTTCAAGGTCGCGGCTTCATCCTCGGCGCGCGTCAGGAGCTGACTCAGGCGATGGGTGACGTAGATTTGCTCCGGCCCCCCGCTCGGTCCCGACACCTGCGGCAGGCGGTCGAGCTCTTGGCCGACGCGCTGTTTGAGCGTTGCGACGTTGGCTCCGGAGGCCTGCAGGACAGCGGCCGCGAGCCCGTCAGCCGGCTCGATCAGCGCCAGCAAGAGGTGCTCGATGTCGACGCCCTGATGGCTGCGGCGCGTGGCGAGAGACTGGGCTTCGCGCAACGCCTCCTGGGATTTTTCGGTGAATCGGTTGATGTTCATTGGCTCTCCGTTCCGCCAACGTAATCATGATGCGGGTGAAGGCAAGCCTCATCAAGGCGCGCGCTTCACCCGCGTGTGATGCGAGCCGAGTTGCGCCGGCGCCGCGCCGCCAGCGGCGCCGCCAACATTCCGAACACGAACCCGCCGACGTGCGCCCACCACGCGACGCCACCCACCGCACGGCCCTCGACGGAAATCGTTGCAAAGCCGTAGAACACCTGCATCAGGAACCAGAAAAACAGGAACACCACTGCAGGGATCTCGATGACCTGAAAAAAGAAGAAGATGGGTACCAGGGTGACCACGCGAGCAGTCGGGAAGAAGAGGAAGTAGGCGCCGGACACGCCGGCGATCGCTCCGCTGGCGCCGATCATCGGGACCGTCGACGCCGCCATGGTATACGCTTGCGCGAGACCTGCGGCGACGCCGCACAGCAGATAGAAGGCGAGGAAACGGAAGTGTCCCATCCGGTCCTCGACGTTGTCGCCGAAGATGTAGAGAAAGAGCATGTTCCCCAGCAGGTGCAGGAAGCCGCCGTGCAGGAACATGCTGCTGAACAACGGCACGATTCCGGTCAGCGACAGCACATCGAAGTGCGCCGGCACCAGCCCGAACACCTCGATGAACCGATGCGCCCGATTGCCGAGACTGAGCTCGTACACGAAGCACACGCAGTTGACCGCGATGAGCGCCAGGTTGACGATCGGGAAGCGACTCGACGGAATGGTATCGCGCAGCGGAATCATGGAGCCCCTCTCGCTCCCCGAGCGTACGCGGCGCTCACTCGCGGTTCCATCGGCGCGACGCACCATAGCGGCGCGTTGCCACGTTGACAAACCGGACTGCGGACGGCACGCTGGCCACGGCAAGGGAGTGGGACGATGGCCGCGAACGAGAAGGACCGGTTGGGGGACAAGCTCCGCGACGTGGAACACGCGCGCGAGGAGCAGTACTTCGCGGAGCGCGATCGCGAGCTGGTCGAGCGGTTGCGCCGCGCCAAGGACGACGAAACGGAAACGACGCTCAAGGACGCCGCACGCATGCGGTGCCCGAAGTGTGGGACGCGCCTGCACGAACGCCGCGTCGACGGGGTAGCGGTGGATGAATGCCCGGCCTGTCACGGCATGTGGCTTGATCAGGGGGAGCTGGAGAAGCTCGGGCTTCCAGAGCAGGAAGGCTGGATCGCCCGCTGGTTGCGAACGGAATTCCCGAAGCACAAGTAAGCGAGGGGGGCACAACTCCCCGCCGCGGGCGGGTCAATCCGTCATGTGGGTCAAGCGGTGCAGGGTGAAGTAGTCCCGCTCGAAATTGCGTTCAATGAACTGTGAGCTGTAGCGCCCGCCCAAGGCGGCGCGGTTGGTCTTGTCGTTCACGCCGACCACCATGTTGGGCGTGACCGTGGCGAAGCTGCCGTCGTCGTTCTTCGACCAGTGATAGGCGCACATGGCGTTATAGAAGTACTCGCCGGCGCGGTTGTGCACCAGCTTCCAGTAGATGCGGTACATGTCCTTGTCCATGTACATGATGACCTTGCCGAAGTTGTAGTAGGGATCTTCCGAGTGACCCTCGAGGATCCACACGGGGCGTGGAACCATGACGAGGTTCTCCACGATCAGCCACGGCGCCCCCTTGGCACCGGGTGTCTCGTAGGCAGCCTTGAAATACGGAATCTCGACCTCGGCGTGCGTCGGTGAGGTCCATCGCTGTTTGACCGGCTCGGGGGAGAGGACCGGCGCAAGAATGTTTCCCTCACCGATGAGCTTCCACCGGTAGTATTCGATCTTGCCGCCGTAGCAGTTGAGGTCGTCGCCGAAGATGTCGAGCCCCGCCACGGGATCGGAGCGCGTGGCGGCGTTGACCCGGCGGACGCGACGCGTGGAGGGCACGTAGAACCAGACCTGATCCTGCGACGTCCAGTCGTTGGGGGTCTTGCCCAGACCGGCGACGCCGTCGATGTCCTGCGGCTCCAGCACGTTGACCATCCCTGTGCCACGCAGGTTCTCCGGATTGTCGATCGGCCCGCCCTGACGGCCCAGGAACGCCATGCCGTGCAGCCACATCTTGATGCGCTTGAACTCCCCGCCGCTGTCGATGCCGTTCAATGTGAAGGTGGCGCCGCCCCCTTCACCCATGCTGGTGGCGGCGGCGAAGTTCCACGCCATCTTGCACCCAGCCTGCGGATCGTTCTTGTCGATCTTGGGGAACGGGTAGCCGAAGAAGAACTTCGGCATCTGGCCGGTGGTGACGTCTTTCAGGCCGCAAATGGAAGTATCGACGTCGTACTTCCCTTCGTTGGCCTCGCTGGCCTCCCAGAATCGCTTCGAATAGTTCTGGCGGAACTTCTCGGGGTCGACCGGTACGACGCGGTACCGGTAGTCGCCCTTCTGCACGCGGTTGAGGACCGGCTCGGGAAGCAGGTCCTTGCCGAGCTGCCAGTTGTTGCTGTCGAGGGTCCAGGACTTGTCGTCGTCGGCGTGCGCCGCCGTGCCGACTATCGTGATGGCGATCACCACGAACCAGAGCGCCCAGCGTATGCCGGGCGCTCTGGTTCGCAGCAGCTCGAGACTCATGCCGCGGCGCGCGATCAGTCCGACATGTGGGTGAGGTTGTGCAGCGTGAAGTAGTCGTCGTCGTACTTGGTTTCGATGAACTGGGCGCTGTAGCGCCCCGCCAGGCAGGCGCGGTTCGTCTTGTCGTTCACCCCGACGACCATGTTGGGGGTGACCGTCGTGAAGCTGCCGTCCGCGTTCTTCGACCAGTGGTAGGCGCACATCGCGTTGTAGAAGTACTCGCCGGCGCGGTTGTGGACCAGCTTCCACCAGATCCGGTACATCTCCTTGTCCATGTACATGATGACCTTGCCGAAGTTGTAGTACGGGTCCTCGGACTCGCCCTCGATGATCCAGACCGGTCGCGGGATCATCTGCAGGTTTTCCACGATGAGCCAGGGGACGCCCTTGGCTCCCGGTGTCTCGTAGGCGCCCTTGAAGTACGGAATCTCGACCTCGGAGCGCGTCTCCGTCACCTTTTTTTGCGCCAACGGGTACGGGCTGAGCACCGGCGCCAGGATGTTGCCTTCGCCGATCAGCTTCCACCGATAGTATTCAACCTTACCGCCATAACAGTTCAGATCGTCGGCGAAGATGTCGAGGCCGGCCACCGGATCGGAGCGCGTCGCGGCATTGACGCGGCGGACGCGCCGCGTGGACGGTACGTAGAACCACGACTGGTCCTGCGACGTCCAATCGTTGAGGCGTTTGCCGAGACCGCCGACGCCGTCGACGTCCTGCGGTTCGAGCACATGCGACATGCTCACGTCACGCAGGTTCTCCGGGTTGGGCAGCGGACCGGCGGACCGCCCCATGAAGGAGTTGATGTGCAGCCACAGCTTGATGCGTTTGAACTCGCCGTTGCCGTCGATGCCGTTGAGTGTGAAGGTCGCCCCCTGGCCGTTGCCCATCTGGTTGGCCGCGGTGAAGTTCCACGCCATCCTGCAGGCCGCCATCGGGTCTTTCGCATCGATCTTCGGGAAGGGGTAGCCGAAGTAGAAGTCGGGCACCTTGCCGGTCTTGACGTCCTTCAGACCGCACGTCGCCGCGTCAACGTCGAACTTGCCGGCGTTGGCTTCACTCGCTTCCCAGAACTTCTTCGAGTAGTTCTGGCGGAACTTGTCGGGGTCGACCGGGACGACCTTGTACGAGTAGTCGCCGTTTTTCACTCGATTCAAGATCACCTCGGGAAGCAGGTCCTTCCCGAGCTGCCAGTTGTTGCTGTCCAGGGTCCAAGGTTTGGCTTCGTCTTCGGCCCGTGCCAGTCCATTGGCTAGTACGACCATGCACGCCACTGCCCACAGCGTTGACAGCACCGTGAACCGTCTTCGCACGCTCTTCATTCGAACCTCCTCGTTATTCTCGTTTCAGTTGGATGCGTTGCTAGCCCGCGACCGCGGCCCGCGGCTCTGGAACCGCCAGTTTTGGTTTCCGGTCCAGCAAGAAGGCCGGCCGCAGCGCCTTGACGAGCGCGGGGACGACGATCAACCCGCCGAACTTGTTGAAGGTCATCAGCAGAGTGAGCAGCAGACCCATCTCGGCCAGGAACTTCAGGTCGGACAGCCAGAAGAATCCAGTGCCCGCGATCATCGTCGTTCCGGTGAAGATGATCGCCTTGCCGGTCGTCGCCGTCGCGTAGTCAATGGCCTCGTCGAGCTTGCCGATCTCATCATACGTATCGATCATGCGGCTGAAGTGATAGATGCCGTAGTCCACACCGACGCCGGCACCGGCCGCGGCAATCGGCAGCGAGTTCACGTTCAGATCGATGTGCATCAGCACCATGAACGCTTCCGCGGCCAACTGTGAGAGCACTACGGGAATCATGAGGATGAGGGATGCGTACCACGAGCCGTACGTCAGGTAGAGGCAGAAGTACACGATGAAGAAAATCATGCCGAGGCTGATCCAGTACGAGTTTTCCACCGCCTCGTTGACGGCCGCCAGGATGCCGAAGAGTCCGCCGGCGTACCGCCACTGCACCTCCCCGCCCTGGTAACTGTTGCCGAACTGCTTCGCCCAGGCGATCGAGTTCATGATGACGTCGTGGGAGTGCTCGTGGAACAGGGTAATGATCGACGCGTAGCGCCCACTGGGGTCGATGAAGCGGTCGAGCGCCGTGCCGGCGTTCTGGGTGAACGCGTAGAACAAGCCGCCGAGCTCCTTGGAGTTGGTGGGGATGATGGCCCACTTCGGATCGCCGTCGTGTTGCAGGCGCTCCAGCTGCTTGGCGATGTCGACGATGGTGATCGACGCACCGGCGCCCTGCGCGTTGGCCATGTGGTCGGCGTACTCGTCGATCGCATGAAGCGCCCCGAACCCCTTGACGCCGTCGGGCTTCATCGTGTCGGCGACGACGATGAGCTGGCTGCCGCCGATGAACTTTTCGTTGAGCTTGTTGTACCCGATGTTGTAGGGGTGATTGGGAAAGAGGAGCGCCGCTCCAGGTGTCATGTCGCCGACCTTGAGCGTCCATCCCCACATCGGCAGCATGAAAAACAACGCCACCGCCAGCGCGATCACGCCCCATCGGCGCGAGCCCTTGGTGGCGTCGACGACCCACCTGGTCCACGAGACGTAGGCCTGCTCGCAATACGTCAGCCAGTACCATCCCAGGACGGGCGCGGTGATCAGAAACGTCACCATGGACGAAGGGACCACACCGGTGTAGTGCAGCACGAGGGCGGCGACGATCACGGAGTTGACGATACCCCTGGCAATCCAGATGTTGATCATCGGGCGCTTGTTGGCGACGTGCGCGGTCTGGGGCGGCGGCTGGATGTACGAGAGGATCACCGGGTGCAAGGTCACCACGCTGATGAAGATCGACACGATCCAGAAGCTGGCGAAGATGGAGACCTTCTGAATCAACGGGATCGGCGCGACGGCGATGATGAGCAAGCCGATGCCGTCCGTGACGATCGACGCAATCGCCGGCGCGAACAGGTGCGAGTACGACTCGACGATGGCTTGATGCCGGTCCTTCAGGCGGTGGTACTCGTCGTGGTACCGGTCCATTGACTGCACCGAGTGACTGAGTGCCCGCGCCGTGAGAAAGATCGGGATGACCAGCACCAGCGGATCGAGGTTGAACCCGAGCAGCGCGGCGATACCCAGCCCCCAAACGCTGGAGAGAATCCCCGAGAAGATCGGCACCCAGATCCCGGTCCAGGTGCGGAAATACCCGTAGAGCAGAAAGGAGAGCGTCAGGGTGGTCAGACCGAAGATGTAGAACAGCTGGTTCGTGTACTGCAGGACGGACGTATAGAGCCACGGGAAGCCGGTGATGTAAATGGTGTGGTTGGCGTCTTCCTCCGTGCGCTTCAGCTCCATCATCCGATCGCTGAGGTAATGGAAGTCGAGCGCTTCCTCCCAGAACCCCGCGTGCACCACGGCCGCCGTGTCGTCATCCGACACGAAGACGCCGCGCACCTGCCGGTCGGCGTACACGGCGAAGCGCACCCGATCGGCGTCCTCCTGGGTCTGCGGGACGCCGGGATAGAAGATCTCGCGCGCTTGGATGCCGCCTTGGCTGGCGGTGATCGTCTTGATCTTGGGGTGGGCGATCGACAGGATCTGGTAGGGCACCACGCCTTTCGTATTGATGATGTACTTGGTGATGCGATCGAGCTTCTGCAGGGTTTCCGGGTTGTAGATGTCGCCCTTCTTCACCTCGATGATCACGCTCATGATGTTGGCGCTGCCGAACATCCGGCGGAACTCGTTGTAGAACTGAATGTAGGGGTGGCGGCGGGGGTAGAAGTCGAAGAAGTCCGTGTGTAGGCGGATGTCCTTCATCGAGTACATGAAGAACCCCGTCATGACAGCGACCACCAGCACAACCGCAGCACGATAGCGCAGCAGAAACCGCAGGTACGCCTCGATCCATCGCTGGGGAATCATGTTTCGGAACCTCCTTGGGGAACAGCTAGAACCGTTCCTTCAGCGGGGTGAACGTGTCGCGATCGGTGGCCAGCACCAGGCCCGTCGCGCCGACGATGAACCCGCGACCGTCCGGCAGGAGACTGACCTGACGCAACCAACTGCTTGCCATTTGTACGGGGACCTTGGCCAGATGCCAGGTTGCGCCGGCGTCCTTGCTGTTCAAAAGGAACCCGTTGTTGCCAACGGCCCAGCCGTAGGAACCGCGTACGGCCACGTCGTACAGGGCAAGCGAGAATCCCCGCGGCGTTTCGACCTCCTGTTTGTGCCAGCTTATACCGCCATCGGTGGTGGCGAGCAAGGTCGCATCGATCCCCGTGGCCCAGCCCCGCTGCTGGTCGGCGAAGAAGATGCCGAACAGGGTTTCTTCGACCGTGCTGGTCTGCGACTGCCACGTTAGTCCGCCGTCGCTGGAGGCCAGGATCACCCCGAACTCCCCCGCAATCCACACGTGCTCCGGATCGGCGAAGGCAGCCCCGTAGAGTACCACGTCTCCCGGATCGACCGTTTCGGCCACCTCAACGGGCAGCTTGATGTCCTGCGGGAGCGGAATCTGGTTCCAGGTTGCACCGCCATCGTCGGTGCGCAGCATGGTGCCGAAGTCGCCCACGACGATGCCGCGCTGCGCATTGGCAAAGGCGATACCGAGCAACTCGCGTTTGCTCCCGCTCGCTTGCATCTGCCAGGTCTTGCCCTTGTCTTTGGATTGGGCAATCTGGCCGCTTTGCCCGGCGGCCCAGAGCGGGCCGCCCTCGGCGCAGGCGATGCCCATGAACGGAACCTTCGAGCCGGCGTCCTGACGTTCCCAGGTCTTGGCACCGTCGACGGTGTGGAAGACCCGTCCCAGATCGCCGACGAGCCAGCCTTCCTTCTCACTCAGAAAGCAGCTGGAGAACAGATTCTGCCGCAGGTTCGCGGCCGCCAAGGTTTCGGCCCCGATCGCCGGGCACGCCCAACCGACTGCCATCGCCACGACGATGGCACGCAGGAAATGCTTCACGCGGTCCTCTCTTCTCTTCGCACCGGGCTACAACCCGGACAGCCCGGCGAAGGTTGCTTGATGTCCGCGAGAGACGACGGCATGCATCGCCTCCCACTAGATGACGTACTCGATACGGAATTGGACGTTGTCCCTGTCCTTCAACAAGCTGACGCCGCTGCCGCCCTTGTAGATGTGAGAATCTATTATGCTGTAATCGATGGAGAAGCGGAACGGATCGCGGCTGAACGTGATCGACGGCAGATACACCAGCCCGCCGCCCCAGTCATAGAACACGATCAGCGAGGGGCTGATGGTGCCGCTGCGGTAGGACGTGGTGATGAAGAGGGTTTGCAGAAACTGATCGCGCGGCTGGCTGATGAAGACGGGTTCGACCTTCGTGCCAATGCCGGGATCGATCACGGTGAGGTCGATCGGCAGCACTTCCCGATCCGGATTCGGAAATGTCTCTCCATCCGCGTTGGTGACGAAGAGCTTGCTTCCCGCGGCGTTCTTGATGTGTTTGTAGAAGAACTGCGTCGAGATGAAGAACGTTTGGTTCGGGTTTAGAAACCGGATCCACTGGTTGACGTCGAGGCCGAGCACGGCGTTGATTGAGTCGCGTAACCGCCGTCCGCCGGTGGGGTTGAAGCCATTTACCCCACCCTTGCCGTTGAAGATGAAGGGATCGAGCTGTCCCTGGGTAAACGCCGGCTCATCCTTGAAGTACGCCACTTCGGACCGGACGACGCTGAAGATCTGTGGTACAGCGAACGTCGATGTCAATCCGGAGACCTGAACTTGCGGTGCCGTGAGCACTGCGTGCGTCGGGAAACCGCAATTCTGTTTGGTGGGGTCTTCGCTGTTCCCCAGGCGGGGATCAGGCGGGGATCGCGGATCCGCCGGACAAGCGAGGTGATCGTTGAATGGTTGGCTCGTCACGCCGCCAGTCGTCGTGAACACTTGGACGGCCGGCACGTCGAAATGAGTGTAGTAGTGGGCGATGCTGAAGGTGGCGTTGAACGCATTGAAGACCAGACGCGCCCCGCCGCGGGTGTTGTCGATCGTCCGCGCCGGCCGCAACGAAAAGGTTTTGGTGGCGTTGCCCGGAGCTCCGAGGCTGGGCAGCGCCCACGGTGACCCTGCCGCCGTGCCCGGATAATATCCCACCTTGTTATCGATGGCCGCGTACCCTTCAAGAAACATTTCCGAGATCGGGCCGAAGTCACCAATATAATACTGGGAGCGGAGCATATCGAGAGGCACCCGGCGCTCATCTAGTGAAATCAGGAACCCGCCAAAGCTGCTGTCGATCGGGTTGATGTGATCGAGCAGTTGGAAGCCGTCCGTCTCACCCCAGGAGAGAATCTGCCGTCCGAGGCGCAGGAACAGAGGTCCGACCGTGGTTTCGAGGTACCCCTGAAAGAGCCGTTCGCGGTCGACGCTGAGGCGGCGCAGTTTGCGTCGCGCCGCAGGCACATCCACAAAGCCTTGCTTTCCCACGGCTTGTCCGTTTACCCGCTGCACTGTGTAGAACTGATCGGCGGTGCTGTACTCGCGCGGCCCCCAATCGTACAACCCCTCTCCTTCACCGCGAAAGGTGGCGTGGTAGGAGAGGCTCTTGAACTTGAAGGGGAGATCGTTGAGGAGACTGAAGGGGCCGACGCCTTCCTTGAGTAGGCGACTGAGGTCGTGGTTGAGCTCGGCCTCTATGAAGAAGCGGTTCTGCCGCAGGTGCCCGGCGGCCGAATGCGGGAAGGTTGCGGACGTCGATGTCGTGACCACCGGCTTGTACCGCGTTGCGCTGCTGAGCGGAACTCCGTCATGGGTGGTCTCGGTTCCAACACGGGCGTTGACGTACGTACGGACCCCGAGCTTGATGTCACCGTCCTTGTCCAGCGGGATCGCATCGCTCGGCGAGCGCCACGCCACGACAGCGAACCCCACGGAGCACACGACCGCACAAACCCTCCGACCACGTCGTACCATCGGGACCCTCCTCTTGCGTTCGTCCACCAGTGCCACCCAAGTGAATGCCCAGAATGTTGACGAGTGCCAGCGTTCCTCTACGCGAGCCCCGCAACGATTGTCAAGCAATTTCTGCATCGTGCCGCCTGTGGGACAGCACCACAGACCGCCGTGGGCGCGGCTGCGCGGCTGGTCGATGTCGCCAGCGGCGGTGGTGCTGTTGGCGGCCGCGCGGCTTGCGGCAGCGCCCATGCCCAACGCGGCCTTCCGCTTTAGCGACGTCATCAGCATCTCCGGCAGCGACGTCACCGCGCTCAACGGTACACCCATCACCCGGCTCACGGTGTTCGCGTGTGCCGAGTCGTGCCATCCCATTCCCTTCCAGGTCGACGAGCGGGACGCCCTGGGGCGTTGGGCGCTGGATCAAGGACCGGAGCCGAATCCCGACGATTCCCCCGGAGTCTTCGATGACAACGACGTGCTCTTCTTCATGGCTGCCGATGCCGGCGAGCGCACCCAACCGATGGGCTTCGCCGGTGCAGCACGCGTCGCTGAGATCCGCATCGACGATCCGCTCGCCGGCACTATCCGATGGGCATACCTCGCGGCCTTCGACGATGGCGCGCCGCGTGCCACGACTTCCTACGTGCAGTACGATCCCGCCGCCGATCGCGTGTCGGGGGCGCGCGTCAGCCTCGGGTTCCGCCACGGCGTACCGAACTATCTGGCCGTCCGCGACACCGCGACGGAGACGGAAACCAACGTGCTGGATCGGCTCAAAGTACGCGCGACGGCGACCTTCCTGTGGGGACTCCTCCACTTCTCGCGCACCGAGGACGACCTGAGCACCGAGTTTGTGGGCTGGCGGCAAGGACCGATTCGGGTCATCCGCTGCCAGCGCCAGCGGGTGCGCATCGGCTGGGGCATTCGCTCGCCCACCTTCGGCTCGTATACCTACTTCTACCGCGACTTCGCCGAACTGCCGGTGGGCTTGAAGCTCAACTTCCCGCCGCAGTACTTCTTCGGGAACATCATAATCAGGGTGGTGCTCGATTTCCGCGACCTGCGGGGCTGGTCGATCCTGAGTCCCAGTCTGCCGGCGCCTCTACCGATCGATGGGACGATGAGCGCGGCGAAAGCCGCCCTCAATCAGTTGTCTGATTCCTGGTTCGCCCTCGTCGGCCCCGAGGTGAGTATGGTGCAGTCGATGGACGTCAGCCCGTCGCTCGCCACCCTGCGCCGCCGCCTGCTCTATCGGGAAGACCACGGCCAGGTCGATCCCCCGGAAGACGTTCCTGGAGAAGAGCCCGGCATCGGCTACCAGCTCGACCGCTGGGGTGACGTCGGCGCCGGAGCGCACCGCTTCATCTCCTCCGACTACGCCCTCCCACCCGAGGTCGACGCCCGCGAGTTCATGCGCGCCCGCGACGCGCCGATGCAGGTGTCGGTGCAAATGCTGCGGTGACTCCACGTGGGGCATGATGGGGCTCGCGGGGCGCCTCAGTGCGTTTGGATGGGCGAGCGCGAATCGACGTCGTCGGTTGCTCGGATAGTGCGACGTCAGTGAAACGATCGGTCTAGGCTGCGGTACTGAATCGCCTCGGCGACCTGGGCGGCGGTGATCTCCGCGTGCCCGTCGAGGTCGGCGATGGTGCGCGCCACTTTGAGAATGCGCGTGTAGGCGCGTGCACTGAGGCCGAGCTTGGCCATCGCCGTTTCGAGCAGCTTCTCCGCCGCGGCATCGGTCCGGCAGAAGTGCTTCAGGTCACGCGCACTCATCTGCGCGTTGCAGAAGATCTTGCGGCCGCGGAAGCGCTCTAACTGCACGTCGCGGGCGCGGTCGACCCGGCCGCGGATGACGGCGGACGACTCCCCGGCCGTCTGGTCCGCCAGCTCCTTGTAGCGCACGGCGGGGACCTCGGCCTGGATGTCGATGCGGTCCAGCAGCGGCCCGGAGATCTTGGCGCGGTAGCGCTGGATCTGCAGCGTCGAGCAGGTGCAGTCCTTCTGTGGATCACCGAAGAAGCCGCACGGGCACGGGTTCATCGCCGCGACTAGCATGACGTTCGCCGGATAGGTGATCGAGCCGACGGCGCGCGAGATGGTGATGCGCATCTCTTCGAGCGGCTGGCGCAAGACCTCGAGGACGTTCTTGCGGAACTCCGGCAGCTCGTCGAGGAACAGGACGCCGTGGTGCGCCAGGCTCACCTCGCCGGGCTTGGGGATCGTGCCGCCGCCGATGAGCCCGGCGTCGCTGATGGTGTGATGTGGCGAGCGAAACGGCCGGGTCGTCACCAGCGCCTGCCCATCCATCAAGCCCATGACGCTGTGCACCCGCGTCGTCTCGATCGCCTCGGCCAAGGTGAGCGCCGGCAAGATCGTCGGCAGCCGCTTGGCGAGCATCGTCTTGCCCGACCCCGGCGGCCCCACCATGATCACGTTGTGCCCGCCGCCGGCGGCGACTTCGAGCGCCCGCTTGACGTGCTCCTGCCCCTTCACTTCGTTGAAGTCCAGCTCGTGCTCCGCGTGGTGTGCAAACACGCTCTGCAGGTCGACGCGGGTGGGCGTGATGGCGCGTTCGCCGCGCAGGAACTCGAATGCTTCGGACAGAGTCCCAACCGGAATGATGTCGACGCCGTTCACCACCGCGGCTTCGCGGGCGTTCTCCGCCGGCAGCAAGATCCCGCGCAGCCCGTTGTCGTTGGCGGCCGCGGCGATCGGCAGCGCCCCGCGCACGGCCTTCACGCGCCCGTCCAGCGACAGCTCGCCGAGGATCGAGTACTCGAGCAGCGCCTGCGTCGGCAGCATGCCGCACGCGGCGAGAATGCCAAGCCCGATCGGCAGGTCGTACGCCGAGCCTTCCTTCTTGATGTCCGCCGGCGCCAGGTTGATGGTGATCTTGCGTTGCGGGAACTCGTAGCCCGAGTTCTTCAGCGCCGAGCGCACCCGGTCCTTGCTCTCCTTGACCGCGCCCTCCGGCAACCCGACGACGGCCATCTGCGGCAAGCCGGAGGCAATATCGACCTGCACTTCGACGAGCAACGCATCGATACCATGAACAGCACTAGAAAGTACCGTCGCCAGCACGAATGACAATCCTCCTGACCGCAACTCTAAACAGAGCACATCAAGGAATCAAGCTGACAACAAGCTAGCGCCCACAGGGTGGTTCGTGCACTCCGCTGTCGCCCCGACCGCAGCTGTAGTAAGACCTTGCGCACATGAAAGTCGGAGTCCTGCAGTTCTTCGCCTGGCCGGACCGCCGGGTGCCCATCGGAAACGTCTACGACCGCGCCCTCGATCGGATCGAGATCATGGACCGTTCGGGCTACGAGGCCGTCTGGCTCGCCGAGCACCACTTCCAGACGTTCAGCGTGTGCCCGTCGATTCACATGATGGCGACACTGGTGGCGGCGCGCACGCGGCGGATCCGCATCGGCACGGCGGTCTCGCTGGCGGCGTTCTACCACCCGCTCCGGCTCGCGGAGGAGGTGGCGCTGCTCGACGTCTTGTCCGGCGGGCGCGTCAACTGGGGCGCCGGACGCGGCTTCCATCGACAAGAGTTCGAGGTGTTCGGTGTGCCGCCGGAGGAGAGCGCCGCGCGCTTCCGCGAGGCCGTCGACATCGTCCTGGCGGCGTGGCGCGCCGAGCGGCTCACGTTCGCGGGCCGCTTTCACGCCTTCGAAAACGTCGAGGTGCTTCCGAAACCCCTCCAGCAGCCGCACCCACCGGTATGGCTCGCCGCCTCGTCCGAGGACTCCATCAGCCGCGCGGCGCGCGACGGCTTCGCGATCCTGATGGATCCGCACTCTAGCCATGCGGAGATCGGGAGGAAGCTGGCGCTCTACCACGAGGGCCTGCGCGCCGCGGGAGTCGATCCCGCTGCGCGCGAAGTGCCGACCGCACGCCTGGTGGCGATCGGCGACACTCCAGCCAAAGCGGCAGAGGTGGCGCGGCGGGGCGCACGCTGGCTGGTTGATTCCTACGTGAACGCCGAGGCGATGGCGCCCGCCGGCAAGGGGGCCTTCATGCCGTTCGGCGAGGGCGACCCGATCGAGCGCTACATGAACGGCGTGATCATTCACGGCACGGCCGGCGCGGTCGGCGACGCGCTCCTGCGGCTCGAAGCGGATCTGCCGCTACGGTCGCTGCTGCTCGCTCCCCTGAGCGAAGAGACCTTTCGCCGGTTCACGGACAACGTCCTGCCGCGGCTCTCGCCCGCAGCCTAGCGCTCGGACCGCGCCCGCCTCTACCGTTGGGCGCCGAGATAGGCTAAATGATGCCGACCACTATTCCCACGATCGGAGGATGCCAATGAAAGCTGCCGTCTACGTCGGAGATGCCAAGAGCCTTGCCATCGAGCAATTGAAGCCCAACCCGCCCGGGCCGCGCGACGTCGTCGTCGAGATCGGGGCGAGCGGCGTCTGCCACTCTGATCTGTCCATCATGCGCGGCTACGTTCCCGTGCCGCCCGGTATGGTGCTCGGCCACGAGGGCGCCGGGCGTGTCGCCGAAGTCGGGGCCGAGGTGACGCGCGTGCAGAAGGGCGACCGCGTCGTCGCTTCCTTCGTGCCCGCCTGCGGCGCGTGCTGGCACTGCCTGCGCGATCAATCCGAGCTGTGCGAGCGCGAGAACGACGTGTCGATGGCGATGCGCGGCACACGGCCCGATGGCAGCATGTACTTCTGCATGACCGGCCTCGGGACGTTCTCCAACGTGATGACGGTCGACGAGTCGTCGGTCGTGAAGGTGGAGACCGATCTCCCGGACGCGCAGCTCGCCCTGATCGGTTGCGGCGTCACCACCGGCGTCGGTGCGGCGCTCAACACGGCGAAGGTGAGGCCGGGCGCGAGCGTCGCCGTCCTCGGCTGCGGCGGCGTCGGCCAGGCGGTGATCCAGGGCGCGCGCATCGCCGGCGCCGGGCGCATCATCGCCATCGACCCGCAGGAGCTGAAGCGCAAGACCGCTACCAAGCTCGGCGCGACCGATGTCATCGACCCGTCCAAGGGCGACCCGATCGAGCAGGTGAAAGCCCTCACCGGCGGACGCGGCGCCGACTACGCCTTCGAGGTGATCGGTCTGCCGGAGACCATCCTCACCACTTACAACCTGGCGCGTCGCGGCGGCGAGGTGATCATCGTCGGCATGGCGCGCTTCGATGCGCAGTTCACGCTGCCGGCGTTCGGCATCTTCTTCGAGCAGAAGACCGTGAAGGGCTGCAAGTACGGCTCGGCGCAAGTGCGCCGCGACTTCCCGCGCTTCGTCGAGCTGATCGAAACCCACCGCCTGGACATCGGCGCGATGGTGTCGAAGACCATCAAGATCGAGGGTGTCAACGACGCCTTCCGCGCCATGGAGGCGGGCGAAGTCATCCGCAGCGTCATCGCCTGACGCGGCCGTGCGCTACGGGGGATCCGCTCCACGCGGGTCCTCGGTTTCACCCGTCCGATTTCGGGCTGCTCAACAGAGCTGTTCGCCCCAGCCCACGACGGCCGACAAACCGGGATCGCGGCGTCGAGGGCTTGCGGTTGCTCCGGCAGTCTGCGCATCCAGGAGACGGGAGGATGGCATGAAGGAATTCAAAGACAAGGTCGCTGTCGTCACCGGGGCGGCGAGTGGTATCGGGCGCGCCTTGGCGCAGCGTTTCGCGCAAGCAGGGATGAAGGTAGTGCTCGCAGACGTGGAACCGGCGGCGCTCGAGCAGGCGGCGCGCGAGATCGAAGCGTCGGGAGCGCAGGCGTTGGCGGTACGCACCGACGTGTCGAAGGCAGCCGAGGTGGAACGGCTGGCGCAGGCGACGCTCGAGAAGTTCGGCGCCGTGCACGTCCTCTGTAACAACGCCGGCGTGGCGATGTCGGCGCCCTGCTGGATGAACACCGTCGCCGATTGGGAGTGGGTCCTCGGCGTCAATCTGTGGGGCGTCATCCACGGGGTGCGCGTGTTCACGCCGATTCTGCTGTCGCAAGGGGTCGAAGGCCACATCGTCAACACCGCATCGATGGCGGGGATGATCTCCGGCCCGGGCATGGCGGCGTACAACGTCTCGAAGTTCGGTGTGGTGACCCTGTCGGAAACCCTGCACCATGAGCTGACCATGATCGGGTCGCCGGTGCGCGTCTCGGTGCTCTGCCCCGGCTTCGTGAACACGCGCATCTTCGACGCCGAGCGCAACCGCCCGGCGGAGTTGGGCGAGACGGCGCCGAAGATGCCCGGATCGGAAGAGATGGAGCAGATGGGGCGTCAGCTGCTCGCGGCCGGATCGCCACCCAGCATGGTGGCCGCCGTCGTCTTCGAGGCCATACGCGCCGAGCGCTTCTACATCTTCCCGCACCCCGAGTGGAAGCAGTACATCCGCACGCG
The DNA here is from genome assembly GCA_964498075.1 of uncultured Binatia bacterium (SeqCode). Classification (GTDB taxonomy): domain Bacteria; phylum Desulfobacterota; class Binatia; order HRBIN30; family HRBIN30; genus CAZCGA01. Next base: position 99,537 of record CAZCGA010000001.1, on the reverse strand, counting down.
CATGGAGGAGATCCTCGAGGAGCGCACGCCGACGCGCGGAACGATGGAAGAGATTCTCAGTCGCCTGCGCGGGGCAAAGTGACGGACTCGATACACGAAGAGTTGCTTGTCACCGAGCGCCCGAACACAGTAGACGGAGGTGAATGAGGGCGCTCGCGGAATCGCACTGGCCGGCCGACACGTCCGAGCCGATTCTGGAGACGACGGTCGGATCTGTCCTGCGCGCAGCGACTACCGCAGCTCCGGAACGGACCGCGCTGGTTGCCTGGGGCGTCGATCCCGGCGTGCGGCAGACTTGGACGTTCGCCGAGCTGCGGCGTGACGCGGAGCGCACGGCGCGGGCATTGCTCGCGCGCTTCGAGCCCGGCGAGCACATTGCCATCTGGGCGCCGAACTCTCCGGAGTGGCTGCTCCTCGAGTTCGGCGCCGGGCTAGCGGGCCTGGTGATCGTCACCGTGAATCCCGCCTACCGCCGGCGCGAGCTCGATTATGTTCTCCGACAGTCGCGATCGGTCGGGCTCTTCCATGTTGCGACGTTCCGCGGCAACCCGATGGCCGAGACGGTCGCAGAGGTCCGCGCCGATCTGCCGGACCTCCGCGAGGTCATCGCCATGGAGCACTGGGATGAGTTCCTGTCCGCCGCGGCGGACTCGCGCGAGCTGCCGGTGGTGACACCGGACGACCCAGCCCAGATCCAGTACACGTCGGGCACGACGGGGTTCCCCAAAGGTGCGCTCCTCCATCACCGCGGGCTGACGAACAACGCGCGTCTCACCTTGCAGCGCCTCCGCGGTGGAGCGGGCGACGTCTATGCTCACGCAATGCCGTTCTTCCACACTGCCGGCTGCGTCTTGTCGACGCTGGGTCCGCTGCAAATGCAGGCGACGCACGCATTCCTCCCGGCCTTCGATCCGGGCCGCGCGCTCGAGCTGGTCGAGCGGGAACGGGCGACGCATTTCCTCGGCGTGCCGACGATGCTGATCGCGATGATGGAGCACCCGGAGTTCCAGCGGCGCGATCTCTCCTCGCTGCGCGCCGTAGCCTCGGGAGGCGCCAACGTCGCCCCCGAAATCGTGCACGCGATCGAGTCGCGGCTCGGGGCGAGCTTCACCATCGTCTACGGCCAGACGGAATCCTCACCCATCATTACCAGCGTCGGACTGGACGACTCACCTGCGGACAAGGCGGAGACCGTCGGCACGCCCCTGCCGCAGACCGCCGTGAAGATCGTCGATCCGGTCACCGGCGCGGTGGTGCCGCCCGGCGCCGTCGGCGAGCTCTGTACCCGCGGCTACCTGGTGATGCATGAGTACTTCGACAAGCCCGAGGCGACGGCGGCGGCCATCGACCGGGACGGCTGGCTGCACACCGGCGACCTCGCGACGATGGACGCGCGCGGCTACTGCAAGATCACCGGACGGCTCAAGGAGATGGTGATCCGTGGGGGAGAGAACTTGTTTCCCGCCGAGATCGAGGCAGTGCTCTACGAGCATACCGCCGTCGCGGAGGTTGCGGTGATCGGTGTTCCCGACCCGAAGATGGGCGAGGAGCTCGCCGCCTTCGTCCGCGTCCACGACGGCGAGCGCCCGACCGTGGAAGCGCTGCGCGCCCATGTCCGCGAGCATCTCGCCGCGCCGAAGACGCCGCGCTACTGGATCTTCGTCGACGAGTTTCCGCTCACCGGTTCCGGGAAGATCCAGAAGTTCGTGCTGCGCGAGCGCTGGGAGAAAGGCGAGTACACGCCGGAGCCCGCGCGGTGAGCGAGGAGATGGATCTCGACCTCAAGTCACTCGCCAACGTGTACGACCCGTTCCCCGTTTACCGCTGCTTGCGCGACCACGAGCCGGTGCACTGGAGCAGCAGCCTGAACGCCTGGGCGGTGACGCGGTACGCGGACGTGCTCGAGATCTTCGAGCAGCCGATCAAGTTCTCCTCCGACCGCTTTCGGAAGATCGACGAGAAGTACGCAAGTCGCCGGCCGGCGGTGCAGGCAGTCGGCGAGATCCTCGGCGACTGGCTGGTGTTTCGCGACCCTCCCGATCACACCCGCCTGCGCAGCCTGCTGCAAAAGTCCTTCACGCCGACCCAGCTCGCACAGAGCCGCGAGCGCATTCAAGCCACCGTCGATGGGCTGCTCGATCTGGTTGCCGAACGCGGTGCGATGGACTTCATCAGAGAGGTTGCGTTTCCGCTGCCGGCGACGGTGATCGCCGTGTTGCTGGGTGCGCCGACGGAAGACATTGAGCTGATCAAGCAGTGGTCGGACCGGCTCGCCGCCTACCTCGGCGGTTCGGTCGACGGCAAAGACAACTTCGGCGAGGCCCGTGAGGGTGTTGCGCGACTGGTCGATTACTTCCTGGCGCTGCTGCCAGCGAGGCGGAGAAACCCCGGCGACGACTTGATGAGCTTGATGCTGCGCGCCGAGCACGACGGCGAGCGCTTGAGCCACGAAGAGGTGGTGGCGAACTGCGTGCTGCTGCTGTTCGCCGGCCACGAGACCACGACGAACCTGCTCGGCAATGGCCTCTTTCATCTGCTCCGTCATTCCGACCAGACGCGGCTGCTGACGCAGAGCCCGGCGTTGACCCCGCATGCGGTCGAGGAGTTCCTGCGCTACGACGGACCCGTGCCGGCGACGATCAAGGTGGCCACGGAAGACATCGACTGGCACGATCGCACGATCCGCCGCGGCGACATGGTGCTGCCGTTCATGTCGTCGGCCAATCGTGATCCCCGCCAGTTTCCCGACCCCGACGTGCTCGACCTCCGGCGCGCGCCGAATCGGAACCTGGCCTTCGCCTATGGAATCCACTTCTGTCTCGGCGCCCCGCTGGCGCGCTTGGAAGGCCAGCTGACGTTCGAAACGCTCCTGCGGCGCCTGCCGGGCCTGGCTTTGCAATCGGCGGAGCCGAAATGGAAGCCGATGATCTTCCTGCGCGGTCTGGAGTCCCTCGCTGTGACCTGGGATCCGGTGCGCGCGAGGGACGGAGGTGCATGATGAAAGCCGCCCTGATGCGAGCGCTGCATGCGCCGCTGACGATCGAAGCGATCCAGATCAGCAAGCCGGGGCCGCGTGAGGTGCTGGTGCGGACGGTGGCGACCGGAGTCTGCCACAGCGATCTGCACGTCGTGGAAGGAGGGCTGCCCAGCTCGTTGCCGACGGTTCTCGGGCACGAGCCTGCAGGCATCGTCGAAATGGTTGGGTCCGACGTGCGACAGTTCGCCCCTGGGGATCATGTCATCGGCTGCCTGTCGGCGTTCTGTGGCCAATGCGAGTACTGTGTCACGGGCCGGCCCAACCTGTGTGGCGGTGAGGCGACCCTGCGCGGTCCGGGCGAGGCGCCGCGGCTCTTCAAGAATGGTGAGCCGATCGCGCAGTTCGCCCACCTGAGTGCCTTCGCCGAGCAGATGCTGGTCCACGAGAACGCGTTGGTGAAGGTCCGCAAGGACATACCTTTGGACCGCGCCGCGCTGATCGGTTGCGGCGTGACTACGGGTCTCGGTGCGGCGCTGAACACGGCCCAGGTGCGCCCCGGCCAGACTGCGGCGGTGATCGGCTGTGGCGGTGTGGGCTTGTCCATCATTCAAGGCTGCCGCATCGCCGGCGCGGCGCGCATCATTGCCCTTGATACCGCCGAGTGGAAGCTCGATCTGGCGCGGCAGCTCGGCGCGACCGATGCAGTGAATGTAGCCGCGGGCAACCCGATCGCTGCGGTCGTGGAGATGACCGCGGGCGGTGTCGACTACGCCTTCGAGGCGATCGGCCTACCCGTCACCGTGCGCCAGGCGCTGCGCATGACCCGCAAGGGCGGCACGACGGTGATGGTCGGCGTCGTCCCTGTGGGGACCAACGTCGAGCTGCCGGGCGCCGATATCGTGTTACGAGGGAAGTCGATCGTGGGATGCATGATGGGGTCGAATCGCTTCCGGCTCGACATGCCGCGATACGTGGACCTCTACCTGCAAGGCCAGCTCAAGCTCGACGAGATGATCTCGGCGCGCTTGCCACTCGACCGGGTGAACGACGCGCTCGACGGCCTCAGGCAGGGCACGGTCGCACGGAGCGTGGTCGTTTTCGAGTAGTGCGTCGTCTGCAGGGAATGCGGACCGAAGCCGGTGTTCACCCGCGCGTTCTTTGCATGTCGAGTGCGCTCGATTGCTTCGGTGCTATCGCCGCGCAATACTCTCCGCAGCGCCAAGGTTGTGAGAGACTCCAGTCCAGAGCACACAGGAATAGAGCGCCGTGATGAGGTTGCCCGTCGACGCTGTGATTTCACCGACGAAGATCGCGAACTACCTGTTGGCGTGGCGACCGGAGAATGACAAGTCGGAGTTCCTGGCCCAGGCTGGTTACGATGCGGCGGATTCCGACCGACTTGCCGACGACATCCGTACTCAACTTCTGCCACTGGAGGGAGAGCTCGAAGAAGAAACCGAATATGGCGAGAAGTTTCGAATCAGTGGTACGCTGAGCGGCCCCAACGGAAGGACCCTGCGAGTGGTGAGCATCTGGATGACCGAGAGTGCAACGGGAGCAACGAAGTTCATCACGCTCTACCCGGCAAAGGAGAACTGACATGGCGTTCCAACTGTTCACGAAGGTTGCGTTGAAGGTCGACTTGCCGGCGCAGAAGCTGTGCCGGGGTGACGTGGCCACCGTTGTTGAGGCACACCCAGGCCAACCCGGGCAAGAGCCAGGTTACTCGTTGGAGGTGTTCAACGCGCTGGGCGACACCCTTGCGGTGGTAACCGTGCGCGAATCACACATCGAGGAGTTGACGAACGACGAGGTTCTGCATGTTCGCCGTTTGGACGCGGCGTCTCCAGCCTGAGCCGATCCGAGGCGAGGCAGGGCGTCCTCCAACTTGTGCCGCGAGCTCTCCGAACCGCTCCAGGCTCGCGATGCTCGTCTTCGACTAGCGAGGCAGGGCCTCGCACGGGTGGCTGATCGCGCATAGGGCATATGGTCCGAAACCATCAGCCATTCGCCATCAGCGGAGTAGCATGATGGGGTCGAATCGCTTCCGGCTCGACATGCCGCGCTACGTCGACCTCTACCTGCAAGGTCAGCTCAAGCTCGACGAAATGATCTCGGCGCGTCTGCCGCTCGATCAGGTGAATGACGCGCTGGACGCTCTCAGGCAGGGCATGCTGGTCTGCCCACGACGCAGGCGCCGGAGAAACGCGTGGCGCCGCTGATGGGCAAAGTGATCTACGAACCCTACGAACCCCCCTTGTTCTTGACCTTGACTCCAGGGATGTCGTAAAAGGCATGCCGCGAGTCGCTGGGGGGATGCTTCGTATCAGATGGTCGATAGGCGTTCGAGATGATGCGTCAGGTCTGCTACGCGCTGCTAGCCCTCGTCTTGATCGCGCTCGCTGTCCCCTTCGGTCTACAGAGCATTGCCGGCCGATCGCCACCGCTCCCGGTAGTGCAGTTGCCACCTGAGCTGGCCGGGAGATCTTGCGAGCAGGTTCTCGAAAAGGCGCGCGAGTTAATCAAGCAGGCACCCGAACGGGCCCGGCCTGCTTATCTGTGGTTGCTGGCTCACTGCGATGGCTCGCCACTGCTACCGGGCGTCATGCTCGAGGCGGGCTCGCTGTTCGGCCATCTCCTGCAACAGCCCGATGTGGCGCGGCAGATCTACGGTGAATTTCTCCGCCGCTTCGCATCCCATCCCGAGGCCGACGCCGCCCTGTATCAGCTGGCAAAGCTCGATCTGGATGATCGCGACTACACGGCGGCAACCGCACATCTCACCGAGCTCGAGCAGCGCTTCCCCAATAGCTCGCATCGCGAAAGCGCCGCCTTCCTCGCGAGCAAGGCTACCGAGATGCTGGTCGCCGAGCATCACTGGCTGTGGACGTTCCCCGGACAAGTGGCTGCGCTCGTGCCCAACAACTTCTTATCGTTTGTGGTCATCATGGCGGCGCTCGGTCCCGCGGCGATCACTTTCATCTTGTCAATCCGGACCGAGGGCAACCGAAAGGACCGTTGGGTGCTGCCGACCCTCGCCCTCGGGCTGACCTTGCTCAACTACGGGATTAACAACCTTCAGGCCGCTCGGCACAACGCCGCACTGATGAAGAAGCTGGATCGGCTCATGGGCAGCGCGCAGTCACAGCGGAGCCGGTGACGATGACACGCAAGCTTGCAATGGCGTTGCGGACCGTGGTGCTCGTCGCGGCGCCGTGCACTCTGTTTCCACTGTTGCTCGCGGCCCCGAGTGAGGCGGCGATCGAGGAGATCGAGGCAACCGGCGAGTTCCACCTCGGTGACCAAGACAGCAAACTCGAAGGCCATGATCAGGCCATGCTCGTGGCGAAGCGGAATGCGCTCGAGAAGGCGGGCACGTACGTCGAGAGCCTCACGGAGGTTAAGGACGCGCAGGTCACGCGGGACGAGATCCGGACCTACGCAGCCGCGGTGATCGAGGTGACCGAGACCCGCGAGCCAAAATGGGAGATGCAAGGGCAGAACCTGAAGGTTACCGTCTGGGTCAAGGCCCTGGTCGACAGCAATGCCGTGGCGCGCCAGGTGGCGGCGTTGCGCAAAGACGCCCAGACGACACGCGAGTTGGAGGCGTTGCGCGCCAAGGTCCAGCAGCTCGAAGGACAAGTCGCGGCTGCTAACCGTCAGCTCCCAACTGCGAAGGGCGCCGAGGTCCAACGAGTCAAGGAGTCGAGAAGCGCCGCGATCAAGGCCATCGAAGCCAACGAACTCGTCATGAAAGCCACAGCGGCCCTGACCGGGAGCGAGGCGCTTGACTCCGCCTACGCTACCGGGACGCTGCGTAAGGAGTCGCTGGTGCGCGCACGACAGTATACGGAGCAGGCGCTGAAGCACGACCAGGACAACGTCGACGCGCTCACGCTGATGGCATCGATCCTCTACGAGGAGGGACAGACCGCCGAGGCCGAGCGCGTAGCGCGCAAGGCGGTGCGACTCCAACCTAAGCACGCCATGGCCCTGGGGACGCTTGGCTTCATCGTGCATCAGCAGGGCAAGAACGACGAGGCGATTGATGTGACGCGGCGGGCCATCGCCTTGCAGCCGGACAGCGTGCCGCTGCACATCAATTTGGGCGGCATCCTATACGCGCTGGGGGACAAGACGGGAGCGGTCGCCGAGTATCGTGAAGCCGTGCGGCTCGACCCGAAGTCGGGCATGGCGCGCCTCGCCCTCGGTGCCGCCCTTGGCGGGGAAGGCGACCGCGTCGGGGCGCGGCGCGAGTACGACATGGCGTGCCAACTCGGCGACGCAACCGGCTGCAACCGCCTGAACGCTCGCCTCGGCGGCTGCCTGCCCGCGGCGCGCGCGGCAGATGGATTGGAGGTTGGCGCCGAGGGCACCGTCGGCGTGTCGGTTTTCCCACTGCTCGCCGTCGCCTTCGGCTGGGGACTACTGCGCTGGTGGAGGCGCCCCCGCGTCACGGGCGGCCGATCTTGCAACTCCCTTCCTTCGGGACAGACGGGCCCTTCGGCGGGCGGGTAGGAACGGGAATGTCTGTCTTGCTTGGACGCCCCCACTACGCCCACGTCACGGTGGCGGTCACCGTTGTCCTCGTCGCTGCCGCATGCACGCGCCCGGCTGCCGACTGCCACGAGCCCGCCGACAATCCGGGGCGCCTCTATACGAGTGCCATGACCGGCATCGAACGCGGCGCGCTCGATGCCGGCGAAGCGGAACTTAACCGCGCGCTCCACTGCCAGCCCGACTTCCACGTCGCGTTGTCCGCACGGGCGCTGGTCACGGCACTGCGCGCGCACACGGCGGCCGACGCGACTCAGCGCGACGCGTACCAGAAGTCCGCGCGCGTCGATCTTGGCGCTGGCGAGTACGGGCTCCGCAGCCCCGAAGAGCGCTTCCTGGACGGCGTGACGGCGATCCGAGCGCTCACCGCATTGCACGATTCGGACTGGTTCGAGCGGGCGACAGGGACTTATGACAGAACGCGGGTGCTCTCGGTCGATGACTCGAGGCTGCTTTACTACGCCGAGCGCGAGGCTCTGCCTTACTTCATGGCCGAGGCATATGTGGCGGCCGGCGAATACGAGAAGGCCCGCGATCTTTACAAAGACGTGTTCAAGCGTCACGGCGTTGGCCGCTGGAACGGTAAGGCGGAGGTCGCCTGGCAACAAACCGACAAGATCGCGCGTGCGACCGCAGGCATCACGCCGCAGGGAATCGGACGGCGGATCGCCGTACAGCCGTCGGTTACTCGTGCGCAACTGGCGGCCTTGCTGGTCGAGGACGTCGGTCTCGGCCCGCTACTGAAACCGCCACCGAGCGATGAAAGCCGACGCATGGTGCCGGCAGATACCCGCGACAGTGCGTATCGCGAGCAGATTGTGACCCTGCTGAGCTGGCATCTTCGCGGTGTCGAGCTGGTCTACGACAACACGGCGCAAGCGTACCTGTTCCAACCCGACGCCCCAGTGCGGCGCAAGGAGTTGGCGATCGCTCTCGAAGACATCGTCATCCGCCTGACTGGCGATCCCAGCATCGCGCGCGGCTTTGTAGGACACGACAAGTCTCTGTTTAGCGACGTTGCGCCGACGGCCGCTTGGTACAATGCCTGTGCGACCGCCGTATCGCGCGGTCTGATGGAAACTGATCTCGAAAGCGCGTTTCACCCCGACGCCAACGTCGATGGCGCGGACGCGCTGCTTGCTGGGCGAGTCCTGCGCCAAGAGATGATCCAGCATTAGGGTGTGCTGAAAGAAGGGAGGCTGGAATGAATACCAAGGGGATGACTCTTCAAATTGCGCTGAGCCTCTGCGCTGCTACGACGCTTGCCGGCCCGATGCCGGACGTTCTCACGGAGATTCGCCAGCCAGTGGAAGTCTTCACCCAGCGCATGGTGGTGGTGAAGGGGCGTGGAGTCGCTCCGTCAGACCGCCCGTTGTCGGTGGGGCAGAAGGAATTGCTGGCTGGGCGGGCCGCGAAGGTTGTTGCTCTGCGCGAGCTTGCAGAGGCCCTTGGTGTCGTGCGTGTGTGGGGAGAGACCTTGATCCAAGACGCCGCGGCGCGGAGCGATGTAGTTCGCGCCACCGTCGACGGCATGGTGAGGGGCGCCGAAGTAGCCTATGAATCCTACGACGACCGGAAGGAGATAGCGGAGGTTTACCTAAGAGTGAATCTCGATGGGCCGAACGGCCTAACGTCAAACCTGGTGCCCACAGTTTTGCAACAGCACTTGGTCGACCTTCCCGCAGGACAGCCTTATCTGCAGCCCGCAGCCCAAGCACCAGCACCGCCCGAACCCGCCGACGGGTTGATCATCGACGCGACTGGTACGGGTTTTCGCCCGGCGATGATTAACCGGATCGTAACCGCCAGCGGAAGCCCTTTGTTTGAGCCCAGCAAGATTGCACCGGACATCTTGGCGAAGAAAGGCTGCGGCGAGTACACTAACGATATCGGCAAGGCCAAAGCCACCCTCGCTGAGCGCGGAGCCAAGCATCCGCTGGTCATCAAAGTGGCGGGCGTACAAAGTTTGACCGATGCACAGGTCTCGGACGCCGACGCTGCCGCGATCTTCACGGCCAATCAGAAGACCAACTTCCTCGAAGGCGCCAAGGTGGTTTTCGTCTTGTAGGTGAGTCATGCCCATTCGCGGCGGCGTCGCTCACGGCGCGCATGAAGCGTCGGGACCATGAGAACCCACTCCGCGATCGCCGCGGTGCTCTTCATTGGGCTCAGCGTCGGTTTGCCGGTGCACGCCCAATCGACGCCGTTCACCTCGATGTTCCTGGCGCGGTGGAATCTCACGCACGGCAAGTACCTCGTCGATATCGGCCAGTATCTGGAGGCGCTCGAAGCCTTCGACACGGCGATCGAGACATCGAGCAATGAAGAAGTCCGCACCGAAGCGCTGCTGCAGAAGGCCTCCGTGCTCGCCATTTTCCTCGACGCCACCGACGACGCGATCCGCATCTATGACGACCTGCTCGCGCAGTACCCCAAGAGTGCGGCGGCGGAGAGTGCGCTCTTTCGCGCCGGCATGGTGTTGTTCGACCGCGGGCAGTACCCGCGCGCCACAGCGTACTTCGAACGTTACCTGAAGCGCTACCCGCACGGCGCATCGCGCGCCAGTGCCGAATTCCTGTTGCAACGAAGCCGCTCGCTCGTGGGGAAGGAAGCGCCCCCGCCGCCTGCGCCGCCGTCGATCACTGAGGTGCGGGTCCGGATACTGAAGGGGCAGCGCAGCATTCGCATCGAGTCGGAGAGCGCGCTCAACACCACGCCTGTCGTCACTTCCGGCCGTAGCATCGAACTGATCGCCGAGGGCGGATCGGTCAGCACCGGCACGGGGCCCTCCATGCGTGAGGTCACCATCGCTGCCGAGCACCCGCTTCACATTCGTGCGGGCCGCACTGCGAAGCATTACCGCGGTCGCATTACGGTCCGAGCTACCGCCGGCACATTGCAGATCGTCAACCACGTGGGCTTGGAGGAGTATCTCTACGGCGTCGTCACCAAGGAGTCGGTGGCATCATGGCCGGCGGAGGCGCTCAAAGCACAGGCGATCGCCTCGCGCACCTATGCGCTGTACCAAGCGCAGCACGAGCAACACCGCGACTACGACATGGTCGACGACGAAGGCTCGCAGGTGTACGGCGGCGTAGAGGGCGAGAGCCCGCCCGGACAGCGGGCGGTCGACGATACGCGCAACATTGTCCTCGCGTACCATGGCCGGCCGATCTACGCGATGTTCACCTCGAACGTGGGATGGTCCAGCGCCGACGCGAAGTGCATTTTCGATCAGAAGCTCGATTACCTTGTCGCGCAAGCCGACCCATACAGTCCCGACCAGCCCATGGGTCGATGGACGAAGACGTATACGGCTGGAGAAATCCGCCGTGCGATGGCCGCGATTGCCGAGGATCACAAGCTTGGGCCGATTCGAGCAATCCGACCCGTCGCGGCCGCGATATGCCCGCCCGGTCGTCTTACCCGTGTGGAGATCGACGACGACCGTGGATCTCACAGCATGCGCACGCGTGCGACGCTGGGCCGCGCGCTCAACCTGCCGGAGATCCTGCTCGACGTGCGTCAGAACGGCGAACAGTTCACATTCGTCGGCGGCGGCTTTGGCCACGGCGTTGGGCTGTCGCAATGGGGCGCAAAAGCCATGGCTGACAAAGGCCATGCCGCCAAGGACATCCTGGCCTTCTACTACCGCGGCGCCGAGGTGACCGCGCTGGGACGGTAGGCGAGGTCTTGGTGAGCCACACAAGGATGATGCATCGGTACGCACTGTGTGTCGGAGCCGTGCTCCTCGCAACAACTCTCCAAGTGGATAAGGAAGGACTGGCGCAGGGCGACGACAACAACGCAATCATCATGAACGGAGTCCTTCCGGCCGGCCCGAATCCCTATCAACCCCGCGCGCTTTCACCACCTCGCTCGGGCGTTCGGACTCTCAATGGGCTCCCCTGATCGCATAGACGATCCGGACTCCATAGAGACGCGTGGAGGGTAGAACGATGCGGTTTGGTAAGACTCAGGTCGCGGTTGTAGTGATAGGTTCGATGCCGCTGTTGGGGCCAGGCAGGGGGTGCGCCCCGATGGAAGCGAGAGCCGATTCAGCAGCCGTGGCAAGAATTGAATCGGCCGCCAGTAAGGCGGAGGCGGCAGCGAACAAAGCGGAAGCGGCAGCGCGGAGCGCCGACGCGACCCGCCAACAGGCCGCGGCCGCCAAGGCCAGTCCCGTACTCATGTCTAGAGTTGAATCGGACGCCAGCACGGCGAAGAGGGCGGCGGTTGAGGCGAAGGAGGCAGCGGTTCGGGCGAAGAAGGCAGGGGTTCAGGCGGTTGTGGGGGGGCAGGACGGCAGCTTCCTCGGTGGGGGCTTGGCGGCCGCTCGGCTCCCTAGGCTTGAATCGACTGCCAGTATGGCCGCCGTTGAGGCGGAGGCCGCAGCGGAAAAGGCAGAAGCGGCAGCGAAGAGCGCCGCCGCGACGCTCCAAGAGGCCACGGCTGACCTGAAGCGTCGGGAGCAGATGGGCGCGGCTCCGCCGCAGCAACCAAGCGCGCCTCAAGTGGGACAAGTCCCTGAAGTGCGGCTGAGCAGCAAGCCCACGCCGGTAGCGGTGGCGGTTCCCCGTCCGGCGGATCGAAGTGAGCTGAGCGTCCCGAAGTTGAGCGCGGACGAGAAAATCATCGGGGATGACGATCTGGCCGTGGTTGTCGGCATCGAGAAGTATCGCGATCTTCCTCCCTCCGACTTCTCTGCCGATGACGCACGGCTTGTGAAAGACTATCTCGTGGCGCTGGGCTTTCGGCAGAGGAACATCCAGATGCTGCTGAACGACTGGGCCACGCAGTCGAGCATTCGGAAGCTGATCGAGACGTGGCTGCCGAACCGCGTCAAGCCCACCAGCCGCGTGCTAGTGTACTACTCCGGACACGGCGCCCCGGATCCACAAAGCGGCGACGCCTACCTTGTGCCTTACGATGGCGATCCGAATTACCTCGGCGACACCGGCTACTTGCTGCCGCGACTGTACGACAAGCTGGGCGCGTTGCCCGTGCAGGAAGCTGCGGTAGTGCTGGACGCGTGCTTCTCCGGTGCGGGTGGCCGCAGCGTGCTGGCCAAGGGCGCGCGACCGCTCGTCATGATGAAGGAGTCAACGAGCCTGCCGGCAAATCTCGTCGTGCTGGCTGCCGCGAAAGGCGCACAGATCAGTACGTCGTCGGCCGAGAAAGGACACGGGGTTCTGACCTATTACTTCCTGCACGCGATCAAGGACGGCAAGAGCGACCTTGCTCAAATCTACGCCGCCATCACGCCACTGGTGGAGGACGAAGCGAGGGCGTTGAACGTGAGCCAGACACCGAGCCTCTTGCCCGAGTCCGCGAAGGTGCGTGGCAGGTTCCGGTTGCGGAATTGAACGACACGCGGAAAACATGATGCTCCTTGTGATGACAGGCCGCGTGGCCCGGCAGTGGAACATGGTGAGGATATGCATGAGCCTGCTGACGAATTTCTCCGTCGTGCGAAGTCCGGCGCTCGCTCTGGCGTCGTTGCCGCTCCTCTTCGGCGGCTGTCCCCTACTCGGTTCGGTCGGACCCACGACGCCGGTCGCCATGGCGGCCGAGTCGAAGTCCGCGCTCACCTACACCGCGGCTCGCAACGGCCTGCCCACGTCGAAGTTCTTCGGATCGCACCTGGCCGTCGGGGACATCAATGGTGATGGCTTCCCGGACATTGGCGCTGTTTCAAACGGCTTCCCGTTCATTGACGCCGTTTCAGGCCAAGCCGATGGGCCGTACGTCTGGAAAAACGACGGCAGAGGCAACTGGACCGACGCTTCCTCGGGGCTGCCGCGCGAGGGCGTCTGCGGCCGCGGCGGCATGGATTTCGGCGATGTGAACCGCGACGGCAAGCTGGACGTCGCCATCGCCGATCAATGCAAGGGGGCCTTCGTTTTCTTCGGTGACGGCGGTGGGCGCTGGAGTACGGCCTCGGCGGGTCTTCCGAGTATGGGATGCGCAGACATCGCTATCGGCGATTTCGACCACGACGGCTGTGCCGATGTCGCACTGACGACGGTGGGGGCGCCAGGCGCTGTCACGGATGCCACGCTGGGCCGGGGCGTGCGCGCGTTCACGGGCAACTGCAGGGGCACGTGGAAGGAAAGCTCGACCGGGCTGCCGCAGACCGAGTTGGGGGACGAGGTGGTGCTGGCCGACATCAACGGCGACGGCAACCTCGACATCGCCGCAGCCTACGCCGCCGGCCCCCGTGTGTGGCTGGGCAATGGCCGGGGCGAGTGGTCGGAAGCTTCCGAGGGTTTACCGGCGCCGGAAGTCCATGGCGTATACAGCGGCCTGGCGGTCGGCGACGTCGATGGCGATGGCAAGCTCGACCTGGCCGTGACCGAACCCGGCGACGTCGTTGGCGATCGCAAGCACTACCTGTCCGAAGCCTATCGGAGTCGCGGTGTAGACGTGTTCCTTCAGACCCCAGGGCCGCGGTGGCGTCTGGCCAGCAAGGAGCCCTTTCCAATTTTAGCGACCGGCGTGGCCTTCGGCGACCTGAACAACGATGGCCATACCGATCTCGTGGTTGCCGGGAGATGGGACCGCGACTTGGCCGGCGGTGTTTATGGCGCCTTCCCGTTCCTTGGCGACGGCACCGGCAGGTGGACGCTGGCCGACGGCACCGGCCTCCCAGCCACCGGCCGCGAGCGCACCTGGAGCGTGGCGCTGACAGACGTGGACCGCGACGGCGTCCTCGATATCGCCGCCGCCTTTGGTGATGTGATTGCGCCGACCTGGTCGGGCACCTCGAAGAATTCAGACGACAGGCCGCGCGGCATATTCGGCGCCATCGAAGTCTGGCGCGGGCACGCCGAGGGAAGCGGCACGATGGTCGCTGCCAAGCCCAGCCACTCTGAGTCCGTGCCCCCACCGCCTCCCCCTGCCGAGCGGGTCGATATTGATCACCCCGACTTCGGCGACGCCGACCGCGTCATGGGCGACAACGATGTGGCGATCATCGTCGGCGTCGAGACGTACCAGGATTTGCCGGCGTCGGATTACTCCGCGAGCGATGCGCGCTTGGTGAAGGACTATATCGAAGCGCTCGGCGTCCGAGAGCGGAACATTCAGCTCTTACTGAACGAACGCGCCACGCAGTCGGCGATCAAGAAATCGATCGAGACCTGGCTGCCCAATCGCGTCAAGCAGGGTGGCCGCGTGTTCGTGTACTACTCGGGCCACGGCGCGCCCCATCCGGAAACTGGCGACGCCTATGTCGTGCCCTACGACGGTGACCCCAGTTATCTGCCCGACACCGGCTATCCGCTGCAGCGGATGTACGACAAGTTGGGCGCGCTGTCGGGCCAGGAGGTCACGGTGGTGCTCGACGCGTGCTTCTCCGGCGCCGGCGGCCGCAGCGTGCTGGCCAAGGGCGCGCGGCCGCTGGTGATGATGAAGGTCAGCACCGGCCTGGCGCCGAATCTCGCAGTGCTCGCCGCCACGCAGGGCACGCAGATCAGCACCTCGTCACCCGAGACGCGGCACGGGGTTCTGACCTACTACTTCCTGAAGGCCCTCAGGGACGGCAAGAAGGATCTCGCCGAGATCTACGCCACCATCACGCCGGAGGTAGAGGATGCGGCCAAAGAGTTGAATGTGAGCCAGACACCGAGCCTCTTGCCCGAGTCCGCGAAGGTGCGTGGCAGGTTCCGATTGCGGAATTGAGCAATTCGAAGCACAGGTCACAGGTGAAACACCAATGGCCATCGATCAACGAATCAGAAAAGGGAGTGCGAAATAGGAGGTCTCACGCAGATGCACCGCAACGCAGAGGAAGAGCGTAAGGAGTTCTTCGAGGGAAGCTCTCGAACCGTGCGGTGTACCCCGCTTTCCCAAGACCTGCGTGCGGTTTCTCCTCGATCCGTATCCATCGGCGTTCATCCGTGGTCCCGCTCTGCGCCTTTGCGTTCTTGCGCGAACCTGTTTCTGCTCCTGCTCTGCATATCGCCCGCCCATGCTTCCAACGACCCAATCTGGGTCGAGGCCGTCGGCGAAGCGCGCCTCGGGGACATTGAGACCCAAAAGGAAGTGATCGAACGCGCCAAGCACGCGGCTCAGACTGCTGCCCTCGAGAAGGCAGTCGGTGTGTTCATCAAGGCGCATACGATCGTGTCCAACGCGCAGGTGGCTGAAGATCTCGTCTACGCAGCTGTGAGAGGCACGATCGAGAAGCTGGAGGTGATCAAGGAGGGTTGGGATCCCAACGAGCGCGAGCGGTACGAGATCTCGCTCAAGGCGTTGGTTCGCCCGGTCTACCCTGAGAAGGGCAATGCCATCTCGGCCCGACTCTCACTTTCCAGATCAGACCTGCGCCAAGGCGAGGAGGTGACCGTTTTCTACGAGACGAACGTCGACGCCTACGTGTACCTGTTCTCCGTGGCTGCGGATGGATCGGTGACCCTGCTGCTGCCTAACTCCACCGACCGCGACAACGCCATGCGAAGCGGTCGGACGTACCAATTCCCGCCGAAGGACAGCCCCGTTCACTTGCAGGCGCAGTTCCTGCCTGCATTCAAGCAATCGGTCGCCGAGGAACGCGTCACCATCATTGCAACGCGCAACAAGGAAGACATCGTCCCGCTCGGATTCCAGGAAGGGATGTTGAAAGTCTACGACGCGCACTCCACGGGCATGATCAGCGACTTGGTCAAGCGCCTCAACCACCTCGAGCCCACCGACTGGACGCAGCAGACCGTGACGTACGTGCTGCACAGGTAGAGAAACAAGGGAACGGCTGAGGACAACGGGTCAGAATGGCGAGGTCGTCTCTGAAAGCGATCTTTCTGCTGATCCTAGGCCAAGTGCTCTTCTCCGCTGGGTGCAGCCAGGTCATCGGCACACAGTATCAGAAGGGGAAGTTCGTCAAGGAAGTCGAGAAGCCTGGCATTTCCGAAACCGGTAGGCACACGGTCCTCGACCTCACCTCACCAACCAGTGTGCGGGTGTACGATGAGGTGGAACATGGGTATGCCTCGGAAAGGTATTTTGAGAAGATTCGATCCCAAACGAGAGCCGGCAGAGACGTAGGCGAGGCAATCTTTTTTGAACTCACCCTCAGGCCGATTTTTTTGGTACTCATGATACCCGCAGAGCTAACAGGATACCACGGATTCCGTGACGATCTTCTTACCTTTGGTGTAGTCGACTGCAGCAAGTCAAATAATGCCAAATTTTGCCACACATGGACAACCACTGATATCGTCTCTGGGGAATATATTACTGAAACGAGTGTCAGTAATGTCGCGCCTAACTTCACCACAACGCGCGAGCCCGTGTCTACCGGGACGGTAGTCGCCACCGTACCGGGCGTGCCCCCCGAAAACCTCACACTCGACAGCGCCGGCACCGCCTCTCTCGATCTCGCCAAGCTGCACGAGCGGCTGCCCAAGGGCAAGGAACTCGTCGTGCAGTACGAGTACAAGGGATTGACCCAGACCGCCACCATCACCCGTCAGGTTGTGGAAAAGGCCCTCGCCGCCCGCAAACCGCCCCAATTGGTCATTGCCGCCAAGGACATCACCTACGAGGGTGGCCTAAGATCCGGCACGCTGGTGGGGGAAGACCAAGGCGAACTGCTGGTTAACATCGCCAACACCGACAGAGAAGGGGTGGCCTGGGGCGTCAAGCTGATCGTCTCTGGCAGTCAGTGCCGGGATGTGACCTTCGGCAACGAGTTGATCGTGGGGGACATCCGACCCGGCGAGGAAAAGGCGGCCCGGGTTCCGATATCCGCCGGTCTCGACGCCGAGAACTGCGCGTTGAGCCTTACGCTACAGGCCCAAGAGGAATTCGGGCAGGACAGCCGCAAGGTGAGCATCCCGCCCATAGCCATCCGGGCGGTCGATCGTCCCGATCTCTACATCGCGTCCATTTCGCACAGCGGAACTGCGCAGAACGATGACAGCGTCGAACTGACCGCGACCGTGACCAATAGCGGGATTGGCGAGGCCAAAGGGGTGACGGTCCGGCTGAACGACCTTCCCAGTGGTGTCTCCGCATCGCGACGTTCCATCAGCCTCGGCGACCTGGCGCCGAAATCGAGTCAGAACGTGTCGATCTCGCTGCACTTCGACAGACGGTTTGGCGAAGGCCAACCGAACGTGCCGATGTCCCTGTCGGTCGCCGACGCACGCCCCATCGGCAAGCCGGCTACGAAGAACTACAGCATGGAGTACCACTTCAACCAGCCGAGCATGAGAATCGCGGATCTCCAGTACTTCGACGGCAACGACCCGGACGGCCAATCGGAGGGAAACAACAACGGCCAGATCGAGCAGGACGAGCGAATTCTCGTCCGCGTCCGCGTTGCCAATTCCGGCGCCAAGGCGGCGGAGAACGTGACCCTCACCATGACATCCGACAAGCCGTCGTCGCGTCTGATCATCACGCCGAACGAGCAGCAACTCGATCGGCTCCAGCCGGGCGAGGAGAAGACGGTGCTCTTCAAGTTCAAAGTCCCCAACAGCGTGGCCCCGGGCCCGGTCGCCTTCACCGTTACCGCCGCGGAGGCAACCTTCGCCACCGAGGTGGCCGAGGTGAGCCGCAGGACCATCTACGAAGCTGGCATTGTCACGGCCGAGGTCAATGTGGCGGAGTCCGGTGCGACCAGAGCGCAGGGCCAGCGAGTGGCAGCCCCTGCGGTGGAGAACATCGATGAGGTTCGGTCAGCGGACTACAGCCGGGATGGCTATGCGCTAATCATCGGCATCGGCCAGTACGGTCACCCCGGCATCAAGCCACTGAAATTCGCCACGAGCGACGCCAAGGCCATGCGGGAGTACCTGACGAAAGTCGGGGGGCTCCGCCGCGATAGTATCCACTTGCTGACCGACGACCAGGCGACGTCGAATGGCATCCGGAGGGAGTTGGGATGGCTTCGCCGCAACGCTGGGGGCAAGACCCAGGTGTTTATCTACTATTCAGGGCATGGCGTTGCGGATGCCAAGCACACTCCCTACCTGCTGCCCTACGATGGCGAACCTCAGGCGGTCGAAGACACCGGGTTCGCCATCTCGACACTTAAGGAAGAGGTCAACAAGTTCACGGCCGAGCGTGTGCTGATCGCCCTTGACGCCTGCTATACCGGTGTCGGCCGGTCCGTAAGCGCGGAAGGAATGCGCCCCTTGGTGGTGATGGTAGATCCCGACAACACGCCGACCAAGGCGGTGGTCGTCAATTCGAGCGGCGAGAGGGAAGCCAGTTGGGATTACGACGAGAAACAGCACGGGCTCTTCACCTATTTCTTGCTGAAGGGGATGCGGGGAGCCGCGCCGGACCGCAACACTGACGGCTTCGTGGATGCGGAGGAGCTATATGAATACCTGAGGGAGGAGGTTCCCCCTGTGGCGCTCAGGATACGTCAGGCACCCCAGACACCAGCCAAACAGGGGAGTGGCAAAGGCATGATCGTCAGCAAGCGGGTGGAATAGTACTGGTATGACAGCGCGCTTCTTCACTCTCTTTATTACATCGGCAGGCGCATGACCTTTGGCGACGTCCGAGCCCCCTACAGCCGACGCTCGATGTCGTCGAAGAACTCCCACCACAGATCCAAGGAGCGGCGAAGCGCACGGCGGATTTTCTCCTGCCACTCGCTGGTGGTGGCGTGGCGGGTGACGATGTGGTCGCCGATGTCGCTGTGCTCGCGATCGGCTTCCTCGTGAATGTCCCAGAAGGCGACCTGCTCGTGCGTGAGCCCATAGTGTCGCTCGAGCGCGCGGGCGAAGGGCGCGAAGGCTCCCGGCACCTGCCCCTCGGCCGCGAGGTTGATCGCGGCCGCCCCTTCGATGAACGAGAGCTCCCTGGTGGCCGACTCGAACCAGGCGATCAATGCCGCCGTGCCGGGGAACGGCGGAGCGTCGACGATCTCCGCACGGGTGAGACCGAGACCCTCTGCGAAACGGATGAACAGCTCGGGATGCGAGACGTTGCACCCCGAGATGCGGCCGGTCTCCTCTTCGTAGAGACTCTCCGCCAGCTTGACGCGCTCATCGGCAAACGGGCAGCTGGCGTGCAGCCCGCTCACGGCGCGCGGAAACTCACGCACCTGCAGGAAGAACTGCTGCGCCCAGGTTTGTAGGCTCGGGCGCGGTAGCTTGCCCGCGCTGATCCTCAGCCAGAGGGGATGGCGACCGAAGGTCCGCTTCGCGTCGATCGTTTGCAGCAGCTCGCGCGTGAACTCCCGTTCGCCAGTAGGCATGATCCGCTCCGTCACGACCAGGCTGCGGGCGACTCTGCCATTGTGACGGCAGCGAGGCAATGGCAGCGGCTCCCACACCTGCCTGAGCCCTTCAGGGCGCGCCCTCCCGCAGCCAGCGGCGTCGAAGGCCCGTCAGCCAGACGATCAGACGTTGGCCCAGCGCGCAGCGGCCGAGGTACTCGGCGATCAGAGCGAACCAGACGATTCGAACGACGGTCCGCAAAGGATTCCTCGCGACGCGCAGGGCGCGACCGAGCTCGCGGCCGGCGTTGCCGAGATCACGCACGCGGAGCCACAGCAGGCCGCAGTAGAGATGCACGTTCTCGTAAGCCACCGGCCGCATGGCGGCGGCCTCCAGGGACAGATCGGGCTGACTGAAAAACTTGTCGAGCGGCTTCGTGCGCGTCTGCAGGGCGGTGCGAAACTGCATCGAGCGGCGCGCGGTCATGTTGTCGTCGTGCCGGCGGTAGTACGCCAGCACCCGATCGACGAACGCGAAGCGATAGTGCTGCGCCATCCGCAGCGACATGTCCCAGTCCTCGTTCGGCGGCAGCGACTCGTCGTACCAGCCGACGCGGTCGAAGCACGAGCGCCGCGCGACCGTCGTGATACTGCAGGTACAATCCTCGTACAGCATGCTGCGCAATGCGTCGTCGCGAAATCGCAGCGGCATCCCTCGCGTGGGACGCAAGAGCCGTCCGCCGGCGTCCATCGCTTGGCCGATGCCGTAGACCACGCTGATTTCCGGACGCGTGTCGAGCACCGCGCTGAGCGTGTGCAGCATGTCGGGGCGCCACACATCATCCGAGTCCAGGCGGGCGATGTACACGCCCTGCGACGCACGTATGCCCGTGTTCAAGGCCGCGCTGACGCCGCGGTGATCCTGACGCAGACGGTGGAGCCGCGGGTCGCTGGTCTCGGCGAGCAGCGCCGGCGTGTCATCCGTCGATCCGTCGTCGACGACGATCAGCTCGAAGTCTGCAAAGGTCTGCGCCAGGACGCTGCCGATCGCCTCGCCGAGATACCGGGCTCGATTGTAGGTGGGGATGATGACCGTGACCTTCGGCGGCGGCATCGTGACTCTTCGACTCCGCGGCAGCGGCTCGGCTCACGCCGCCATCGAGTAGAGCATCCGCAGGTCCCAGTCGGCGCTGTTCAGCAGATCGCGGCTGCCGAGCCCCCAGCGCTCTGCGGCGGGCGCGTCCCCCAGCCGGCATACCAGAGCGCCCTGGTTCTGGGTTCGGACGTCGCCCGGTTCCGGCGCGAAGCCTTGATCGCGGAGCATCGTGCGGCTGGACTCGCCGACGCTCGCAGTCCACGCCTGGATCCGGGTGACGCGCCCCCAGCTCAATGCGGCGGCGAGCAGCCCGGCGCGCACTCGATCGTCGGTCGCCTCCCAGTCGGCGATGTTGACCTGCTGCGGATCGGCCCACAGCGACTGGTATCGCTGCAGCACCAAGTAGCCTTGCAACCCGCCGTCGTCCCAGAACAGGAACCGATACACGTGGAGCGGGTTGCGGAAGCGCCACGCGAAGTAGCGCGCGTCGCGTATGTGGCGGATGCGGCCGTCCCAGGGGAGACGCGCGATCAGCTCGGCCATCGCTTCCGGGCGCGCATCGCGGTGCAGCGACACCGGTCCCGAGTGTCGCCGGGCTGCGCGGTCGAGGTGATCGAACGCGGTGCGCGCGAGCAGCGTCCGCAGCGCCGCGGCGGCGCGACCGTAGACGCGCGTTCCGACGAGCGCTCTCAGCTGCTCCAGGCTCCGCGGCAACCGGCTGACGCGCCACACGGGTTGATAGGGGCCCGGCGAACGCCAGCCGGCCGCCACCGAGCTGACGAACGTGATCGGGCCGGCGCTGAGGCTGACGGAAAAGCGGAAGCCGCGGCGCGCGACGTCGTCGACGCTGACCTTCATGAGGCGGTTCATCACGCCACGGTTGCGGTGCTCCGGCGCGACGACTACGTCGTCGGCGCAGGGAAGAAGATGCAGCGCCGCGTCCTCATCCGCCTGCCACAGAGATCCGAACATCCCGCGCATGCCGACAACGTCGCCACCGGACAGTGCGAGGTAGATCAGCGTCTCGTCGAGAAAGGGATTGTCGGCGTACTTCCATTTCAAGTAGGCGGCATTGCGGGTTTGGTCCCGGCTCCACAGGTGCGTCTGCAGCCGTACGATCTGTGGGTCGAGCTCCGGGCGATAGTCGATGACTTCGTAACTCATCCCAGATTTACACCTGTGTCGCAGAGTGCCGAGCGACGAAGGCCGGGAGCCTCACGATGGTGTCCCGTGATCGTCGAAGTTGGGAGGCAGCTGCACGCCGCTTTCCTCTTACCTTGACCCGCGCAGCCTCACCGAGTACGAACGCGGCAAGCCATGCAATCCCCCGGAGTGCGCGCCGATGCGTCTCGACCGCCCCGGCTCTCCATCGGTTTGCCGGTGTATAACGGCGAGCGCTATCTGGCGCAAGCGATCGATTCCCTCCTCGGTCAAACGTTCTCGGACTTTCGGCTCATCATTTCCGACAACGCCTCAACCGACGGCACCGAGGGGATTTGCCGATCGTATCGCCAACGTGATGGGAGAGTCCGTTACCATCGGTCCGAGGCGAACCGTGGTGCGGCGTGGAACTTCAACTACGTCGTCCAGCTCGCCGATTCGCCATACTTCAAGTGGGCGGCGCACGACGACGTCTGCGCGCCGGATTTCGTGCGGCGCTGCATCGAGGTTCTCGACCACACCCCGCGCGCCATCCTTTGCTTTCCGCGATCCTACATCATCGACGAGGACGGCCGGATTCTCTCCGCGTACCAGGAACCCGCGAAGGCGACGTCGCCCGTGCCCTACCAGCGCTTCCGGGCCCTGGTCAGGAACTCCGGCCTCTGCCACATGCAGTTCGGAGTGATCCGCCTCGAGGTGCTGCGCCAGACCCAGCTTCATGGTGCTTACCCCTCCTCGGACATGATCCTACTCGCGGAGCTCGCCCTGCGCGGCGAGCTGCACGAGGTGGGCGAGCCGCTATTCTTTTTCCGTGACCACGCCGGGAAATCGACGCGCGCCAACCGCTCCGATGCCGAGCTGGCCGTGTGGTACGATCCCCGAAACGCGGGCACGACCCCGCTCCGCCATTGGACTCTGTGTGCCAACTACCTGCGCACCATCGCACGCGTCCCGAATCCCCTCGGCCAGAAACTCCGTTGCACGCATTTGATCGCGAAGTGGTTCCTGTTGAGAGTCCCCGTGCTCGGCCGAGAGCTGGAGCGCGGCGGGGCGAGCTTCCTGCGGCGGGCTCTGCGGCGTGCGCTCCCGCCTTCACGACGCCCGGGATCCGACACAGGCGTCGCATGATGCGGGTGCCCGCCTGCCGCTTCTGCTCCACGCCCCTGCGCCATACGTTCGTCGACCTGGGGACCACTCCTCTCTGCGAGAGCTATGTCAGTGCGGAGCGCTACAACGAGCCGGAGCCCTTCTATCCGCTGCGCACCTACGTGTGCGAATCCTGCTTCCTGGTGCAGCTCGAAGAGTTCGTTCCGCGCGAGGAGATCTTCACCGAGTACGCTTATTTCTCCTCGTACGCGGACAGCTGGGTGCAGAGTGCCAAGCGCTATGTGGAGATGATCACCGAGCGCTTTGGGTTGGCTGCCGATAGCTTCGTCGTCGAGGTCGGAAGCAACGACGGCTATCTGCTGCAGCACTTCGTCGCCAAGGGCATTCGGGTCCTCGGCATCGATCCGGCGGCGAACATCGCCGTGGCGGCGCGCCAGCGGAACGTTCCCACGCGGGTGGAGTTCTTCGGTGCAACGACGGCCCGCGACCTGGTTGCAAACGGGCAGCACGCCGATCTCATCGCCGGCAACAACGTGCTGGCGCAGGTTCCGGACATTCACGACTTCGTGGCCGGGATTCAGACCCTCCTGAAACCGCGGGGCATCGCGACCATCGAGTTCCCGCACCTGATGCGGCTCATGGAGGAGAATCAGTTCGATACCATCTATCACGAACATTTCTCCTACTTTTCCTTCCTGACGGCCGCGAAGATCTTCGCGCGTCACGGCCTGCGCTGCTTCGACGTGGATGAGCTGCCGACCCACGGCGGGTCGCTGCGGCTCTATCTCTGTCACGCCGGCGACACCACCCATCCGGCGCGCCCCACGGGCGCCGCCCTCGCGGACCGCGAGCGTTCCGCCGGCCTCGATCGCCTGGAATGTTACGACGACTTCGCGGAGCAAGTGAAAGAAACCAAGCGCCGGATCCTCGAGTTCCTCGTCGACGCCAAGCGCCGCGGCCGCAGCGTGGTCGGCTACGGCGCGCCGGGTAAGGGCAACACGCTGCTCAACTACTGCGGGGTGCGGACGGACTTCATCGACTACACCGTGGACCGCAACCCGTACAAGCAAGGCAAGTTCCTCCCCGGCACCAGGATTCCGATCCATCACCCCGACCGGATCACGGAGACCAAGCCGGACTATCTGTTCGTCCTTCCCTGGAACTTCAAGGACGAGATCATCGAGCAGATGCGTGGCATCCGTGCATGGGGAGGCCAGTTCGTGATCCCGATCCCGACCCTGCAGGTGATCCCATGATCTTCACCGACACGCCACTGGCTGGCGCCGTCGTCCTCGAGCCCGAACGGCTCGAGGACGAGCGCGGCTTCTTCGCCCGCGCCTTCTGCGCCCGCGAGTTCGAGGCGCGGCATCTGAACCCCCGGGTCGTGCAGTGCAACATCTCCTTCAACCGGCATAGCGGAACGTTGCGCGGCCTGCACTTCCAGCACCCACCGCACGGTGAAGTGAAGCTTGTGCGCTGCACGGCGGGAGCGCTCTACGACGTTGTCGTCGACCTGCGCCCGGACTCGGCGACCTTCCTTCGACACTTCGGCCTCGAGCTCAGTGCGCGCAACCGCCGGATGCTCTACATCCCGGAGGGCTTCGCGCACGCGTTCCAGACGCTCGAGGACGACACCGAGGTTTTCTACCAGGTGTCGGAATTCTACACGCCGGGCGCCGCCGGCGGCGTACGCTGGAACGACCCGGCCTTCCGGATCGCTTGGCCGCTGGAGGTCACACTCATCTCCGAGCAGGATCGTACCTATCCAGACTTTGCCGCGCCGGGTTCCTGATCGAACCTGTTCATTGCCGGGAGCTCGGTCTTCCCAACGGGAGGGACCGCACCGCCGACGCTGACCATCGTGGCGCTGGCGTTGCGCCTCGCGGACCACATTCGGTACAGCCGTGGCGTATCTACTCTCCGATGAGCCGCCGCACGCTACACACTCTGCTTGTCTTTTTCCTTCCGTTGTTCTTTCTGGGGTCAGATGAAGGTCGTCCTGTTCTGCGGTGGTCTCGGGATGCGGATGCGCGACGGGCATGACGCCGTCCCCAAGCCGCTCGTCACGATCGGTGGCCGTCCGATCCTCTGGCACGTGATGCGGTACTATGCCCACTACGGCCACAAGGACTTCATCCTGTGCCTGGGCTACAAGGGCGAGGCGATCGAGGGCTACTTCCGCGGCCCCGAAATGCGCGACTGGCGGATCACCTTCGCCGACACCGGCGTGCGCTCGAGCATCGGCGAACGCTTCTACCGAGCCAGGAAGTACCTCGATGGCGAAGCGGTGTTCCTGGCCAACTACGCCGACGGTCTGACCGACCTGCACTTGCCCGACCTCATCGGCGCCTTCCATGCGAGCGGCAAGCTCGGCGCCTTTCTGTGCATCAAGCCGGCCCTGAGCTACCATTTCGTCAAGACGCGAGACGACGGGACGGTGGTCGATATCGCGGAAGCCGCAGCGACGGACCTGCGGGTCAACGGCGGCTACTTCGTCTTCCAGCGTGCGATCTTCGACTACATCCGCGACGGCGAAGATCTCGTCGACGAGCCCTTCCGCCGGCTCGTGCGCGAAGGCCGCCTGCTCGGCTACCAGTACGACGGCTTCTGGAAGAACATGGACACCTTCAAGGACAAGCAGGCGCTCGACGACCTCTGTGCCAGCGGACAGGCCCCCTGGGAGGTCTGGAACCGCCCCGGCGCGGGTCAGGAAGGAGACTGATCGTGCTCGAGCTGTCCTTCAAGCATGATCCCAACACTCCGTTGAAGGTCCTCTGCCTCGGGGCACACAGCGACGACATCGAGATCGGCTGCGGCGGCACGATACTCCGCCTGACCCGCCTCGGCGAGGCGGCCTCCTTCTGCTGGGTGGTCTTCAGCTCCGATCAAGACCAGCGGAGGAACGAGGCCCTTGCAGGCGCGAGTGCGTTCCTCGAACGGGCAGCGGACAAGCAGGTTGTCGTCGAGGGTTTCCGCGAGAGCTTCTTCCCGTACGACGGCGAGCGCCTCAAGAAGCGCTTCCAGGAAATCAGGTCTGTTTTCGACCCCGATCTGGTCTTCACCCACTACCGCCGCGACCTCCACCAAGACCACAAGACCATCTCCGATCTGACTTGGCAGACGTTCCGCAGCTCTCTCGTTCTCGAGTACGAGATTCCGAAATGGGACGGCGATCTCGGCGCGCCGAACTGCTTTGTTCCGCTCCCGGAGGACCTCGTCGAGCAGAAGATCCGCCTGATCTGCGAGACCTTCAAGAGCCAGAGCACGAGACAGTGGTTCACGGCAGATGCATTCCGGGCGCTGATGCGGCTGCGCGGGATCGAGTCGAACGCCGGGTTCGCCGAGGCCTTCTACGCGAGAAAGCTCGTGCTGGGCTGAAGTCGCGCTTGCGAGGTTTCTCCGATTCGTCGAATCAAGCGCATTGTCAGCCAGCACGATCCACTGCTGCGTTGAGTACATGTCATCGCGCCTGACAAGCACGTGTCCGCTTGAAGTGAGTTGCCACAACACGCTACAAAGCCGCCGATGGCGATACCTGCTGACGAGTGGCGCGCATGGCTGGGGCTGCGGATGGTCCGCGGCGTGGGGCCGGTGGTGTGCCAGGGGCTGCTGCGGGCGTTCGGCGAGCCTGCCGCCGTCCTTGGGGCGAGCGTGCATGCGCTGGAGTGCGCCGGCGTGCGCAGCGAAGTGGCTCGCGCGATCCGCACGTTCGAGGACTGGCGCACCGTCGACGAGCAGATTGAACGCCTGACCCGCTCCGGCGCCACGCTGGTCACCTGGAACGATCCGACCTATCCCGCCAACCTGCGCGAGATCCACGACCCGCCACCGTTCCTGTTCCGCCACGGCGAATTCCAGCCGCGTGACAACATAGCGATCGCCGTTGTCGGCTCACGGAACGTCAGCGCCTATGGGCTACGCATGACACGCGAGCTGACGGAAGGGTTGGTGCGCTACGGCGTGACGGTGGTGAGCGGGCTGGCGCGCGGCACCGACGCGGCGGCGCACTGGACCGCGCTGCGCGCCGGCGGCCGCACCATCGCCGTCATGGGGTCGGGGATTGACGTTGTGTATCCGAGTGAGCATCATGCGCTCTTCCAAACGATCCCACGACAAGGAGCGGTAGTGACGGAGCTGTTCATGGGCACCCAGCCCGACGCGGAAAACTTCCCGAATCGCAACCGCATCATCAGCGGCTTGACGCTGGGGACGGTGATCGTCGAGGCGGCCGAGAAGAGCGGCTCGTTGATCACCGCAACGCTGGCGGGCGAACAGGGCCGCGAGGTGTTCGCCGTACCCGGCGCCGTCGGCGAGCGCACCCGCGGCACGCATCGCTTGATCCGTGACGGCGCCAAGCTCACGGAGCGTGCCGAGGACATCGTCGAAGAGATCGCCCCGCAGCTCCTGAGCCGCATCGCGCCCGCCGCACCCGTGGAGTTGGAGGCCGACGAAGCCGCGTTGCTCACCTGCATGCGCCACGAAACCCTGCACGTCGACGCGATCATCAGCCGCAGCGGCTTGCCACCGGCGAGCGTGCTGCACGGCTTGCTGGCGCTTGAGCTGAAAGGTGTGGTGCAGCAGCTGCCCGGCAAGTACTTCGCCGCGTCTGCGGTTGACGTCCGGCAGAACCCCGCTAAGGAGTAGGGGCCATGGCAAAGAACCTCGTCATCGTCGAGTCGCCCGCCAAGGCCCGCACGCTGGAGAAGTATCTCGGCCGGAATTTCCAGGTGAAGGCATCGGTCGGTCACATCATGGACCTGCCGAAGAGCAAGCTGGGGGTCGACATCGAGAATGACTTCGCGCCCCACTATCAGGTGCTGCAGGGCAAGAAGAAGGTCATCGCCGAGCTGAAACAGGCGGCGAAAGGCAAGGAGAACATCTACCTGGCGCCCGATCCGGATCGCGAAGGCGAGGCAATCGCGTGGCATATCGCCGAGAACCTCGGGCAGAAGAACCGGGGCAACATCCATCGCGTGCTGTTCAACGAGATCACCAAGCGCGCCGTGCAGGAGGCCATCCGGCACCCGCACGAACTCGATCGGAATCTCTACGAAGCGCAGCAGACGCGCCGTATCCTGGATCGCCTCGTGGGCTACCAGATCAGCCCGCTCTTGTGGAAAAAGGTGCGCCGTGGTCTGTCGGCCGGCCGCGTTCAGTCGGTCGCCGTGCGCATCATCTGCGAGCGTGAGCGCGAGATCCAGGCGTTCGTCCCCAAGGAGTACTGGTCGATCACCGCCCGCCTCGAAGGCGACAACCCGCCGCCGTTCTCGGCGCGCCTGTTCCGCATCGGCGCCGACCGCCTCGATCCGGAGAAGTTCCGCCTCGAGAGCGAGGCCGCCTCCGCCACGCTGGTGAGCCGCCTGCGCGGCGCCGACTGGGTGGTGGCCAAGGTGGAACGCAAGGAGCGCCGCCGCTTCCCGACGCCGCCGTTCATCACCTCGCGCCTGCAACAGGAAGCGTCGCGCAAGCTCGGCTTCGTGCCCAGCCGCACCATGCGCATCGCGCAGCGGCTCTACGAAGGCATCGAGCTGGGCGGAGAAGGCGCGGTCGGGCTGATCACCTACATGCGTACCGACTCGACCCGCATCTCGCCGGATGCCCTGGGCGAGGTGCGGCAGTTCATCGCCGACCGCTTCGGCAAACCCTACGTGCCCGATCAGGTGGTGTCCTACCCGAGCAAGAAGGGCGCGCAGGACGCACATGAAGCGATTCGTCCCACCTCGATGGACAACCCGCCGGAGCGGGTCGCGCCGTTCCTGCCGAAAGAGGAGCTGGGCCTCTACACGTTGATCTGGAACCGCTTCGTCGCCAGCCAGATGCTGCCGGCGGTGTTCGATCAGACCACCGTCGACATCACCGCGGCCGACACGCTGTTCCGCGCCACCGGCCAGATCATGAAGTTCGACGGCTTCATCCGCGTATACACCGAAGGCCGCGACGAGGACCGCAAGGAGGACGAGGAGGACGACGAGTCCGAGCGCCAGCTGCCGCCGTTGCGTGAGGGCGAGCGCCTGCGCCTGCACGAGCTCCTGCCCGAGCAGCACTTCACCCAGCCGCCGCCGCGCTTCAGCCAGGCCACGCTCATCAAGGAGCTCGAGGAGAAGGGCATCGGGCGGCCGTCGACCTACGCCACCATCATGGGCACCATCCTCAACAAGGAGTACGTCGTCGAGGACAAGTCGCGGCGCCTGCGCCCCTCGGAGCTGGGCTTCTTGATCACCGACCTGTTGGTGGACGCCTTTCCCGACATCCTCAACGTCGAGTTCACCGCCGGCATGGAGGACGAGCTCGACAAGATCGAAGACGGGACAGAGAAGTGGGTGGCCGCGATGCGCCGCTTCTATGAGCCGTTCAAGCGCGACCTCGACCACGCCGAGGAGCGCATGCGCGACGTCAAGCGTGAGGGCAAGCCCACCGACATCGCGTGCGCGACCTGCGGCGCGCTGATGGTCATCAAGTGGGGACGCGGCGGCGAGTTCCTGGCGTGCTCGCGGTACCCGGAGTGCAAGCACACCAAGAACTTCACGCGCGATGCGGAAGGCACGATCAAGGTGCTGGAGGCGGAGCTGATCGACGAGAAGTGCGAGAACTGCGGCAAGCCGATGCAAATGCGCTTCGGCCGCTATGGCAAGTTCCTCGGCTGCTCCGGTTACCCAGAGTGCAAGACCGTGCGGCCGCTCGTCCGTCCCGTTCCGACGGGCGTCAAGTGCCCGGACTGCAGCGAGGGCGAGATCATGGAGAAGCGCTCGCGCGGCGGCAAGACGTTCTACAGCTGCAACCGCTACCCCAAGTGCAAGTTCGCGACGTGGGACCGTCCGGTCCCCGAGCCCTGCCCGCAATGCAACGCGCCGTTCATCGTCGAGAAGACGACGAAACGCGCCGGCACCGTGCGCCGCTGCTTGAGCGAAGGCTGCAAGTACCAGGAGCAGATCGCCGAGCCGGAAGCCGAAGCGGTGTGAAGTGCAGTCGAGAGCCGACGAGCACGAGTCACGAGCCCGAGTCACGATTGTTGGCGGCGGCCTGGCGGGCTCGGAAGCTGCATGGCAGCTGGCGCGTCGCGGTATTCCGGTGCGACTGTACGAGATGCGGCCAGTGCGCGCCACGGCAGCGCATCACAGCGATCAGCTCGCCGAGCTGGTCTGCTCCAACTCGTTCCGCAGCGCCTCGCTCGAGGCCGCCGTCGGCCTCTTGAAGGAAGAGATGCGCGCGCTGGGCTCGTTGGTGATGGAGGTGGCGGAGCGCACCGCGGTGCCCGCCGGCTCGGCGCTGGCGGTGGATCGCGACCTGTTTGCGGCGCAGCTGACGCAGGCCATCTTGGCCTGTCCCGAGATCACCGTCGTACGCGAGGAGGTCACCGCGCTTCCCGACGGGATCACGATTGTGGCCACCGGCCCGTTGACCTCGCCGGCGCTGTCGCGTTGCCTGCAGCAGCAGCTCGGCGAGCAGTACCTGTACTTCTACGACGCCATCGCCCCGATCGTCGCCGCCGACTCGATCGATCGCGGCGTCGTTTTTTCCGCCTCACGCTACGGCAAGGGCGGTGAAGACTACCTCAACTGTCCGCTGTCGCGCGACGAGTACTACGCGTTCGTCGATGCGGTCCTGCACGCCAACACGGTGCCGACCAAGGACTTCGAGCGTTGTGTGTACTTCGAGGGCTGCATGCCGATCGAGGAGATGGCGCGGCGCGGGCCGGAGACGCTGGCCTTCGGTCCGATGCGGCCGGTCGGTCTCACCGATCCACGCTCCGGCCGGCGCCCGTTCGCCGTCGTGCAGCTGCGGCAGGATGACGCCGAGGCGACGCTGTACAACCTGGTCGGCTTCCAGACCAAGATGACGTACCCCGAGCAGCGCCGGGTGCTGCGGATGATTCCGGGCCTCGCGCAGGCCGAGTTCGTGCGCCTCGGCAGCCTGCACCGCAACACCTTCATCAACTCGCCGCGCCTGCTGCTGCCGACGTTGCAGGTCGTCGGGCGGCCGCAGACGTTCTTCGCCGGTCAGCTGATCGGGGTGGAAGGGTACGTGGAGTCCGCCGCCTCGGGGTTGCTGGCGGCGATCAACGCCACGCGCCTGCTGCTGGGAGTCCCGTGTCTGGTCCCGCCGGCGACGACGTCGCTCGGCTCGCTGATGCACTACATCACCGACCAGCGCCGCCACGATTTCCAGCCGATGAATGCCAACTACGGCCTGTTCCCGCCGATCGACACCCGCGAGCGTGGCCGCGAGAAGCGCCGGCAACAGGCCGCCCGCGCCGCGCGCGACATGGAACGCTGGGTCAGCGAGTACGGCGTCGAGGCCGGCGTGAAGCCGGCGCAGGGGCACGACCCAGCGGCCCGCGCGCCCGTCGCGAGTTGACGCGCGGTCAGCCGGCGCCGCCCGTTGCGCCTCTACACCAGGTCCCACGGTTCGGTTACAGTGCGGCCGGATGCCTCCCACAGAAGAAGTGTTGCGCCGGTCCGGGATCGATCCAGGTCGTGTCGCCCGCGCCGTCAAAGCGCTGGCGGCAGCACCGGCGCTCGCGGCGCAGCTGCCGGAGTTGGTTGCCGGCGCACCGGATCCATCTCTCGCGCTGGCCGGCTGGGAGCGATTGCGCGAGGAGACGACCGAGCCGTCTGCGCTCACGGTCTTGAACCCGGCTGAACGGTCGGCGTTGTTTACCCTGCTCGGCGGAAGCCAGTCGCTGGCGACCGCGCTGCACGCCGCAGGCGATGAGTGGATCGCTCTCTTCCGCCGCAGCCTCGCAGCTCCCACGCGTACGGCCGGCGACCACGAGCGCGCCCTCGAACCGGCGACGACGCGGGCGTGGGAGCAGTTTGCTGAACGGCTGCGCCAGCTGCGGCATCGTGAATACCTGCGCATCGGCCTCAACGACCTCGTCGGCCACTCCAGTGTCGAGGTGACGGTGGGCGAGCTGAGCGCGCTGGCGGACGGTCTGTTTGCGGCCGCCTACCGCTGGGCGCGGCGTACGGTCGGGGAGCAGTACGGCGAGCTGTGGTCGGACCGCAGCGACCCGCCAGCCCCCGGCACGCAGGGCTCCTTCGTCGTGCTGGCGCTGGGGAAGCTCGGCGGCCAGGAGCTCAACTTCAGCTCCGACGTCGACGTCATGTATCTGTACGAGTCGGACGCCGGAACGAGCGCCGGCGGGCCGCGTGGTTCGCTGGAGGCGCGCGCCTACTGTACGCGTCTGGCCGAGATGATCACCCGCGGCTTGCAGGAGGTGACCGCGTCGGGGATCGCGTTTCGTGTGGACCTGCGGTTGCGCCCGGACGGCGTGAATGGACCGATCGCGAACTCGGTCGACAACGCGTTGCTCTACTACGAGTCGTACGGGCAAACCTGGGAACGCACGGCGCTCATTCAGGCGCGCCCGATCGCCGGAGCGGTGTCGCTCGGCGAGCATTTTCTCCGCGAGGTGCGCCCGTTCCTGTACCGCCGCTATCTCGACTACGCCACCGTGGCGGACATGAAGGAGATGAAGGCCCGCGTCGAAGCGCAGCTGGGCGAGAAGGCGGGGCGCGGGAACGTCAAGCTCGGACGCGGCGGCATTCGCGAGATCGAGTTTCTGGTGCAGGTGCTGCAGCTCATCCACGGCGGCCCCGACGAGCGCGTGCGCGGCGGCGGCTCATTGCGCACGCTGGCGCGGCTGGTTGCAGGTGGATACCTGCCCGAAGACGAGGGCGCCGCGCTGATAGATGCGTATCGCTTTCTGCGCAACGTCGAGCACAAGATCCAGATCGTGCATGAGCGCCAGACCCACACGGTGCCGCCGGATGCGCACGAGCAAGAGACCCTGGCGCGCCGTCTCGGGTATCACGGCACTGACGTCGTGGCGCAGCTGTGGGCCGACATGGACCACCACACCGGCCGCGTTCGCAAGGCCTTCGAGAAACTGTTCCACGAGCCCGCGGCGGAGACCCGCCGCGCCGCAGCGCCCGAGGTGGTGCAGCTGCTGCGCAACCTCGATCAGCGCGACACCAGCCTCACGCAGCTGCGCGCGCTCGGATTTGCGCGGCCGGAAGAGAGCTACGACAACCTGCTGCTGCTGCGTGAAGGGCCGCTCGGCGCACCGGCGCGCGCCCGCCGGAAGAAGATGTTGTATGAGCTGGCACCGACGCTGCTCGCCACCATCCAGAAATCGCCCGATCCGGACCTGGCGCTGCAGAACCTGGCGACGTTCATCTCGACGACCGGCGCCCGCAGCAGCTTCCTGGCTCTGCTGCAGGAGAACCCGGCCACGCTACGCATGCTGATCCAGCTGTTCGGTGGCAGCCAGTTCCTCGCCAATGCCTTCATCCGCCACGCGGAGCTGCTGGATACCTTGGTGCGCGCCGATCTCGTGCGTGTGCACCGCGCCGCCGAGGATCTGGCTGCGGATTTGGAGACGGCGCTGGCACGGGCGGAGGACCTGGAGGAAGTCCTCGACGTCTTGCGCCGCTTCCGCAACCAGGAGTTCTTGCGCATCGGTATCAACGATCTGCAGTCGCTGCTGGAGCCGGAAGAAGTGAGCCGCGAGCTGACGGCACTGGCGGAGGTCTGCCTGCGCACCGCCACCGCGATCGCCACGCGCGACGTGTCCGCCCGCTACGGGTTCGCGCAGCCGCCCGGACGGCTGGTCGTCTTGGGAATGGGCAAGCTGGGTGGCGGAGAGATCAACTACAACTCCGACCTGGATCTCATCTTCGTGTACGATGAGACGGAGGCGGGTGCGGCGGCGCTGGCGCACGAGTTCTTCTCCAAGTTGGCGCAGCGGTTGATCACGGTCCTGCAAACGACGACGCGCGAGGGCATCGTCTATCGGATCGATACGCGGCTGCGGCCGTCCGGGCGCTCCGGTCCGCTGGTCTCATCATTAGAAGGGTTCCGTCGCTACCACGAGACCAGCGCGCACGTCTGGGAGCGACAGGCCTTGATCAAGGCGCGGCCGGTTGCCGGCGATGCGTCGGTGGCGCACCACGTGGCCGACATCGTTTCGGCCTTCGTGTATCGCGCCCCGCTGGCCACCGCGGAAGTGCACGAGATTCGCCGGCTGCGCCAGCGCATGGAGCGCGAGCTGGCGCGCGAAACGCACGAGCGGATCAACATCAAGACCGGGCGCGGCGGTCTCGTCGACGTCGAGTTTCTCACGCAAATGCTGCAGCTCTCCTACGGCGCCCGTGAGCCGCGCGTGTGCGTGCGCAACACCTTGGGGGCCTTAGCGGCGTTGACGGAGATCGGCGTGCTGCCGGCCGCAGATCACGCGCTGTTGACGGAGGGTTACCGATTCCTGCGCCGCGTGGAGAACGCGCTGCGTCTGGCGCATGATCGTCCGGTGGAAGACCTCGATCGTTGGCACGTGGACTTAGGGGTCGCTGCCAAACGGATGGGCTTCGTGGGTGCCCGTGCCACCGTCGGCGAGGCGTTGTGGCGCGAATACGAAGTCCGCCGTGAAGCGATTCGTGCCTGTTACGAGCGCTGGTTCGACCGCGCTGAGGCGGGCGACTTGCATTGACGGGATGCCGCGGTTCCGTTAGCCAAGCCCGAGAGAGGATCGACCGTGCAAAAGAGCGAGCAAATCTGGTTCGACGGTAAGCTGGTGCCCTGGGAGGCGGCGCAGGTGCACGTCCTCACGCACACGCTGCACTACGGGCTCGGCGTCTTCGAGGGCATTCGCTGCTATGAGGGACGCGGCGGCCAGGCGGCGATCTTCCGCTTGCCGGAGCACATCGATCGGCTGTTCGGCTCTGCACACATTCTCGGGATGACGATCCCCTACAGCCGCGAGCAGATCACGGCTGCCTGCGTCGAGACGGTGCGCGTCAACCAGCTGCGCTCGTGCTACATCCGGCCGATCGTGTTCCTCGGCGACGGCGAGATGGGGCTGGCGGCCGTGCAGAATCCCGTCCGCGTGGCCATCATCGTCTGGTTCTGGGGTGCGTATCTCGGCGACGAGGGCGTGCGGAATGGCGTGCGGCTGAAGACATCGTCCTTCCAGCGTATGCACGTGAACACGCATATGACGAAAGCCAAGGCGGTGGGGAACTACGTCAACTCCATCCTGGCGGCGGTCGAAGCGCGCCGGCTGGGGTACGACGAGGCGATGATGTTGGATACCGACGGCTTCGTGGCGGAATGCAGCGGCGAGAACCTGTTCATTGTTCGTGGCGGACGCGTGAAGACGACGGCGCAGACCTCGATCCTGGCGGGCATCACCCGCGACTCGGTGTTGAGGCTGCTGGAAGAGCGCGGGGTCAGTGCCATCGAGACCCGCTTCACGCGAGATGAAGCCTACCTCGCCGACGAGGTCTTCATGACGGGCACGGCCGCCGAGGTCACGCCAGTGCGCGAGATTGATGACCGCCAAATCGGCAGCGGTCGACCCGGCCCAGTGACCCAAGAGCTGCAACGCCGTTTTCAAGCCATCACCCGCGGCGAGGAGGCCACCTACCGGGAGTGGCTCTTCCCGGTCGCGTAACGCGCTGCTTGGCCGCGGATTTTGCTCATCATTTGACTTGACGTTGATTGACACTCCGGGCGGGGGAGTTTATAAGGGCGCACTCGTGGCGTGCCACGTGTGGCGGGCTACGTGCGGCGTGGCCTCGCAAGTGGGTGTGTGCGGCCGGGGAAAGCCCGGGCCAGATATTCCCGGCGTGATGATGCGATCGAGGAGCGCGGGAAAGATTGGGAGTGCGAGCGGGATGATTTGGCATCGGGGTGTGGCGATCTTCCTGGTGCTCACCATTGGTATTGGCGCGGCGCACGCCGACATCACCACCGAGCGCGGCAGCTCGATCCTGATCTTTCCGAAGGTGCAGTTCGACTCCACTGGTCTCCTCACCGGGACTCCCGTCGACACCATCATCCAGATCTCGAACACGTTCAACTCGGTGGTCTATGCGCATTGTTTCTACGTCAACGCAGCGCCGCAGGATCCAACGCAGCCGCTTGGGCCGACGAACCCGCCCTGGTGGCAGGAGGTGGACTTCGACATCTTCCTGACCAAGCAACAGCCGACGCATTGGGTCGTATCCGACGGACGGCGCATCCAGAACGATCCCACCTGCAGTCGAACTTTTCACGCCTGCTCGGGGGCGGGGTTTGACCCGAACACGGTCCCGCCCGTCTCGGATCCGTTCGTCGGTGAGCTGAAGTGTATCGAGGTCGACGATACCGGGGCACCAGTGAGCGGCAATCATCTCAAGGGCGAGGCCACAATCGTTGCGACGAACAACGGCGACGCCAGCAAGTACAACGCCGTCGGCGTGCTCGGCTTGAACACCGATACGTTCTCCAACAATGGCGACAACACCTTGTGCCTGGGCGGCGGTGAGAGCTCCCGCTGCCCGAATGGGCCGGAGTACAATGGCTGTCCCCAGACCGTCATCCTCAATCACTTTGCTGCGAAGGCGACCGACCCGGTGATCGATTCAGTTGGAAACGGACCTGGGCCGGTGGTGACCGAAGTGACGCTGGTGCCGTGCAGTGAGGACTTCGAGGGGCAGGCACCGGCGCAAATCACCGTCCAGTTCCTGATGATCAACGAGTTCGAGGAGCTCCTCTCGACGAGCACGACGGTCACGTGCTGGGCCAACTTCACCCTCGGGGGCATCTTGGGGAGCCCGTTCCCAGACATCGACAGCCTCGGGACGCGGTTCGTGCAGACGCGCATGAGCGCGGCCACGGATGATCAGCCCGGGTTCGTTGGTGTGGTCGAGGAGTTTCACCAGCAGCCGGGAGGCTTGTCGAGCCGTGCGGCGCTGAACCTCCACGGCGAAGGCGAGCGGAAGAACAATGATGTCATCACCGTCCCCGGGGTCATCTTCTAATGAGGCAGCACGCTGCGCAGGCCCGGATGATGGTGTGGACGGTGCTGTGGTGCGCTGCGCTGATGCTGTGCGTGGCAATGTCTCCACGGCGGGCGCGCGCCGACGTCACCTCCGATCAGGGGGCAGCGATCCTCGTGTTCCCGAAAATCTTGGTCGACGTGACCAAACCGGAGATCACCCCTCCCGTGCAGATCGACACGTTGATCCGGGTGAGCAATACCTCGAATCGGGAGATCACCATGCAGTGCTTCTACGTGAACGCCACACCGCACTGCAGCAACACCTCGGGCAGCTGTTTACCGCGTGCGGCCACGCCCTGCGTCGGTACGTGTCAGGCCCAGTGGGTAGAGACTGACTTCATCGTGCACATTACCGCCCGCCAGCCGATCGCGTGGCTCGCATCGCTGGGTGCGACGTTGTGCGAAAACAGCGACGACCCAAGCCTCCCGTGCCTGCCGTTGGATGACGAACACCCCGGTCAGAACGGGCAGAGCAACACGGGCAGCGGGATTCCCGGTGTTTCGGAAGATCCGTTCATCGGCGAGCTGAAGTGCATCGCCGTGGATGAGAACCTTGTGCCGGTCGAACGTAACGATCTGAAGGGCGAGGCGGAGATCGTGCGCACCAGTAAGACGTCGATCGACGTCGAAGCGTATAACGCGATCGGGATCCCGGCGATTCCCGGAACCAACAATGGCGACAGCATCCTCGTCCTCGGCGGCGGCGTCTGCCTGGGCGGATCGAATCCCGGAACCTCGTGCGACGAGGCGTCGAAGTGTGTTGGCGGTCACTGCTCCGCCGAGTACAGTGGCTGTCCGAACATTCTCATCCTCGATCACTTCTTCGACGGTGCCGAAGATCCGGTCGCCGCGCCGGCGCCGCGACGCATCACGACCCATCTCACGTTGGTGCCGTGCTCGGAGGACTTTCTCACGCAGGTGCCGATCACCACGCCGGTTCAATTTCTGGTGTTCAACGAGTTCGAGCAGCGGTTCTCGACGAGCCGCCGTATTACTTGCTTCGAGGAGCTGAAGATATCGAACATCGAGACCCGCAGCCCTGATCGGTCGATCTTCAGCGCTGCAGTGGCTGGCACACTCACCGGTCAGACCCGCATCCGCGGCGTGGCGGATGACGACAAGAAGCACGGTCACACGCTCCTGGGCGTGGCGGAGGAATTCCGCGATGGCGGTGGGACGGCCGCAGTGAACCTCCATTTTCAGGGCGGTCGTCCGCAGAGCGATTTCATCTATCTACCCTGAGGGCAAGGGTGGGAAAAAAAGGGCCTTTTGACTTGACAACTTTGCACCCCACGGATATAAGGCCGACACTTGATCGAGTGGGTTCGCTTGGGCGAACTCGGTGCGGCGTGATCGAAAGGAGGAGGGTAATGCGTAGGCAGCGAGGGCTAGTTGGGCTCATGGGACTGGCAGCGCTGGTCGGGCTGGGAGTGGTAGCCAAGCCGGCTATAGCTGCTGTCACCACAGAGCAGAGCGCGTCGATTCTAGTGTTTCCGAAGGTGATCGCCGACGGGACACGCGACACGATCATTCAGATTACCAATACCTCCAACAACATGAGGCACGCGCACTGCTTCTACGTGAACGGAGCACTCACGAATCCGGACTTGCCACCAAGCCAGGCGAACCCGCCCTTGTGTGTCGAGACCGATTTCGACATCTGGCTGACCAAACAGCAGCCCACTCACTGGGTCGTGTCGAAAGGACGCAAGGACTTTCCGGGAGAAGCGACCTGTCGCGGATCGGCGACGAACTCGGACAAGAACTGCGATCCCAGTACGACCGGTAATCCCACGGCGACGAACTCCACTCCGGCTGACTGTTGCGACGCCGGTGCGGACCCAGGCTTTGTCCCGCCCGTTGTCGACGACTTCGTCGGCGAGCTGAAATGCATCGAGACGGACGAGACCGGTGCGCCAGTCGGAGGGAACGCACTGAAGGGCGAAGCCACGCTTGAAGACAAAGCCAGCGGCGACGTATCGAAGTACAACGCGATCGGTCTGAAGGGGTTCGACAACAACAATATGGATGGCGTTCTCTGCATCGGCGACGGCACGTGCGCGGGCAGCACGTCCGGCAAAGAGTATGAAGGTTGCCCGCAGACCTGGATCCTCGATAGCCCCTCCATCGGCGCTCCAGACCCTGTCGTCGAGCAGCAGGGGTTCTGCGAGGCAGCGACGTCTTGCACCTCCTCCGTGACGACCAACCTCACGGTTGTCCCGTGCACCGAAGACCTCGAGAACCAGGTGTTCCCGCCCACTCTGTTGCAGTTCCAGATCACCAACGAGTTCGAGCAAACGTTCTCCGCTTCGACGACCATCGGCTGCTTCGGGTCATTTACGCTCACGGATGTGAACCCCGTCTTCGGTCACGATAAGGTGGGCGGCGCTGTACTGGTGACGAAGATGCGCCCTGGGGTCGGCACCCCGCGGGGTGTTTTTGCCGTCCTCGAGGAGACACACACCACGACCTTTACGATAGAACACACAACCACGACCCTGGTGGCCAGAAACGCGCAGAACGCGCACACCAGCTTCCAGGACCGCACAAGCCCGACAGATCCAAACGCCGTGGCCGACGTGTTCACAATCCCGGACGATCAGATCCATCCACCACAGTAGACGGTAGGCTGTGCTGATGACGCGGCGTCCAAGGAAGGCGGAAAGGAGATCAATCATGGGACAGGTGCGATGGGCAGGCTGGACGGCGGCGATTGCAACGGCACTCGCTCTTTCCGGTGGGCAGGTGCGGGCGGATGTTGCGACGGAAGTCCTGCCGGAGTCGGACAAGCCGGCGGCGTTGGTGATATATCCGTTGATCAAGGTTGACTCTGGACTCGATACGGTCGTTCGGCTGACCAATACCTCTTCGAGTCCGGCGTACTTGCATTGCTTCTACGTCGACGCAAACTCCCACTGCTTCGGCGCGAATGAGGGCGATATATGCTCTGACTCGAGCGATTGCTGCTCGGGAGCCTCGTGTGGTGAGTGCAGGCCAGGATGGGCGGAGACAGACTTCCACATTATCATGACGCCGGGGCAGCCAA
This sequence comes from uncultured Binatia bacterium (SeqCode), assembly GCA_964498075.1. Taxonomy (GTDB): domain Bacteria; phylum Desulfobacterota; class Binatia; order HRBIN30; family HRBIN30; genus CAZCGA01. The sequence continues at coordinate 59,593 of CAZCGA010000001.1, read as the reverse complement.
TTCAGTGGAAGGCGAGCGACGGTTTCGCCGACGACGACCTGCCGCTCGGCAACGGTGTGTGCGAACGGAATCCGTTCAAGAAGTGCTCGGTCGATGACGACTGCAAGGGCTTTCCAGGCGGCAAGTGCACCAAGAGCAATGCCGGTACCCGTGTTCCGCCCGTGTCCGAGAGTCGATTCGTGGGAGAGCTCAAGTGCATCGCGGTCGATGCGAACGGCAACCCGATCGTCAACAACGTGCTGAAGGGTGAAGCACTCATCGAGACGGCGAACAGCGGGAATCTTGATGTCGCCAGCTACAACGCCATTGGCATTCAGGCCACTGGAACGCCCGGCGCGCAGATTCAAGGACCGGAGCTGACCCTCGGTCCCGGCGACACCGGCGAGTACGAAGGTTGTCCGAACATCCTCATCCTGAACCACTTCTTCGATGACGCGCACGACCCCGTGCCGGGCAGCGATAGTGAGATCACTACGACCCTCGTACTGGTCCCTTGCTCCGAGGATTTGCTGCGGCAGATTCCGGGCGCGGCGGTTGTTCAGTACCTCGTATTCAACGAGTTCGAGCAGCGTTTCTCCACCAGCAACACGGTCAAGTGCTTCCTGGAAGAGCGGCTCTGTAAGCTCGATCGAGCGCAGTGCTCGCGCTCGATCTTCAACGTGAGTGTCGCCGGTACGCTGACCGGGCAGACGCGTATGAACCCGATCGGGGTGGCAATGCCTCCCCCACAGGCGAGCATTCCGAGCGGCATGGTTGGCATCGCCATCGAGACACACGCTAACGGGAATACGCGCAGCGCGGCGTTCAACCTGCATCAGCAAGGAAACAGAGCGACGCAGGACCTGATCACGATTCCCTAGAGTTCTGTAGCTGAAGCGGTTTCACCAGCGGGGTGCCGAAAGGCGCCCCGTTTTTTTTCAGCCACGTGGGGCTGACGCGCCTACCAGGCTGCTCGATCAGGGTGCTGCGTGGCTCGATCGCCGCGTGCGGCAGAGCTGCTCGGTGAAGTCGATGACCTGGGACTCGAGCTGTACCCCGCTGAGGGCGTTGATTTCCTGCACGCCGGTGGGACTGGTGACGTTGACCTCCGTGAGGTAGTCGCCGATGACGTCGAGGCCGACGAAGTACAAGCCGTCCTGACGCAGGCGAGGGGCCAGGCGCGCGGCGATGGCCCGGTCGCGCGGGTTGATCTCCGCTTTGAGACACGTGCCGCCGACGTGGATGTTGCCGCGGTGCTCGTCGTCACGCGGCACGCGCAGCACCGCCCCAAGCGGCTCCCCGTTGAGAAGGATGAGTCGCTTGTCGCCCTGGCGAATCTCCGGCAAGTAGCGTTGGCCCATGATCGGCCGCCGGCCGTTCTCCGTCGACATCTCCAGGATGGAGTTGAGGTTGCGGTCGTTTCGGTGCAGGTGAAAGACCCCGGCGCCGCCGCAGCCGTCGAGTGGCTTGACGATCATCTCGCCGCCGAGATCGTTCAGGAACGCTTTGAGACGGTTGATGTCACAGGTGACGATGCTCGGTGGGATCACCTCGGGAAAGTTGAGCGCGTAGAGCTTCTCATTGGCATTGCGTAGACCCGACGGCTCATTCAGGATTGACGTCGACGACGGATCAACGAGGCTCAGGACCTGGGTTGCGAACAGGTAGCCCCTGTCCACCGGCGGATCCTTGCGCATGAAGATGGCCTCGAACCAGTGGAGCGACTCGGTGCGTTCCTCGAAGAGCGCGTAGTGCGGGACGCCGCGCATCACCTGTGCGCGCCGGACGCGCGCGTAGGGTCGAGCGCTGCTCACGAACAGATCACCGATGCCGCAGTAATACAGGGAGCGCTGCCGCGCCTGGCTCTCGAGCATGAGCATGAACGTAGTGTCCTTGTCGGGGAGGATGTCCTCGATCGGATCCATGATGAAGAGGAAGCGGTCAGCCATGGTGTGTGCATGCTACGGAGGCGACGTGGTTGCTGCAAGCGCGTGCGGCCCGAAGCTGCTGATCGTACCGAGCAGGATCAGCCGGGGCCGCGGCCGAGATCACCCCACAAGAACTGGCAGAGGGTTACCGCCGCTATCGCAGCGGTCTCGGCACGGAGGATCCGCGGGCCGAGACCGACGAGACGAAAGCCGGCGCGCATTGCCCGGTCGGTCTCCGCCGCAGTGAAACCGCCTTCCGGCCCAACGGCCGCAAGCACGGAGACGGACGTCGGCGGTTGCGGTGCGGGTACTTCCAGACCGGTTGGTGGGCAATGCTCCCAGAACAGGAGACGAACTGCAGCGGTGGTGGACGACAGGAGCTCGTCAAACGGCAGCGGTGCGGCAATGTCCGGGACCACGCTGCGTTGGCACTGCTTCGCGGCGCCGCGCGCGATCCGAATCCAGCGATCGCGCCGCGCTGCCGACGCCTGACTGATGCTGCGCTCGCAAGTGAACGGCCGCAGCTCGCTCACGCCCAGCTCGACGGCCTTTTCGATCACCAGATCCAGCTTGTCGCCCTTGAGCAGCGCGGGCGCGAGCACGAGGTGCAGCGGCGATTCTCGTTGCACGGACGGGTCAACCTGCAGATCAATCTGCGCCCGCTGCTTGTCGATGTCTACCACGATCCCTTGCCGCTGGCGCCCGAGTCCATCGAACAAGACGACCGCGTGACCGACCTGCAGTCTGCGAACGCGCAAATGGTGGAACTCTGCTCCGCCGAGGATCGCGCGGCTGCCGGCGAGGATCTCCGAGCTGACGAAGAAACGCGGCAGCATCACGACGCCGGTCCGTTGCGGAATGCCAGCGTGACCCACGGAGCTTCTACGTAACGATCGCTCATCCGGAAGCCGCACGCTTCATAAGCGGTGCGCACGCGATGCTCCTCTTCACAGAGAATGCCGGAGCAGATCACGGTGCCGCCGCAGGCGGGCATGAAGCGCCTGAACTCGGGTGCGAATTCTTCCAAGGACTGCGTGAACAAGTTCGCGGTCACGAGCTCAAACCGTCCCGCGATGTATCCCCAGTCCGAGGTGAGATGGATGCGGTTGGTCACACCATTGCGCGCGCTGTTGGCGGCGGCGGCGCCGCAGGCAATCGGATCGTTGTCCACCGCCCACACCTCCGCGCCGAGCTCTGCGAGCGCAATTGCCAGTACGCCCGAGCCCGTACCGACATCGAGTGCGCGCGTGATTGCACGCGTACGCGCGGCGCGTTCGAGCAGTGTGAGACAGCCGCGGGTTGTGGCATGATGACCGGTGCCGAACGCCATGCCGGGATCGATGACCACCGCGATGCGGCCCGGGGGCGCGGTGCGGTTCCAGGGCGGGCAGACGTACAGCGTGTCGCCAATCAGCTGCGGCGGGAAATGTAGCTTCCAGCTCTCCGCCCAGTCATCGGCGGCGACCTGTCGCACCCGCAGCGCCTCGCCGTCTGCAGACCAGCAACCGAGGTCACGACACAGGCGACGCAGGCCGTCGAGCCCCGGCTCGGTGGCGAAGTATGCGATCAGCGACGTGGTCCCGTCTCCCTCCTCCATCTGCAATCCCGGAGCGCCGCTCTCGATCAGGAAGTTTGCGACGGCTTCGCTGTGCGGGTGAGGCACGTCGACCGTGACTTCGAACCAAAATCCACTCATCGTATCCGTATGACACAGAGCCCGCGGGTGCCGCAACGAGAAGCGGAATGGCCTGGGGAGTCCGCTTGACCGCACTCGGCGAGTTCACTATCTGGCGGGGGTGGTTCATCGCTGGTTGCGCATCGCCCACCGCGGCGCATCGGGAAGCACCCCCGAGCACACGCGCCCCGCGTTTGAGCGCGCCGTCGAGCTGGGTGTCGATATGATCGAGTTGGATGTGCAACTGAGCCGCGACGAGAAGCTCGTGGTCATCCACGACATGGAACTGACGCGCACCACCAACGGCACCGGACGTGTCCGCGACCGCGACCTAGCGGCGATCAAGCGGCTCGATGCCGGCCGTTGGTTCAGCCCCGCGTTCGCCGATCAGCCGTCGTTGACGCTCGGCGAGGTCATCAGGTTGCTGGACGGCCGAGCGCGTCTGAATGTAGAGCTGAAGGCTGCGGATGAGGATTGGGTGGCGCTGGCGGCTGAGGTGATTCGCGAGCTGCGCGCGACTGATCTCCTGCGATCGACGTTGCTCTCCTGTTTCGAGCCGGCGGCGCTGACGGCCGTGCGCCGTGCGGCCGCCGATGCTCGGATTGGGCTGTTGTGGCAGCAGTCGGACTTCGCCGATGCGTGGAGATGGACGGGTGACCTGCATGCGACGTCGCTCCACCCGCATTGGATGCTGGTGTCGGCCGACCTGGTGCAGGCGGCGCACGGGCGAGGACTCCAACTGGTCGCCTGGACAGTCAACGATGTCGACACCATGCGTGCGCTCGTCGGGCAGGGGGTCGATGGGATCATCAGCGATTTTCCGGAGCGCTTCGGTCAGGTTGAAGGGTAGGTGGGTGCGGCAGTCGGTCTGCTTGACACGACTAGCAAAACCCCTAAAGTAGGCTCGCTTGACGCCTCAGCTCGGAGGTATGCATCCAGATTGCGCGTGGCGCGCATTCATCCCAAGGCGGGAGGGGGTGAGATATGCATGGCAGGGGTTCGGGTGAAGGAGAACGAACCGATTGAAAGCGGCATCAGACGTTTCAAGAAGCTATGCGAGAAGGCGGGCATCCTAGCGGAATTGCGGAGGCGTGAGCACTACGAAAAGCCTAGCGTGAGACGGAAGAAGAAGGCGCTGGCTGCCAAGAAAAGAATCTTACGTCGGGTAGTAGGCAGTGGATTCTGAATCGTCAAGACCGAGGATAAGCAGGTCAGATCGGGGCGGCTGATGAACAGTGTTGATCTGACTCTGAGCGTTCTGCTGGTCGTGTGTGCTCTGCGTGGATACTGGCGTGGCTTCTTTCGAGAGTGCTTTGGGCTGCTGGCGCTGATCGGGGGGATGGTGGCGGCTGTCGAGTTTGCAGGGGCCGGCGCGGGGCTCCTGCAGGAGCGATTCCGGATTCCAGTGCCGGTTGATGTCGGTGTAGCGTTCGTGTTGATCTTCGTCATCGTGCATACCAGTGTGAATCTTGTCGGTGTGCTGCTCGACCGGCTGGCCGGCGCGCTGTTTCTCCGCGGGGTCACGCGGCTGGCGGGTGCCGCAGTCGGTGCTGGCAAGGGCGTCGCGGTGCTGGCATTCTTGCTGCTGTTTCTGCATCTGTTCCCGCTCGTTCCGACCCTTGACGAACAGATCATGCGCTCGACAATCGGACGTCCGCTGGTGACCGCAGCGGGCAGCGTGGCGCGGCTCGGTCTACACGATGCCGCGCGGCCGGACTCTTCGAACAAAACGTAGTGCAGCCCATGGCCGGCAAGATCCCCGACGAGACTCTCCAGGCGATTCGAGAACGGGTGAGCATCGTCGAGGTCGTGTCCGGATATGTGACCCTCAAGAAGGCGGGGAGAAACCATCTCGGCCTCTGTCCGTTTCACACTGAGAAGACACCCTCGTTCACGGTGAGCGACGACCGCGGCCTCTTCTATTGCTTTGGATGCGGAGCGGGCGGCACGGTCTTTACGTTCTTGATGCGCGCGGATCGGCTGGAGTTTCGCGACGCCGTCGAGGTACTCGCACGCCGCGCCGGCGTGGCGCTGCCGGAGCGAACGGAAAAAGGACCGAACGGGGAACAACGTCAGCAACTCCTGGAGATCAATGAAGTGGCGCAGGGTTACTTCCGTCAAGCGCTGCAATCGCCGGCCGGTGCGGCGGCCCGCGAGTATCTCGACAAGCGCGGGCTCTCGGGCGACATGATCGAGCGCTATGGCGTGGGATTCTGCCCTTCCGGTGGAACGGGGCTCGCTCGTACCTTGAGTGCCAAGCGTTGTCCGACTCAGAAGGCGAGCGAGCTGGGATTGATCGGCCGGCGCAGCGACGGCAGTGTGTATGATCGCTTTTGGGCACGCGTGACCTTCCCCATCCGCGATGGCAGTGGGCGCATTCTCGGCTTCGGCGGACGCACGCTCGGCCATGACCACCCCAAGTATCTCAACTCGCCCGACTCCGCGCTGTTCCACAAGGGACAGGTATTGTACGGCTTGTTCGAGGCGCGCGACGCAATCCGCGCGGCGGAGCGCGTGGTGATCGTCGAGGGCTACCTCGATGCGTTGGCACTGGTGCAGGCGGACATTGGCTACACCGTGGCCAGCCTGGGCACCGCACTCACCGAGGTCCAGGTGCGACTCGCGCGCCGTTTCGCTCCGGAGCTGGTTGCCTTCTTCGATGGCGACCGTGCGGGACAAGACGCAGCCGTGCGCGCCTTTGCGGTGTGTGCCGAGGCCGGGGTCTGGGGACTCGGGGCCTTTCTCCCATCGGGATTCGATCCGGACAGCTACACACGCGAGCGCGGCGCGGCCGCGACACTGTCGCTCCTGCAGCAAGCCGTTCCGCTGGCGGACTTCTTCATCCAACGTCTGGATCCAGGGCCCGACGCGAGGTTGCCCCAACGCGCCGCCGCGGCCGAGCGCATCGGGCAAGTGCTGGCGCGAGTCCGTGATCCATTCCAATTCGAACTGCTCGCCCGCAAGGCGGCGCAGCAACTATCAGTCGACGAAACGATCTTTCGAAACCTGCGCGCGGCTGCTGCTGGTGCGCGAGTTGTACCGACGCGCCCCTCGACCCCCGAAGGTCACACGGAGGTTTTTCGATCCGAGGAGACCACACTGCTTGAGGCGATGGCGCTGGATCGGGACGTGGCTCAGCTCGTTGCGCACCGCGGGGTTCTGGATTCGTTTGGCAGTCCGGTGCTTGCGGAGGCGGGTCGTACCCTGCTCTCGGCGTGGCAGACCAACGGCGGCACTGCATCCGTGGTCGATCAATTACCAGGCCCGGTTGCGCAACGGGTGACCGCCGGATTGTTGGGCCAAGGTGCGCTGGCGACGGGTGATTGTTTACAAGTTGCCCGTGACTGCATCGATCGTATCGAGCAACGAGCGCACCGTTCTGAGGCCCGCGCCGATCTCGTGAAACTGCGTCAGGCGGAAGCGAGCGGAGATACGGTGCGCTACCGCGAAGAGCTGGAGCGACACAATGAGCTCTTGCGCGGCAGGGATGTTCGCGGCGGGTCGAGGACACCGGCTTGATTTCGAAACGGGATACTGCCATCAGCAGTCTCGAATGATCATACTGATGACGAACTCTCACGGGCCCATAGCTCAGACTGGTCAGAGCCGCCGGCTCATAACCGGTAGGTCCCAGGTTCGAATCCTGGTGGGCCCACCACGTTTGGAACTCAGACAGAATGCCCTCACATAATCAAACCGACGCACCCATCGATCAGCTAGCCGCCCTCCAGGAGCTCGACCGCCGACTGCGCGAAAAGACCGAACTCATGCAAACGTTGGAGCGAGAAGTGTCCGAGCTCGAAGGCCAGCGGTTGCTCCAGGTTGAGGCGACCCGGGTAGCGCACGCGGAACGCGAAGCAGTCGAGGCGCGGCGTCGCGACCTTGAGGGTCGTCTAGAAGCCGACGAAGCCAAGATGACGGATCGGCGCATGCGGCTCAATCGCGTCCGCAACGAGAAGGAGCTCCAGGCACTGCGGCGAGAGATCGAAGTCGGCAAGGAAGCAAACCAGCTAACTGAAGAAGAACTGCTCGGCGTGTTCGAGTCCCTCGATGCGCTCAAGACGGCGGCGGCCGAGGCCGAGCGGCGGCTGGCGGAATTGGAAGAGGGATCGACAGGGAAGATCGCGGAGCGGCGGGCTCGTATCGGTGAGTTCGCAGCTGAGCTGAAGCGGGAACGGGAGAGTCGCGATCGGACGGCGGCGTCGCTCGATGGCAACGTGCGGCAGAAGTACGAGCAGATCCTCACTCGGCGGGGTGGGACCGCGGTTGTGGAGGTACGCAACGGGACGTGTCTGGGCTGCCACATGAACCTCCCACCACAGGTCTTCAATGAGCTGCAGCGAACCCGAGACATCCGGCTCTGTCCAAACTGCCATCGCATCTTGTTTTGGAGGCCGGAGCGTCTGGAACAGATTGAGACGCCGCGCTAGACTGCACTTCGGCTGGAGGAGGTCATGCGGTCGCTCGCCGCTGAGATGCGTGCGGGAGGAAAGTCCGGACTCCGTAGGGCAAGGTGGCCGTTAACGACGGCCCCGAGTGATCGGGGGAAAGTGCCACAGAAAAGAGACGGCCCTTCGGTCAACCGAAGGGATGCGGTGAAAAGGTGAGTTCGTCACCAGCAGATCCGGAGACGGACCTGCTCGGCAAACCCCACTTGGAGCAAGACCGATTAGAGGGTTGCGTGGCCCGCGCCCCTCGGGTGTGTTGCTAGAGCCGGCCGGCAACGGCTGGCCCAGAGGAATGACCGCAGGCCTCGCGTTGTGGGCGAGGCGACAGAATCCGGCTTATCGACCCCCTCCAGCCTTCATCTTCATAACCTTCCGGAACTCATCTAACTTTTTTCTTGACAGATGAAAAACGGCCACCTATAGTCCGCCCCGGTGGTGGGGAGAGGTGGGGAATAATGGTCTAGTAGGCCACTGGGTGGTGTATGTTTCGGGGGACCTTCGAACATACGGTCGACGAAAAAGGGCGCGTCAGCGTCCCTGCAAAATTCCGCGAAATGCTGCAGGCTACCAACGACGACCGGGTCGTCATCACCAACTTCGTCTTCGCCTCTGTCCGTTGCCTCGACGTCTTCCCGTATGCGGCGTGGGTGCAGCTGGAAGAACGGCTTCAACAGAAGCCTCAATTCGACCAGCGCGTCTTGCGGTTCCAGAACTACTACTTCTCCGCAGCTCACGATTGTGTGCTGGACAAGCAGGGCCGGATCCTGTTGCCGCCGAGCCTTCGCGAATATGCCGGCCTGAAGCGGGACGTCGTTTTCACCTCCGCCAATCTGAAATTCCGGATCTGGGACCGAGAGCAGTGGAAGCAAGTGTTCGGTGAAGCGGAGCAGCACATCATGCAGAATCCACAGGACCTGACGGAGCTCGGGATATAGACCATGCTCCCGCTGTCGCTGCGCCCACCGTCGTCTGCCGCGCCTTCTCACGCCGACGTGCAGTCGTCCTTTGCGTGGTTCAGCCCATCAAACATCGCCGCCGCCCAGTACGCTGAGTTCCGCACCTTGATCGTTTGGCTGGCAATATTCGTTGCCGTCGGTGTGGGCATTGCTCTCGCTCACGTCTGGCTCCGCCTGAAGGTTGTTGACGTCGGCTATCGTCTCTCGACTACGCGTCAGGTGATCCACCGGCTCGAGCAGGAGGAGCACGAGCTGACCGTCGAAGCGGCGACTCTGGACACAACCGGCCGCATCGTTGAGGTCGCGCGTGCGCGACTCGGCATGATGCGCCCGCCCAAGGGTTCAGCAGCGGTCCTCCCATGAAACCTGGAGCCCTCCGCATGCGCATGGCCGCCACGGCTGGAATCTTTTTCATGCTGTTCCTGGTTGAGTTTGGCCGTGCCTTTCAGCTGTGCGTCCTCGAAGGGGACTCCTTGAGGATGCTCGCCAGCCGACAGCATCGACAGCGCCTTGCAGTTCCGCCCGATCGTGGCGCGATTGTCGATCGCCACGGCGATGTTCTCGCTCTGAGCGTAGAGGCGGCGGCGGTGTTTCTGCACCCGCGTTCGCTGGATCCAGCGCCGCACGTCATTTCTCTCCTGGCAGGAACGTTGGCGCTACCGCCTGCGTTGGTGGCTGAGAAGGCGCATGCCCAGGAGCCCTTCGTGTGGCTATTGCGCGATGCGACGCGGGAACAAGCGGATACGATCGAGGCGTTGGCGCTCCGCGGTGTCGGAAGCAAATCGAGCCGGCGGCGCCTCTACCCCCGCGGGCACCTCGCGGGTCAGGTGATCGGCCTGGCCGGCGTGGACTCCCAGGGTCTGGAAGGTGTCGAGTTGGCCTATGACGCAGACTTGCGAGGCTCAGTGGAGTCTTTGAACATCGAGCGCGACGCCCGCGGACGCCACATGATCACGGAAGGCCCTTGGCAACCGCTACCCCGACAAGGCGCTCGTGTGGAGCTCACCATCGACGCGAACCTCCAGCAAGTCACCGAAGCGGAGCTTGAATCTGCCGTCACCCTGCGTAAGGCGGCGGCCGGCGTCGCCGTCGTCATGGATCCATCTACCGGTGAGATCCTCGCGCTCGCCAACGTGCCGCGCTTCGATCCGAACACCCTCGCTGCCTTCACGGCAGACCAGTGGCGCAATCGCGTCATCGCCGACTCGTACGAGCCTGGCTCGACCTTCAAGGGCATCCTGGCTGCGGCGGCGCTGGAGGCCGGCGTCGTGCGACCCAGCGACAAAGTGTTCTGCGAGAACGGGAGTTATACGGTCGGTAGCCGGACGATTCATGACCATGAACCCTCCGGATGGCTGACGTTCGCGGACGTGATCAAGCACTCGAGCAACATCGGCGCCGCCAAAGTGGGCGAACGTCTCGGGATCGAACGCCTCGGGCTCGCGCTGCGCGCCTTCGGCTTTGGCAAGCCCACCCAGATCGACCTGCCGGGAGAAGTTCCCGGATTGGTGCCGCCCTTTCAGAAGTGGGCGCGGATCAATTTGGTGACCACCAGCTTCGGCCAAGGCATCGCTGTCACGCCGCTGCAGTTGCTGCGTGCATACGCGGCGCTTGCGAATGGCGGGAAGCTGATGCGCCCCTACGTGGTGCGCCGCGTCGTCGGCCCCGATGGGACGGTGCTGCGGGAGAACAAGCCGCAAGTCGTCGGACAACCCATCTCGGCGCAGACCGCACGCGCCGTCGGCGAGCTGCTGCGCGGCGTGGTCGAGGGCGGTACAGGGACTCAGGCCCG
>CAZCGA010000001.1:0-48805 GCA_964498075.1 uncultured Binatia bacterium (SeqCode) | reverse complement strand
GCGTCCCAGTCGCCGGAAAAACCGGTACGGCGCAAAAGGTCGATGCGAAAACCGGCAGGTACTCCGCACGCGACCGGATGTCTTCCTTCGTCGGCTTCATCCCCGCGGATGCGCCACGATTCGTGATCCTCGTCGTCGTTGACAACCCACGAACCGCCACCTACGGCGGAACGGTTGCCGCGCCCGTCTTTCGACGGATCGGCGAGTACGCGGTGGACCGTTTGGGTTTGCGCGTCGCGTCGGCACCCATACCGCTGCGTGAAAACGAGGCTGAAAAGGCGCGACTCGCGAGCTGGCCAGCGATCGAGAGCGAAAAGGGGATGCCGAGCTTCATCGGCCTCAGTATGCGTCAGGCGCTGGTGCAAGCCGCGCGCGCAGGTTGGGACGTGCGGACGCACGGTTCAGGATTCGTCGTCGCCCAGGATCCGCCTGCCGGGGCGGAAACCGCCCAGGGGACGACGCTCGACCTCCAATTTGGATCGGCCGCGGGTTGACGCTATGCGGAAGGGGACGACCGCGGAACAACTGAGCACCGCTTGTATGAACTGGACCCTGCAAGACGTAGTCACCGCAACCCGTGGTTCCGCTGTGCCCGCCGCGCAGCGCGATTTGACCTTCAGCTCGATCACGACAGACTCGCGGCGGATGGAACCCGGCGCACTGTTCTTTGCCTTGCGCGGTCCGCGGCATGACGGCCACGACTTTGCGGCGGAGGCCCTGCGCGGCGGCGCTCTGGCTTGCGTGGTCGATCGTGAGCCGGTCGGCGCTCCGCCCACCCGGCTGGTGCGCGTCACCGATACCTTGCGGGGGCTCGGTGATCTTGCCGCGTGGACGCGTCGACAGCATCCGATGCGCGTCGTCGGCGTCACCGGAAGCAACGGAAAGACGACAACCAAGGACATGATTGCGGCAGTGTGTACGGCTGCGGACTTCCCGCCGCCACGCGCCCGCGTGCTGAAGACCGAGGGCAATCTCAACAACCTCATCGGCCTGCCGCTCATGCTCCTGCGAGTCCAAGGCGATGAGGCGGTCGCGGTACTGGAGATGGGCATGAATCACTTCGGCGAGATCGCCCGTCTCACCGAGATCGCGCAACCCGACTTCGCCGTGATTACCAACGTCGGCCCCGCCCATCTGGAAGGCGTCGGCGGGACGCTCGCCGGTGTCGCGCAAGCCAAAGGGGAGCTGTTTGCCGGGCTGTCTGCAGCGGCGGTCATCGCCGTCAACCTGGATGACGAATGGGTGCGACGGCTCGCCGCCCCGTTTCGTGGCCGCAAGGTGACCTTCGGTCACGATGCCGACGTCTGCGCGCGCAATCTGGTCGACCTGGGCGGCGACGGCGTGGCGTTTGCCCTGCTCGTCGAAGGCCGGCGTACCCGCGTGCGGCTGCGTCTTATCGGGCGACACAACGTCAGCAACGCGCTCGCCGCTGCCGCGATCGGGTACGCCATGGGCCTGGGCATCGACGTGATCGCCCGCGGATTGGAGCGCAGCGTCGGGCCCGCAATGCGGATGCAGGTCCGCCGTCTCGCCAACGGCGTTACCCTTGTCAATGATGCGTACAACGCAAACCCGTCCAGCGTGGAAGCCGCCCTGGTGGCGCTCCGGCGCTTCTCCGGACGGCCGGTGGTGGTGTTGGGGGAGATGTGGGAGCTGGGCGACGAGGCCCGGCGCGCTCATCACACAGTGGGTGAGCGCGCCGCGGCCCTCGGCGTACAACAGCTGTTTCTGCTCGGGGCGCACGCCGACGCCATGGCGGCCGGCGCGCGCGCGGGGGGCATGGGTGCCGACGCTGTGCACGTGTGCGGCTCACATGCCGAGGTGGCGAGTGCGGTGACGGCCCAGTGGCAGCCGGGCGACGTGGTGCTCGTGAAAGGCTCCCGCGGTATGAAGATGGACGAGGTGGTGCGGCTGCTGGAAGGGATAGGGAGTCCGCCGTGATGCTCTATCATCTCCTCTATCCACTGCACGCCTCACACTCCGTCTTCAACGTCTTCCGCTACATCACGTTCCGCACGCTGATCGCGGCGCTCACCGCGTTGGTGGTGTCCTTCCTGCTCGGGCCGTGGCTCATTCGCCGGCTGACGGCGGGACAGATCGGGCAGACCATTCGTCCCGACGGCCCGCAGAGTCACCTCTCCAAAGCGGGTACGCCGACCATGGGCGGCACATTGATCCTCTTCTCGCTGATTCTCTCGACGCTGCTGCTCGCGGATCTGACGAACCCATTCATCTGGCTCGCCGTCGGCGTCACCGTCGCCTTCGCGGGGATCGGTTTCATCGACGATTATCGCAAGCTGCGCCGCGGCAACGCCCGCGGTCTCAGCGGCCGCGCCAAGCTGGCGGCGCAGTTCGGCGTCGCGCTGGTCCCGGCGACAGTCTTGTACCTCAAGCCGGACTTCAGCACGGCGCTGTTCTTCCCGTTCGTCAAGGAGCTGCATCCGAACCTTGGCGTCTGGTACGTGCCGTTCGCGGCGATCGCGGTGGTTGGCTTGTCGAACGCCGTCAATCTCACCGACGGGCTCGATGGCCTGGCGATCGGGCCGGTGATGACGACTGCCTTCACCTATGGCGTCTTCGCCTACGTCACCGGCAACGTGAAGCTGGCCGAGTACCTCCAGATCCCGTACGTCGCCGGTGCGGGCGAGCTGGCGATCTTCTGCGGCGCGCTGCTCTGTGCCGGCCTCGGCTTCCTGTGGTTCAACGCCTATCCCGCCGAGATGTTCATGGGCGATGTCGGCTCGCTCCCGCTCGGCGCGGCCCTCGCGCTGGTCGCCCTGATCACCAAGCAGGAATTGGTCATGCTGGTCGTCGGCGGGGTGTTCGTCGTCGAGGCGCTGTCGGTGATCTTCCAAGTGGTCTCCTTCAAGCTGCGCCGCAAACGCATCTTCCGCATGGCACCGATTCACCATCACTTCGAGCTGCAAGGCTGGCCGGAGCCGCAGATCATCGTGCGCTTCTGGATCATCTCCATCATCTGCGCCGTCTTCGCGCTCAGCACGCTGAAGCTTCGATGACTACGCAGATCGCCGACCGATACTTCCTGGTGATAGGCGCTGGCAAGACCGGGCAGAGCGTTGCTGCGTTCCTCGTGCAACATGGCGGCCGGGTCCGTCTAGCCGAACGCAGCACGGCCGTCCTCGAACGGGCGCTGCTGCCGGCCGGGGTGGATGCGCAGCTCGGTGACGATGCCGAAGAGCTGCTGCAGGGTATCGACGTCGTGGTGCCGAGCCCGGGAGTGCCGCGGTCGCATGCGTTGCTGCGTCGCGCGCTCGGGCGCGGCGTACCAATCATCAGCGAGATCGAGCTGGCGTCGCGTGCGTTGACGTGCCCGATCCTTGCCGTGACCGGCACGAACGGCAAGAGCACGACCACCGTGCTGCTCGGCACCATCCTCAAAGAGGCCGGGCTGCGGACGTTCATCGGCGGCAACCTCGGCACCCCGTTGATCGAGGCGTGCGCAGCCGATCCCGAATACCAGGCGGCCGTCGTCGAGGTGTCGAGCTTCCAACTGGAATGGGTCTACACCTTTCGCCCCCGCGTAGCGGTCTTACTGAATCTGACCCCGGACCACCTCGACCGCTACGCCAGCCTGGAAGATTACGGGCGGGCCAAGGCGTCGATCCTCGCCGCGCAGCAGCCCGGCGATGTGGCGGTGCTCAACCGTGATGACCCGTGGGTCTGGAAGCAGCGGCGCACCGCGCGCGCCGCGGCGATCTCGTTCGGCCGCGAGCCCGTCGAGTTCGGCAGCTTCATCGACGGCAACACCCTCATCCATTGGGGGCCGGAGCCCGCACCGCGGCGTTTCCCGTTGGATGCGGTGCGGCTGCAGGGCATGCACAATCGGGAAAACATGATGGCCGCGACGACGGCCGCTGCCATTTGGGGCATTCCGGACGCCCCGATCCAACGGGCCCTGGAGCAGGTCACCGGGTTGCCGCATCGTCTGGAGCTGGTGCGCGAGCGCGACGGCGTCCGCTTCTTCGACGACTCCAAGGGCACCAATGTCGGCGCCATGGAGAAGTCGATCGCGAGCTTCGCGCGCGACGTCATCCTCCTCGCTGGCGGCTATGACAAGGGGAGTGACTTCCGCGTGCTCGTCCCGCTGCTCCGCACGCACGTCAAGCACCTGGTGGTGTTCGGCGCGGCCGGCCCGAAGATCCAAGCGCAATTGGGCGACGCGGTCGCCCACACCCTCGTCGCTGACCTGGGCGCCGCCGTCACCGCGGCGGTCGCGCAGGCTCGTGCCGGCGATACCGTGCTGCTCTCTCCCGGCTGCGCCAGCTTCGATGAGTTCACCGACTACACAGCGCGCGGCCGCCGGTTCCGCGGGCTGGTGGAGGCCCTATGACCGCACTGCCGCCGCTCGCGAGCCTGCGCCAACGCGTGGTGATGCCGCGTCTCAATCGTCTGGATCTCTGGCTGCTCATGGCGGCCGCCGGCTTGGCTGGAATCGGTATCGTCATGGTGTTCAACGCGAGCTACTTCTTTGCCCAGGATCGCTATGGTGACGCTTTCCTGTTCTTCCGCAAGCATCTGCTCGCGTTGGCGTGCGGGACGGCGTTCATGCTCGCGGTCTCCCATGTCCGTGTACAGTGGTTTGAACGGCTCGCCTACCCGTTGCTGATCTGCTCGATCGTGGCGCTGGTGCTCGTGTTGATACCGGGACTGGGTGTCACCCGCGGCGGCGCACGCCGCTGGATCGGAATCGGACAACTACGCTTCCAGCCGACGGAGTTCGCCAAGATCGCCATCGTGCTCTACCTGGCGCATTCGATCTCCGGCAAACGCGAGCGCATGGCGCAGTTCACCGCGGGCATCTTGCCGCATCTCGTCTCCGTCGGGCTCTGCGTCCTGCTGATCGCCGCGCAGCCAGACTTCGGCACCGCGGCGATCTTGGTGCTGGTGCTCGGACTGATGCTCTACGGCGGCGGTGCCCGCCCGGCGCACCTCGCGGCGCTGGTGCTCGCGGCACTTCCGGTCGTCACCTTTGCGCTCGTCCATTGGCCGTATCGCTGGAACCGGATTCTCGCGTTCCTCGATCCGTGGCGCTACAGCCGGGACATCGCATTTCAGCTGGTGCAATCGCTGATCGCCTTCGGCTCAGGTGGCCTGGCCGGGTTCGGCTTGGGGGAAAGTAAGCAGAAGATGTTTTTTCTTCCGGAGGCGCACACCGACTTCATCTTCGCGCTGATCGGTGAAGAGCTTGGCGTGTGCGGTGCGCTGCTGGTGCTGGCGTTGTTCGCCGTCGTCGGGATGCGTGGCTTCCGCATCGCCATGCGGCATCCGGATTCGTTTGCCAGCCTGCTGGCGTTCGGTCTCACCTTGGTGATCCTACTTGAAGCGGTGGTGAATATCGGGGTGGTGATGGGGTTGCTGCCTACGAAGGGGCTCGCGTTGCCATTCCTCAGCTACGGGGGCTCCGCGCTGATCGGCACGATGTTGCAGATCGGCATCTTGGCGGGCCTGTCGCGCATGACTGGTTAGGGATGCGGATGGTGGTTGCGGGAGGTGGCACCGGAGGACACCTCTTCCCCGGCTTGGCCGTGGGGGAGGTGTGGGCGGCATCCGGCGAAGCGCAGGTGCTCTTCGTGGGGAGCGCCTACGGCATCGAGGCCACTGCGGTGCCGCGGACGCGTTTCCGCTTTGAGCCGTTGCGCATCCGCGGGCTGCGCGGTCGTGGACTCCCGGGAATACTGGAGTTCGCCTGGCAGGTGCCCCTGGCGGTGTGGCGCGCCTGGCGCATCCTGGGTGCGTTCCGGCCGGCGCTGATCCTCGGCGTCGGCGGCTACGGCTCCGTGCCCGTGGTTGTTGCGGCCTGGCTGCGGCGCGTTCCCAGCGTCTTGCTGGAGCAGAATGCCCATCCCGGTCTCGCCAACCGTGTGCTTGCCCATCTGGCGCGGCGCGTCTGCACCACCTTTGCGGACAGCGCACGCTTCTTTCCCGCGGGCAAAGCTGTGCAGACCGGCAACCCGGTCCGCCAGCTCGCCAGCCTCCAACAACCTGTGTCGGACCGCTTTACCATTTTTGTTTTTGGCGGTAGTCAAGGGGCGCGTGCAATCAACCAAGCGGCGGTTGAGGCGGCGCAGACGGTGAGAGAACAGCTTCCCGGTCTGCGGGTGATTCACCAGACCGGGACGGTGGATGTGGAGTGGGTGAAGCGGCGGTATCAAGAGATGGGTGTGGAGGCGGAGGTACTTCCCTTCGTGCACGAGATGGCTGATGCGTACGGCCGTGCCGATCTGGTCGTCTGCCGCGCCGGCGCGACGACCATCGCGGAGCTGACCGCCCTGGGCAAGCCGGCGATTCTGATTCCCTACCCATTCGCCGCCGATGATCACCAGCGCGCCAACGCGGAGGTCCTGAAGCGGCAGGGCGCGGCAGAGCTGATGAGCAACGCGGAACTGAACGGAAAGAGGCTCGCGACGTGTGTACTGGGGCTGGCGCGGAACCGCGCCGGCTTGATGGCGATGGGCGCAGCGGCCCGGCAACTGGCGACGCCGGATGCCGTGGCGCGCGTGGTGGACGTGTGTCGCCAGGTTGCGGAAGAGGGGGGATGAGATGAGTCCGTTATTCAAGAGGTCTCGACACATTCATTTCGTCGGTATCGGCGGCGTTGGTATGAGCGGCATCGCCGAGGTGCTGCTCCACTTGGGGCATACGGTGAGCGGCTCCGATATCAGCGAGACCGAGGTGACGCGCCGCCTGGTGCGTCTCGGTGCGCAGGTGACGTACGGCCACAGCGCCACTGCGGTCGAGCCCGATACCGACGTCGTCGTGATCTCCTCGGCCGTCAAGTACTCGAACCCGGAGATCCTGCAAGCCCGGGCGCTGAAGATCCCGGTGATTCCGCGGGCGGAGATGCTGGCGGAGCTGATGCGGATGAAGTGGGGTGTCGCCGTGGCCGGTACGCATGGCAAGACGACCACCACGTCGCTGATCGCCGCCATTCTTGCGCGCGCCCGGCTCGATCCCACGGTCGTCATCGGCGGCAAGGTGCATGCGCTGGGCAGCAACGCCCAGCTGGGGAAGGGTGACCTCATGGTCGCCGAGGCCGACGAGAGCGATGGGACGTTCCTGCTGCTGTCACCGGCCATCACCGTCGTGACCAACATCGACCCCGAGCACCTCGACTACTACGGCGACATGGACCGCGTGCGCTCGGCCTACCTCGAGTTCATCAACCGCGTTCCCTTCTTCGGTGCGGCGGTTCTCTGCCTCGACGACGTGACCATCCGTGCGTTGGTTCCCCAGGTGCGCAAACGTGTGATCACCTACGGCACCAGCCCCGATGCCGACTTCGTCGCGCGCGATCTGGGCGTGCGCGGCATGGAAACCCGTTTCCAGGTTGAGCACGACGGCGCGTCCCTCGGCGAGTTGCTCGTCCGGCTGCCGGGTCGCCACCAAGCGCTCAATTGCCTGGCAGCGCTCGCCGTGGCGACCGAGCTCGACGTGCGCTTCGAGACGGTGCGCGAAGCGCTCGCGGAGTTTGGCGGCATTCACCGGCGGTTCGAGGTCTGCGGTGAGGCCGGCGGCATCATGGTGGTGAGCGACTACGGCCATCACCCGGCGGAGATCCGCGCCACCTTGGCGGCGGCGCGGGAAGGGTTCGGACGCCGCATCGTCGTCGTCTTCCAACCCCACCGCTTCACGCGCACGCGCGACCTCTTCGGTGATTTTCTCGACGCGTTCGACGCCGCGGATCACTTGGTACTGACGGAGATCTACCCGGCGGGCGAAGAGCCCATTGAAGGCGTCACCAGCGAGGTGCTTTACTACGCGCTGCGGCGACGCGGGCACCTCGATCTGTCCTACGTCCCGGACAGTCGCGCGCTGGTCGGTGCCGTGCAGCCGTTGCTGCGCCCGGGCGATCTGGTGATGGTGCTGGGCGCGGGCTCCGTCCATGAAGTCGGCGAGTCGTTGGTGCGCGCGCTGTCGGGCGGCGGGCAGTCGGCGTTCACCATGCAGTAGCGTAAAGGCGGCGCAGCAGTGGGTCATCTGGATCGACAAGCCTTTCAGCAAGCCTTCGGCGCGCGGGTCCGTTTTGCGGAGCCGCTCAGCCGTCATACTTCGTTTCGCATCGGTGGGCCGGCGGATGTGTGGGTGGAGGTAACCGATGCACAGGAGATCCGTCGCGCGCGGGTACTCGCCGCCGCGGCGGATCTCCCGCTCTTTGTGCTCGGAGGAGGAACCAACGTTCTCGTCAGCGACCGTGGCGTACGCGGCGTCGTCGTGCACCTGGGTCGCACCCTGGCTGCCGTGGATTGGCGCGCGAACGGCGCCGGCCAGCACGTGCGCGCCGGCGCCGCAGTTCCGTTCAAGCGTTTGGTGACAGAGTCGGTCGTGCGCGGTTTGACCGGGTTGGAGTTCGCCGAGGGCATCCCCGGCACCCTGGGCGGCGGCTTGCTGATGAACGCCGGCGCGTTCGGCGGCGAGATCGCCGACGTCGTGGAGTATATCGAAGGCGTCGATACGGGCGGCGAGGTCCAGCGCGTGCCGCGCAGCGATTTACGGTTCGGCTATCGCCACTTCGACTTGCCGGCCGGGTTCATCGTGACCCATCTCGAATTCCTGCTGAAGCCGGGAGCGCGTGACGCCATCATCGCGAAGCGCGCCGACGCCAAGCGCCGGCGCGGAGCGCATCAGCCACTCGGCTATCCGAATGCCGGCTCGATCTTCAAGAACCCGCCGGCCGAGTTTGCGGGGCGCTTGATCGAAGCGGTCGGTCTGAAAGGCCACCGCTCCGGCGGCGCCATGTTCTCGCATCGCCACGCCAACTTCATTGTCAACGTCGATGGGGCGACGGCCGCGGACGTGCGCGCCTTGATGGCGGAAGCCATTCGGCGGGTGTCGGAGCAGAAGGGCGTGCGCTTGGAGCCGGAGATCCGCCTCGTCGGCGATTGGAGTGAAGCATGACGCAGCGCCGACGCGCCGCACGGCGTATCCGTGCGTGGACCCGGTTGCGATCGCGCGCCGGCTCGCTGCGGCGCGGCGCGCTGGCGGCGCTGTGCGGCCTCGGTCTGGCCGGCGGTGGCTGGTACGTTGTCCCTTCGGGAGTCCACCAGGTGAAGTCCCACCCGTACTTTGCGCTGGGCGAACTCGAGGTCGAGGGCAATCGCCGACTCAGCCGCCAGGAGGTTTTGCAGTGGGCGGGTGTCGCCGCCGGTACCAGTATCTGGGATGCGGCGCCCGACGTCGTCCGGCTGCGGCTGCAAAGCCACCCGTGGGTGCGGCGTGCCAGCGTGCAGCGCGCGTTTCCCAACCGGATGACGATCAGCGTGCGCGAGCGCCGGCCGGTGGCGATCGCGCGTTTGGAGGAGCTCAGCTACATCGACCGCGGAGGCAACGTGCTCGGACCGCTGCGTGCCGACGATAGCCGCGACTTTCCGCTGATTACCGGTCTGGGGGACGCCGAGGACCAAGCGTTCGCGACCATCGGGTTGCATCGCGCCCTGCAGTTGTTGCGGCTCTGCGAGCGGCTGAGCTGCTTCGACGCGGTGTCGGAGGTTTCCGTGGATCGGTATCGGGGAGTGACCGTGTTCCCCCTGCGCACCGCGGTGGCAGTGGTGTTGGGGTGGGGCAGTTGGCGTGAAAAGCTGGCGCGTTCGGCGCGCGTGTTCGCAGCGTGGGAAGGACAGGTGGGGCGACTGGCGGCGGTGGATGTGTCGTTCCGAGATCAGGTGGTGGTGAAGCTGCGCGAGGAACGCCCTGTCAGCGCCGTGCGCGCTTCCAAGCGCGGGATGCGCGTCTAGAGGGCGGGGTGAAGCGGTGAAGCGTGCTCGTGAGTCGTGTGCGGAGGATGTGGGGTGGTGGTGACGGTTGCCGGACACGGCTCACGAGCCCTAGCACGATAAGGCCATGGCGAGGAAGTCGGAGCTACTGGTTGGGTTGGACATCGGCACCACGAAGGTGGCTGCCGTCGTCGGCGAGCTGAACGATGGCGCCGTGTCCGTCATCGGTGTGGGCTCAGCGCCGTCCGACGGCCTTCGCAAGGGTGTCGTCGTCAACATCGACGCCACAGTGCAAGCCATTGAGCGCGCCCTCAAGGAAGCCGAGGTGACTGCTGCCTGCGAGATTCACAGCGTGTTCGCCGGGGTCGGTGGCGCCCATATCAAGGGCTTCAACAGTCACGGCATCGTCGGCGTCCGCCATTCGGAGATCCAGCAACCCGACGTCGATCGGGTCCTGGAGGCCGCGCGCGCCGTCGCCTTGCCGGCGGATCGCGATATCTTGCACGTGCTGCCGCAGGACTTCGTGCTCGATAGTCAGGACGGTATCCGCACGCCGGTCGGCATGTCGGGGGTGCGCCTCGAAGCCCGCGTCCACATCATCACCACGGCAAGCACCTCGGCGCAGAACGTCATCAAGTGCTGCGAACGCAGCGGTCTCCACGTCGCCGATCTGGTGTTGGCACCGCTGGCCGCCGCCGAGGCGGTGTTGACCCCCGAAGAGAAAGAGTTAGGCGTGGCGCTGGTGGATCTCGGCGGCGGGACCACCGACATCCTCGTCTTCTATCAGGGCACGTTGAAGCATACGGCGGTGCTCCCGCTCGGTGGCAACCACGTGACCAGCGACATCGCCGCGGGGCTGCGGACTCCGTTCCGCGACGCCGAGTTGCTGAAGCAGCGCAGCGGCTGTGCATTGGCGCGCTCCGTGGGTCGCGACCAGTCGGTCGAGGTGCCCAGCGTGGGCGGGCGGACGCCGCGCCTGCTCTCGCGCCACATGCTGAGTCAGATCGTCGAGGCGCGCGTCGAAGAGATCCTGACGCTGGCGCGCCAGCAGATCATCAAGTGCGGCTTCGACGAGGCGCTGGGATCGGGGATCGTCCTCACCGGCGGTACGGCCCTGCTCGACGGTGTTGTGCCGCTGGCCGAGCAGGTGTTCCAGACCCCGGTGCGTATCGGCCTGCCGTTCGGCACCAACGGCGCCGAGCACGGAGCCGCGGAGTTGGTGCGCAATCCCGCCTTCGCCGCCGCGGTCGGCTTGGTGCAGTACGGCGCCCGCCCACGCGACCATCTGCCGGTGCGCGACGAGGAGGGGCGGCTGCTCGGCAAGATGCGGCAGCGACTGAAGGGCTGGGTGGAGGCGTTCTTTTGAGATTGTAAAAGGTGCTCGTGAGTCGTGTTCGTACTCCGTGTTCGCCTTCAGAACGAGCACGATCGACGCGCACGAACACGAGATGGAGGAGGGGACGATGATCGAGTTGGTAGGGAAGAGTGACGTGCTGGGAGCTCGCATCAAGGTGGTGGGCGTGGGCGGCGGCGGGGGCAATGCGGTGAACACCATGATCGCGTCGGGCTTGCCCGGAGTCGAGTTCATCACGGCCAACACCGACATGCAGGCGCTCGGTGCCAGCCTGGCTAACAGCAAGATCCAGTTGGGCGCGCAGCTCACCAAGGGGCTCGGTGCCGGCGCCAATCCCGAGATCGGCCGTGAGGCGGCGCTGGAAGACAGTGAGGCGATCCGCGATCACCTCACCGGTGCCGACATGGTGTTCATCACCGCCGGCATGGGCGGCGGCACGGGCACCGGCGGCGCCCCCGTCGTGGCGCGCATCGCCAAGGAGCTCGGCGCACTCACGGTCGCGGTGGTGACCAAGCCGTTTCAGTTCGAAGGCAAGAAGCGCATGCGCCAGGCCGATGACGGCATGCGCGAGCTCAAGGACGCCGTCGATACGCTGATCGCGATCCCCAACCAGCGCTTGCTGGCCATCGCCGGTCGCAACACCTCCCTCCTCGACACCTTCAAGAAGGCGGACGACATTCTGCTGCAGGCAGTGCGCGGCATCTCGGATCTGATCACCGTCCACGGGCTCATCAACCTCGACTTCGCAGACGTGCGCACGATCATGGCGGAGATGGGCATGGCGATGATGGGTGCCGGCAGCGCCAGCGGCGAGAATCGCGCCGTCGAGGCCGCGCAGAAGGCGATCGCCAGCCCGCTGCTGGAGGACATCTCGATCCACGGGGCGAAGGGCGTGCTGATCAACATCACCGGCAGCACCGACCTGTCGTTGCACGAGGTCAACGAGGCGGCGACGTTGATTCAGGAAGAGGCGCACGAGGACGCCAACATCATCTTCGGCGCGGTGATCGACGAACGCATGGGCGACGAGATCCGCATCACCGTCATCGCCACCGGCTTCGGCGAAGCGCAGCGCGACGCCAAGAAGCCGGGTTTCAGCCTGCCGCGGGAACAGGTTCGGGAGCCCGTGACCCCCGGTCTGCGTTCGACGCCGTCGCGTACGATTGCACGCGAGCGCGACCCGAACCGTCCCGTCGTGCACATGGGCACGATCATCGACGACGCCGAGAGCCCAACGTGGCAGCCGCCGAAAGTCGAGGCCAGCGGCAACGGCAAGCACGATCGTAGCGACGGGTTCGTCATCAACGAGGAGGCCGAAGACCAATACGAGATTCCGGCGTTTCTCCGCAAGAACGCCGGGTAGGAGCTGCATCACTCTTCTCTCACACGCCGTAGGGGCGGCAGCATGCGGTGCCCCTGCATGCCACGCCCCTACGGTCCCGCCCCGAGCAGCTCACGCTTCCGTAACAAAGCACCATTGCCTGGCCTTCCCAGCCACGGGACGCGTCGCGTCAATCCGGTGGCCCCTGCTCACCACCGAGACTAGCCAAGCAGCGGACCTGCTATCCAAGACGCAACGAAGCGAAAGGATTTCATAAGGCGCGTGGTTGACAATCAGCCTTGGGGGGGGGGTAATGAGGCTACCGAGATTACGTTCCGGGAGAGCTGAATGCATCCTCTCCTCTTCGACTGTGTCCCGCTTTACGTTGCCATGTGGCTCTGCGCCGCGACTGTCGGTGTCGCAGCAGGAACTCGTGTCGCGGTCCGTGTCGGCTTTCCCGCAGGCCGCTCCGCCATCGTCATCACCGTGCTCGCATTTCTCATCCTTCTCGGCTCAAAGGTTCTCTATCTCGCTGAAGCGCACTGGTTTCCATTCGACGATTACGTACCTTCCCAGCTTCGCGGCTCGGTGCACGGCTTTCGGATACCGGGAGGCGTTCTGTCGTTGGCGGTGGGAATGCCGATCGTCTGTCGCTTAGCCGGTTTCTCGTGGCTACGTTTCGGCGACGTAATCATACCCCTGGGCGCGGTCGCAGTCGTGTTGATTCGACTCGGCTGCTTCTTGAACGGATGCTGCTTTGGAAAAGTTTCAGCGCTGCCGTGGGCGTTTGCATTTCCGCGGGGCAGTTGGGCCTTCGGCTACCATCGAGCCAGGGGGTGGATCCCGCCCAACGCTGATGTATCGCTCCCAGTGCACCCGCTACAGCTCTACTTCCTGCTCTCGGCGCTCCTGATTCTGGTCGTGCTCCTCCGGCAGCGCCGCGGCACTCTCTACCCCGGCTACGTGCAATTGGTCTTCTATACACTGTTCTTCGCCAGCACGAGCGTTCTGGAGCCTCTGCGCGAAAACTACCTCACGCTGAACAACTGGCTATCCCCGGCCTGCGCACTTGCTGCCAGTGGTGTCTTGATCGGGAGGATGTTGGCCGTGAGGGAGATGCCCAAGACTATCGCAGGGGCGACGCGATGATGGGACACGAAGGCTACCTGATTGGCAAGGAGGCAGAATGATGAAGCTCCGAGCTGGGCTCGCGATCGCGAGATCGCTGATGGGGTTCGCTGCGCCGTCTTTTCTTCTCCCGTTTCTCTCGGCAATCGTGGCACATGGCCTTACCATCACCATCGTGGCGGGCCACGGGGTTGGCGATGGTGAGCCGGCGCTCAAGGCCCCGATCGGCTCACCGACTGATATTGCGGTGGATACGGAAGGGAATCTCTTCATCGCCGATCCGGTCAACGCACGCGTGCGAAGGGTGAACCCGGAGGGCGTCATTGCGACCGTCGCAGGTACGGGTGCCCCGGACGTCTGGGGTGACGGCGGCGCCGCGACTGCTGCCGCGTTGCGCTATCCGAAGTCGCTTGCGGTAGACCGTGCAGGCACTCTTTACATCGCGGATCGGCAAGCGCATCGCATCCGAGCAGTCTCACCTGACGGCATCATTCGCACGGTTGCGGGGACCGGGGCGCAGGGATTTGGCGGCGACGGCGGTCCGGCAACCGAAGCCTTCCTGAGTATCCCTTCCGGCATCGCCACGGACTTCGCGGGCAACCTCTACATCGCGGACACTGGCAACAACCGTATTCGAAGAGTGGACACAGGGGGAACAATCACGACATTTGCCGGTACGGGTCGGGCGGGGGCCGAGGGCGACGGCGGGCCCGCAACCCAAGCTGAGTTGAATGAACCAACGCTCATCTCGGTTGATGGACAGAGCAATGTGTATTTCCTGGATAGCGGCAACGATTATGTGCGGCGCATCGACCCGGACGGTACGATCATTGGTGCTCAGATCGTAGCAAGGGTGGATGGCCTCGAGGCGGCTGCTGACGGTGCGATCTATGTCAGCCATGCGGCGCGAGTCTGGCGGATGAACTCCAGCGGAAAGGTCGAAGCCGTCGCCGGCCGAGGTACGACGGGGTTCAGTGGGGACGCCGGACCCGCGACCGACGCGCAGCTGTGGACGCCGAGAGCGCTTGCACTCGGGCCGGCAGGCGAGGTCTTCGTACTCGATTCGAGCAACTTGGTTGTCCGGCGGGTCGACCGCTCCGGCGTGATCAGTTCGGTTGCCGGCAACCGCACGCTCGGGCGCTTCGGCGACGGCGGACAAGCGGCTCAAGCGAGCTACAGCTGCGCCGATGTGGTGGCAGGTCCAGGAGGCGTTCTCTATGTCAGCGACCCACTGAACCATCGCGTCGCGGTCATCAAGGCCGACGGCACGATAGACACGTACGCAGGGACCGGCACGACGGGGTTTGGCGGTGATGGTGGCTCCGCCAGCGATGCGGCGCTCTTCCACCCCGCCGGTCTCGCGGTCGATTCGAGCGGTACACTCTACATCGCTGACAGTGCCAACCAAAGGATTCGCGGAGTCAGCAATGACGGAATCATCGCAACAGTCGCTGGAAACGGGGAACAGGGATTCGGTGGTGACGGAGGTCCGGCGCTGCAGGCCACCCTCGACAACCCAGTGGCGGTTGCTGTGTCGCAGGACGGGAGCATCTACATCAGCGACGCGGGCAATGCGCGCATAAGACGGGTTCATCCCGACGGAGTAATCACAACGGTAGCCGGCAATGGCGACACGGACACGCCGGGCGAGGGCGCCGCAGCGGTCACAGCGCCGTTGGGTATGCCCGGTGGGCTGGACATCGCGCCGGATGGCACTCTCGTCGTTGCGATACCCGGCGCGCATACAGTTCGGGCGATTCGACCCGACGGCACTGTTTGGACCGTTGCAGGGCGAGGAGTTGCGGGACTCGCCGGCGATGGGCAGTCACCGACCGATGCGCTGCTCTTCAACCCCAACGACGTGGCCGTCAGCGCCGGTGGCGCTGTGCTCATTGCTGATTCGCTCAATCGACGACTGCGGCAGGTGAAGTCCGGAGCCATTGCCAGCGTCGCCGGCGATCGCGACCGCGACACTGCCCCGTCCGGCGATGTCGCAAGCATCGGCCGGCCCGACTCACTGTCAGTGGGTCCGCAGGGCGAGATCTACATGTGCGACGGTGCCGCGCGACGGATTCTTCGCGTCGACCTCTGAGCGCTCGACGCAGTGCATAGTGGAATGATGGCGAGAGGGAATCGGAGGTAAGCATGAGAGCTCACAGATACCTGATGGCGGGCCTATTCGCGGCTGCACTCTCTGCCACCAAGGGTTTTGCGGTAGACCGATACGTCGACTGCACTACCGGCATGGACACCAACCCCGGAACGAGCGCCAGTCCTTGGCTCACCATCCAGAAGGCATCAAGTTCATCCGGCAGCTTGGATGTCGTCCACGTGTCCGGGGGCCCCTGCGTGCTGGAGAATACAACGTTCAAGTCCAATTTGTCCGGGCGCCCAGGGGGCAACTGCCTCCTCAACGAGTCAGACTGCACTGTCTTCAACAGTTACCCAGCGACGACTGATATAGAACCGCCCACCATGAGCACCAATCCGGATGGGTTCATCATCGACTCGATCAACGGGCCGGTCGAGAACCTCAAGTTTGACGGCTTTCAGTTCGTCCCGAACGGCGCGGCCGTGTTTGATGAACCATTTCGGAATCGGAATGGGTCGACGAGCCTTCTGTTCGTGAAGAGAGTAGTCGTGGATGGCCACCACAAAGCTGGCCTGAAGATTTTTGGGGGCGCGACCGATTCGCATGATATCCGATTCCAGCGGGTCTTTGCCTTTAGCACGTACGGCAATGGCTTCCTGGTGCAATCGACGGGGGCGGGGTTTGTGCATGATGTCACGTTCTTCGACTGTACGGCGCTAGCCAACAAGCAGTTGGTCAACGACGTGCCGACGTGCAAGTACGCGATACCGGCCGGCGTCGAGGCCAAGTCCGTGGACGGCTTTGTTGTGCCCGGCTCGAGCGGCGGCACGAATGTGTACAATGTCACCTTCGACGACAAAACGATCTCCACCGACAACGGCGAGGACGGCTTCGACATCGTCGGCGACTTCGCGAATCACCCAACCCAAATGACCAAGTTTCTCAACGTGCAATCGTACACGAACTGCGGCGCCGGAATGAAGCTCTGGCATTCTGCTCAAATCGAGAACACCTCTGTGCGTCTGAACCAGGGTGCGGGGATCCGGACCACCCGAGTCACAGGCTCCGCTGAGGACACGTCGATTGCACAGACCACCATCATCAGCACGACGGTCGCAAATAACGCATCGAACGGGGGTCAGCAGATCTCGCTCGGGCGCAACCAATACGCCAACGTGAAGATCTACGACACGATTGCCTCGAGCGATTTGACCCCGCCACAACCGGTGGCGTTGGACTACGTAAGGAACCAGAGCCCGAGTCCCTTGGTCCTCAGTTGGGACTATAACCTCTTCTACAGCGGCATTGAGTCCGGATGCAACCCGGCGCAACCGTGCGCTTGGGTAGTCCAGTACGGTTTGGGAACGAGTGACGGATGCGTTGCAGCGAGTATCCCAACGTGCGACGGCTCGCACCCCAATTCCCAGGGTGCGCGGCCGGTCTTTGTCAGCTCGAGCCTCAAGCACCTTGCGTCCGCGAGTCCGGGTTGGAACCAGGGAAGGAGGCCCGGCGACATCCCAGCGCTGAGCGGGATCACCATCTTTCGCGCCAATACCAAGGATCAAGATGGTCATACCCGCCCCTTGGACGGCGCGTACGACATCGGTGCATATGAAGGCGTCGGCCCCGACGGCTGCTAGGTTTGGGGCTTTGGCGCGATGACGGCTTGGCCGCGGTAGTGAGATCACGGTGTACAACGCGGTCACCTGGCTTGTCGCAGCGGCAGTACTCGGAGGGATCTCGTCGCTCTACTTAGTGCGGCGTAACGGAATGTTGGATTGTAGCCGCGCCGTTACCGGCGTCCTGCTGTTCCACAGCGGCGCTCTCTCTGCAGCATGGGTTGCCGGGCGCGCCCAGCCGCACGGTACCTGGCTGGCGGACCCCGGCCCAGGTGCGCTCGTTATGGGCGCGGTTTTTCTGGCACTGGCTCGGCCAGCACTCCGGGTTCACCCACTGGCGTTTGGGGCAGCCATTTTGCCGTCCGCGTTCCTCTCCCTCGGCCTCGCTAACGTGGGTTGCTTCTTCGCGGGTTGCTTCGTCGGGCGCTTCTCGACGCTTCCGTTTGCCCTGCGCTTCCCGCGCGACTCGACGACTTGGCAGCTCAACGTACTCGAGGGATTCATCTCGTCGAATGCGCACTGGTCGGTGCCGACGCATCCGGTCGCGCTTTATCTGACCGGGCTGGAGGTTTCTCTCGCGATCCTCTTTCTCGCCCGGAGCAGGAGAACCGGGAGTGGTCGGCCGGAGCCTCGCCTGCTCTGGGCCGTCGCCATATACGGGGCTGGCGCGGCCCTTGTCAGCCTCTTCCGCGACCCCTACCCCGGAAGTCCTCAGCCGTATTTCGGCATGAGTTCCGTGGGCTTCAGCATACTGTCCGGGGCAGTAGCGATCGGTTGGCGCGGCATACCGGGATTCATGCCGAAGGTGGCTGGGCAGGCGCTTCGACCTACCGAGAGGAGCTGAGCCTTGTTGCGAACCTCAGCAAAGAGAACTGAGTCCTCGTTCGCTGCTGCTTCGCTAGCAGGCAGCGACTTGTATTCTCTTACCATGGGAGCACGAGAATGAGAGGTGGCACGAAATCCCCTCCGAAGGCGCTGCTGATCGGGCTGATCTGCGCTTGCGCGTCACGCGCAGCCGCGGCGCCCTTTGCCTACGTGCCGCTTGGGGATACTCGCGGCAGATTGGCGGTGATTGATACCGCCACCAACACGGTGACGGCGACGCTGCCAGTGGTATCACGACCGACCGGAGTGGCTGTGAGCCCGTCCGGAGAGCGGGTGTATGTTACGAGGTGTAATGGCGACGTGTTAGTCATCGACGCTGCCACCACCGCCGTCGTCGCGACTGTGGCCGTCGGCGAATCTCCATCGGGCGTGGCCGTGAATCCCACGGGATCGCGCATCTACGTGGCCAATCAGCACGACCGTACTCTGTCGGTCATCGACGCTCGCACGAACGGGGTCATTGTCGACGTGCCAACGACACGGGAGGATCCGAATGCTCTCGTTGTGAACCCGGCGGGCACACTGGTGTACGTCGCCTTTCAGTCCGGCTTCGTGTCCGTGATTGAGACTACGAATCACACCGAAGTCGCAAACCTGCGAGCGGGAACTGTGATCGAGGGCATCGCGATCAATCCGGCCGGCACGCGGGTGTTTGTCACCGACTTCGTTGAGGGCACCCTTTCCGTCATCGACGCGCAGACGAACGCAATAGCTGCTACCGTTGCGCTGGGCCACGGTGTGGACGCTGTGGCGATCCACCCAGATGGGACCCGCGTCTACGTTGCGAACCCGGAGGAGGGGACCGTCTCCGTGGTCGACACGCGCACCAATGCCGTTACGGCCACCGTGCCGTTGGGCCTCAATACGGGTGGCTTGGCGGTACACCCAGATGGCAGACGCGTGTACGTGCTCACCGGAAATGGATTCGAGGGCAATGTCTCCGTGATCGACGTCAGGACGAACACCGTGACCGATACGATACCGTTGGAGAGTCCGCCTTCTGTCATAGGCTCAGCGTTCATCGGTCCGCTGCCCGGCGGGGCAGAGCCAGCCGCTGGTGCGAGCGACGGCTGTACCATCGCGCCGATCCCGCGCGCCGGCGGCAGAGCGCTCGCTCTGCTTACGCCTTTGTTGTTGTTCGGCTGGTGTCGTCGCCTCGCGGGTCGTTCGCGGGCAGCTGCCGGTCGGAGCCGACAAGTGGCTCGGAAGATCCCTCCGCAAGCGCTGCTGATCGGGCTGATCTGCGCTTGCGCGTCACGCGCAGCCGCGGCGCCCTTTGCCTACGTGCCGCTTGGGGATACTCGCGGCAGATTGGCGGTGATTGATACCGCCACCAACACGGTGACGGCGACGCTGCCGGTGGTATCACGACCGACCGGAGTGGCGGTGAGCCCGTCCGGAGAGCGGGTGTATGTTACGAAGTGTGATGGCGGCGTGTTGGTCATCGACGCTGCCACCACCGCCGTCGTCGCGACCGTGGGCGTCGGTGAATGTCCATGGGGCGTGGCCGTGAATCCCACGGGATCGCGCATCTACGTCACCAATCAATTCGACAATACCCTCTCGGTCATTGATGCTCGCACGAACGGGGTCATCGTCGAGGTTCCAACACGGCAGTCTCCAACTGCTCTCGTTGTGAGCCCAGCCGGTACCCGAGTCTATGTCGCCGACGAAGGCGGCTTTGTCTCGGTGATTGAGACCATCAACCACACTGAAGTCGCCGGCTTCCGAGTCGGATCAGTGCCGGCTGCGATAGCGGTGAACCCGGCCGGCACACGGGTGTACGTGACCGACAACGTTGAGGGTACCCTTTCCGTCATCGACGCTCAGACGAACGCGATAGCCGCCACCGTTGCGCTGGGTCACGGCGTGGACGCCGTGGCGATCCACCCAGATGGGACCCGCGTCTACGTTGCGAACCCGGAGGAGGGGACCGTCTCTCTGATCGACGCGCGCACCGATACGGTCACGGCCACCGTGTCGTTGAGCCTCAATCCGAGCGGCCTGGCGGTACACCCGGATGGCAGACGCGTGTACGTGCTCACCGGAAACGGATTTGAGGGCAATGTATCGGTGATTGACGCCGGGACGAACACCGTGACCGATACGATACCGTTAGAGAGCCCGGCCTTTGCCCTCGGCTCCGCGTTCATCGGTCCCCTGCCCGCCGGAGTAGGGCCGGCCGCGGGCTCGAGCGGCGACGGCTGCTCCATCGCGCCGATTCGACGCGCCGGCGGGAGCGTCTTTGCCCTCCTTGCTCCGTTGTTGATGCTCGGGTGGCGTCGTCGCATCCCGGCTCATCGGCGGACGGTTGACGCTGGGAACAGCGGAATGGTTTGGATGATCTCTGCGCAAGCACTCCTGGCCGGGTTGATCTGCGCCTGGGCTTCACGCGCGCCCGCCCTGCCCTTTGCCTACGTACCGCTCGCCGATGAGCGCGGCAGGGTGGTGGTGATCGACACCGCCACGGATACCGCGACAACGACGCTGGCGGTGGGGTCGCAGGCCTATGGCGTGGCCGTGAGCCCTTCGGGCAGACGGCTGTACGTCGCGCGCTGCGCCGACGACTCCGTCTTGGTCGTCGATGCAGTCACCCTGACCCCGCTCGCGACCGTGGCCGTCGGAAACTGTCCGTGGGGCGTGGCGGTCGACCCCGCCGGCTCGCGCGTCTACGTGACCAATCAGTCCGACAATACCCTGTCGGTCATCGACGCCGGCACGAACCGTGTGGTCACGACCGTCCAGACCCTCCAGGTTCCGAATGCTCTGGTGGTGAACCCGGCCGGTACCAGACTCTACATCGCCTGCCAGATCGGCGTCGTCTCGGTCGTTGAGACCACCTACTACACCCGCGTCGCCAAGCTCGGGCTGTCAATCACGATTACTGGTGTTGCGCTCAACCCCGCTGGTACCCGCGTATACGTAACCGACGGCATTGACGCCAGGCTCTCAGTCGTCGATACGGAATTGAACGCGCGAGTCGCTAACGTTTACCTGGGTGGTAGCGCCGATCCGATCCCTATCGCAGTCCACCCGGACGGAACTCGCGTCTATGTGGGGAACAGTGCCCGGGTTTCGGTGATGGACGCCGGTACCAACATCGTCACGGCCACCGTGTTTCTGAGCCTCCGTATCCGCGGCCTTGCGGCCCATCCCGACGGACGACGGCTCTACGCAGCGACCGGCGACGACTCGCAGGGGAACGTGTCGGTGGTCGACACTGAGAGCAACACCGTCACCCACACGATACCGCTGGAGAGCTCCGCCGTCCCACAGGGGTTCGCCATCGGGCCGGAGACGATTGCGCCAGATGGCGGCGCGAGCGGCGACGGCTGCTCGATCGCGCCGCGCTCCCATGTCGGCGGCGGAGTATTCGCTATCCTTGCTCCTCTATGGGCACTCGACCGGTGGCGTCGCTTCGCGGTTCGTTAGCGACCCTACACCGAAGGTGTTGCGTGCCGTAGCCCAGGGTTGCCTTCGGTCGGCTACCCTGGGCGACCTCGCGGTGATTCGAAAACACCCCCCGGCACGAGTTCCCCCATCCGCCGCGCCCGGGGTAGCCGCAGAAGAGATGCGGCAACCCCGGGCTGTGGCACGCAACGCCTGCGGCGTAGACAGGGTCCAGCACCGGCTTGAGCCGCTGTCCCCTCGGCGCTATCGTCGCATCCCGATAGGGGTACCATTGTCGAGCTGGTTGGTCGAAGAGCGCGCCCGCGTGCGCGTGGCGCGGGAGCACGTCTTGTTTCCCAAGAAGCAAGCCGGCGATATCCGCGTCTGCCTCGTCTACCCCAATCGCTACAACATCGCGATGGGCAACCTCGGCTTCCAGGCCGTCTACGAGATCTTCGACCGTCACCCAGGCGCGGTCTGCGAACGCGCCTTCTTGCCCGATGAGGACGAAGCACCGCTGATCAGCCGCGGTGCGCTGCGCAGCCTCGAATCGCAAACGCCCGTCCAGGACTTCGACGTCATCGCCTTCTCGGTCTCTTTCGAAACGGACTACTGGCACGTGGTCCGGCTGCTCGACCTGATCGGCCTGCGGCTCACCAGCCGCGAGCGCGAGGGCAGGGGAC
The DNA here is from genome assembly GCA_964498075.1 of uncultured Binatia bacterium (SeqCode). Classification (GTDB taxonomy): domain Bacteria; phylum Desulfobacterota; class Binatia; order HRBIN30; family HRBIN30; genus CAZCGA01. The sequence continues at coordinate 26,602 of CAZCGA010000001.1, read as the reverse complement.
CGCTGGTCATGGCGGGCGGGCCGGCCGTGTTTCTCAACCCGGAGCCGCTGGCCGAGTTCGTCGATCTCTTCCTGATCGGCGAAGCCGAGGAAATGCTGCCGGAGTTCTTGGAAGCGCTCAGCGCTCAGCACTCAGCACTCAGCACTGAATTTCTCCGGGACTGCGCCGCGCACATCCGCGGCGCGTACGTACCGGCCTTCTATGAGCCAGTGTACGACGGCGCGACGCTGGTCGACCTGAAGTTCAGCGGTCCGGGCGAGCCACGCGTCGAGCGCCGCCTCATCTGGGATCTCAACAAGTTCCCGACGACGACCCGCGTCCTCACCGACGAAGCCGTGTTTGGCGACATGGTGTTGATCGAAGCCAGTCGCGGCTGCCAGTGGGGCTGCCGCTTCTGCGCCGCCGGTTACATGTACCGCCCGATCCGCACGCGCGGCGTGGACGCCTTGGCAGAGTCGGTTCGTGACGGCCTGCAGCACCGGCAAACGATCGGGCTCGTGGGTGCGGAGATGGCCAGCGTCCCCGGGGTCGATGTGCTGTCGGAGATCGCCGCCGGCGGCGGCGGGCGGCTGTCGCCATCTTCGCTCAAGGCGGACTGCGTCACCCCGCGGCTCGCCGCCGCACTGGCACGCGGGCGCAATCGCAGCGTGACGATCGCGCCCGAAGCCGGCTCGGAACGCATGCGGCGGGTGATCAACAAGAACCTCACCGAGCCCGACATCCTGCGGGCCGCCGACCTGCTGGTCGGCGAAGGCGTGCAGGACTTGAAGCTCTACTTCATGATCGGTCTGCCGACAGAGGAGGTCGCCGACGTGGCCGCCATCGCCGAGCTGGCGGCGAAGATCCGCGCGCGCCTGTGCGCGGCCGAGCGCGCCCGCCGTCGCGTTGCCAACATCACGGTGTCGGTCAATCCCTTCGTCCCCAAGCCGTGGACCCCATTCCAATGGGATCCGATGGAGTCGATCCCCAGCCTGAAGCAGAAGTTCGCCCTCCTGCGCCGCGCGCTGTCGCCGATTCCCAACGTCCAGCTCGACGCCGAGTCGCCGCGCGAAGGGTACTTCCAGACGCTCATGTCGCGCGGCGATCGACGCGTCGGGCGCGTCATCCGCGCCATTCACGAAGCCGACGGCGATTGGTGGAGCGTGCTGCGGCACTGGCAGCGTGAAGGCCTCGATGGGATGCCGCACCCCGACGAGTACGTGCACCGCGCATACGGCGAGGGCGAGCGTCTCCCTTGGGACTTCATCGACCAACGCATCAATAAGTCCTTCCTGTGGGTCGAGCGCCGCAAAGCGCTGATGGCGCGGCAGACCCCGCCGTGTGACACGACGACCTGTACCTCGTGCGCCGCCTGTTGATCTCGAAGGTCGTGCGGGTGAAAGAATGATCCTCGGAGTCGGGGTTGACATTGTCGAAGTCGGGCGCATCCGGGCGGCGCTCGAGAACGCGCGCACCGGGGCGCGCTTCCGCGTGCGGGTGTTTACCCCTGAGGAGATCGCCTACAGCAGCCGGCGGCGCAATGCGCCCGAAAGCTTCGCGGCGCGCTTCGCCGCGAAGGAAGCCATGATGAAAGCGTTGGGCCGCGCCTGCGGCTGGTGTGAGATCGAGGTGATCCGCGGCAACGGACCGCCGAGCATCCACCTGCACGGCCGCGCGCAAGCCCGCGCCGACGCGCTGGGTATTCGCCGCATCAGCCTGTCGCTGAGCCACACCGCTGAGCTGGCCATTGCCTACGTGATTGCGGAATCGTGATTCGTGCTCGTGTTCGTGCTCGTGACAGGGCAATGCGGAGCGCTGCGCGCTCTGCTCTTTACGAACATGAGCACGGACACGAGTCACGACTTCCTCCGCGGCAAGACGATCAGCACCGCCACTGCCCAGATTCCAAAGAGGAAGCCCAACACGGTCCACAGATTCTTCGGGTAGCCGTTGTTGTGGGCGAACAGCCGGCACATGATGCTGTCACAGGTGTGCACGATCAACACCGTGCGGACCAGTGTGGCGGGATCGATGTCCGCAGTCAGCAGCCGCAAGCCGGTGAAGTACCCGAGCACCACGTCCCAGGTCACCAAGGTCTCCTGGCCCGGAGATCGCGTGTGGGGCTCCCGGTCTTCTTCTTACGAGCACGAGTCACGAGCACGACTCACGATACGGTTGACGCCTCCGGCGCTGCCTCACTATAGTGAAAAATCATGTCTGCCAAGACCTCGGGCGAGTCGCAGAACCTGCTGCAATGGATGTATGAGCGCGGCGAGGAAACCGTCGCCCAAGCGCTCGAAGATCTGCTCGGACGCCCCGGGGTATCCGACGGTCTGACGAAGGTCGTGAAGCGCGCCGCGCAAACCAAGGGGCGCGTGGACAGGAACCTGGAGACGGTGCTCCACCTGCTCAACCTGCCAACGCGCGCCGACTACCATAAGCTCCTGGTCAAGATCGAACACCTGCAGGGGAGCCTGGTGAACCTCAACATGAAGCTCGATCGGCTCATGGCGGCGCAGGAGCGGAAGAAAAAGACGTGAGCCGTGCTCGTGTTCGTGCTCGTCGAGGGCGTGAACGGCGACGCGGCTCATCATCTCCACGAACACGAGCACGAACACGATTCACGGCATCAACAGCCGCGCGAATCGCTGTAGTCCCTCCAAAGAGGTTGGTGCGTCGCTCACCGCGGGAATGGCCGCAAGCAGGGGTGCCTGCGTGGCGTCGTAGAGATGCCGGAGCGCGCGCTGGTCGCGGCGCGACAGCTCATGCAGCTCGGCGTAGTTCCGCAGCAGCTTGCGACGTAGCGGCTCCTCCCAGCCGGCCGTCGCCGCGTCAGGGTCAGGCAGGCGCGGGAACGCCAGCACCCGATTGGCGATGATCCCGGCCACCGGGAAGCCGCTTTCCGTCATCTCATGATGGAAGCCGATGGTCGTCTCGACGGTGTGCGGCTCGGGGGTCGTGACCAGCACGAAGGCGGTCGAGGGCGCGCGCAGCAGCCGACTCACCTCCTCGGCGCGCCGGCTGAAGCCTTCGATCATGTGCTCGAAGCCGGAGACGAAGTCGGCCAGGTCCTGCAAGAGATCCATCCCCGTCCAGCGCCGCAGCGCCTTGAGCAACGCCGAGAGGGTCAAGCGGCCGAGGGCGGAGTCTGCCCCCGAGATGAGGCGCGCCGGTGCCTGCAGCACGCTGACGGCGCGCGAGGCGAGCAGGTTGGTGAGCCGATTCGGCGCGGCGAGCAGCTCGCGGACGTGCGCGCTCGGCGGCGTGTCGACGATCAGCAGTTGATAGCGATGCAGGTGCACCAGCTCGTGCAGCTTCTCCATCGCCATGTACTCGGCCGAGCCGGCGAGCCCGTTCGACAGCTCCTGGTACAGACGATTCGCCAGGATGCGCTGCGCGGCGGGGGCGCTCGGTGCGAAGCGTTGGACGAGCGCATCGAAGGTCCGCTTGGTGTCGAGCGCCAGCGCGTCGAAGTGTGCCGTTGCGTCGACCTCGACCCGCTGGGGGTCGACCGATAAGCCGTCCAGCCCGAGCGCATCCTTGAGCCGGCGCGCCGGATCGACCGTGATCACCGCACAGCGGCGCGTATGCAGGGCGCCGGCCAGCGCCAGTGCCGCTGCGGTGGTGGTCTTGCCGACGCCGCCGCAGCCGACGCAGATGATCAGGCGCTTGTGGAGGAGATCGTCGATCGACCGGACGCGCACGGATCACCGTCCCGCGCCGGCCGCGGTCGCCACCCGATGCGTACCTTGTCGGTCACCCAGCACCACCCGGCCAAGGGTGCGTCCGAAGGGCAGCAGGTCGGCCGCGCGCAGCTCGGCGGTGAACAGCACGCGCAGCAGGATGGGACTAACTCCAAGCGCGCGGCGCAAGTGGGCGACGTGTCGCTCGGCCTCGCGACGACAGGCAATGGCGAAACGCGCCGCGGCCTGGACGGGTGCGGCGGCCAGGGTGTCGTCGCGCTCCAGCAGCCGGGCTTCGACCGCGGTGAAGTGGCGCGGGAACACCCGGTTGATCACCGGCCGGGCGACGTGCAGCGCCAGATCTCCTTCCAACGCCTGGTGCGTCTCGATGGTTTCGCGTACCGCCATTTCTTCGGGTGCGCCGACCAGTATCACCTGCGTTCGTTCACAGTCGCCGAGCAGGGCCAGCAGCTGGCGCGCGGTCTTGCCGATCGGTCCCCCGGGCACCATGGTGGCCAGCTGCCGCGGCGTGCCCAGCAGCTTGAGCGCGTGCCCCGTCGCCGGGCCATCGACGATGACCGCGTCGTAGCCGCGCCGGCGCGCGCCCATGCCGGGCTCCACCCAACCGAGGATCTTCTCGAGCAGCAAGAACTCCGTGATTCCCGGGGCGGCCGCCGTGAGCGTGTTGAACGTGTTGCTCGACAGCAGGCGGTCCGAGAGCCACTGGAAGCGCAAGAGCCGCGAGAAGTATCCCTCCACCAGCTGGCGCGCATCGACGCGCACGGCATCCAGCCGCGCCTGTAGATGCTGCGGCGCCGTCCCGAGCTTCCGGTACCCAAACAGCTGCGCCAGGCTGCCGTCGTTTGCGGTCTCGATGATCAAGGTCCGCTGCCCCAGCTCGGCGGCACGCTGACCCAGCGCGGCTGCCACCGTCGTCTTGCCGACGCCGCCTTTTCCGGAAACGAATATCAACTGCGCCGCCCGCATCGACGGCATTCTAGCGACCGCCGGCTGCGGGAACAATTCAGCTCGGAGAGGTTACGGGCTCGTATCGCCCTCCAGTCACGGGCACGGAGTCAGCGACAAATTCTGCGTCGGAGCCGTCGAAGGCTTGATGTAGTTCGCATTCGGAATCGTCGCCCCCACGCGGTACTGAAGTTTGTTGATCCCCGGACTGTTTGCGGTGGTCGAGGAGACAGCGAGGACGTGTCCGGTGATCATGAGCTGCTTGTGTGCCGTCAGGTCGTTCTCACCCGCTTGCGGGCCGTTGGTGCTCACCACGCCTTGGGTGTCGATCGTGAGATTGCATCCCTCGATGGCAATCTGGCCACCCCTGGCGGAACCCATCGCGCTGGTCTTCTTGCCCACCGTGACATTGCCGCCGCAGGTGAGCTGGACTTGTCCGCCCAGCCCGGTCACGCCTCCGCGCTTCTTGTTGTCCACCTCAATCACGGCGTTCACCGGACAGTCGGCGCCGCCCAGCACGATCACCCTGCCGCCGCCGCCACCGGCACCTTGCGCATTCAGCTTTGCGCCGTTCGTGGCACTCACGGAATTCACTGCCGCGTCCAGGGTGATCGTTCCACCGGCGCCCGCTTCCACCAATGGGCCGGAGAGTCCCTTCGCCTCGATTCGAGCGAATGCACCGAGGCTGATGCCCATGCACGCGGCCGTCACGTCCCCTCCGTTACCGCCGACGCCGCTCACCACGCCGGTGGTGTTGGCCAGGACTCTTGCGTCGAACGTGCAGGGGCCGATGGTTGAGATCGTGATGCTGCCAGCGTCACCACCCCTGGCACTCGCGTCGACTTTCACTCCCTTGGCGACGGTGATAGACGCGGTGCCGCCATCGAGCAGGATGGTGCCGCCGAAGCCATCACCCTCAACTGGACCTGCGGCACCTCTGACGTCAATCTTGCCCGATGAGAAGCTGATGCCGCCGCACGTTGCCGAGACCTCACCGCCACCGCCGCCTCCTCCATTCGCCACCGTGCCATTGGCAAGAATCCTGCCATCAAACGAGCAGGATCCGTCGCCGACGATGGAAACGGTGCCGCCGCTTTCCCCTTTGCCGCGCGCATCAATCTTGGCGCCCTTGGCTATACTCACGGACCCCGTTCCGGCGTCCAGCGAGATGCCTCCGCCCTGACCGCCGCCCGTGAGCGGGTCCGCGGCTGCCTTGGCCTCGATCATTCCTTCCACGCTGATACCGACGCAGGTGACCGATAGGTCTCCCCCATCACCGCCGAGACTGTCCGCCACGGCGGCGTTGGCCAGAATCCTTCCGCTGAAGGTGCAGGCGCCATTGCTTTGGATGGTCATCGTCCCTGGAGAAACGCCCTTTCCGATGATGCTCACGACCGACCCCTTCTGGAGGGTGATGGCGCTCGCGTTGATGAACGAAAACGATGCGCCATTGTCGCCGATGAGTTGGGCGGAGGGGGCCAGATCGAGCATCCGTCCGCCGAGGTCGAACGTGATGTCGTTGGCGACCGCAAACTTGGCCGTCACAAGGCAATGACTCGGCGTACCCGGGCAGAGGTCGCCGAGGGTGTTTGCGTGCAGGAGCACCCCGAAGCCTGCGCGCGTGACGCACAGCATCATGGCTACGACGACTGCAGGTCCGGACCGAGTTTGCATACCTATCCCCCTCGCCGTTGTTTGCCCCTGTTGCGATTTGGTGGCAAGAACCTCTTTTACTACAGGCTTGGATCGCTGCCAAGCAATAAAATGACTGGCGAAGTTTGCGTCACTGACATCGGTTGCGGGACTCTGAGGAGCTCGCCCCAAGGGCTTGCCGAACCGGGAGGAAGAGCGATGCGTCGTCACGTGCTGGCGATTGATCAAGGGACCACAGGGACGACGGTGATGATCTTCGATGCGGCGGGTCGGGTCGGCGGCCGCAGTTATTCCGAGTTTCGTCAGTACTACCCGCAGCCGGGCTGGGTCGAGCATGACGCGGAAGAAATCTGGCGCGTGACCCAGCGGGTGATCCGCCTCGCCCTGCGCAACGCGCGGCTGAAACCCGCGGACATCGCCGCGATCGGCATCACCAACCAGCGCGAGACCACGGTGCTGTGGGACCGCCGCACCGGCAAGCCCGTGCACCGCGCCATCGTCTGGCAGGATCGGCGGACGACGCCCATCTGCGAGGCGCTCAAGGCAAGCGGGGCCGAGGCGACGATCCACGCGAAAACGGGCCTGGTCACCGATGCTTACTTCTCGGGGACCAAGCTGCAGTGGTTGTTCGATCATGTGAAGGGGGCGCGCCAGCGCGCGGCGCGCCTGGCCTTCGGCACGATCGACAGCTGGCTGATCTGGAAGCTCACGGCGGGAAAGGTCCACGTCACCGACTTCACCAACGCGTCGCGGACGCTGCTGTTCAACATCCGCGAGCGGACATGGGATGCGGAGCTGTTACGCCTCCTCAACGTACCGGCGGACGTCCTGCCGCAGGTTGTGCCGTCCGCCGGTGTCGCGGGCACGACGGACGCGCGTGCCTTCGGCGCAGAGGTCCCGATCGCCGGGATCGCCGGTGATCAGCAAGCTGCGCTGTTCGGGCAGGCGTGCTTCAAGCCCGGGCTGGTGAAGAACACCTACGGCACCGGCTGCTTCTTGCTGATGTACACTGGAGATCAGGCCGTCGATTCGCAGCGCGGGCTGCTGACCACGATGGCCTGCGCGGCAGACGGCCGGCCGGCGTACGCCGTTGAAGGATCCGTCTTCATCGCCGGCGCGGCCGTGCAATGGCTGCGCGACGGTCTCGGCCTGCTGAAGCAGGCGAAGGAGTCGGAGGCGCTTGCCCGCCAGGTCGACTCGACGCTCGGTGTCTATCTGGTTCCGGCCTTTGTCGGCCTCGGCGCACCGTACTGGGACGCCGCAGCGCGCGGCGCGCTCGTCGGGCTGACACGCGGCGTCACCAGGGCGCACGTGGTCCGTGCGACCTTGGAGTCGCTGGCATATCAGACCCGCGACGTGGTCGACACGATGGTCGCCGAATCGGGCCGGCCACTCACCGGGTTACGCGTCGACGGCGGCGCGGCCGCGAACAACTTCCTGATGCAGTTCCAGGCCGACATCCTCGGGGCCACGGTGGACCGCCCAAAGGTCGTCGAGACCACCGCGCTGGGTGCCGCGCTGCTCGCGGGCCTCGGCGCGGGGTTGTGGAAGTCGGAAGCGGCACTCGAGCGCATGCGCAAACCGGACCGTGTCTTCCGCCCGCGGATGGCCCCGGAGCAGCGCGAAGCACTGCATCAGGGCTGGCGCCGCGCCGTCGCGGCGGTCCGGTCGTTGGGATCGTAGAGTCGTGCCGGGGAAGGGCTCCCTGAGCCCAATCACGAGTCACGAGCACGATTCACGATCGTATTCCCGTCCGCCTTGCGACCACCAAATGCGGGTGCTATAAAAACGCGCTCTGGTCGAGGCATGCATCCATGAAGGAAGGTATACATCCGAAGTATGAGGCGGCGAAGATCGTCTGCGCCTGTGGTAACGTAATTGAGACGCAGTCGACCGTGCCGACGATCCATGTGGAAATTTGCTCGAGCTGCCACCCGTTTTTTACCGGCAAGCAGAAGCTCGTCGACACCGCCGGTCGCGTCGAACGGTTCAAGCGCAAGTACGGTATGCAGCAATAGTGTCCGCAGCGCGGCCGCTTTCCGCATCGAACGCATGAGAAGGGCGAGGGAGGCAACCTCCTGCGCCCTTTTTTTTGGTCTCGGTTTCTCTACGAGCACGAGTCACGAGCCCGAGTCACGGCCGTATGTTCCAGAAGCTCGAAGACGTTGAGCAGCGCTACGTGGAGCTCGAGACGTCGCTGGTCGATCCGGCGACGATCGGCAACCGGAAGGATTACGCCCGGCTCTCCAAGGAGCGCGCGGATCTCGAAGCGATTGTCCACCGGTATCGCGACTGGAGGAAGTTGTCCGCGGAGATCGAAGGGCACAAGGCCCTCTTGGAGGAGGCCGACCCGGAGATCCGCGATCTCGTCAAGGCCGAGCTGCCGGCGCTGCGCGAACGGCTCGGCGCCGTCGAAGACGAGCTCAAGCGTCTGCTGCTGCCGCGTGATCCGAACGATGAGCGCAACGTCATCCTCGAAATCCGCGCCGGAACGGGTGGCGAGGAAGCCAGCCTCTTTGCCGCCGAGCTGTTTCGCATGTACAGCCGCTACGCCGAGGAGCAGGGCTGGGGTGTCGAGCTGATGAGCGCCAGCCCCACCGGCCTCGGCGGCTTCAAAGAAGTCATCGCGCTGATTGAAGGACGCGGCGTGTACAGCCGAATGAAGTTCGAAGGTGGCGTGCACCGCGTCCAGCGGGTCCCGGAGACCGAAGGGTCGGGACGCATCCACACCTCCACCGTGACGGTTGCCGTGTTGCCAGACGAGGTCGACGTGCACATCGACGAGGCCAAGGACCTGCGCATCGATGTGTATCGCTCCTCCGGCCCCGGTGGGCAGAGCGTCAACACCACCGACTCGGCCGTGCGGGTCACCCACTTGCCCACGGGCCTGGTGGTTGCCTGCCAGGACGAGAAGTCGCAGCACAAGAACAAGTCGAAGGCTCTGAAGATCCTGCGTGCCCGTCTGCTGGAGCGCGCGCAGGCCGAGCAGCAGGCAGAGGTGGCGCAGAGCCGGCGCAGCATGGTGGGCACCGGCGAGCGCTCCGAGCGCATCCGGACGTACAACTTCCCGCAGGGACGCGTGACGGATCACCGCATCAACCTGACGCTGTACTCGCTCGATCGGGTCATCGAAGGACAGATCGAGCCGCTGATCGATGCGTTGATTACCTATCACCAATCCGAAGCCCTGAAGGCAGCCAGCTGATGGAAGCGCTGACGGATAGAGTCGGGCAGGCCGAGACCTGTGCCGCCGTCATCGCGACTGCGACCCAGGCGCTGGCCGCCGCCGGCGTCGGCAATCCCCGTCTCGATGCCGAAGTGCTGTTGGCCGCCGCGTGTGGTCTGGACCGTACCGCCCTGTACAGCCGCACCCGTGAGCTCGTACCGCCGCGATGTCGAGACGCGTTCGGAGGCATGCTGACGCGGCGGCTGGCACGCGAGCCGTTGCAGTACATCTTCGGGCGCCAGGAGTTCTGGTCCCTCACCTTCGCGGTCACACCAGACGTGCTGATTCCGCGGCCGGAGACCGAGCTGCTGGTCGACGAAATCCTGGCGACCGCGAGTCTGACGATCTGCGACCTCGGCACCGGCAGCGGCTGCATCGCCGTCGCGCTGGCGCATGAGCTGCCGCGCGCGCAGGTGTGGGGGCTCGACATCTCCCCCGCGGCCTTGGACGTGGCGGCGGCAAACGCCCGACGCCACGGAGTGGCGGACCGTATCCGCTTCGTCGAGAGCAACCTCTTTGCCGCCGTCGGCGGAGTGCGCTTCGACGCGATCGTCTGCAATCCACCGTATGTCGGATCCGCCGAGCTGGAGTGTGTGCAGCCGGAGCTGCGGTGGGAGCCGTCGCAGGCCCTCGACGGCGGCCCCGACGGGCTCGACGTCGTCCGCAGAGTGGTCGCAGACGCGCCCAGCTACCTCGCGCCGAACGGTCACCTCCTCATGGAGATCGGTATGGCACAGGGCGCGGCGGTGGCAGCGCTGGCACGCGCGGCCGGCTTCGCGGCCGTCACGATCCGTCCGGACTACGCGGGGCTTCCGCGCGTGTTGGTGGCGCAACGGTAGGGCATGGACAAGATACTGATTCGTGGCGGGCGCCGCCTGAAGGGTGAAGTCACTGTCGATGGGGCCAAGAACGCGGCCTTGCCCATCCTGCTGTCCTCACTGCTCACGCCGGAACCCTGCACCTTCCGCAACCTGCCGCAGGTGGTGGACGTACGCACGACGCTGCGGCTGCTGGCGGATCTGGGTGCGCGCGTCGAGACCGAAGGCGACGACGTCTGCGTACAAGCGGAACGCCTGGCGCGCCTCGAGGCGCAGTACGATCTCGTCAAGACAATGCGGGCGTCTTTCCTGTCGTTGGGGCCGTTGCTGGCGCGCTTCGGCCGCGCCCGCGTCTCCACGCCCGGTGGGTGCGCCATTGGCAGCCGGCCGGTCGATCTACACCTGGAAGGTTTGCAGAAGATGGGGGCCCGCGTGCGGATCGTGCACGGCTACGTCGAGGCGGAAGCCGAGCAACTGTACGGCGCGCGCCTCTACCTGGATTTCCCATCGGTCGGTGCGACCGAGCACCTGATGATGGTGGCGGCATTGGCCAACGGCACTACGACCATCGAGCAGGCGGCACGCGAGCCGGAGGTGGTCGATCTGGCGCGCGCCTTGACGGCGATGGGTGCGAAGATCACCGGCGCCGGCGAGGACATAATCACCATCGAAGGCGTGACGGCGCTGCACGGCCTCGACTTCACCGTCATCCCCGACCGCATTGAGGCGGCGACGTTCATGATGGCTGCCGCGCTGACCGGCGGCGATGTCTATGTCCGCGGCGCGCGCGCCGATCATCTGCACGCCGTCATCCTGAAGCTCCGCGAGGCGGGCGCCGACGTCCAGGAAGACAACGAGGGCGTGCGGGTGACCAGCAACGGGCGGCTGCACAGCGTCGACGTCAAGACCATGCCGTATCCCGGCTTCGCCACCGATCTGCAGGCGCAAATGATGGCGCTGATGACGCTCGCCGACGGCCGCAGCGTCATCTCAGAGACCATCTTCGAGAACCGCTTCATGCACGTCCTGGAGCTCAATCGCATGGGCGCTGACATCAAGGTCGAGGGCAACAGTGCCATGGTGCGCGGCGTGGCGATGCTCAGCGGCGCGCCGGTCATGGCCACCGACCTGCGCGCCAGTGTGTGCCTGATCCTGGCGGGCTTGGCCGCCGATGGAGTGACCGAGGTGTCGCGCGTCTATCACCTCGACCGCGGCTACACGCGCGTCGAAGACAAGCTGTCCGCGCTGGGTGCGGACATCCGCCGCGTCAAGGAAGCGCGCGGGTAGGGCGATGGAGATTCGATTACTCTCGACCCGCGACGCGGATTTCAGCCGCCGGTTTGCAGCCATTCGGGAACGCGGCGCGGATACGAGCGCTGCGGTCGAGATGCAAGCGCGTCGGATCGTCGACGCGGTCCGCCGGCGCGGCGACCGCGCGGTCATCGAGCTGACGCGGCGCTACGACGGCGTGACCCTGTTGCCGGCGCAGCTGCGGGTCAGCGACGCGGAGATGGCGGCGGCGCAGCGCGCTGTCGCGCCCGCCGCGTTGCGCGCTTTGCGGCTGGCGGCGCGACGCATTGCCGCGTTCCACCGGCGCCAGGCCGTGCGGTCGTGGAGCTACAGCGATCCGCTCGGCTTGCGCCTCGGCCAGCGGGTGACGCCCTTGCAGCGCGTCGGCGTGTACGTCCCGGGTGGACACGCATCCTACCCGTCGTCGGTGCTCATGAACGCGATTCCCGCGCGCGTCGCCGGCGTGCGCGAGGTGATCATGTTGTCGCCGGCGGGCCGCGCCGGGTTCAACCCAGCGGTCCTGGCTGCCGCCGTCATCGCCGGCGTGGACACGGTGTTCCGCATCGGCGGCGCGCAAGCCGTCGCCGCGCTGGCTTACGGTACCGACACGATCCCCGCGGTGGACAAGATCGTCGGTCCGGGCAACGCGTGGGTGCAGGCGGCGAAGAAGATCGTCTACGGCACCGTCGACATCGACAAGATCGCCGGTCCCAGCGAGGTCCTGGTCATCGCCGACGGCACCGCGCAGCCCGCCCACGTGGCTGCCGATCTGCTCGCGCAAGCCGAGCACGGCAGCGGCGACGAGTGCGCCGTGTTGCTCACGCCGTCGCGGCGGCTGGCGGTCGCCGTGCAGCGCGAGATCGCCCGGCAGCTGCGCCTGTTGCCGCGCCGCCAGGACATCGCGCGCGTCCTGCGCCGTCGCGGCGCGTTGGTGGTGGTCCGCAACCTCGCCGAGGCCGCGGTGGTGGCCGACGAAGTGGCGCCGGAGCACCTCGAGCTGATGGTCAAGGACCCCGAGCGCTGGGCCCGCCGCATCCGCAACGCCGGCGCCATGTTCCTGGGACCGTATGCGCCGGTGCCGCTGGGCGACTACGTCGCCGGGCCGAATCACGTGTTGCCCACCGGCGGTACCGCACGCTTCTTTTCGCCGCTCGGCGTGTATGACTTCGTCAAACGGACCAGCGTGGTCTCCGCCACGGCGGACGGGCTGCGCCGTCTGGCGCCGGCCATCGAACGCCTGGCGGCTTTGGAAGGGTACGAGGCACACGCCGCCGCGGTGCGCTGCCGCTTCACGAATGGGGGTCAGAGCAGAAGACGTTTGCAGGGAGGACGCAATGGCACGCGCTAAATCACCGGCGAAGTTGGTCGCCCGGCCGGCGGCCGGCGGTCGTCGCGCCCAGGTCACGCGGACGACGAAGGAGACTGACATTCGCATCGAGCTGAACGTCGACGGTCGCGGCCGGGCCGAGGTGGACACCGGCATCCCGTTCTTGAATCACATGCTCGACATCTTCGCGCGTCACGGATTCTTCGATCTGACGGTGCGGGCGCGTGGCGATCTGGAGGTCGATCAGCATCACACCGTCGAGGATGTCGGGCTGACGCTCGGGCAGGCGTTGCGCGAGGCGCTCGGCGACAAGGCCGGCATTCGCCGCTTCGGCGACGCCGCCTGTCCGCTCGACGAGGCGCTGGTGAGCTGCGTCGTCGATCTCAGCGGCCGGCCGTTCCTCGTCTACAACCTCAAGATCAAGCAGGTGCGCGTGGGCAACTTCGATACCGAGCTCATCCATGACTTCCTGCTGGCGTTCAGCAACCAGGTCGGGATGAACCTGCACCTCAACCAAGTGCAGGGGCGCAACCCGCATCACATCATCGAGGCCGGTTTCAAGGCCCTCGCACGGGCGCTGGACAAGGCCAAGCAGGTGGACCCGCGTGTGGTGGGCGTCCTCTCGACGAAGGGGTCGCTGTAGCTCCATATGCCAGACATCGCCATCATCGACTACGGCATGGGGAACCTGCGCTCGGTGCAGAAGGGGTTGGAGCGCGTCGGGTTTGCGGCCGAGGTGACACGTGATCCGGAGCGTATCGAAGGGGCGCGTGGCGTCGTGCTGCCGGGCGTGGGTGCGTTCGGGGCGTGCATGGCCAACCTGCGCAGCTACGCTCTCGTCGACACGGTCCGCCGCGTCATCACACGCGGCACTCCGTTCCTCGGGATCTGTCTCGGCATGCAGCTGCTGTTCGACGAAAGCGAGGAGTTCGGCCGCGTACCGGGGCTGGGGATCTTCCCGGGGCGCGTCGTCCGCTTCGCCGACGCGCCGGGCTTGAAGGTGCCACACGTGGGGTGGAACCAGATCCGCAAGCGCCAGGATCCGCCCCACCTGCGCGGCATCGACGCGGGCGCCTTCGTCTACTTCGTGCACTCGTACTACGTCGTGCCGAAGGATGCGTCGCTCACGGCGACCCGCACCGACTATGGGGTTGAGTTCACCTCGGCCATCGCCTGCGACAACGTCTTTGCCACGCAGTATCACCCCGAGAAGAGCCAAGGCGTTGGGCTCAAGATTCTGGAGAACTTCGGAAAGCTCGCATGCTCGTAGTCCCCGCCATTGACCTGAAAGGCGGCAAGTGTGTCCGGCTGCTGCGTGGCGAGATGAGCGCTGCGACCGTCTACGGTGATGATCCGGTGGCCATGGGGCAGCGGTGGGTCAGCGAAGGCGCGGAGTACTTGCACGTGGTGGATCTCGACGGTGCGGTGAGCGGGCAGCCGGTGAATGCTGTCGCGATCGCGGCGCTGTGCGGCGCGTTGCCGATCCCCATCGAGGTGGGCGGCGGTGTGCGCAGCGTCGCGCGGGCGGCGGAGTTGCTCGCACTCGGCGCCGATCGTGTGATCTTCGGCACTGCCGCGCTCGCTCAGCCGGAGGTGGTGCGCGAGGCCTGCGGGCGCTTCCCGGGCCGGGTCGCGGTGGGCATCGATGCGCGCGAGGGTAAGGTTGCGGTGCAGGGCTGGACCGAGACGAGCGATACCTCCGCCGTGGCGCTGGCGCGGCAGGCCGAGGAGATGGGTGCATGCCGGGTCATCTACACCGACGTCAGTCGCGACGGGACGCAGCAAGGCGTGAACGTTGCGGCCACGCGGGCCATCGCCGACGCGATCAACATCCCGGTCACCGCGTCGGGCGGCGTCGGCTCGCTGGCTGACCTCACCGCGCTGCGGACCTGCGGCGCCGCGGGGATCGACGCGGTGATCGTCGGCCGGGCGTTGTACACGGGCGCGGTGCGGTTGCCCGATGCGATCCGAGCGGCGAAGGGCCAACCAGCAATCGGCCATACGCCATAAGCCGTATCTGCCATGCTCGCCCGCCGCATCATCCCTTGCCTCGACGTCAAGGACGGCCGCGTCGTCAAAGGCGTCAACTTCGTCGGGCTGCGCGATGCCGGTGATCCGGTGGAGATCGCGCAGCGCTACGACGCAGAGGGCGCCGACGAGCTGACGTTCCTCGACATCACCGCCTCGCACGAACGGCGCAAGATCATTCTGGACGTCGTGGGGCGTACTGCGGACACGGTGTTCATGCCGCTGACCGTCGGTGGCGGCGTCCGCGAGTTGCAGGACGTGCGCGACCTGCTGAACGCGGGCGCCGACAAGGTGTCGATCAACACGGCCGCCGTGCAGAACCCGGACTTCGTACGCGCCGCGGCCGAGAAGTTCGGTAGCCAGTGCATCGTCGTGGCGATCGATGCGAAACGCGTCGCGCCGGCGACCCCGGCCCGCTGGGAGGTTTTCACCCACGGTGGCCGAACGCCGACCGGCCTCGATGCGGTGGAATGGGCACGACGGATGGAGTCGTACGGCGCGGGCGAGATCCTGCTTACCAGCATGGACCGCGACGGCACCAAGGAAGGCTACGACATCGCACTGACGCGTGCGATCGCCGACGCCGTGCACGTACCGGTGATCGCCTCCGGCGGCGTCGGAACGCTCGAGCACATCTACGAAGGCCTCACCGCCGGTGGCGCGACGGCGGCCTTGGCGGCGTCGATCTTCCACTACCGCGAGTACACCGTGCGCCAGTGCAAAGAGTACCTCGCCGCGCGCGACGTGCCGGTGCGGTTGTAGGTATCTGATAGCCAGTTGACTTCGAGTCGGGAACCCCGTGATGTGATGACTGCTACTTCTGCGCTTCCAGCCAACGCTCCGCGTCGATGGCGGCCATGCAGCCGGAGCCGGCGGCAGTGACTGCCTGGCGGTAGACATGGTCCTGCACGTCGCCGCAGGCGAAGACACCGGTGACGTTAGTGTAGGTCGACTGACCCTTCGTGAGAACGTAGCCGTTGGCGTCCATCTCGAGCTGCCCTTTGAAGAGCTGCGTGTTGGGCTGATGGCCGATGGCGACGAACACGCCGTCACACTTGAAATCGGTGGCCGCGCCGGTCTTCACGTTCTTGAGACGCACGCCCGTGACTCCCTCCTCGTCCGGCGTGCCGTGAACTTCTTCGACGACCGAGTCCCAGACGAAATGAATCCTCGGATTCTTGCGGGCGCGGTCCTGCATGATCTTCGAGGCGCGCAGCTCGTTGCGCCGATGCACGATCGTCACCTTGGTCGCGAACTTGGTGAGGAACGTCGCCTCCTCCACTGCGGTATCGCCGCCGCCGATCACGACCACTTCCTTCTCTTTGAAAAAGAAGCCGTCGCACGTCGCGCAGGCGGATACGCCATGACCCATGAGCCGCTTCTCGGACTCGATCCCCATGAGCTTCGCCGAAGCGCCGGTGGCAATGATGAGCGCGTCGCAGGTGTAGCGCTCCTTGCCGGCGTCGAGCGTGAAGGGGCGGCGGTTGACGTCGACCTTGGCGACGTCGCCGTAGATGCATTTGGTTCCAAAGCGCTCCGCCTGCTTCTTGAACAGCTCCATCATATCGGGTCCCAGCAACCCCTCCGGGAAGCCGGGATAGTTTTCCACGTCAGTCGTGATAGTAAGTTGGCCGCCGGGTTGGGAGCCTTCGATGACGATCGGTTCGAGATTGGCGCGCGCCGCATACAACGCCGCGGTCAGACCCGCCGGACCCGAGCCGATGATGATGACTTTGTGATGTGGCATCGGTGTCGAGGTTTATAGTGGCGGCACAGCGCAGAAGCAAGGCAGCGCAGGGGGCGCGGCTGTCGCATGTCGACGCACAGGGACGGGCGCGCATGGTGGACGTCAGCGCCAAGCCTGTCACCCAGCGTGAGGCCGTGGCGCGCGGCATCCTGCGCATGCGGCCGCAGACGTTGCGCCTCATCCGCAGCGGCCAGATCGCCAAGGGCGAGGTGTTCGCCGTGGCGCGCATCGCCGGCATCATGGCCGCGAAACGCACCGCAGAGTGGATCCCGCTCTGCCACCCACTGCCCGTCGAAGTGGCGGCGGTCGACTTCACGGTGCTCGGCCCGGGCGTCTTGCAGGTCGAGGCACACGCCAAGGTCGCCGGCAAGACTGGCGTCGAGATGGAGGCGCTCGTCGCCGTCAGTGCGGCGGCGCTGACCATCTACGACATGTGCAAGGCGGTCGACCGCGGCATGGTGATCAGCGACATCGCGCTGATGGAAAAGCGCGGCGGCCGCAGCGGCGTCTATCGACGCGGCCGGTCCGCTGCGAGTTGATCGCGCTCGATCGTCAGCGGCTGCGTGCCGTGAAGCTCCCGCAGTCGCTGATGTCGACCGGGCTCACCGACGACCAGCGCGGCGCGTCGCCGTTGAGATCCAGTACCTCGGCCAGCAGCGTCTGGGTGGGCAAGTTCTCGATCTGGATCGTCAGCACCGAGTCGGGTTGCGCAACGAAGTGCAGGACTTTCTCGAAGCCGGAGTCGGTCAGGATCTGGGCACCGGTGTCGATGGTAACTGTCCCCGAAAAGTACAGCTGTAACGGCGTTGCCGGCCCGTTCCATCGGCCCCGCCAGGTATGCGTCGTCGCGGTGCCGAAGCAGCGGCTGATCTGCTGTTGGAACATCCACCCCGGCTGGAACAGCGCCGGGACCTGACCGCTGAGTACGTCGCCGTTGCAGCGCGACGTGTAGGCCCAGCCGTGTACTCGCAGCCACGACCAGTCTGTGGCTTCGAGGCGCACCAGGAAACCGCGCCCGAAGGTCTGCAGGCGTGCCCAGCCGAAGAGATCCGCATAGAAGGACTGCAGCGGGCCGGCTCGCCACTCGAACGCGTACAGCACGGCGTCATGCCGCGGCGGATACCAGTTCTCCACCGACAGTCGCTCCTGGTTCCGATCCACTAGGGCGTGTGGCAACATGAACTCGCCGAACTGCGGTGTCACCACCAGGAATGGATGCGGCGGCGCCGGCAGGGCATCGACCACCTCGGAGCGCTCCCAATCGAAGAGCTTGCGCGTGTCGCGCGGCCAAAACTCGGGAGAGAAGTAGAGCCGCACGCTGTGCACGCCGATCAGGGCGACGACGGCGACGATGAGTGGCGTGCGCCAACGCCGCCAGGGGACCGCGTCCAGCGCCGTCGCCGCCGCCAGCGTCACGAACGCGAAGCCCATCAGCATGCGATGCGTGCTCGGCGGCCCGCTGGTGAACAGCGCCGGCGTCAGCCCTCCCAGGAAGCCGGCAGCGAGAAACAGCCCGCGGCGCGGCGCTGTCACCAGCGCCAGCCCCAACCCGAGGGCGGCGAGGAGCAGCAACAGCGGCGGATGCAGGGCCGCCGATTGGATGCTGGCGAGGTAGTTGTAGGCGGACGGCCGTAGGAACGTGTCGAGGGTCTGGAGCAGACGTTGCGGCACGGTCGTCGGTTGCGACGACAGGTCACGCGTCGCGAGGCTCCGGAAGTTCCACTGCGGCGGTGGATGGGTGTTGAAGTACGCGATCTGCGCGGCGACCGCCACCGCGAGAATGCACACGCACAACCAGCGCCGGTAGCCGACCGCCAGGACCGCTGCCACCAGCGGCATGCCCAGCATGGCGTGCCCCGCCCAGTAGTCATAGACGAGCAGGCACAGGGCGAAGCTGCCGATGGCCACCTCGGCCCAGCTTCCGCCTCCCCAGATGAGCCGCGCCAGGGCGGCGAGCAGCAGCAGCTGATGCAAAACCAACTCGCCCCCCCAGTGGATGCGGCCATAGAAGACCGACCACGGCAGCACGGCGACGAATGCCGCCGCGGCGAGACTCGGCAGTCGCCGCAACCCAACGGCGCGCGCCAACGCGAACGCCGCCGCGACGGCCAGCACGCTGGTCGCCATCGAGTACGAACGGATCGCCCAGCGCCCGGCGCCGACGAACGGCACCAGCTGCGCTTCGAACAGGGAACCCAAGAGGGCCGGTACCCCTACCGCTTGTGCTTCCCCGAAAATGCGGTGGTCTCGCAGGGCGCGCATCGCGACCTGCAGGAACAGCGGCTCGTCTTGATACAGCCCCCGCGGGTAGTCGCTGTACCATGCCAGGCGCAGGCCGAGCGCGACGGCGCACAACACGACGAGGCCACCCAACGGCGCGGCGGACTCGCGTCGGAGCAGCCACCAGAGTGAACCGGCGTATCCCAAGACTATCGCGGTCGCGAGCGCCGCGGCCATCTACCCCTCGACCCCACACGCCCTCCGGCTCGTCATGACATCACCGGACCCTGCACAGCGCACCGCATAGGCACCTAGCGTGGGGCCGCCGGGCGGTCAATCACCGTGCTCTCTCGTTGGCGCGAGTTGTCCCCGATCGGCAGTGATGCTAGCCGAACCGCATGTCCCCTACGCCCGCGCTACCGGTCGGCTCGGCAGAGCGGCGCAAGCCGTGTCCCCACTTCCCGCAGTGCGTCGGCTGCACACTCATCGGACACGCCTATGGCGAGCAGCTACGGCTCAAGCGCGAGCGCGTGGCCGCAGCGTTCCATCCGTATGCGAGTCTGACGGGGCTCGAGATTCCGGCGGTGATCGGCTCGCCGAGCGCGTTCGGCTATCGCAATCAAGCCAAGCTGGTGGCGCGCCGCGTCGGGCGCGGGCTGCTTCTCGGCATCTATCGTCCCGGGACGCATCAAGTCGTCGACATCAGTCGGTGCCCCGTACATCACCCGTTGATCGCACGCGTCCTCGATCCGGTCCGGCAGGTGTTGGAACGCTCCGGCATTCTCGCTTACGACGAACGCACGCAGTTGGGGTCGCTCCGCTACGTGATCTTCCGCGTCAGTGGCTGGACAAAATCGGCGCAGGTGATTCTCGTCACTCGTGAACGCTCGTTGCCCCAGGCACGCCAGCTGGTCCAAGCGCTCCGCAAGCTGCGCGGCGTCGCCAGTGTGGTGCAGAACGTCAATACGACGCCCGGCAACGTCATCATGGGCGAGGAGTTCGTGCCGCTGACCCCGGAGACCGCGCTCATCGAGCGGCTGGGTTTCTTGAAGCTGAAGACCCATGCGGGGGCATTCTTGCAAGCGAACATTCCGGTGGCCCGCAAGCTGTACGAGCACGCCCTGCGTTGGGCGGCGCCGGCCGCCGATGAAGTGTGCGTCGACCTGTACTGCGGCATCGGTGCGCTGACGTTCCACCTTGCGACCGCGGCGAAGCTGGTGGTGGGCATCGAGGAATCGCCGGTTGCAGTGGCGGACGCGAAGGAGAACATCCGGCTGAACGGATTCCACAACGTGCGTTTCCAGTGTGGGCAGGTCGCTACTGTGTTGCCCGCGCTGGCGCAACGCTTGCCGCGCATGGACGTGGTGACACTCAACCCGCCGCGCAAGGGTGTAGACGCGGCGACGCGCAGCGCCATCGTCGCCTGCGAGCCGCGGCGTGTCGTTTACATCTCGTGCGACCCGGCGACGCTGGCGCGTGACCTCGATTGGTTTGCCGCCCACACCTATCGCCCCATCCACGTGCAGCCGTTCGATCTGCTGCCGCAGACCGAGCACGTCGAATGCGTCGCCGTCCTGGTGCCGGCCGACGTCCCCGCGCCTACTGACATCCCATGAACCAGCGCGGCTTCGGCCTCCGGCGCTGGCGTGGTGCCGCCGGTCGAGTGATCGTCGAGGCGCTGTGCCCGCTCATCCTGCTGTGGTTACTGGTCGACGCGAGCACGGCGATCGCGTGGCACGAATTCTTCGGCCGCGACGTGCAGATCTACGCAGTGATCGCGCGCTTCTGGCCAGACGGATTCATCCCGTACCGCGACCTGTACGACTTCAAGCCGCCGCTCGTCTACGCCGTCCTGCGGCTGGGCTTCCGGTTCTGGGGTTACACCCCCGAAGGCCTGTGGCACGTGCTGGTCGGACTCATCGGGGTGGGCGTCTTTGCGCTCTATGGCGGTCTGCGCGCTGCCGGATACGCTGTCGCCGCGCCGCTGGCGTCGCTCGGCTTGCTGACCTTGTTCCTTGCCGACCCGTGGCAGGTCGTCCTTCCAAACACCGAAATCCTGGCGGCCGTGTTCGGCGCCGCGATGCTGGGTTGTGCCGTGGCCCACCAGCGTTCGCCGCGATGGTGGTGGGCGGTGGGGAGTGGTGCGTGCTGGGCGCTGGCCGTGTTGGGAAAGCAACCGGCGATCTTCTGGGGCTTGCCGCTGATCGCGCAGCTCTGGTTGTGGGATGCGCCCGGTCGTGGCTGGCGTGGACTCCGATACCTGCTGGGGCGTGCGGCGCTTGCGGTCGCCGGCTTCGTACTCATCGTCGGTCTCGTGGTGGCGTACTTCGCCTGGTACAAGGCCGTGGGCGCGTTCTATCACGCGGTGGTCGCCGACGCGGCGGCCTATGCAGGAGTACGTGACGTCACCGCGTGGCTGGGCGTTCCCGGGCGGCAAACCTCGCGGCTGGTCGTGGCCGGCGCCCGTCTCGCAACGATGTGGCCGTTCACCGCGGCTCTCGCGTTGTTGCTCGTGCTGACGCTGGCCCGGCCGTCGCGCCCCGTGCTTGTCGTGTGGCTGTGGCTGGCTTCGTCGTATGTGGCGGTGGTGATCGGGCCGCGCTCGGAGGAGCACTATCTCATCCTGTTCTTTCCCGCCCTCGCCCTCGCCGCCGGGATGGCGTTCGAGATCCCCGTGGCCGAGCTGTTCGTTGCGCCGGGTACCCGGGCCGCTTGCGGGCTGGCGCTCGCAGTGGTGCTCTACGGCGGCATCTGGTGGGGGAGTTACGTGCCGCGGCGGCATCCGGAGGCCGTACCGATGGAGACGCGCGCGCGGCGCATCGGTACGCGGATTCGCGAGGTCGCGCGGCCGGGCGACACGTTGCTCGTGCAGGACGAGCCGTTCGACATCTACGTCTACGCCGGCATGCCGCCGATGATGCGATGCTTCTACCCGAGCTCGCCGAGCCCCGATGAACCGCACGCCATGCAGACCGCGCTCGATCGCCGGCCGAGCTTCATCTACATGTGGCGCGGCATGAAGGACCGCATCGAGCGCGGCGATCAGACCATGTTCGGCACCATGATCGCGGAGTCGTACGCAGAACAGTTCTCCGATGCGTTCGGAGTGCTGTACCGCCGGAAGTGAGACGGCCGAGTCGCGGTGTTCGGGACGGCGTTCGCCGGACGGTGACAGGACGCTGTGAACTTGTTAGCAAGAGAGGGCGCTGGAGTCTGAGCATGAGCGACGGAGGGATCGCCGCAAAGCGGGCGGCAAGGGAGAGTGAGGCAATTCCCTGCCCGGCGGGGTGCGCGACGGGCGCCGCGCGCATTTTCGATCTCGCGGAGCACGCGGTCGTGCGCTGCGCCGCGTGCGGTATCTACGAGCTGCAGCTCAGGCCGGAGAAGCACGACGCATTCATGCTCGATCGCACCCAGTTCGAAGGCGCGTTCCGGCCATTGCGTCTGGCGAACTACGCCCGCATCTTGCGGCGCCTGGCGCGTCTGACGCCGCTGGCCGGGCGGAAGCTGCTCGATGTGGGGTGCTCCAACGGCTGGTTCATCGAGGCGGCAAGGGCGGCCGGTTGCGAGTGCTACGGCATCGAGCCCGACGCGTTCTTCTTCGGGCGCATCCGCCAGGTACCGGCGGCCGGGGTGCGCGTCGTGCAGGGCTTCTTCCCGCGCGATCTGCCGGCCGACTGGGGACCGTTCGACTTCATTACGTTCAACGACGTCTTCGAGCACCTGCCCGAGCCGGCGGCCGTCTTGCGGGCCTGTCGCGAGCGTCTCGCCGCCGGCGGTCACGTGGTACTGTCCCTGCCGGTTGCGGACGGGTTCGTCTTCCGGCTCGCGCGGCTGCTCCACCAGCTGGGCATCGCGGCGCCACTGACCCGCGTGTTTCAGGTCCGCTATCCGTACCCGCACCTGTTCTACTACAGCCGCCGCGGCATCGCGGCCTTGGCGCGACGCGCCGGTTTCGAGCCGGTGCGTATCGAACGGCTACGCAGCTTCTCGCTGCGCGGTGCGTTGCACCGCGCGCGCATGGATCGAGCCGAGGGTGGGTTCGACATGCTGACGCGCTACGCGGGCGCCGCGGCGCTCCCGGTCTTTGCGGTCGTTGAGCACGTCCTGCCGGCGGACAACGTGCTGGCGATCTTGCCCCTGAAGGCGACATGAGCGCGGGCGCACCGGCCGGACGATCGTGGGTCGCGTGGCTGCGCCTCATCGGGGTCCTCATTGCGCTGGCGGTGAGCGGCGCGGCGCGTTGGGACATCGCCAGAGGGCAGCGATGGGCCGACGCCATGACGCTGCTGGTCGGCGGTGCCGTCGTCGCCGCCATCTTGCTCGGCAAGCCGCAGGCTGCGGCAGCTGCGGAGGCGGCCGGTAGCGTTGCAGCGCCCGGGGGGCGGCGGATGCGCCGCGTGCTCGGGGTGACCTTCGGTGTGCTTGGGCTCGCGGCACTCGCGTTCGCGGTGTATCTCCTGGCGGCGAGCTGGAGCGGGAACTTCGAGTTGGGTGCGCCGCTGTTCGTGGCCGGCGTCGTGCTCGTGAGCCTGGGGCTCTCTGTCTGGGACGAACACCACGCAGGCGATGCCACCCTGCCGATGGCGGGCTGGGAGCGCTGGCTGTTTCTCGCCGTCCTCCTGCTCGGCTTCTTCCTGCGCTTCTACCAGTACGATACCTACCCACCCCCCGACGGTTTCTGCGCCGTGGAGGAGCCGCAGACGGGGCTGGTGGCGCACCACATGCTCCTCGAAGGGCAGCGGCCGTGGGAGTTCCTGCTGGACCGGTGGATGGCGGTGGCGTCCTTCGCGCTCTTTGGCGTGAGCATCACCGCGTTGCGCATCCCGTTCACGGTGGTGAGCGGTCTGACGATGATTCCGCTCCACCTGCTGCTCCGCCAGCTGGTGTCGCCGGCGGCGTCGTTGTTTGCCACGGCGCTGTTTGCCATGTGCCGGTGGGACCTGATCAACGGCCGCTGCGCGCACCCGGTCTTCTCACCGGCGCCGTTGGTGATCCTGATCTTCTTCCTTTGCATGCGGGCGCACACCCAGCGCCGCCTGTCCTCGTATCCGTGGATCGGCTTCCTGACGGCGTGCACCCTGTACGCCTACGCGGGATATCGCGGGACGAGCTTGTTCGTGTTCATCTTCTTTGCCATCAGTGTGCTCGCGCACCTGCTGGACTGGCGCCGCGCGGTGAGTCAGGAGGCCCGCAGCGCGGCGCGGCGCGTCGTCACCGCTCAGGTCGCGGGACTGCTGGTGGCCGTCGTGACCTACGCAGCGACCGCGCTCCCCTTGGCGGTCCTGCTGCGCGGCGAGCCGTCGTACTTCGTCGAGGCCGCCCGTCGCTCGGCGCAGGACCGGGCCTACTACTCTTCCGGGGCCAAGGTGTTCACCGCGCGCTTCCGTGAAGCGGTCTCGCTGTTCAACTACCCCGGGCACGAGGTCACCCCGTCCATCCCACCGCTGGCGCCGATGATTGATCCGCTGACCTCGGTGTTGCTCACGGTGGGGCTGGCCTACGCGGTCGTCTGGGGCCGGCACCGCTTCCAGGGCTACTTCGCCGGGATATTCATTTTCCTGTTCGTGGCGGGGACGGTGCTCGTGCACAACTATGACATCCGCCGTCTGGGCGGGATCATTGCGCTGATCTTCGTACTGATTGCTTTCGTCGTGGATCGTCTGGCGCAGGTGGTGACGGCGCGGTTCGGGAAGCGCGCGCGCGCCGTCCTGGTTGTGCTGGCCGTGGCCGCGGCGGGGTTCTCTTTGGCCGACAACTACCGCGTGTACTTCCAGATCATGATGCATGATCCCCAGGTGCTGGGCGCGTACCAGAACCGCCATACCGTGCTCCTCCGTTACCTCCACGCCATGCCGGACGGCGCCTACGTCGTTATGGTGACCGACGTGCCGAACGTCTTCCTGCCGAGCGACTTCGAGTGGTGGCGCGGCGACCGCATCTCCGGGCAAGTCACTTCCGACCTGCTGCCCATTCTGACCGGAGAGCGCGGACCGTGGACGGGACGCGACTTGCGTGTGCTGATCCAAGAGCCGTTCGACCGTGAGGGCTTGGTGCGCTTGCTGCGCGAGCGGTTCCGTGGGATTTCGTGTGAGGTCGACCCGCGGTCGTCCGACTATCCGCCAGTGCGTTACACGGCGTGCACCATCCCATCGGTTGTGGATCCGGATGGCTTTCAGGGCGGCGCGCACGCCCGGTACTTCCGTGGCACGGACACGGAGCCGCTGGTGGACCGCATGGAGCCGGTGATCAGCTATGGCCTGTTCCCCGATGTGTGCCGCGCGCCGGTGGCCCGTGAAGGCACACCGCCCTGTCGGGCGGAATGGGAGGGCACGTGGACCGTCGGACAATCGGGCGTATACGGTGTCGCGCCCGAAGTGCGGCAAGGCGAGATCGACGCGGCGATCGACGGGCAGCCGATTCGCGAAGGCGTGCGACTCGACGCCGGGTCGCATGTCGTGACGGTGCAGGCGCGTTTCCGCTCCATCGAAGAGCCCGGCGCGCAGCTGCGCTGGCGGCGTTCGACGACGAATCAGTGGGAGCTGGTGCGCTTCGCGCGGCTGCAACCGGTTCACAACGATGCCGCCTCGGAGTAGAGTTCATCGCCGTCATGTGGAGTGCAGTGAATCCCGGCTCCGGGAGACCGTCGACTGTCGCGCGAGCACGGTTGCAAGGTTGCAGCCTGTCCGCCGCCGGGGAATGGAATTCCCCGGCTGAGTCGCCGAAAAGTCCCCTGAAGGGGCTGTCGATAGACGCGAAACGTCGGTGCGCTCGCCGTCGCCGGGGAATGGAATTCCCCGGCTCAGGGGAACGAAGTCGGCTGAAGCCGACTGCACACGAGGATTGGAGTCCCCTTTCAGGGGACTTTTCATCCACTCAGCCGGGGAATTCATTCCCCGGCGACGGGCTGGGTCCGACGCCGCAACGTGTGGAAGGGTAAGGTGGGGGATGTACGCCGGACATAAGGTCGCCGCCGTCGTACCCGCCCTCAACGAGGCCGCGCACGTCGGCGACGTGTTGCGGCGCATGCCCGAGTGCGTCGACCTGATCGTCGTCGTCGATGACCAGAGCACGGACGATACGGCGGCCGTGGCGGCGGCCGTAGGTGACCCGCGCGTGCAGGTCATTCGTCACTCGGTCCGGCAGGGGGTTGGCGGTGCAACGGTAACGGGGATGCGGCGCGCCCTCGAGATGGGGGCGCAGCTGATCGTCAAGATCGACGGCGACGGGCAGATGGATCCGGCGAAGGTCGGCGCGCTGCTCGACCCGCTGGCACGCGAGGGGTACGCCTACGCGAAGGGGAACCGCTTCCTGCACGGCGCGGCGCTCCGGCAGATGCCGCGCCATCGGCTGCTCGGCAACTTCGTGATGACGTTCTTCACCAAGCTGGCCTCGGGCTACTGGCACATCTTCGATCCGCAGAACGGCTACGTCGCCGCCACGGCGGAAAGCTTGCGGCGCCTCAACCTCGACGGGCTGTCGCGCGGCTTCTTCTTCGAGAACGACATGCTCATCCAGCTCAACATCCTCAACCTGCGGGTCAAGGACGTGCCGCTGGAGGCCCACTACGGCGACGAGGCGTCGTCGTTACGGGTCAACCGCATTCTGCTGACGTTCCCGTACTACCTGGCGCGCGGGTTCTGCACGCGGGTGTGGGAGAAGTAC